>JAGYIG010000020.1 GCA_018402455.1 Opitutaceae bacterium
TGGGTAGTAGATCGATGGATACGAGTACTTCGCGCGACGTGGAACCGGCGGGTATGCGACCGGGGAGGCGGAAGATGGCGGGCACGCGGACGCCGCCTTCGTAGACGGAGAATTTGCCGTCGCGGAACGGGCCTGAGCTGCCGGCGTGAACGCCCTTCTCAAGCCACGGTCCGTTGTCGGAGAGGAAGATCACGAGGGTGTTTTCGCCCTTTCCCGATTCGTCGAGGTAGTCGAGCAGGCGCCCGACGTTCCAGTCGATTTCCTCCACGGTGTCGCCGTAGAGTCCGCCGCGGCTCCGGCCGAGGAAGGAGTCGGTGGCGAAGAGTGGCACATGGGGCATGGCGGGGGTAAGGAAGAGGAAGTAGGGCTGGTCGCCCGTGCGTTCGATGAACTCGAGGGCGCGGTCAAAGTAGCGACGGGTCAGCGTGGCCTGGTCGGCGGGGTATTCGACGACCTCGGATCCCTCCATCAACGGGGCGTATTCCTTGATGCCGCGCTTGGTCAGGGCGGCTCGATCGGCCGAGACGGATTTGATGAAGGCTTGGTCGGCCAAGGCGCGTTCCCGGTTGTATCCGAGCGTGAATACGGCGTCCGCGGCGATGGGGAGGTTGGGATTTATCCACATGTCATTGCTGTAGGGGATGCCGAAGTAGGAATCGAAGCCATGGGAGGTGGGCAGGGAGTCGGGTTGATCTCCGAGGTGCCACTTGCCAATGGCGGCGGTGGCGTAGGTTGCCTGCTGGAGGATTTCGGCGAGGGTTTCTTCCTCGTGGGCGAGCCCTTTGGCGCCGGGAAAGTAGACGCCGGTGGTGCCGTGGCGATGCGGATAGCGGCCCGTCAGCAGCGACGCTCTCGAAGCGCTGCAGACGGGAGAGGCCACGTAGAAGCTGGTGGCGCGCAAGCCTTCCTGGGCCATTCGGTCCAGGCGGGGCGTGGCGATTTCCGGCGAGCCGTAGGAGCCGAGGTCGCCGTACCCGAGGTCATCGACGAAGATGATGACCACGGACGGCGGGGCGCTGGTTTGGGCGCACGCGATTGCAGCGCCCGGAGCCAGGGCCAGCAGGGCGATCAGCGCGGGCGCGAGGCGATGTCGCCGGGAGAGGGAGGTGGCTGGTTGCTGGTTGTGCATAAAATGATCAAGGGGGAGGGACGTGGTCAGCGATCTCGTGTGTTCAAGGCTCATGCGGGGACCACTCCTCTTCGCGGGTTGCGGGGAGGGCTCCCTCAGCGCGAAGTTTGGCTTCCATTTCGAAATCCCATATGACGATGCCGTGTCCGATGCCGGTGGTTTCGCCGACGACCGAATACTGGAAGGCCATGTAGCGCCCGTCGTCGCTGACGACGGGGTTGGTGGCCTTGAATTTCCGGTCGCGATTGAAGTAGGTGAGGCGTTCCATCTGGCCCGATCCGTCGAGGGCAAGCCGGTAAAGATCGATGTAGTCCCAGACCTTGCGTCCTGCTTCGACCGTGGGGTGGTGGCGGGTGCTTTCCACGAGGGTGGACTTGCCGTCAGGGAAGATGCCTTCCGGTTCGTCGTAGCGGTCGGGGCGTTGGGAGTAGTTTACGATTTCGCCGCTGGCGAAGTCGTAGCCCATGACTTCCGCTTCGTATTCGATCGATGGAAAGTGGGCGTTGAAGATGAGCTCGTCATCGTGAGGCGGGCGAAAGTTCTGGGTTTCCAGACGCCAGCCATGGACGTCGCCGGGCAGGTCGTTGGAGGTGATGATGGTTTGCTGGTTGGCGAGTTGAGGGACGCCGTTTTCGTAGACGATGTCGGCGAGGTAGATGTCGTCGACGGTCCAGGCGATTTTCATCCGGGAGCGCGATGCGGTGGGGCCTTCCTTGCAGAAGGCGCCCAGCCGGGTGGGCGGGCCGGAAAGGTCGCGCTTGAGGACCCAAAGCTCGGCGTGGCTGGGGTGGCGGCTCTTCCACGGTTCGTCGGCGTCGAAGGTTTTGGAGCCGGAAAGGAGGATGTCCCCATTGGCCAAATACAGGGCTCGAACGAATCCCTCGTGGAAGAAGTGATGGGTGAGCGGGGTCAGGGCGCCGGTGGCGACTTCCACCTCGTAGATATCGCCGAAGGTCTTTTCCAGAAAGATGAGGCGTTGGCCGTCGAGCGACCAGTCGCAGCGTTGGCCGAAGCTGGTGACTTGAGTGAGGTAGGGGGCCTGCAGGTCTTCGGGAAGGGGGATCTTGCCGGTTCTTTGGGCGTGGCTTGCGGGAGCGAGGGCGAGGCCAAGCAAGGCGATGATGGCGAGTGCTGGTTTCATGGGGGAGAGGATCGGGGGGGCGGCAACGACGGAGCTTTGCCCTCCGGTGTTTGGGGAAGAGGGACGAGTTCAGTCGCGGGTGGCGTGGCGGGCGATTTCGATGTCGTGGCGCACGTCGTCGGTCAGACGTATCCAGTCTATGGTGCGCGTCTTGGCCATGAATTGCGGGCGGTAGTTGGCGGTGGCGGCGGCCGCGTAGGCCTTCCAGTGGGCGAGGGCGTCCTCGAGGGCATCGATGGCGTTTTGTTTGTCTGATTGGGAGCCGCCTTGCCGGAAGCGGTGCAGGTGGGTGGCTCCGAGAATCTTGCTCGCGTAGTAGTGCCCGAGGCAGGACATGGCTTGCATGTCGTAGAGGAGCTCGCTGAGCTCCTTGCCCATGACCAAGCCGGACTGGCGCATGGATTTCACGTAGCTGAGCGACTCGTCGGCCCAATCCTGCAGTTGGTGGGCCACTTCATAGGGAGTGAGGCCGGTGGGGTGCTGATCGTTGCGGTAGGATGCGATGTAGTCCGGGATCGACATGAGGCCCGAGCCTTCCATGGGCGGGATCCCGATAAAGTCGTTGACGTCGTGGAAGCCCTTGCGGAGGTCGAGGCAGCCTTCGACGGCCCACATGAAATCCCAGTTGCGCCAGTGGAACCGGTTGACCGCGGGAACGATTTTTGAAGCGGTGGCCCAGGCGGAGGAAAGGGGGGCGGCGTCGGTTTCCGGGAACCTGAGCTGGAGGAGGGCGAGGATGGTTTCGCTGGGCAGGTCGGGATCGTAGCCGAGGCGCCCGAAAAGCATGAAGTTGTACCAGTGCTTGTGAATCTCCAGATCGCGCGGCGTGTTGGGGCGGGTGGAGATGAATTCGCGGGCCCATACGGTGGAGTCGGAGCCCATGTGGTAGCCGGCGGTGACGTCGCTGGGCGGGAGGTTCCGGATGAAGGCCCGCGCGTACTCCGGATCGCCCCAGCGGAAGTGGAAGATGTCGTCGTTGCGGATATTCCACCACGACTTGACCTTGTATTCACGAAGGTCGGACACGAAGCCATCGGCCCAGCGCGGCGCCGGGGTGGCGTACATGCGGGCGCGGGCGTACTTGAAGGAGAAGTCGACGGGGTCGGGATACCGGTCGACGAACTGGTCCATGACCTTGTCCCAGCCGGCTTGCCAGGCTCGATGGATGATGCGGATCTCGCGATCGGGTTGTTCCTTTTTCGCATCGAGGATGCCTTCTCCGTAGGTCATCCAGTGCCAGTTGACGCGGTCGTACTCGTCGGCGCGGTCCTCCATGTTCTCGCCGGCGGTGAGCCCAATGCCGGCGAGGTCCGGGTAGGTGAGGATGAACTCTTTGACGGCGGCGCGGAGGTACTTGATGGTGCGGGGGTTCTCCTGGTCGTTGTTGATGCCGTAGAGCCCGTTCTCGCCCTGTTTGTTTTCCTGGCGGCGGTACCAGCCGGGGGGAGCGACGGCGTTGAGCTTGATGGACCAAGTGATGAAGTAGATGTCGATGCCGCGCGACTTGGCGTAGGCCATGACTTCGCGCCAGTGCTCGATCTTTTCCTCGATGGTCATCTTTTTTAGGACGATGAGGTTGTCGAGCACGGCCTGGGAAACGCCGCAGCCGGCGATGAACTTGGCGACGGGCTCGTCGGGCCGGTCGGTATCGATGGGAAGGGAGGTGCCGCAAACGTCTTGGAGGGCGACGTCGGGGTAGTCCTCCATCTTGATCATGGAAGGGAAGGGATGCGGGTTCCAGAGGGTGAGCGCGTTGTAGCGGAATCGGGCCATGTGGTCGAGGTACTCGCGCCAGAAGTCCATATGCCACATCTCCGCGATATTGGTCTGGGCGGCGTCGCCGGCGTCCTGGTAGCTCGGGGTGCGGATATCGAGCGGGATGTTGAATTTGAGACCGCGGCGTTCGATGTGGGGGCTTCCGGTGATGGTATCGAGATTATGGATATTCTGGCCGAAACGGATCCGTTCGACGAGTTCGAGGGCGCCGTAGATGATGCCTCGCGGATCTCCCCCGCTGATGGTGACACCTGTCGAAGCAGATTGGATACGGTAGGCCTGCGGCGGAAGGGAGGGGTCGGTGATCAGCCCGATCGGAGGGGCGGGCTTTTCGGCCGCGGCGAGGGCGGCCCTGATTTCGGCGGCGGCGAATTGAGCCTGCGGCAGGTCGCGATCGTAGGTGAGCGTGGCCGCAGCGGCCGGGAGGGAGAGAAGCGCCAGGAGGGCGGGTAGAAACGAAGATTTGATCGGATTCATTTGGGGGGCGCGATCTCAGTTTTCATCGGGGAGGAGTTTCAGGAGGTGATGTGGGCGATGAGCCTGGGTCATGAGCTCTCGCATCCGGGCGGCGACCTCGGGGAATTGGTCCGCGAGGTTGGTCTGTTCGCCGAGGTCCGATTCGAGGTCGAAGAGCTCGAAACTGTTTTGCCGAGCTGGATCGGTCACGTTCAAGTGGACAGCCTTCCACTTGCCCTGGCGGACGGCCTGCTTGCCGCCGCTGTTGTGGAATTCCCAATACAGGTAGTCGTGCTGCTTCTGGTCAGGTTGGCCGAGCCAGGTGGGCAGCATGGAGATACCGTCGAGATTTTCGGGAACAGGCGCTCCGGCGATGGCGGCGAAGGTGGGGAAGAGGTCCCACATGGCGTTGACGTGGTCGCTGGTGGAGCCGGGGTTTACTTTGCCGGGCCATTTGACGATGAAGGGGACGCGGATGCCGCCTTCGTAGAGGTCGCGCTTGTAGCCGCGGAGCGGGCCGCTGCTCCGGAAGAACCGGTGGTCGTGCCCGGCGCCGTGGCAGGCGCCATTGTCGCTGCCGAAGATGACGATGGTATTTTCCTCGAGACCGGCCTCGGCCAGACGGAGCAGGATGTTGCCCACGGTATCGTCGATCATGCGAATGCTGGCGGCGAATCCCTGCTCGGCCCGGGGCCAAGGGCGATTGACATACTTGCCGTAGGTGGGGACCTCGTAGCCGCCGTCGCCGTAGATTTTGCCGTATTCGCCGTTGTTGTGCGGCTGAATCATGGAGAAAAACAGGAAGAACGGTTTTTGGCGCGGGCGCCCGATGTATTCGAGGGCTTCACGTTCGAGCTCGTAGGGGGCGAAGACCACTTTTTCCCGGGCCACGCCGCTGCCTTCGGGTTGGCGATCGAAGGTGATGCGCGGGTCGAGGACGTTACCCGGAAGGATGTGTTTCTCGCCGTTACGGTAGAGGAATTCGGGATAGAAATTGTGGGCGTGCCACATGTTGACGTAGCCGTAGTGGTGGTCGAAGCCATGACGCTGCGGGTCGTCGAGCGGAGGCGGGTGGCCAACGCCCCACTTACCGATGATGGCCGTGTCGTAGCCGGCGGACTTGAGGGCCTTGCCCAGCGTGGCCGCCTCGGGGTCCATGATGTGGTAGGGCAAATTGCCGCGCACTGCGGTGCGACCAGTGTGCTTGCCCTCGAGCAAGGCGGACCGGCTTGGGGCGCAGACCGTGTTACCGGCGTAGTGCTGGGTGAAGCGCATGCCCTGGGCGGCGAGGCGGTCGATGTTGGGCGTTTCCAGCGTTTCCTGGCCATAGCAGCCGAGATCGCCGTAGCCGAGGTCGTCGGCTAGGATGTAGATGATGTTGGGGCGCGGGTCGCCTTGGGCATGGACGGGGGGCGCACCGAGTCCGCAGCAGAAGGAAAAAAGCGGAGTGAGCGCAAGGCAGCGGAGTAACTTGGGGCGCAGGGGGTTGGTCTTCGGATTCATGGCGGGGCGGCGGGTCGCAGGGGGCGGACTCAGTCGCAGTCGATAACGATGCGGCGGTAGGAGGTCAGCGGAGAGACGGGGTGGTGGTCTTGCACCTCGAGGATGAGGTGTAGCGCCGTGCTCCGGGCTGACGGTGGCACGGTAAACTGGGCGATCGGGCCGGCGCGGTCGATCGGTGGTGGCGGGCCCTGGTAGGTGCCGGCTTCGGGATAGAAATACCAGCGGAAGCTGAGGGTGTCACCGTCGGGATCGGAGGCGGCGGAGGCGTCGAAACGCAAGGTTTGACCCGACTGGGCGGCGACCCGGGCGATGCGCTCGCTGCGATCGCCATTGAGGGCGGCGACGGGATGGTGGTTGGCCTTTTCGTAGGGCATCACGCACCAGTCCATGCGGGCTTGGAACTCGTTTTGGTAGGCGCGACGCCAACGAAAGATGGGCACGCCGATGCCTTGGTAGGAGAGTCCGGTTGCGGGGTCGGTCCAGCTGTCGGCGGCTTCGGGTACCATAAAAAAGGGCATGTATTTCTCCTCGGTCTCCACCAGGTCGGCCCACTTGCAGGCTGATCCGGCTCGCACGTTGAGCTGCTTGGCGGCGGCGAAGCGTCCGCCCCAGCCGCCCCAGGTCGGCTGCCCGGGGTGGTAGAGGCCGGGGTTGGCGTGGCCGATCCAGGTGCTGGTGCCGCCGCCTTCCAGGGTGTGGTCGATCTCGGGGCGGAGGTAGCGCTCGCGTCGCGGGTAGAGGGCGCCCAGCGGACCATGTCCGGTCATGACATGCTGGCGGGCCCAGGCATGCTGGCCTTGCCCGGGGTAGTCGGCTGCGGGATCCCAGGTGACGGGGCCGTCGTTGTTCATGAAGTTGAATACCTGCAACTGGCTGCGGAGGTAGGGGAGCTGGGGGAAACTGCGGGCGATCCACGCGCCGGCGTCGTCCTGGCCGGCGTCGTCGTAAATGCGCAGCTTGGCGAGGGCGGCGTCGAAGGCGGCGGGGGTGAGCCGGGCGCGGAGATCCCACAGCGCCTGAGCGAGGCAGTTGGCCCCGGCGTTGATGCAAACGTAGAGGGGCCTTGGGTCGTCGTTGGTCAGGGCGCGGACGATCAATTCCGAGCCGTCGGTGCTGCGGCCGTCTCCGACGCCGAGCATGCCATATTCGCGGGGGCCGCGGCCGGTGCGGCTGAGGAGATGCTCGACGGTCGGCCAGCCCTCGGCGTGAAGCATGAGGTTGTCTCGGACGCGTCCGTAGGCCTCGATGCGCTCGATGATCATGGTGGGCTGCACGTCGTTGCGGATGGGGTCCGCGTCGTTCTTGCCGGCGTATTGGTGGCAGGACGACACGGCGATGAGGCCCTCGATATCGAAGCGGTTGCTGTGGACGAGCAGCCGTACCATGGTCTGGGAGTCGTCGGCCTCGTTGCCCATGTCGGTGAGGACGACGATGCGGCTGCGGGGATTTCGAGGAATTCGATTTCCGTTGGGCTGCCGCGGCGGTGTGCCGAAGCCACCAAGCCGAAGACGCTGACGGTTTGTATCCAGAATCTCATGATATGGCCCGGGGTTGGCGGCATGAAGATTGAGGTCGGATGGGTTGTGCTCCCGGGGTGGAAGCGCGACCCAGGCCGGGCCTACCGAAAGTCGATCAGACCGAGATCGAGGAAGTGGATGCGTACGCCGCCCGAATTGTTGTCGCAGCGAACGGCGATGGTGTTCCTGCCTTTTTGCAGGGCCTTCCGGGCGGCATCGAGAGCGGGCTCGAGCCGGTAGAAGGGGGACCAGCCCCCGGTTTTGCGCAGCAGGACGCCGTTGAGGTAGACTTCGACGTTGTCGTTGTTGTGCAGCAGGACCATGAGGTCGGCGGCCGTGGGGTCGTCGACGGAGAATTCGCGGCGGAGCCAGAGGGTATTACTGACCCAGTGGGTATTGACGGGGAAGAGCTCGCCGGCGGGATCGCCGAAGGGAGCGTGGCCGCTGTTCCAGGCGGAATCGTCGAAGCCGGACTTTTCCCATCCATCGGCCGGCGGATTGGTGGTGTATTGCCAGCGACTGGGAGCGTCGCGACCAGGGGCGAGCAGGACGCGCGGAGTGGTGGGGCGGTAGGAGCGGTAGAGCGGGGCGTGCTGTTCGGCGAGCCACTCCGGCGGGAATTTGGCGGCGGCCCGATCGTAGGTGAGCAGGCCGTTGATCTCGACCTCGACATCGGTGGTCTGGGTGTAAATGGCGGCTGACAGCCCGGCGGCGATGAGGGGTTTCAGCTCCTCGTTGATCTCGGCGTAGCGACGCTGGCGTGCTTGTTCGGCGGATTGCGGGGTGTCTCCGCCGGTGTCTTCGCCGTAGCCCCAGCCTCCGTCGGGTTTCCAGTAGTGCTCGCTGGCCAGTTGGCCTTTGATGCCGCCGTATTCGGAGAGCACGAGGGCGCGGTCGCGGATGGTTTCGGGCATGGCGGGTCCGGGGTAGCGGTGGATGTCGAGCAGGTTGCCGTGGCCGTGGTCCTGCCAGCCGCTGGGGCCGCCGACGAGGCGGGATGGGTCGTAGCTCATGAGCCATGTTTGGAGCTGGGTGGAGTCGTGCTGACCCCAGCCTTCGTTGAAGATGGTCCAGACCACCACGGAGGGGAAGGGGCGCAGGTAGTCCACCATGGCATTGAGCTCCTGGCGGAACTGCGCGGCGACAGCGGTATCGATGGTTTCTTCCGAATCTATTATGCGGTTGAAGGTGGCGGTGTTGGCCGAGGGCATGTCCTGCCAGACGATAAGGCCGAGCCGGTCGGCCCAGTAGTACCAGCGGGCGGGCTCGATTTTGACGTGCTTGCGGGCGGTATTGAAGCCCATGGCCTTGGTGGCTTCGATATCGTAGCGCAGGGCTTCGTCGGTGGGGGCTAAATACAGCCCGTCGGGCCACCAGCCTTGGTCGAGAGGGCCGAGCAGGAAGAGGAACTCGCCGTTGAGGGCGATGCGCTGCTGGCCGACGGCGTCGGGCTTGAGGCTGATTTCCCGTAGTCCTGAGTAGGTGGATACGCGATCGATGACGGCCCCGTCACTCAGCAGCTCCAGTTCGATGTCGTAAAGCGTGGGGGAGTCGGGACTCCAGAGCCTGGCGGTGGCAAGCGGCAGGAGGAGGGGTTGATGAGCGGGGCCAGCCGCCGAGCCGACCTGCTGGCCGCCGAGCAGGGCTCGGGCACGCAGCTCGAGCCGGGGAGCGTAGCGGCCTTTGGTGAAGGCTTCGATGGCGAAGCCGGCTTGGTGGATGTTGGGGACGATGTTGAGGGAACGTATCGAGGAGGCGGGCACGGTCTCCAGCCACACGGTTTGCCAGATGCCGGTGACGGCGGTGTAGAAAATGCCGCCAGGCTTGTCGCGTTGCTTGCCGATGGGCTGGGTGCCCTGGTCGGACGGATCCCAGACGCGGACTACGATTTCCTGGGGGTTGCGGCGTTGAAGGTGGTCGGTGATATCGATGCTGAAGGGATCGAAGCCACCACGATGGACGGGGAAGGCCTGCCCGTTGACCCAGACCTCGCACTCCCAGTCGACCGCTCCGAAGTGGAGCAGAAGGCGGTCGCCGCCGGTTGGCTGGGTGGCGTCGAAATCGCGACGATACCAGAGCTCGCGTCCGACTCCGACCGAGCGTTGAACGTTCGAGAGCTGGGACTCGACGGGGAAAGGCACCAGGATTTTTCCGTCCCAGGATGCAGGCGCCGGCGAGCCGCGATCCACGATGGCGTAGTCCCATTGTCCGTTGAGGTTGCTCCAGGCCGGCTCGCCCGATTCATCCGAGCGGACCAGCTGCGGCCTGGGATACTCGGGCCAGGGGATCTCCGGTGACACATCGGCGGCCCAGCGGGAGCGCAAGGCGCCGTAGGTTGCGTCGTCGTTTTTCTCGGCGTGGGTGGAGGCGGGCATAAACGCCGCGATGACGGCGATGACGGCGAAGGCGGTGAGTTGTAGTTTCATGGCGAAAGTGGGGCGAACGCGGCGGTGAGAGAGAGGGCGGCAGGCATCGCATCCAATGGGCGGATACGCAGGCGACGGTAGAACACCTCGGCAGCTTCGGACTGGAGTTGCAGTTGTCCGGCGGTAAGCGGGGTGCCGTCGCGCAGCCGGGTGTTTTCGACGGCGAGCACCACGCGACCGTTTACCACGTGGATGGCACGCTGGCCGACGGTGTAGACCTCAATGGTGGTCCATGCGTCGGGTGGACTCTCGGCATCAACGCGGCGACGTACGCGGCCCTTGGCGGCGAGCGGTTGGGCGGGGTCCCAGATGGGCGTGGGGTTGCCCTCTTCCAGCCGGTGGCGGGAATCGGCGCCGGTGCCGGCGAGCAGGATGAGGTCGCCGAAGTCGCCCTCCTGCACTTGAAATTCCACGCAGCGTTTCCAGACATTCCAGAAGGCGCCGTGGGGGCCGGTGCAGTGGTAGAGCAGGCCGCTGTCGCGCTTGTCGCGCAGGCGCGGTTCCCATTTGCGCTCGCCCCATTTCACCTCGGCGGAGAAGTGGTAGTTGCTGAAGCTCTCGCGGGTGGTGAGGCCGGCGTAGATTTCGCCGGAAATGTGCAGGGTGGGCACGCCCTCGATGGTGGTGACGCGGAACACCCGTTGGGGGTCCCGGCCGAGTCCCAGCGGGGTGCCGGTGGTGACCTTGTCGAACTGCGGGGTGCCGGGCGGCAGGCCGGTGACACTGGTGTGCGGCGCGCCCATGAAGATCTCCCATTGCGAAAGGGTGGGATCGAGCAGGTCACGCCAGCCCTCGTCGTCGGCAGCGGTAAGAGGGAGGGCCGGAAGCGCAAGGAAGGCGCACAGGATGCGGAGCGGGCGGGTCATGGGTGGGGTTGGGCTTGGTTGACGAAGTCGAGGTCGGCCTCGACGAAGGGGAGGAGACGGGACCAACTGAAGTGGTTGTCAGGAAAAGCACGGCGGAACTTCGCCTCGCGCTCAGGCCCGATGCGGGTCCACTCCTCGGAGCCGGGTTCGTAGTAATGGAGGTGGGTGAGCGGGACCTCGCGGTAAACGGGAGCGGTGAGGCGGGCGAGGTCATGCCAGTAGCGGATGGCGCCCCCGATGTGGGTGCGTGCGCGGTCACGGTGGGACTCGTCTCCGGTTTCCTGATACAGCCCGAGAGCGACGCCGGCGCGGAGTTTGGCGGCGAAATAGTGGCCGAGGAGAGACCAGGCGTGCAGGTCAGTGAGCTCCTGACGCAGCGCCTCATGGCCGGGCGGCGCGCTCTGTCCGGCGACCTCGCGGATAGCGGCGGCGGACTCGGTGTCGACGAGGTCGGCGAGGGCGAGGGGGGAGAGCAGGTCGGGGTTCCAGCCGGCGTTGGTCACGACCTGTTGCACGTGGTCGCCGATGGACTGGTAGGCCGGATCGAGGCTGGCCTTGCCCATGAGCATCTCGAGCGAAAGGAACTCGGAGGAGTCAACGCCCTCGCGTGCGAGAAAGCCCTCCGCGTAAAAGCTCTTGTCGTTGTTGATGTCGACGAAGGACGTGAGGCGCAGCGGGACTCGGCTCGCGAGCCGCCAAGCGTTGAATAGGCGCGGGGCGAGGTCGGCGCCGTAGCGGTCGGCGAAGGCCTGCACGAAGGTGGCGTCGGGGGTGGTCGGATCGTAGAGCAGGCGCCCCCAAACGGTATAGAACAGCCATTGGCGCTCGAAGGCGTAGGTCCAGGAACGGTCGGTGGGCGGGGCGGCGGTGAAGTAGTCGAGGGCGGGGACATAGCACTCGCTGCCAACGAAGTAGCCGGCGACCGAGGCGGGGTCGGAGTTGCGGGCGATGACCTCGCGGATGAAGTCGGGTTCGCCCCAGCGCAAGGTGAAGAAGTCCTCGTTGCGCATCATCCACGCCATGCGGAAGTGATCGGGCGGCGGGTTGGCGTAGGCGTCGGAGAGGGCGCCGCCGTGGACCTTGATGAGTTTGGGGGAGGAGTGGGCGTGCGACCAGTTGAACTTGGCCTCGATAAGAATGGGGCGTGCGACGTCGGTGATGGATTCGAGGGCGGCGCGGGTGAGCTCCTCGGTGGCGCGGGAAGTCTCGCCTCCGTTGGAGAGACCGGCAGAGAAGGGCACGCGATGGATGAGCTTGACGGGACGATCGACGGCCTGGACTCCGGCCACGACGGTGTCGAGGACCCACTGCTGGCGGTATTCCGCGGTGACCCCGCCCATGGCCTCACCGAGGGAGAAGCCGATGCCGGTGAGGTCGGGGTATTCGTTGAGGACCTGAGTGACGCTCTCGCGGTTGTAGCGTTTTACGAGCTCCTCCTGAGCGGGCGTGGCGCCACGGGCGGGAGTGAGGTTGGCGCGGCCGGGCAGATCATGGGCGGCCGCGAAGGCCGGCGAGACAAAGATGTTCCAATTGACCAGGTAGGTCTCGATGCCGCGTTCCTTGGCGAGTCGGAAGATGGTGGCGAAGAGCGACTGCCATGCGGCCAGTTCGGGGTCGGTGAACGGGCAGGCTTCGGGGAAATTCGTCGGCCGGATCAGGTAGGGCCACGGGTGGAGATTCCAGAGGGTGAGGGCGTTGAAGCGGTTCTCCGCCATCATGTTGAGGAACGCTTCCCAGAAGGCGGGATCGCGGCACACGTCCAGGTGTTGGGTGATGGCCTCGTTGCTGCGGTAGGCGTCCCAGGGCAGGTTGAATTTGAGAGCGCGGAAGGGGTGCGCGGGACGACCGGCAGAATTAATGAGTTGGGTGGACGGGGTGCGCAGCTGTTCGGCCAAGTCCTGCAGGCCATACATCGCACCGACGGCGTCGCCGCCCGCGATACGCACGGCGCCATGGTCGTCGACCTGCAGGCGGTAGGCTTCGGCGTCGAGCGTGGCGTCGAGCGCGACCGTGTAGGTGACTGCGCCCGGGTCGGCCGCGGCGACGGCGGCGCGCCCGAGTTGAATGGCAACAGGCTCCGGCTCGGCGGACAAAAGCGCCGGCAGGCAAAACACGAGTGCGAACAGGCGAAGCCGGGTCATGGCAGGAAGCGGATGTTGCTGGTGCTGTGGGGATCGATGTCGAAATCGGCGGGGCGGGGATCGGTGATCAGCTGGCCGTCCACCGTAAGGTTTTCAAAGGTGATGTCCTCGAATCGTCCGGTGTCTTCGAGGGATTTGATTTCGCTCGGTTGCCGGACGGGACCGGTGACGGTGATGTTGCGAAACCGCAGATCGGAAAGGGTGCCGGAAGTGGGCGAGCGTGACCACGAGGTTTGCAGGGCGGTGAGTTTCACCAAACGCCAGATGGGACCCTCGATGCGGATGTCCTCGAAAAGGTAGTCGGAGAGGTCCGCCGAGCCGCCGTGGAGGGATCCAAAGACCGCGCGGTTGTTGGCTTCGCGGTAGTGCTCGACCCGGATCACATCAATGTCGGTGACGCGGATGCCGGAGGCGTTGGTGTTCAGGTTCCAGCTGAGCTGGAAGACCATGCCGTTGTCCATCTGCCAGACCACATTCCGGCGCACGATCATGTTGTCGTAGTAGAGCTTAAACGTATCGTCGCTGACCTTGAAGAAACTGTCTTCGACGATGCTGTTGGCGCCAACGCCGAGACCGTCGGTGCTGAACCACCACGCGATCATTTTCACATTTTGGACGTGCGCGTCGCGGCCCCGCACGAGCAGATTGTAGTGGGGGGAGTTGAGGAAGGTGACGCCGTCGGCCTGAAAACGGTGACTCTCACCGCGCAGCTCAAACAGGTGCGGTGCGGTGTAGGTGTTGGGCGGATTGGGGGGATAGGGCGTGCCGGCCAAGATGCCGCGGCCGGTCAGTCGAACATCGGAGGCATCGATGCCCTTGAATCGGCCATAGACGAGGGCCCCGGGCGCAAGATAGAGGGTTTCGCCGGCGGCGATGGGGAGCGGTTCGTTGCCGAGATTATAAACACCAGGGCCGAACCAACGCACCTTGGGATCCTGGCGGTCCGGGAGGTCGGTCTCCGGTGGGTCCGCAAAGACCAGCAAAGGATGTTCATCCATGCGGCCATTGATTTCGATGGCGAATTGGCCGGGGCGGTCGAGGGTGAAGGAAAGGGACCCGTCGGGTTGAAGGACGGGGGTGATCGCGCGGGAGGATGGCAACACCCGGGCCGAGGTGATGGGGCCGTGGGCGGCGGTGAGGTTGAGTGTGACGGAATCGGTGAAGGCGAACGCGGCCCACGAAGTATCGTGATGCGGGTTGGTCGCGATCTGCTGGGCTCGGGTGAAGAGCACCGGGCAGGCCATCGTTTGGCCCGCTTGCTCCAGGGTGATCGTGTAAATCGGAGAGCGCAGGCTGGGGTCAGGCAGGGGGTAGGGGGCCACGGCGGCCGAGATCATCCCGACTGCGGCACCCAACCCCCAAGTCACGATGGCCGAGCGAATCATGGTTAACGTGCCTCCAAGCGCAGGGTTTCGTTTTCCTCGACCACCCGAAAGAAATGGGCCCGCTCAGCGTGGTCACCATTGGGTTGGTGCAGGGCGAGGGTCAGTTGCCCCTCGAAATCACGAAAGAGCATGGTGTGGCCGCCGTTCTCGGCGAACAACGGTTCGGCCCGTTGCACCCAGGGGCCCGTGATGAGACCCGACGCGGATTCGGCCAGACCAACCACATATCCGTTGTCGCCGAAACTCGACCAAAGCATGAGCAGTTTGCCCGACCTCAGACGATGAAAGGCGGGTCCGTCGGTGACGTAGCCGGGTTTGCCGTCGACCCAGCGTGGGGAGCTGAAGGGCCGCACCCAGGGTGCCTCGGAGGCCGTGAAGAGCACGATCGGTTCGCCGATGCGATGGCTCCAGTCCGCGGACATTTCCACGACGAGCATTCCGCCGTCGACGATCTGCGCCCATTCGTGGCAATAGACCATCCAGTTGCGGCCTTCGGCGTCGACAAACGGGGTGGCGTCCAACGCGCGTTGGGCGGGGGGCGTGGTGGCCTCATCGCTGAACACCTCGAACGGGCCGGTCGGCGATATTGCGCGCAGGATATGGGAGCCGCGGAAGCCACCGCGTTGCTCGCTCACATCCTGAAAGGTTACGAACATGTAATAGAAGCGACCGAGACGATGCACCTCGGGTGCCCAGATATCATGGCCCCCCCAGAAATCCGGCGGTCGCCGGAAGGCGAGGGTGGGGTGGGACCAGTTTTTCAGATCGGGGGAACGGTAGACCTCGACGCCCAGGTTGCGGTCTGCGTCGGTCAGGCGGTTGCCCGTTTGCGCGTAGAGGTGGTAGAGACCGGTTTCCGGATCGGCGATGACGAATGGGTCTCGCACGCGGAAGTCGGAGGTCTGAAGCGGGAAAGGGGGGGAGGACGGATCGGCCGAGACCGGGGCGCCCGTGCCGAGGAGGCACAGCCACCGCAAGGCGCCGATGGCGACAGCGGTCCGCAGCGTGGGTTTCAAGTGGGTCATGAGGCTGGAGGTCGGGGTTGATTTTTAGCCGCTTTTCGCTCGGCGAAGCGCACGTCCTTGATACCCCAGACGAGGTAGATCGAGATGACGCCGAAGACGAAACCGATGGGAAAGATGACGCGGTAGTCGTTGCCGAACAGTGCGATCAAGGCGCCCCCACCGGCGGCGGCGACAGTGCGGCCGAGGGCCATGCAGATGTTGTAGGCCCCGCTGATTTGACCAATGATGTCGCGGGGAATGAACTCGGTGAGGTAGGCCTTTTGGCAGACTCCGCTGACCAGCTGGCCGATACCGAAGAAGAGGAAAACCGGCAGCAGGTCGCTGGCGTCCTGGGCGAACCAGCCGAGCACACAGCACATCAGCATACTGACGTAGCCGAAGATAAGGGCGATCTGTTTGGGGAGATACTTTTCGGCGATGATGCCGATGGGAATGGCGCAGAAGAAATTCAGGGCGGGCATCCAGCTCCAGATGCGACCAAACTCGCCGCGGGAAACCATGAGGGTGTCGACCACGAACAGGACGAAGAATCCCTGCAGGATGTTTTGGAACAGGTATTGGGTGAAACCGAGACCGCCGAAGCGTCGCAGGATGGGATCACCGAGGAAGTCCTTGATGTAGCGGGCGGGGGTCAGGGGCGGGCGGGGCTGGGGGGTGACCTTCTTCTCGTTGAGGAACAAGGCGGGCAGTGAGACCATCACGACCTGACAGATGCCGCCGATGGCGTAGAGCACGTCATCGCCAAAAGCTTCGAGGACAAAGCCCATGCCATAGCGCGAAAACAGAAAACCGGTGGCCTGGGCGGCCATGAGCATTCCGCCGGCGACAAACGTGCGCATGGCCGGGGGGATGAGGTCGGCGAGCAGGGGGTGATCCGAGCCCCATAAAACGTCCTGAAAAAACTGATACGTGGTGACCAGAATGACGAGCTGGATGAGGCTGGCGGATTGCGGCACGAAGACCAGGCAAAGCCCGACGATCGGGGCGCAGGTCACCAGGAAGAAGGCGCGGCGTCCGATGGGGGTCCAAATCTTGTCACTCAGGATACCGACCAACGGGTTGGCGATGAAGCCAAACAGGGGATTGAGCGCAATGATCAGCCCGATGATGAACGCGTTCTCGGTGAATGATCGAATGGTGGTGGGCAGCAGCTGGGCGGAGATATTTTCGGTGACGACCAACCCGGCCCACATGGAGCAGAGGATGAAAATCGTGGACCATTTGGCCCGGGGCGGGGCCTCGTTTGGGTCCGGTGCAGCAGCGGCAGGGGTAGCGGCGGCGGAGGTCATTGGGTGCGTTGGTCACCCGGAATCCAGTTCGGGTTTTCGAGTCGGGCGGTGGCGAAATAGTGCTCGAATGCAGCCACCACCTCGGGGTGTTGGGGGGCGAGGTTGCGGGACTCGGCCGGATCGTCCGACAAGTGGTAGAGCTCCAAGGATGCGCCCAGCTGGGGCCGCACGGCTTTCCAGTCGCCGCGACGGGAAGCCTGCACGTAGCCGCGTTCATGGAATTCCCAGTAGAGGAAACGGTCGGTGGTGGCGGGAACGCTCCCGCCCGCCCAAGCGGGGAGGAGATTGAGACCGGTGACGTGGGCGGGGATGCCTTCCGCGCTGCCAGCGGCGGCCGCGAGGGTGGGTAGGATATCCTCGAACGACCAAACGAGATTGCTGGTGGTTTGGGCGGGAATGCGACCGGGCCATACGGCGATGGCGGGAACGCGAATCCCGCCCTCATACACCTGGCGTTTAAATCCCCGGAGCCCTCCGGCGGAATTGAAGAACGCCGGATTGCCGCCGTTTTCCTGATGGGGGCCATTGTCGGAAGTGAAGAGGATCAGGGTGTTTTCGGTCTGGCCGGTGGCGGCGAGGACGTCGACCACCTGGCCCACGGTGCGGTCGACGATTTGGATGAGTTCGGCCCAGGCGCGGGGAGCGGCCGGCCACGGTTGATCGGCGAACGCATCTTCATTTTCGATTTCGAGCCCCATGGGGCGGCGTTCGTTGTTCACGTGTGGCGGGGTGACGGCCAGATAGAGAAAAAAAGGATCGGGGGTGGCGGCCTGTTCCTGGATGAAGTTGATCGCCTCCTCATCGCTCAGGCGCGGAATGAAATCGACCTTGACCGTGGCGGCTCCGGCCCCGCGGGCGTCTTCGTCGGGGACCATATTGCGCAGGGGCACCCGCGCTTCATTGCGCCAGATGAACGTGGGCCAGGAATTGTGGGCATGCCAGTGGTTAAGGTAGCCCCAGAAATAGTCGAAACCCTGTCGGCGCGGGAGCCCGGATTGACCGGGACCCTCCGCTTCGCCCAGCCCCCACTTGCCGATGTGACCGGTGGTGTAGCCGGCGTCCTGCAGGATCTCCGCGAGGGTGACGTCCTCATCGCGCAAGGCCACCGCCGCTGGATCCATGCCGCGGCGCAGATTGCCGCGCACCCATGTCTGGCCGACGTGCTGACCGGTGAGCAGGGCGGAGCGCGACGGGGCGCAGACGGGGGCGCCGGCGTAGGCATCGGTGAAGCGGGTTCCCCGGGCGGCGAGGGCATCGAGGTGAGGCGTGGTGAAGTGCTTTTGCCCATAGCAACTCAAGTCACCGTAGCCGAGGTCGTCGGCGAGGATGATGACGATGTTGGGCTGGGCCGAAAATGCCCCATGCCCCATGATCAATGAGCAGAGGAGGAAAACGGAATGACAGAATCGGGGGAGACGCATGGGAGGAAGGGGAATTGTCGGGCTTTGGGCCCGACCGGGAAGATGGGAAAACAAGGCGAAGGAGGAGATGGCCGGTTTCGATACGCGATACCGGCTACTTGATACCTGACTTGGCGAAGTGAGCCTGGGCTTCTTCGATGGTGCGGTTGGTGGTGGGGAAATGGGTGCGGAGTTCGGCGACGATGGCCGGCAGATTGAGTCCGTTGGCGCGGTCGGCCTGAGAGGGATGCAGCAGGTTATACCATTCGTAGGGGTCGGCGTCGTGATCGTAGAGTTCCTCCCCGCCGTGATCCCAACGGATATAACGCCAGCGATCCGTGCGCACCGTATGGTTGTTGAAATGCCAGGTGCTGAGGGCCGGTGGTCCGCTCCAAGGCAGGTTTGGATTCCGCAGCAGAGGCTTGACTGACGTGCCTTCGACGTGAGCGGGGGCCGGGGCCCCCACCAAGTCCGCGATGGTGGGCCAGAGGCTCATGAGATCAACGACAGCGTCGGTGCGACCGCGGGTGGCGTGGATTCCCGGACCGGCCCAAATATAGGGGGTGCGGTTGGCTTCTTCCCACAGCAACGCCTTGCGCCACGTGTGTTTTTCGCCGAGGTGCCAGCCGTGGTCGCCCATGAGGATCACGACGGTGTTGTCCGCGTGGGGCGAGGCCGCGAGGGCGTCGAGCACGCGACCGACCTCCATGTCGGCGTAGGTGATGCAGGCGAGGTAGGCCCGAATGGCTTTTTTCCAGGAGCCCTCCTCGAGGATGGCGAGGTGCTCGGGTTTGGGTTGGGCGTGGGGGATGTCGGCCAAGTCGTCCTCCCGGTAGGGCGGCAGTTGGATTTGATCCTCGGGGTAGAGGTCAAAATACTTGGCGGGCACGTGCCATGGCAGGTGGGGACGGAAGATGCCACAGGCGATAAAGAATGGTTGATCGCCGGACTGGGTGTTGAGGGCGTCGATGGCGGCGCTGACCGTGGCGTGGTCGTTTTGCGCTTCATCTCCGGTGGCGAGTTCAGCGATCGAGAGGTCTCCCGCGGTATATTTCAGGGTGTCGCGCGGAGGGCCGTCGGTCTGGGGGGAGGGAGCGGAATGCGTTTTGGGCGGATCGGCGGAATCGTCGCCGAGATTTTGGGGATACTCGTCCCAGTCCTCGCTCCGGATGTGGCGGCTGGTGTGGAACAGTTTGCCGACGCCGTAGGTGTAGTAACCCTGGTCCTGCAGCCAGCCCGGCAGGGTGTAGCCCGGAGGGATCACCTCGCGCCAGTCCGTGGCGTTGCCGTAGACGGCGGAGGTGGACGGGCGCAAGCCGGTGAGGAAGGCGGTCCGGCTGGGATTGCAAACGGGGGAGGCAGTGTAGGCGCGGGTAAAGGTCACGCCCCGGGCGGCCAGTTTGTCGATGTTTGGGGTGATGGCCTGATGGTTGCGGTTCAGGTGATTGACCCAGTGGTTCAAATCATCGACGGCGATGAGCAGGATGTTGGGTCGATCGGCGGCAGCGCCCCCGAGTGAAAGGAGCAAGTAGCAAGGAACGAGGAGCAGGAGTCGGGAAAGGCGCATGGAATGAAGGAGGGAGAGGTTGGACCTAAAGCCCGATCCCCACCGAAGGTCGGGAGGAAGCCGCTAGGGCAGGCCGCGGTAGGTGAAGGCGTGCAATTTTACGGTGCCTTGCCCGGAAGCGTAGAAACCGGCGCGTTGGGTGGATTCCGTTGAAGCGCTGGCTCCCCAGGGGAATTTGGACCAGTTGACGCCGTCGGGGCTGTGGAAGAAGTCGACGTCGTGATCGCGGTTGACGACGCGCAGGAACACTTCGCCCGTGGGATAGAGATCGGGAATGAAGTTCACGCCACGGCGAGGGTGGCGGACTCCACTCTCGCGATATTCGATGCCGACGAAGCGATCGGCGAACATGCCCAAGCCGACGGCGGTGCCGGTGGGAGCGGTCAGGTGGAGGATGAGTTCGTAGGATTCATTGGTGGGCAGAACGGTGAGCCGGCGGGCGTCGCTGGCATCGTTGCCCTTGGCTGCGACCACGAGGTCACCGTCAACGAGCGTGAAGGCTGTCGCGAAGTCAGCGGTGGCCTCCATCGGGTCCCATTGCCAACCGAGTTCCGACTGGTCGAAGTTATCGGAGAGCGGCATGCCGTGACCCACGTTTTCGCCGGCGGGTTTGGCGAGGAGGTTGTCGGGCGAGATGCCGGGAGGAATCCGGGGCCAGCCCTCGCTGGTCCATGCAATGGGGAGCAGCAAGGTATTACGGCCCAGCGAACGTCGTTCGCGCGGGATGGCGTGATACATCATCCACCACGCTCCGGCGGTGTCTTCGATCAAGGTGCCATGACCCTGCGACCACCACGGGTCGGAGCGCGCGGTGGTGCGCAACAGGGGACTGTCGGGGTCGTTTTCCCATGGACCCAGGGCGGAGCGGGAACGGGCCACGACAACCATGTGGCTGGTGGACGGGCCGGCGGTGCCCCCTTGGGCCGAGACGAGGTAGCACCAACCATCGCGCCAGAATAGTTTGGGGCTTTCGAGGCAATGGCACTCCATGGTCCATTCCTCCGGGATGGGCCATCCCTCGTAGACCGTGGTCATTTCGCTGGTGACCGACAGGCCATCGGCGGCGAGTTGCACCACCCGCCCCGCGTTGACGTAAAGGTAGCGGGAGCCGTCGGTATCGACGACATGGCCGGGGTCGATGCCGCCGATGCCGAGATCCACCGGTTCGGACCACGGTCCGGCAGGATCGGCGGCGGTGACCACGACGTTGGTGAACGTCAGATGGCCATCGATGGTCTCAAGTCGGACCGGAACGTAGAGGTAAAAAAGCCCCTCATGAAAAATCAGATCGGTCGCCCAGATATCCGGGAGATTGGCGAGCGACTCAACGCGGGAGACGGGACGCCAGTTGACCAAGTCCCGACTGTGCCAGATGAGGGGGCCGCGTTGATCATGCTCGCAATGGGAAAGGTAATAATCCTCGCCGACGCGAACGACGGTCGGGTCGTGCCAATGCCCCCACAGGATGGGGTTTTGGAAGGTGCCGTCATGGTGGTCGGCTTGATAGGGCTTCTCCATGGCGACCTGTTCGAGCCGCCGGATTTTTTCCGCTGGCGCCTCGGGCGCGCCGACGACGATGCCGGTTAAAACGGAGATCCGACCGAACAAAAACAAGGCGTGGATGAGGTAACGAGCGGGCTTCATGGGGTCAGTGACCAAGCTGTCCGGGATCATCGCGGGGTGCAGAATTTTGCCGCAAGGACCGTCAAGTTAAGTCGTCCTGCCGGCCAATAAAAACGGCGCCCGTCGAAGCGGGCGCCGTGAAGGTTTGGCGACGAGGGCGGACGAGATTACATCTCGAGGCTCATGCTCAGGATGAAGTTCCGCGGTTCGGAGACGCGTTGGGCGCGGATGGTTTCCTGGTTCACATTCAGCAGCCGCGGGTAGATATCGTCGTCATCGAACAGGTTGCGGATGTTGAGACCGACGCGATAGCTTTTGAAACCGAACATCTCGGTGCGCCCGCGGTAGTTGATCGAGAGGTCGAACAGGCTGGTGGTTTGGCCGTAGAACGGACTCTCGAGATCGAAGGCGTCGCCGCTGGGCACCGACTTCTTGCCGTAGGCCAGCAGCGGGGCGGCCCGGTAGCGGTAGGCACCGCCGATGCTCAGGCCATTGAGGCGACCCTCGTTGAAGCGGTAGACCCAGTTGATGTTGTAGCGGTTGTCGCGGACGAAGTCATTGGATTTGCCGTCGAGGCCCTGAATGATGTCCCGGCCGGTGGAGCCGTTGATGGCGGCCTGTTCCCACCAGTTGGCGACGGTTTGGTCATTGGAATCGGAGCGCCAGGCGGTGTTCCAGTTCCAGGTATCGATCGTGCCGTTGCCGTCGAGGTCCCGTGGGTTGTTGACGCCGCCCTCGGGGAAGGTAAGCGCCTGCCACTGGGGCAGGTAGTTGTCGAGGAAGGCCCACCAGTCGGTGCCAATGGAGGACTCGACAACGGTCTGCTCATTCATGTTGAAGCGCACCGTCAGGTTGTCGGTCACGCGCCAGTCGAGACCCCACTCGGACCCGGTGGCCTTCTGGAAGCTGGTGACCCAATACGGGTCGCCGTTGCCGAGAGCCGGCCACATGTCGGGGAATTGCGGATCGATGGCGTGGGCGCGGTCGCCGAAAGCCAAGGTGTTGATGCGGGTGATGGGGCCGGCGGCGGTGAAGCGGAAACGGTTGTAGGGCACGTTTCCGGCGCGGGCGGGCCCGGCGTTGTTCTCGAACTCGGTGTAACGCAGGGAGAACCGACCGTCGAAAAGACCGAGGCGAATGGACTTGTCCTCACCGTCGCCGGCGGCGCCTTTCACGCGGAAGCCGTAGGGATCGCGGTTGGAGACGTCGGGTTGGAAGGTATCGGACTTGTTGTAGGCGATGGTCAGGTCGCCGCCGAAGGGCAGGTCCACCCAGCCGGCGAGCGGTCTTAGGATGAAGCCGGTGGTGGTGGTGTTGCCGGCGGCTTCGTTGTCCGGGTCGAAGGCTTCGAAGGTGACGTCGTCGATCACCGGGCGCAGGCCGGTGTTGACGCCGTTCTGCGCGGCCTGGGCGGCGTTGGCCCGGTTGGCGGGGTTGGCCGAGTTGGCCTCATCGCGGCGCCAACCGAGGGTGGCGACGAGGCGGTCGTCCCAGAAAAAGCCCTGGTAGGCGAGCTGCATGGTATCGAGCTTCGACTTCAGCAGGGTGTTGTTGCGGTTGGAGCCGAGGCGGCGGCCGAATTCATCGACGAGGCCGGTGTTCAGCATGTCGATCTCCCAGGACTGGCCGTTGCTGTCGACGAAGTTGAAAGGACCGGTGATGTCGTCGTAGTGCGGAGCGCGGGGGCTGAGGTCGTCGGGCGACAAGTAGTAGCGCACGTTGATGGTGCGGGTGTTGTTGGTCGCCCAGTTGTTGTTGGTCACGGGCACCATGTTGAGGCCGTTGATGGTGGCCTGGGCGCCGGTGAGTCCCTCGGAAGGGAGGATGCGGGCGTTGTATTCGGCCTGTTTAGCCTCGACCTCATTGCGGGAGATCAGGCCACCCAGGCGCTGCTTGCCGAGCAATTGGCGCCACCAGGAGCCGCCCTCGCGCGTGAAGTCCTTCTCGTAGGAAAGGGCGACGCGCCAGTCGGAGCTTTCGTGCTGATTGTTTTGGCGGAAAACGTCACCCTGAACATACATCTTGCCGAAGTTGGGGTTCGGGGTGACGCCGTCGACGAGGAAGGCGTTGGGGTCGACCTTGAGGGTGTTGCCGCCGACATAGCCGCCGAAACCGCCGATCCAGTCATCATATTCCTCCTGCTGGGCTGCAGCCTCGAGGAAGAAGTTTTCACCGATCTGCTGGGTGATGAAGAGATTGGTGGAGTTCCCGGTGACTTCCTGCAAGCGAGAGAGGCCGGAGAGGTTGACGCTGGTCGGGTAGTAGGTGTCGTCGAGCAGGGTGTAGCCGTCGGCTTCATTGTTGAGGCCGTTGACGGAGGGGAAGAAGCGCGGGGAGCGCACCTCGGCCGTGTTGCGGTAATTGTAGGTCGAACCGCCGACGGAGCCAGCGTTGCCCACGACAAAGGTCGGGTTTTCGCCACTGCGGCCGAAGATGGTGTTATTGACGGTGGAATTCACCCAGTTGGCGCCGAGGCCGGGATTGGCATAAGCGGGCTGGTTCTGGTTCATGCCCGGGCCGGTGAAGCCGGAGGAAGCGGCCACATACCACGGGGAAATCTGGTCCCAGGGGAGGAGGAGCTGCGGGCGGATATTCTGCACTTCAACGCTTTCGTGGGCGATGGAGATGCTGGTCTTGGGGAAGGGGCGGAATTGGATCGTGCCGTAGATGCGGTCCTGATCGGTGCCGGCGGGCTTGAGGTCGTATTCCTTTTCCTCGTGCAGAGCGGAGACGCGCAACGCGAGTTTGCGATCAATGATGTCCTGATTCACGTCGATGGCGTACCGCTGCGATCCGTTGGAATCGAACTGGACGTCGAGTCGGGCGAAGTCGCGGAAGAGGGCGCGCTTGAGCGAGGTGTCGATCGTGCCAGCGGGGGAGCCGGTGCCAAACAGCAGGTTGTTGGGACCCGAGGCGATGGTGACGCGGTCAAGGTTGTAGTTGTCCGAGGACATCTTCGTGGCAAAGAAGTCCCGGGACAGGGTGGCATTGCCGAGGCCGCGGACGCGGGTGGGAGGGGGGAAGCCCGTGCCGGTGCCGAGTCCGGTGGCCCCCTCGAGGTTGTCGCCCACCCCTTCGACGTTGGTGGTGTAGATGGTGGCGTCGGCGATGGAGTTGAGCGCAAACTCATCCATGAAGTCTTTGGTGAGCACTTCGACCGGCGCGGCGATATCCTTGAGGTCGGTGTTGAGGCGGGAACCGGCCAGGGATTGGGTGGCGACCCAGCCGGTTTCGGAGTCGGCCTCAATCACGAAAGGGTTCAGGGTGATCGTTTCTTCGGACTCTTCGGAGTTGGCTGACTCGGTCGCCTGTTGGGCGAAGAGAGGAGCCCCGCAGAGGATAGCGGCGCCGAGGGCACCGCGGACGGCATGACGTGCCGTGGCGTACAGGAGGTTGGTTTGGTTCATGGGGTTGGTATGGGTAGGTTGACCGCAGATCAGCTCCGCGAGTAACGGCGCCATAAGTCCGTTTAGCCCATGCTTGCTCAATGGGTCCAAAATGTGACCGTCATGTTGTTTTGCCTGCTAAAAAATATATAAAATTATGTTAATCAAATATTAACATAAAATCACCAGATACTTATTGGTCTCCCTGCTGGGCCCAATCGAGTATTACCGTAATGTAACGGGTCGAGGCAGGCGGGAGCGTGGCTAGCAGCTCTCGTTTTGCCCGTAGTAGGCGTCGGGGCCGTGCTTGCGCTTGAAGTGTTTATTGAGCAGCTCCTTTTCGATCCGGGGGAGGGAGGGTTCAAGCTGCAGCGACATGAGCGCCATGTGCGCGATGCATTCGACGGCGACGGCGACTTCGACGGCTTTGGCGACTGCGCCACTCCACGTAAAGGGAGCATGGCGGTTGACCAACACGGCGGGAAAATCGGCGGGATCGAGGGTGGCGAAGCGTTCGACAATCACGTTGCCGGTTTCCCATTCGTAGGCCCCGTCGCCGATCTCGGCGGGAGTCATTTTGCGGGTGACGGGAATGTCGCCGTTAAAGTAATCCGCGTGGGTGGTGCCGAAGAGGGGGATTTCGCGGCCCGCTTGCGCAAATGCGGTCGCATGGGACGAGTGGGTGTGCACCACCCCGCCAATCGACTCGAAGGCAATGAACAGGCGGCGGTGGGTCGGCGTATCCGAGGAGGGCCGCAGGTCGCCCTCGACCTGATTTCCTTCGAGGTCCACCAGCACCATCATCTCCGGGGTCAGTTCGTGGTACTCCACGCCGGAGGGCTTGATGGCGAAAATCGCGCGGTCACGATCGATGGCGGAGGCGTTGCCGAAGGTGAGGTTGATGAGTCCCTGCTGCGGCAGGGCGAGGTTGGCCTCGTAGGCTTCGCGTTTGAGTTCGGTCAACATGTCGGATGATTACCCCATAAATTACCCGCCAGGGGACGAAAATCGACCCCGTCTTTTTGGGTGTTTCGGGTAATTTAGGGGTCGGAAAAGATCAGGCGCGGAAGCCTTGGTTGAGGTGATAATAGACCTCGTTATTGCGCAGGGTCTGTTTGAATTCGCCGATTCGGGTGTCGCGATCGATCGCGACCATTTCCAGGCCGGCGATGGTGGCGAAGTCTTCCAGCATCTCGGTGGTGACCGCATAGCTGTAGCCCGTGTGGTGGGCGCCGCCGGCCAGGATCCACGCTTGGCACGCGGTTTTGAAGTCGGGTTGGCACTCCCAAACGGCGCGGGCGACGGGGAGCCGGGGCAGCTTGGGGTGTTTGACCGCTTTGACCTCATTGACGATAAGCCGGAAGCGGTTGCCCAGATCGATGAGGGAAGCGTTCAAGGCCGGGCCGGTGGGGGCATTGAAGACCAACCGCACCGGATCCTCCTTGCCGCCGATCCCGAGGGGGTGGATCTCAACCTTGGGTTTGGCGGCGGCGATGCTGGGGCAGATTTCCAGCATGTGGGATCCGAGCACCTGGTGCCCCTGCGGCGACAGGTGGTAGGTGTAGTCTTCCATGAAGGACGTGCCGCCCTTGAGGCCGTGAGCCATCACCTTCATGGCCCGGACGAGGGCAGCGGTTTTCCAGTCGCCCTCGCCGCCGAATCCGTAGCCCGCCGCCATGAGGCGCTGGGTGGCCATGCCGGGCAGTTGGCGAAGTCCATGGAGGTCTTCAAACGTGTCGGTGAACCCCTTGTAGCCACCGGTGTCCAGAAACTGGCCGATGCCGAGTTCGAGACGGGCGGAGTAGCGCAGGTCCTCGTGGCGTTTGCCGCCCCGTTTGAGCGCAGGGGCCAACGTGTAGGTTTTTTCGTAGTGCGCGCACAGGTCGGTGATGGCCTTGGTTTTCACCGCATCGACCACGGCCACCAAATCACCGACGCCATGGGTGTTGACGGCGAAACCCAGCTTCATTTCGGCGGAGACCTTGTCGCCATCGGTCACCGCGACCTGGCGCATGTTGTCGCCGAAGCGGACAAATTTGGCGCCCTGCAGGTCGGTCCAGCCACGAACGGCCCGCATCCACGCGCCGATGCGCTGCTGCACCTCGGCGTCGGTCCAATGGCCCACCACGACCTTGCGGCCCAGGCGCATGCGGGTGTGGAGGAACCCGGCCTCGCGGTCGCCATGCGCGGCCTGATTGAGGTTCATGAAATCCATGTCGATCGTGGCCCAGGGCAGATCGCGATTGAACTGGGTGTGGAGGTGGAGGAAGGGCTTCTTGAGCAGGTTGAGCCCCCGGACCCACATCTTCGACGGCGAGAACGTGTGCATCCAGAGGATGAGCCCGCCACAATCGGGATTGGCGTTGGCTTCGATGCAAAGGTTGGTGATCTCGTCCGGGGTGGTCAGCAGGGCCTTGTAGACCACCTTGAGGGGCAGGTGCTTGGACTGGTCGAGCCGGCTGGCGGCGGCGGCGGCGTTGGCGGCGACCTCCTGCAGCGGGCCGGGTCCGTAGAGGTGCTGGGATCCGCAGACAAACCAGATTTCAGGCGAGGGGAGAAGTTTCATAGGAATAAAGGGGGTGCCAAGGTAAGCGGACCGGTTACTTTTTGGCCATCCGGGCGGACTCTTTTAAAGTGAGCAGTTTTTTCATCAGTTGGGCGTGGTCGGCCTGGGGGTTCAGTCCGCCGAAGCTGTCGTGAAGTTGTCGATACAGCCGGTAAAGTTGGTGATAAACGCGGCGGGCGGCCGGCTGGGGTTTGTAGGCGACATGCTTGAGCGCGGTCATCTTCTTCTCCGCGGTGGCGAAGTCGGGTTGGGCTCCGGCGAGCACGGCGGCGGAGATGGCGGAGCCCAGGGCACAGGCCTGACTCGAACCGGCCACCAGCATGGTGCAGCCGGTGATGTCGGCGTAGGTCTGCATGAGGAAGGGGTTTTTCTCGGCGATGCCGCCGGCGCAGACGACGCGTTTGATCGGCACCCCATACTCGCGCAGGCGCTCAATGATGGCCCGGGCACCAAAGGCGGTGGCCTCGATCAAGGCGCGGTAAATTTCTGCCGATTGGGTGTGGAGGGTGGTGCCCAGCATCAGGCCGGTGAGGCGTTGGTCGACGAGGATGGTGCGGTTGCCGTTGTTCCAATCGAGGGCGAGGAGGCCACTCTCGCCCGGGGCGAGTTTGGCGGCCTGTTGGGTGAGCTCAACGTGGGTGCGGTCATCGCCGCCGCAAACGACCTCGACCCACCATTTGAAGATGTCACCCACGGCGGATTGGCCGGCCTCGATGCCGTAGTAGCCGGGCAGGATCGCGCCCTTGACGATGCCACAGATGCCGGGGATGTCGGCCACCGATTGGTGGGCGGAAACCACGCCGACGTCGCAGGTGGAGGTGCCGATAACCTTCACGAGGGTGCCCTCCGCGACTCCGGAGCCGATGGCGCCGTAGTGCACGTCGAAGGCGCCGACGGCAATGGGGATACCCGCGGGCAGGCCGAGCTTCTGGGCCCAGGCGGGGCAGAGGTTGCCGGCTAGGGCGGAGGCGTCGTGGGCCTCGTCGTAGAGGCGGTCGCGCAGGGCGGCGAGTTTGGGCGAGAGGCGGCGGAGGAATTTTTGGCCGGGAGGCCGCCCCATTCATCGCAATAGAGGGCCTTGTGTCCGGCGGTTCGCAGATGCCGCGCTTGATCTTGGCGGGATCGGTGACGCCGCCGAGCACGGCCCGGCAGCCAATCGCACAGCTCGACCCAGGAATGGGCGGCCGTGAAGACCTTGGGATCGACATTGAGACAGTGCCAGACCTTGGCCCAGAACCACTCGGACGAGTAGGTGTTGCCGCACTTGGCGATGTATTCGGGATTATGTTTCGCCGCGAGTCGGGTGATCTTGTCGGCTTCGCGCCAGGCCGTGTGGTCCTTCCACAGCCAACATTGGGCGTTCAGGTTTTGGGCGAACCGTTTTTGCGCGGCGAGGGGGCGGTTTTTAGCGTCGACCGGGAGGGGGCTGGAACCGGTGGTATCGACCCCGATGCCGACGACCTTGGCCGCGGAGAAGCCCCGTTTTTTCGCCGCTTGGCGGAGTGCTCCGACGGTGGCGGCCTCGAGGCAATGCAGGTGGTCGAGGGGGCTTTGGCGGGCAATATTGTGGTCCTGCGGATCGAGCAGAATGCCCTGATGCCCACTGGGGTAGGCCACGACGCAGGAGCCGAATTCCTTGCCGTCGGCACAGCGCACAATGAGCGCGCGGGCGGAGTTGGTGCCGTAATCGAGGCCGAGAGTGAAGCTCATAGGAGGTAGGATGTTGGTTGGGGTTGGAGCTGATCTGAAGAGAGTCAGGAGTTGACCGTCACGCGACGGGCCGGTCGCCGGGGGCGCATGCGTTGCTTGACTGATTTGCCGTCCACCCAGGTGCCGGTGGTGAGCGTGGCGCGCGGGAAGTCCGGCCCCCCTTTTTCCTGGCTGTGAATCAGGGATACCAGCATGTCCAAGGCATTGGCTCCGGTGATGTCGTTGTGTTGATCCATGCCGGCGATGTGAGGTTCGGCGGAGCGCCATTCCAACTGAATCACCCCGACATCCCGGGGCACTTTGAGTTGGTGGGCCTGCAACCAATCAAACACCACATTGTACAGGGTGATCAACACGTCGGGCTGGTGTTTATCGAACCAGCGAAGAAACAGTTTCGGATTGGTGCGGGCTTCATCAATGTTGTAGAAGGCGGGTACCCGGTCTGCGAGCGGCAGGGATTCCTGACCACATAGAAATCCGGCGCTGAAGCGATGGTCCACAAGTTCATCGATCATATCGTCCAGCACCAAAGCAGGTCGTTGGTATCCCAACCGGATGGCATTACGGATGGCGGACATGGCCAGATGGTGGTGATCCACGCAGGCGAAAGAGAGGGCGGGGTCTTGCGTGCGCACGCCGGTCACAATACACGGGAACTCCTCCCACAGTCGGTGGTGGCGGGCGCGCAGCCGATTTTGTTTCATCAAGCCGATGATGACTGCGCCCTGCACGCCCGCGTGTTTCAATCCCTTGATCAACTGGGCAGGGGATTGTTCGGGGTCGTGCAGCCAGAATTCACACGTCGTATAGCCCAAGTGGTGGGCGCGCCGACGCGCTCCCTCCACGTAAATCGGGATGACCGGGTGGTTCGTGAATGCGGCCTCATCGGAGAACGCATTGATCAGGGCGATGGCGGCCGGTTTGCTGGTTTTGGTCGAGCGGAGCTGGGCCATCAGCTGGGAGGTGACGGCATTGGGTTCATAGCCCAGTTCCTTGGCGACCTTGACGATGAGTTTGCGGGTGCACTCCGGAATTTGGGGGTCGCCGCGCAGGGCGAGTGAGACGGTGTTTTTGGAGTAGCCGACTTTGGCGGCGATGTCCTTGAGGGCGATGCGGGCCATAGGGGTGGGTAAATAGAATGGATGGCGGGTGGGGGGGGCAAGCGCTAGAAACCTCAGACCAGAGGGGGCGGATTTCGCGCCGTCAGCCGCCTCACAGCTTGACGGTCAAGTGACTTGAGGCAAGGGGAGGATTCCGCCTCCGGCTGGCGTCTGAACACGGTGGGCTTGACGGTAACGCCGCCGCGCGCCTGACCGGGGCTCGGATGTACCGACAGTGGTCGTTGGATGACGACAAAACCCCTGCTTGGATGGAACAGTTTTGATAGCTTTGGTGGCTACCTGCACGCGGAGGCGGCTTGGGCCCAATTGGAGGCCTTTGCCCGGAAGCTTGCTCCCCATGGCTACCAGTATTTCGTCGTGGATATCGGGTGGTATGGCGAGTACGAGCTGAAGCCCGGTACGATGCTGCCGTCGCCGGAGACGAAGCACGCCATGGATGCTCATCTTGACGAGTATGGCCGACCCTTGCCGTCGAAATGCTATTTCCCGGAAGGCTTTGGTGCGCTGATCGCACGCACGCATGAGTTGGGCCTCAAGTTTGGGGTGCACCTCATGCGCGGGGTGCCGCGCAAGGCGGTCGAACTCAAACTGCCGGTCTGGGGCACTGAGGGGATCACTTGTGCTGATATTGCGGATACCTCCTCGACCTGCCCATGGTGTCACTACAACTACGGCATCAATATGGCGAAACCCGGGGCTCAGGAATACCACGATGCGTTGGTGTGGCAATTGGCGGAGTGGGGGGTCGACTTCATTAAGGCCGACGACATTACGGCGTATCCGGATGAGATTCTGGCCTACGTGACGGCGATTCGGCGCAGTGGTCGCGACATTAAGCTGAGTCTGTCGCACGGCGGCGAGGCTGATCCCCAGTTGATGCCCGTCTATCGGCAGGCCGACATGGTGCGCATCACCAAGGACATATGGGATGATCCGGAGTCGGTGGAGCGCTCCTTCAATGCGTGGGCCCATTGGCAACCCTACACCGAGCCGGGCTTCTGGCCCGACCTGGACATGATCCCGTTCGGGCACTTGCAGACGATGAGTCCCGAACCGGAGCGGGGCGAGTTGCCTGAAGGCCGGAACCCCTCGCTTTGCGGTAAGGGATTTCGACGTCGCGATCAGCTCGACGCCGTCTCCCGGCGCACGTTCATGACCCAGCGTTTGTTGAGTGCCTCCCCGTTGATGTTTGGCGGCGACCTGACCACACTCAATGAAGAGGAACTCCAGCTGTTGACCGATGCCGAAGCATTGGCCTGCAACCAAAATGGAGTTTCGGCCCAAATTCACTACATGCGGGGGGATGTGCAGGTCTGGCGGGCCGAAAGCCGGACGGATCTGGGCAGTGGTTGGATGGGGGTCTTTAATCGCAATCCGGCCCGTCAGGCCGAGGATCTGATCCTGACCGCTGACCGCCTGGGGATGGCGCTTGGTACGAGGTTGCATGACGTGTGGGCCCACGAGAGCCTCGGCACCTTGGCGGACCGTCCGCATCTGAAACTGCCGCCTCTCGGTTGTGTGTTTATCCGCTATGATCAAGCCCGGTATGAGGTGGGTCTTACCCTCCCTGAGCCCCACCAACAACCCCACTAGACCTCGGAATGATGACGCGACACTGTTTTTTGAGATTGGATCTGCCCTGTGCGGTCGGTCGGTTCGGACGCTGGGCGGGGACATTTCTGCTTGGCTGCGGGGCGGCGGTCGGGCTGGCGGCGTCCGAGCCGGCGACTCCGCCAACCCGGGATATGAACATCCTGTTGATCCTGGTGGAGGACTGGAGCTCCTTTGCGTTGGGCAGCTACGGTAACCCGGTGGTAAAGACCCCCCATTTGGACGCCTTTGCCGCCCGGAGCGTGCAGTTCAACCGGGCCTATTGTCAGGGCACGGTGTGCAACCCTTCCCGGGCTTCGCTGGTGACCGGATTGCGCCCGGACACCACGGGGGTTTACGGCAATGGGGAGCCCATGGATCAACACGTGCCGGAGGGAGCCCCCTCCATGGCGGCCATGATGGGCGGGCGCGACGGAGCCTGGGCGGGGACCATGGGCAAGCTGGTGCATCGCTGGGACGAGGCCTACCGGTTTGCCGAGGGATTCGATTTCAACGAATACACGCACCCTTACGATGAGGTGAAGGACTTTGCGGGCGAACAATCGATCACGCCCTGGCCCGAGGGCGGGCCCAAGTGGGCGGAGGACGAAGCGCTGCGGTTGCCCGAGCCCCATGGCTCCCGCCTGCGGCAGTTGCGGGAGGAACGGGCCCAGCGACTCGCGGCGGGCGAACCCGAAAGCTGGGAACTGCGTAAGCCCTTCCAGCAATATTATGCGGAAATGACCGGCGATTCAGGGCTGCCGGAGACGATGATGGAGGATGGTCGACTGGCGCGGCGGGCGGTTGAGGTGCTGGCGGACCTGAGCAAACGCGAAGCCCCGTTTTTTTTGGCGGTGGGATTGTATGCCACCCACACTCCGTTGCTGGCGCCCCGGGAGTTCGTCGAGATGTATGACCCGGCGGATATGGTGCCGACGCCGTATCCACTTGAAAATGACGAAGGAGTGCCGGCCGTGGCGCGACGTTTTGGCCGCAATTACGACATCTACAACGGGTTCCATCCCGAATTCAGGCGGACGGCCGAAACCGAGCGCGAGGCCTTGGCGGCGTATTACGCCTGTGTCTCTTATCTGGATGCTCAAGTCGGCCTGATTCTCGATGGGGTGGCCGCCGCGGGTCTGACGGGAAACACGATTGTGGTGTTCGCCGCTGATCACGGTTTCCAACTCGGTGAGCACGGCATGTGGAGTAAATTCAGTCTGTTTGAACAGTCGACCCGGGTGCCGCTGATCGTGCATGTGCCGGGAGCACCGGCCAATGGTTCGTCCACGGAAGCTCTGGTCGAATTGGTCGACCTCATGCCGACGTTGGCGGAGTGGTGGGGCCTCCCCCCGGCCACGGTATGGGAAGGCGATAGCTTTCACCCACTGCTCAGTGATCCGGACCAGGGGTGGAAATCGGCGGTTTTTGCTTCGATTCCGATTCAGGGACTGGGTCGCATGGTGCGCACCAGAGACTTCCGCTACAGCGAGTGGCGTCGTGACCGGTCGCTCCCCCACGAGAGCCCCCCGGCGGAGCGTGAACTTTACGACTTGGTCAATGATCCGGGAGAGCAGCGCAACCTCATCGACAATCCGCTTTATGCCGCCGTGGTTCGGGAGATGGAGGCCCGATTGCGAGCCGGCCCCCCGGCGGCCCGTCCCCCCCGACGGTGAGCTCCGGCGTGGAGTCATGGCCTGCGCCCGGCCGCATCCGGTGGACCGACCTCCAGTACCCCAGCCGATGAAATCAACGTGTTGGCTGTTCCCGATCGTCGCGTTGGCTCTTGGCGCGAACGAGATGATCGAAATTCCCGAGCCGCCCCAAACGGGCTCCGAGTCCTATTGGCGGTTGCCGGGTGACCTCCCGGCCAACCCTGACGCGGAGGTCCGGGCGGGGGTGCCGGTGGGGTTGATCGAATCCTTCGACTGGCATGACAGTCGCGTTTATCCGGGCACCACTCGACAGGTCTGGATTTATACTCCGGCCCAATACGATCCGGCGCGCCCGGCCGCGGCGATGATCTGGCAGGACGGGAAATCCCATCTGCGTGAAACGGGTCCCCTGCACACTCCGCGCACCATGGATAACTTGATCGCCGATGGCCTGATGCCGGTGACCATAGGCATCTTTGTCGATCCCGGCCAGCGGCCGCGGCGGGCGGATGAAGGTCGGGCCCCACCCAACCCGAATCTACCGCTCAATCGTCGGATCGAGTATGATACGCCAAATGGTATTTACGCTGAATTTCTGGCCACGGAGATCATCCCCGAAGTCCGGCGCCGACGTAACTTGAGCACCGACCGGAGCGACTGGGCGATCGGGGGAGGGAGCTCCGGTGGTATGGCCGCATTCACCGCCGCGTGGCATCGACCCGACCTGTTCGCCAAAGTCCTCGTCAGCAACGGGAGTTTTGTGAACCTGTTGGGGGGGCATGCCGTGCTGGATTGGATTCGGGAAGAGGAGCCCAAGGCCCTACGGGTTGCCTTGTCCTCGGGCCCGTTTGATCTGGCCAATCAATACGGCGTTTGGTGGGACGCCAACCGGGCCGTAGCCCGGGAGCTTGCCGCCAAGCACTACGACCTGCAGACGCGGTGGGGAGACGGCATTCACAATCCGGACTTCGGTGCAGCCAGGTTGGGCGAGGTCTTGCGCTGGATATGGCGTGATCATCCGGAGGTGCTGGCCAAGTCGCCTCCGCCCCGGGCCCGTGACCGCCCGGTTTTTGTCGAGATTCCCGCCCCGAAACCTCCCGACTCCTACACCCAGACGCCCGACCCCTACGAACGGCTTCCGGACCACTATCCTCGGCATCCGTTCACTGAGCGACGGGACGGCGTGCCCCGGGGCCGGGTGGAGCTCTTCCGGTGGGATCAGAGTTTGGTCTACCCCGGCACCACCCGGGGGCTTTGGATCTACGTGCCCGTGCAGTATGATCCGGCCGAGCCCGCCGCCATCATGATTTTTCAGGACGGGCACCAGTGGATGGGGGAGAAAAGCCGCTATCAAGTTCCTACGGTATGCGACAACCTCATCGCGGCCGGCGACCTGCCGCCGATGATCGCCGTGTTTATTGAGCCGGGCGATACCCTCGATAAACCGAGTCTTTTGCCGGCTCTCATCAGTCCTCGAACGGTGCCGCCGTCCAATCTGGAGGTGGAGTATGATAGCGTCGATGACCGCTACGTTCGGTTTCTGCTGGAGGAAGTTTTACCGCTGGTGGAGGAGCGCTGGAGGGTTTCTGCCGACCCGGCCGATCGGGCGTTGGTGGGTATCGGCTCCGGCGGCAGCGCCGCCTTCAATGCGGCTTGGCATCGGCCCGATCAGTTCGGGAAAGTGGTGTCGCACGTTGGCCGTTTCATCGCAATGCGGGGGGCGCCCGATTATCCGCGGAGGGTGCGTGAGTCCGCGCCCAGACCGTTGCGCGTTTTTCTGCAAAGTGGAGTGAACGACCAAATCGGGGGGGAGACCAGTGGGTGGGAGGCAAATCTCGACCTGGCCCGGGAGCTGGAAGCCCAACGCTATGATTTCAAATCAGTTTGGGGGGATGGAGCGCAGTCTCCGCATCACAGTGCCGCCGTCTTCCCGGATACCCTGCGGTGGCTTTGGCGGGATCATCCTGCGGTGCGACCTTGACCGGGGATATCGGTCCAACGGCGGCACGGATTACGGTCACGCCTGCTTGCCGGTTGATTGCGGCTGAATTTTTAACTTCCGTGGTCCCTTACCATGGCTTCACCCCGCCCTAACATCATCGTCTTCTTCACCGACCAACAGCGCGCGGACACCACCGGCGCTCATGGCAATCCCCTGGGATTGACCCCGAACTTCGACCGGATGGCGCAGGAGGGCACTCATGTTTACCACAGCTTCACTTGCCAGCCGGTCTGCGGCCCGGCGCGGTCCTGTCTCCAGACGGGAATGTATGCCAACCAGACCGGGGTCTGGCGCAACGGCCGCCGGCCACATGAGCATCTCAAGATGCTGGGCACCTACTTCACCGAAGCCGGCTACGATACCGGCTACATTGGCAAGTGGCACCTCATGCCGCATGACTATCATGGGCCGGTGCCACTGGAGGGACGGGGCGGTTACGACTACTGGCTCGCTGCGAACCTGCTTGAATTTGTTTCGGGACCTTACGACACCCACCTGTGGGACAAGCAGGACCAGGAGGTCAAACTCCCCGGCTATCGCGTCGACGCCCAGACCGATGCGGCGATCCGCTACCTCGACGATAAGGCCCGCGGCCAGACGGAGAAGCCTTTTTTTCTCTTCCTGTCCTATCTCGAGCCGCATCACCAGAACCACAGCGACAATTATCCGGCGCCGGAGGGTTACGAACAACCCTATGCGCAGGCCCCGCTGCCTCCTGATCTGGCCAAGCTGGGGGGGACGGCGGCGCAGCATTGGCCGGGCTACTGCGGGATGATCAAAAAATGTGATGAAGCTCTCGGGCGCATCATGGATGCGCTCAAGAGTTTGGGGATCGAAGACAATACGATCATTCTGTTCACGTCCGACCACGGCTGCCACTTCAAGACCCGCAACGCCGAATACAAACGCTCTTGTCACGAAGCCTCCATCCGGGTGCCCACGGCGATTCGCGGTCCCGGTTTTCAAGGCGGCGGCCGTCTTACCCAACTGTGTTCGCTGGTCGATCTGCCGGCCACGCTGCTGGACGCCGCGGGCATTGCGGTGCCGGACACCCTGATGGGGCGTTCGATCAAACAGCTTGTGGCTGATCGCGACATGGCATGGCCGGATGATGTTTACGTCCAGATCAGCGAAAGCCACACGGGTCGCTGCGTGCGCACGGCGCGCTACAAATACAGTGTCAGGTGCCCCGCGGTGGGCCCGGACGGAAATCCCCGGGATGCCGAGAGTGCCGACGAGTATGTCGACGACTTCCTCTATGATCTGCAGTCCGACCCGTGGGAATTGACCAACCTGATCGGGATGGCGCCCTTCAAAGATGTCGTGGCCGATATGCGGGCCCGGATGGTGAAGCGCATGGTGGCTTGCGGTGAACCGGTGCCCCGGTTCATCGACGCGCCGGAGACCTTCGCCTTCCAGCGCCAGCCCGAATTCTACGGCGGTTCAAAGCTGGCATAGGGAGATGGGTCGCCGGTAAAGCCCGACCCAAATTAGTTCCGCTCGCGCCGGACTACCGCGGCTGGTTTAGGGAGGGCTGGACCGCTGGGCCAGCCGTGCGGTGGAGGAGGCGATAGTCGGGAAAGCCGGTGGGCGTTGGTGGTGCTGGGGCCTAGAAAATGATGTAGACGGCGCAGAAACAGATCAGGTAGAGGATCAGCCAGGACTTGAAACGGCGATACCACGGCAGCACGGGTCCGACGGGAGCCTCGGTCATGATGGGTTGAATACACTCGAGGTTGGCTGCGGTGGGCGGAGCAGTCACCGCACTGACCCCGTAGAGAATCACGGTGAAAATAATGAAGAAAACCGGGTAGATGTGGTAGAAGTGAGCGTCAGCGATCAGCGTCGGCAGATGCGGCCGTAGTTCCGGGATCGTGCTGAACATGATGTAGGTGAGTCCCAGCACCAGACCGGCCGCGAGGGTGGCCACGGCGCCGGCACCATTTACCCGCCGGGAAAAACGCCCCCAAAGATAGCACACCCCGGTGGGCAGGATCATGAAGCCGGTCACCTTGAGCACGATGGTATAGATGCCTTGATCCGCGCTCAGAAAGAGAGGCGCAGCGAGCACTCCCCACAGCAGCGTGCAGGCGGAGTAAGTTTTGCCCACCAGCACCGCCTCCCGCTCAGACGCTTGGGGACGGACCAAGGGCCAGATATCCAGAGCCACCAGCCCGGCGATGGCGTTGATGCTGGAGTCCTGACTCGACATCATCGCCGCCAACAGTCCCGCCAGCACAAGTCCGGAAATGCCGACGGGCAGAAAGTCCCGCACCATCATCGCGTAGGTGGTGTCAGGTTTGACTCCCGGATACATCACCAATGCCACCAGCCCGGGAATGGTAAAAAGGAGGATACCGCCGAGCTTGAGGAATGCGCCGAACAGCATGCCCTTCTGGGCATTCTCCAGATCCTTCGAACCCAGGGCCCGTTGCAGCAGGGCGATGTTGCAGAACGCGTAGAAGGCGGCGTGCATCATCTGTCCCGGGAAGGCCGCATCCCAGGGAAAGTGCGGGTCGCCGCGCGGCCGCAGCATTTCAAATTGTTCCGGGCCGGCGGCGGTATAAAGGGCTCCGAATCCGCCGACCTTAATCACCCCGACAACGGCCACCGTGATGCCGCCGACCAGCATGATGATCACCTGCACGGCATCGGTCACCACCACCGATTTCAAGCCTCCGATCGTGGCGTAGAGGCCGACGGTGCAGGCGATCGTGAGGGCAGCGAGGGTGATGTTCTGAGAGGTGAATTCCCAGCCGAAGAGGCCGAGGGCGGCCAGCGCACCGGTATAGAGGCCCAGGGGCATCAGCAGGATATTCTGACACACGAACAGCCCGGAGAAGAGGAGCTTAGAAGCGGTGTTGAAGCGCAGTTGCAGGAACTGCGGAATCGTGAAGATCTTACTGCGTAGGAACACCGGCATGAACACGACGGCGGAAACCACCAGCATCAGGCCGCCGTTGATTTCGGGGATGATCGCGGCAAAACCGGCTTGGTAGGCCAGACCCGATCCGCCGATGAAGGCACCGATGGAAATGTTGGTCGCGAACAGGGAAAATCCGACCAGGGTCCAGTTGAAGCTGCGGCCGCCGAGATAGTAACCCTCCTTTGATTGGTTGTCTTTCCGGCCGACCCAAAGTCCGTAGATCGTGATACCGACCAGGTAGAGGGCGACAACAACGAGGTCGATGGAGCGGTCGTTCATGGTCGGAAAGGGAGCCAGGGAATATCCAGCCCGAACGTCAAAAACAGAAAGGGAGCAGGCGAGAGAGGGGCCGTCTCACGGTAATGTGCGGGACAAACGTGCGGGGCTACTGACGCCGCACGGTTTTACCGGTGACCCAGGTGGCACCAATCAGGGTGCCGCGAGGGGGTACGTTGGATCCAAATTCGTTGGACTGCATCAGGGTGGTCACCATGTCGACCGCGGCCTCCCCGGCGACGTCGTTGTGTTGGTCCATCCCGGCCCAATCCGCGCAGTCGCGATGACGTTCCAGCGCCACCAAACCGATGTCCTGAGGCGAATTCAACCCCATGCTTTCAAGCCATTCCCGCACCGGGGGATGAAGGGTCAGAATCACATCCGGTTTATGGTTTTCCATCCATTTACGAAACAAGGCCAGCCGGGGAATGTCTTCGCCCTCGTGGCGGAAGGGCGGCACCCGGTTGACGCAGTCCATGCTGGCTTGACTGACCTGAAAGGCACCGCTGAACCGGGAGTCGACCAGTCGATCAATGCGGCTTTGCAAAACCAAACCCGGGCGCCGGTATCCGAGCGCCCGCACGTTTTCCATCGCATCAAAGATCGCCTCGTGATGATCGACGCAGGCGAAGGGCAGCGCGGGATCGGAGGTGCGAACGCCGGTTACGACGGCGGGGTAGCGGTCCCAGATTTCCCGAAAGGTCTCCGGGAGGTGTTGATCGTGGAACAATCCGTTGATGATCAGGCCCCGGATGCCACGGGTGCGGAGGATACGATCCATGCGCGGTCCGGTCAGCGCCGGGTCGTGCAACCAAAACTCGTCAAAACGGTAGCCGCGCATCCGGGCCCGGCGCGTACAGCCCTCCACGTAGGCCGGGATGGTGTGGTGGGCCGTGAAGGCTTGTTGATCCCGGTGGGCATTGACCAATGCGAGATTGCACCGGTAGTTCACCGGGGATTGCTGGCGCAGCACGGCCATCAGGTGGGACATCAGGGGGTTGCGCTGATATCCGAGCCGCTGGGCGATTTCTTCGACCCGCTCGCGGGTGGCCGCGGTGACCTGGCGATCTCCGCGCAGGGCGAGTGAAACGGTGTTTTTCGATACGCCGGCCTCAACGGCAATTTGAGCCATCGTCACGCGAGCAGCCATGGGACTAGTGGGGTAAGGGGTTGGGGTTGCGGGGTAATTTCCGCCGCGGGGGGCAAGGCGGATTTGACCGTAATGTGGGCTTTACTGTCAAGGGCGAGACCGGGGTGGACCGCCCGGCGGAACTCGATTCAGGCATGGTGGAAGACTAGACCTTGCCGCTGGCGCGCTCCCGACCGAATCCTTGGCGGTTGGTCTTCACCAATTTCTCCAAATGCGGCTCCAGCGTCATGTTGCCCTTGTCGGCGGCGGAGGCGTTGGCGCGGGCCTCTTCGATGTTTTTCGCCATCTCGTCCACCGACTTGGTTTGGAGACGGGCGGCGCCTCTCCAGTCGAGTTTGAGTTTGACCCGGGTGCCCTCGGTTTCGTGGGCCTTGAGCCGCCGTTTGGCGGCGGTGGCGGCCGGTCGGTATTGGGGAAGCCATTGGCGTTGCGCGACGAGCAAGTCATCCGTCATCTGCCAGATTTCCTCGGGGTTGCAGACCGCCCCGGTGAGGGGGTCGTGGAGCATCGCTTGTTTCAGCAGATCGACGTCTCCGTGGACGGCGGCTTCCATCCCCATCTCCTGCACGCGGGTCGAGGCTGCGCACGTGGCGGCGCAGGCCATGGGTAGCGCCCCAACCTTCATCATCTTGATACCCGACCTGCTCACCTCGCCCGGGATCTCGATGCAACAGCCATCCTGCAAGTTGGTGATGTGGCCCCGGTTCAGTATATTGAAGTGGCCCGGGTAGTTGCGACCGGTTTCGAGGCCCTCAATGATGTAGCTGCCATGTTCCTCTGAACGCTGGTCAGGGGTGATGCGTGGGGGGGCTTCCTTCAGCCAGTTGGGGTAGTCGGTTTTGAACCAGTTGCGACCCTCGGTGCAGACCCGCAGATAGCCCCCGGTTTCGCCATTGATCCATTTGTCGAGCGAGATCCACCGGCGAATTTCTCGCGGCCGTTTGCGATACCAAGGCAGGTATTCACTCAAATGGCCGTTGGACTCGGTGCTGTAGTAGCCGAACCGCCGCAACACATCGATGCGGACCTTTTCCTGCACCGCGTATTCGGGGTGTTCTTCGAACATTTCGAGCAGGCGGGGGATGAAATCGATGCCGTTCCATTCGGCCTTGAGAAACCAAGTTTGATGGTTGATCCCCGCGGCCACCACATCGACGTCGTGGCGGCTCAGCCGGGTGTTGGGGGGCAGGAGTTTTTTGCGTTTCGCGTAACGCTCGATGCAATGGGTGATTTGCCAATGGGCTCCCTGCACGCCATGGCACAGCCCGATGGTGTTGACTCTCCCGTGGCGGTTGCACGCCCAGGTATTCATGGCCATGGGATTGGAGTAGTTGAGCAGGAGGGTATCTGGTTTACCGACCTCGCGAATGTCCTTACAGAAATCGAGCAGGGCGGGAATGCTCCGTTGCGCATACATGATGCCGCCAGCGCACAGGGTGTCTCCCACGCATTGGTCGATGCCGTATCGCAAGGGGATGTCGATGTCGGTCTGGAAGGCCTCCAATCCACCTTGCCGGATCATGCAGATCACGTAATCGGCATCGGCCAGGATGCGGCGGCGATTGGTGGAAGCCGTGATCTTGGCCGGAAGCTTGTTGGCCTTGATATCGCGGCGGCAGAGGGTCGTCACCATGTCCAGATTCTCTTTGGAGATATCGGTGAGGGCAAAGTGCGTGTCGGTCAGTTCAGGCACACACAGGATGTCGTGCATCAATCGGCGGGTGAAGCCGATGGAACCGGCTCCGATCATGGCGATTTTAATGGGCATGGACGGGAAAGGGTAGGATTAGGGAGCGCTTGGGCACCAAGGCCATTTTTAGTTCAGACGACAAAAAAGGCCTGTTAGGACAGTCAAACGGCGGCGGGGAAACCCGGAGGTGAGGTGAGGGTTTGCCAGTCCTCCGTGGGGAGCGTGATCCGAAGGGCCTGCAGGGAATCGAGCAGTTGATCGTGGGTGCGGGCGCCCAGAACGGGGACAACGGGGAAGGGGTGCTGCCAAAACCAGGCCAGGCCGATTTGGTTGGGGGTATAGCCGGTCGCTTGAGCCAACTCGTCCACCCGCTGCAGACGGGCTTGATTGAGCGGGGTATCGTAGCGATGGAGGTGGCTTTGGCTGCGGCGTTTGGCCGGGGAGAAGAAGCCGCGGGCTTGGGCTTGATAGGCGAACACCGGGAGGTGGCCGGTGGCGTAGCGCGCATATGCGGTGGTCTCCATGTGGATGAGGGAGCGGTCGCGGATGCCCTCGGGTCGGGACTCCATCAGACTCCAGCCGATCTGACTGCCCACCAACCGCGGGCGTTGGCGGCGGTCGGCCAGTGTATTGGCCTCGAGAATACGCGCATGGGTCCAATTACTGGCGCCGATGGCCCGGAATCTGCCGGCGTCCATTTGGGTCCAGGCCCAATCCATCAATTCGGCGACGGGGAGCGCCGGATTGTCGCGATGAAACCAGTAGAGGTCGATGCTGGGTAGTTGGAGTCGCGCCAGGCTTTCAAGCAGGTCGGCCGTCAGGTTTTCGGGCGAAGCCCGCACCGCGGGGTCGGGATGCCGGGGCTGACCGCCCTTGGTGGCGATCACGACCTGATGGCGCAGGCCGGTTTCGCGGAGCCACGCCCCTAGAGTGTGCTCGCTGCAACCCGCTCCGTCGGGCAACCAGCCGGCATAGCCGTTGGCCGTGTCGAGCATGGTGCCCCCGCCCGCCACGAAACGGTCCAAAAGCCGGTAGGCGTCGGCCGCCGTGATGGCGGAACCATACCACATGGTGCCGAGGGCGAGGGGAGGAACCGGGGTGGAGATACCGGGCAGCGTCAGAGGGAGCATGGGGAATCAAACAAGGCGGAGGTCGAGGGGGCAGGGAGTGAACCAAACGGTGGCCGACGGGACGAGACCGCGAATGGCGGCGGTTACTGGACAGTCACGTAGTATTGCCTTCGACACCCTTCCGATTTGCTCGTCGCGTGGCGCCTGCCCCACGCCGGACCCCCTCTCTCCGGCCGCCACCCCCCCCGACCCCATGAACTCCGACCAGACCCTCGATCTTACTCTCGTCCTCCTCTATCTCGTGGGCATCACCGGCTACGGGATCTGGGCGGGCCGCAAGGAATCCTCCACCACTGAGGGTTATTTTTTGGGCGGTCGCAAGTTTGGCTGGTTTGTGGTCGGGGCCTCCTTGTTCGCCACCAACATGTCGATCACCCAGTTCATGAGTGCCGGGGGGCTGGCGCATGAGATCGGGCTGGCCTCGATCAACAACGACCTGATTGGTGGGCTGCTGCTGGCGGTTTCGGCGATGTGTTTTGTGCCCATTTACATTCGATCGCGGTTGTTCACCATGCCCGAATTTTTGGAACGGCGTTACAGCAAGGGAGCTCGTCAGATTTTCGGTTGGGTCTATCTGGTGCAAAGTATCCTGCAGCAGCCGAGTGGCTATTTCATCGGCGGGCTGGCTATTCTGGGGCTGTTTGATTTGTCCCCCGACTTGTTGCCGATTGCGTGCATCATCATCGGCGTGACGGTGGGCTCGTATGCGGTGATCGGGGGCCTGACCTCGGTGGTGAAGACGGATGTAATTCAAGTGTTTCTCCTGATTGGTGGAGGGCTGGCGGTTTCGTTCATCGGCCTCAACAAAGCGGGAGGTTGGAGCGCGCTGGCGGGGGAGTTTGGGGCCACTCATTTTGAACTGTTGTTGCCCCGCGGCACGGCGATGCCGTGGACCGCGACGTTGGGCATCGCGTTGCACTCCTGTTATTTTGCCTTTTGCAGCATCCATATCCTGCAGCGGGTGCTGGGAGCGAAGGATGAATACAACGCCCGCATGGGGATGTTGTTCAGCGGGTGGCTTAAATTTTTGGCCATCCCTCTGTTCGCCATACCCGGTATCGTTGCGATGAAGCTGTATCCCGAATCACTGGGAGATGCGACCTATGCCATGTTGGTGCGCGATCTGTTGCCGGCGGGTTTGTCCGGGATCGTGTTGGCCGGCATGATCGCAGCCTTGATGTCCTCGGCTGACTCGAACGTGAACGCGATGTCGAGTGTGGTCGCGATGGACATCTACCCGACCGTGGCGAAGAAACCGAACCAAGCCTTCGCCCTGAAGCTGGGGAAGTGGGCATCGGCTTCGATCGTGGCGTTTGGGGTTTTGGTTGCGCCCTATTATCAACACCTCGGGGGTATCTACCTGTTTATTCTCCGCTTGGGTGGCTTCCTCCTGATGCCGGTGGGGGTATGTTTTATTCTGGGCCGCTTTTCCCGCCGGGTGAATCAACACGGCGCATTTGCCTGTTTGGGTCTCGGCAGTCTGCTGGGACTGGCCTACGTGCTGTTTACCTCGATGCCGCCGCTGAAGCCGTTCCTGCCGGAGTGGTTCGTGGCCATGCACTTTTATGAAGTGTTGCCCTTTTTCTTTCTCCTCAACGGGGCCATGTTATTTGGCGTGAGCTGGCTCACCGCGCCCCCCACAGCGGAGCAACTGTCGGTGCTCACCGCGGTCGATCCCAGTGGCAGGACCGGGGCCGAGGGCCGTCCGGTTTGGCAATCCTTTGATCTGTGGTTTGGCCTGTTCTGCGGCGCGCTGGGCCTCACCTACATCGCCTTTTGATCCCCGGCGGCCCTGACATAAGTCGAACGGATTGCAGGACCGACCATCCCGGATGACCCCGTCCCACCGGGGTGGCCTTCGCGGCAAAGCCCGGACCGCTCCCTGACGTTGGAGTTGGGGGCGTCAAGTTCGGCCCAAGTGGATCCCTGGACAAGTGGAGGTTGAGCTCACCGAGTCCGGCTGTTGGTTTCGGGAACAGCGCCCATGGCTCTTCACTGGTGCCATCGAAATCGATGGGGCTCTCCAAACAAAATCGGCCGGCCCCGAAGGACCGGCCGCTGACGTAGCTTGACCCTACTCGGATCAGACGCGTCAGAAGTCGATGTCGAATGACATGATGTAGGTGCGCGGCTCATAGCCGGCCCAGACCAACGCGCGCCCGGTCGTGCTGCGGTCCGTCACATAGAGGTCGGAGTTATCGAGCAGGTTGCGCACGTTCAACTGAACACGGTAGTTGCGATCAAAGATCTTGCCGCGATAGGCGATCATCGCATCGACAAAGAACTCGTCGTCGTTGAAATACGGATTGGTCAGGTCGAGCACCGTGAGTTGCTGTTCGGCTTCCTCCACGGTGGTGCGTCCATAGCCGACGACCCCCGCATCGCGGTAGCGAACGGAACCGCCGATGCGCCAACCGGCCAGCCTGCCCTCCTGGAAGGAGTAGCTCGTGGTGAAGTTCATCCGCCATTTGCGCACGTTGGGGGCGGAAACGCCGTTGAGCTGGTTGATGCGCGACTTTACGTTCACGAGGTAGTTGCGCTCCCAATACTCTTGGTAGGTTTCGTTGTTCGCCCCGTCGGAGAAGCCGACGTTGTCCCAACCGCTGAGCGGTTGATCGACGCCCGGGGTGCCGAGCTTGGTGCGATAGGCGACGACGTTGCCACTGTCATCCACTTCCAGCGCCCCGGTGGCCGGGTCGATCCGGGTGAACCCGTTGTTGATCAGATCCTCATAGGTCGGCCCGTCACCCACCTCGGGGTCGGGCCACCACTCGGTCACCGGCTTGTACTGGCCGTCGAGGTCCTCGAGGTTCCATTGGATGTTTTGCCAGAAGGCCTGGCGGCTATCGCCCCACTCGATGTAGGACTCGGCGATTCGGTCCAACACCGACTCGGTCTTGGCGGCGGTAACCCGCACATTCCAATTCCGGGTGGGTTGAGCGATGACCGTGAATTCCGTGCCCTTTGAGGTCTTGTCCGCCACAGGCAGGAAGAGATCGGTCTGGCCGAAAATATCGAACCCATCGGTGGAGTAGCGATTGGGGTCGATGTCGTAGAAGCGATTCTCCAAATTTCTGAAGACGCCGCGCACGTCTCCGTCGACGGCGCCGCCGCCCGTCTCCACGTTCTGGGAATCGGTCTCATACTGATTGATTTTGAACGAGAGCCGATTGTCGAAAAGGTCGAATCGCACGCCATAGTCCTTGCCCACCCCGGTGATCGGTTCATGGCGGGACCCATCGGCGTCGAACCGCACGGCGCCGGCGGAGTTGTTGCCTGATTCGTTGTAGTGGAGGGTCAGCCAGTCGGCCAGACCGGTGGGACGGAAGACAAGGCCCTTGGAGTCATTCACGTTGTCGGCCCAGGCGCCGTAGGTATCCCAATCCAGTGTGGTGTGGTAGGGGAAGTAGCCCCCCGGAATCACCCAGGAGGGCACGTCGCCGTTGGCGAAGTCGGCTTCCGAATAGTTTTGAGCGCGATCGCCTGCCCCGCGCAGCGTGCGCTCCCGCAGCGAGTCCTCGCGGCGGCCGTAGGTTAGGATGAGTCGATCGTCCCAGAAGAATCCTTGGTAGGCGAACATGCGGGACTCGATCTCACGATCAAAACTGAACAGGCGATTGGTGCCGACAAGGGGGTCAAAAATGGAACCGGCCAGGGTTGATCCGGGATTGCCGGGATCATCGAGAAACAGGGTTGTGCCGGGCTGCCAACCGTCGATGACCTGCAGTTGATAGTTGTTCTGTGGGAGCAGATATTGCCGCGAGGAGACGCGCCGATCGCCAGTATTGACCCAACTGGCGTTGGGGTCGTTCACGTTGGTCGCCGCTCCGGCGAGAAACGACGGCGTGGCCCCATCGCTGTTCTGTTGCCAGATCTGGAAGGAGTTGCCGCGGATCTCCGAGGTCTCACGTTCCGAATACATGGCGGCGAGACGATGACGGCCCAGAATGCCGGACCAACGCTCGCCTCCGATGTTCTGGTCGCGGAAGTCGAATTCGTAGGAGCCGACAACCCGCATTTCCTCTTCGGTAGTGGGCGAATCCCAGCCCCAGCCTTCATCCTGCATGAAGAGTTGACCGAACCCGGGATTGGGCTGGCCGTTCGGCAGTTTCTCGGCCGCGTCAACAAACACGCCGAAATTAAAGGACCGGTTGTAGCCGAACTGCTTTTGATCCATCTCTTCCTTGTTGTAGCCAAACTCGAGGTAGAGGTTTTTCAGCGGGTTCACTTCCATGAACGCTGTGAAGATGTCGCCCTTGCGGGTGCGCCGCATGGTGTCGCCCCACGGGTTCACGTCTTTGAAGGGGAGGTTCAAAAGCGCGAGGGTTTCCGGGCTGAAGGTCACCCGGCGGTCATCCAGCGTATCGAGGTAGCCGGGGTCGTAGAAGTAGGAGTTGGTGAGGCCGTTTTCATTGACGTATTCAATGTAGTCGAAGGCTTCATCGCCGCGGGCATTGAAGCGGGAATTCCACTTGGTGATGCCCACGGTGGTCACATCGATCTGACCATTGGCATCGATCAGCAGGGTCTCACGGCCGGAGTCATTGTTCAGGTAGCGCGGACGACCCCCGTCGCGGTCCGGATCGTAGCCTTGCATCTGGCCATCGATGAACCACGGCGAAATGTTGTCTTGGAACATCCGATATTGGGTCGGCGATTCGACCTCATCGATATCCTCGTAGTGGGCACGAAAACTGACCTTGTCGTTCAGCTTGAAGGTGACCGTGCCATAGAACCGATCCTGGTTGTCGTAATTGCCCTTCATGTAGGAGTCCTCGCGGTTGATCAGGGCCGCGGCCCGGATGGCGAGTTTGTCTTTCCACAGGACCTGGTTGATGTCGAACCACCCCATCATGGCACCATTGCTGTCGGCCTTGAGTCCCAGATGGCGCGTGTTGCGGTGCGTCTCGGCCTGTTTGAGCGAGGCACTGACCGTGCCGCCCGCCTGGCCGAGTCCGAACAGAATGGAATTGGGCCCCGAGGAGATCGCTAGATTCTCGGTATTGTAGGAGTGCAAACGAACCTGCGTATCGAAAAAATTGCGACCGGTGGTGATGCCGGTCGTGCGGGAGTTGCCCAGACCACGGGCCGTGGCGGCCGGACCCGCCCGTTCGAAGCGGGCTCGTTGGCCGTCACCGTAATCGGGGTTCTCCTGCTCGTTTTCGATATTCAACGAGTAGAGGAAGGCCTCCTCTGGATCAGACGCGGCGATGTCATCCAAAAACTCCTTAGAGAACACATCGATCTGGGCCCCCACATCCTTCAGGTCCGTGCGCAGGCGATTACCCGAGGTAGTGGATTTGACGTTGTAGCCCTGTTGTTCCGAAGCGTCGACTTGGAAGGGAGAGAGTTCAATGACGTCTTCATTTTCAGCCGGTGTCACACCAGCGCTTTGAGCCAGTAGGGCTCCGGACAACGTCAGCATCGCAATGCCGGTCGTCACTTTAGGGAATCGCGAACGGTTTGGTTGCAGCGCTTCAGCGAGGCAACCCGTCAGCGCGGGGTAGCTATTCATCATGTCGTTTTGTTTGGGGTGAGGTTTGACTGGGTGCCTTGCGAAGAAGGCGGTCAGGCAGTCGGCGGATACACCAACGGGCATAAAACACCCCATGTCCGGCTTGCACACGATGGCTTCAGAATGTTAATTGTAACATTATGTCGCTCAAATCACCGGCAACGATGCGCGTAATAGCCTCAGCAGCAGGTGTATCCGTTATGACGGTCAGTCGGGCTTTGCGCAATCATAGGACCGTCAAGACCGAAACGAAACAGCGAATCCTCAAACTGGCCCAAGAACTCGGATACACCCCGAATCCCTTGGTTTCTGCGCTGATGGCGCAGCGTCAAAGTCGTCGGGCCCCCGAGAGTAGTGCCAGTCTCGCCTTGGTTCACTGTTTACCGGCGGAAAGCCGTTTCACGGATAATATGCTTACGTTTCACCACTCCGTACGCGAGCGGGCCAGGAGTTTGGGCTACGAGATTGAGGCCTTTCATCTCCACCAGCCGGGCATGAAATTGAACCGCTTGATGGATATCATTCGTGCCCGGGGAATCAGGGGCATCATTTGGGAGCATTTTTTCAGCGCCAATAATCGGTTGGATTACGATTTTAGCGACTTCGCCTGCGTGGCGATGGGCAATACCATCGTGGACCCCGTCTTCCACCAAATCGAGAGTGACCGTTTTGCCGAGATGCGGCTGGCGCTCCGGGAGTTACGCCGCTTGGGCTACCGCCGCATTGGTTATTGCTCACTGCGACACGTGGAGATCTCCCTGAACTACAAACGACTCTGCGCTCTCCTGCTGGAACAAAGCCTCAGCTCGTCCGGGGACCGCGTGCCTTGGCTGGAGATCGAGGACCGGAACGAATACGAAACCCAACTCGCCGCTTGGCTTCACCGCCATCACCCGCAGGTGGTCGTCAGCCAAAACATCCACACCCCCCGGTATATCGAGCGGGCGGGCTATAAAATTCCCGACCAAGTCGGTTTTCTCCACCTGGGGTTTCATCCCACCTTTGCGGATTTGGCGGGGATTGATCCGAATTGGACCAAACGGGGCACCCTCGCCGTGGAACGGGTGGTCGGCATGTTGCATCGCAATGAACTTGGCGTGCCGAAGGATCCATTGGTCACGTTTGTGGATCACCATTGGAATCCCGGCCCCAGCCTGCGCGCGGTGGGGCCGCCCCGTCCCGCGGTGGCTGAGCAATTGGCCCAGCTGGACCTGATGTAGCCTTGAGAAGCCTGGGCCTCTGGCCGGGCCGCCCGGCGACGAGGAAGCGCGGATACTGGCAAGCCAGCGGTGGCCGGGCCGGGGCGGTTCAGGGAAGGGAGAGGGCGGCGGGGACGAGGGAGTCCGCTTGGGCGGTCAATCGGAGGGGGACCGTCGGATCGGTTCGTTCCACGATGACCTGCGCCAGGCCGTTGAAGAGGGCGCCGGTGGGCGCCGGGGCGGCGCCACGGACGCGCACGGTGCCGAGGTCATTGCGCTCGGGGAGGCGGGGGGAATTCGTTTCCATTGTCACGACAATCTGGATACGATTGACCCCGGTTTGCAGGAGCGAGCGGTCCAGGGTGAGGGCGGGGCCGTGGGTGGCGGTGTCCAGATCGGTCGCGATGCGGTGCCCATTGAGCCATACGGTGCAGCGGGAGCCCACTGCCGGGACGAAGCCCCGCGGCGAGCGGGGCTTCTTGCCCACCGCGGATCCTGTTGCCTAATTCCCCCCTCCCGGAAAGTTGGCCTGGAGTGGGGCTTTACGGCCGACCTCCCGTCGATCAGGTTGGGTCATTATGACGAGACGTTGTGCCTGGTGGGGGTTGCTCCCCGTTTCACTGATGGCTGCCCCGATTGAGCGCATTGATGCCCTGGCCCAAGCGGTCGAGGCCGATGTGATTGCGTGGCGGCACCATCTCCACGAGCACCCGGAGTTATCCAACCAGGAGGTTCAGACCGCGGCCTACGTGGCCGCCCATCTGCGGGGATTGGGCATTGAGGTGCAAACCGGGGTGGCGGGCCACGGCGTGGTGGGACTGCTCGAGGGCGGCAAACCCGGACCGGTGGTCGCGTTGCGGGCGGACATGGATGCGTTGCCGGTCACGGAGCGCACGGGACTGCCCTATGCGTCCCAGCTCAAAGTGAACTACGGAGGTCGGGAGGTCGGCGTCATGCACGCGTGTGGTCACGATGCCCATGTCGCGATTCTGATGGGAACCGCGGAAGTGTTGGCGGGCGTGCGGGAGGAGTTGGCGGGGACGGTGAAATTTATTTTTCAACCCGCGGAGGAAGGGGCGTGGCCAGCCCCGATGTGGGGGGCGAAACTGATGATTCACGAAGGGGTTTTGGAGAACCCCAAGGTGGATGCGATTTTTGGCCTGCATGTCTGGTCGTCGATGCGGAGTGGGGTGATCGGGCTACGACCAGGGCCGGTCATGGCCAGCAGTGACTTCCTCCGGGTCACGGTCACGGGAAAACAAACTCACGCCGCCGCCCCGTGGGCCGGGATTGATCCGATCACGGTATCTTCTCAGATCATTTTGGGACTGCAAACGGTGGCCAGCCGCCAGGTTAATATCCTGGGCACGCCCTCGGTCGTATCGATCGGCACGATCGATGGCGGCGACCGCAACAACATCATCCCGGACGAAGTGGTCATGACGGGCACGATTCGGACCTACGATCCGGAAGTGCGGGCGGCTTACCACGAACGCGTCACCCTCACGGCGGAAAAAATCGCCGAGGCCTCGGGGGCGCCCGCCGAGGTCTACATCGGCGCCGATACGGGCTATGCGGCGACGGTGAATCACGAACAGCTCACCGCAGAAATGCGCGACGTGTTTGAGCGCGTGGCGGGCGAGGGCAATTTGGTGCGCGGCAACTTGAGCACGGGGTCGGAGGATTTTTCGTTTTTCCAGCAGGAGGTCCCCGGGGTGTTTTTCTTTCTCGGGGTGACGCCCCCGGATCAGGATCCCGCCGAAGCCGCCGCCAATCACTCGCCGCTATTTATCGTCGACGATGCGGCCCTCATCACCGGCGTCCGCGCGATGTCACAGGTGGCGGCGGAATACTTGGAGCGGAACGCTAGATCCAAGTGAATTTCATCGCTCGATTTTGGTTCGTTTCCCTCCTGGCTTTTGTCGGCGTTCCGGGAACTTTTGCCGGTGCCAGTGCCAAATTCGATTTAAACGGTCGATTGTCGGGAGTTGAATTCTCTTCGCTCCAATATCAATGGGCGGAAGACGAAAACAAGAACCCGCAAATCGTGCTCCAGTATTGGATGGGGCTTAATTCTACCGGGGAACTATGGCGTAGGTTGGAGCTGTCATTCCACAAAGCCCAATACGATGAAGATGAGGGAGCTTGGCGCTACGCCGTGAAACTTAGATGGAGTCCGCAAGAGGACTCGCTGGTGGAGAGTGGATTGTTTCAGATTCTTCCATCGGATCTAGATCTGGGAGTTTTCGCAGACCTTTCCCATCAAGAGTTTGTGGCGTGGGGCAACGAAGATTTAGCGGCAGGAGTTCAACAAACAAGTCGTCTGATCACCTTCTCTTATTCGAGCGATGTATATCTTGATGTTAAATTTCATCCGAAGTTGGGACGGGCCACTCTATCGTTGAAGTTGAAATAGAAGCATCTTCTGACCTCTCTCTCTATGGTAAGGCACTGCGCCGAAGCGCTACCTCTCAATCTCCCGACGCCTGCCCCGTCATCGGCACGAAGCGCACGGCCATGACTTCGCGTTGCTTCATTTTGCCGTCGCGCTTTTCCAGCAGCACCAGTTCCTGCACGCCGCCATCGGGGCCGACCGGGATGATCATGCGTCCGCCTTCGGCGAGCTGCTCGACCAAGGGAGTCGGGATGTCCTCCGGTGCGCACGTCACGATGATGGCGTCGAAGGGCGCGGCTTCCGGCCATCCCAGATAGCCGTCACCGGCTCGCACGTGGATGTTGTCGTAGCCGATTCGCGCGAGGTCGGCGGTCGCGCGGTGGGCGAGCGGCTCGACGATTTCGATGGTGTAAACCTCGTCGACCAACTCAGCCAGCACCGCCGCTTGGTATCCCGATCCGGTGCCGATCTCGAGCACCCGGTCCAGCGCCTCGGGCTGCAATTGTTCGGTCATGAAGGCGACTATGAAGGGCTGGGATATGGTCTGCTGGTAGCCAATGGGCAGTGGCCGGTCGGCGTAGGCCAGATGGCGCACGTTTTCCGGGACCAATTCGTGTCGCGGCACGGCGCGCATCGCCGCCAGGACGCGAGGATCGGAAATGTCCCGACCGGGCCGTTCGAGTTGCTCCTTCACCATGGCTTCGCGGGCATCGCGATAGAGGTCGGGGGATGCGACCACCATCGCGGGTGGAATGGTCGCCAAAACGCCCGAGAGAATCCACGTAAACCAACTCTTTTGCATGGGCGCAGTCTGCACTGTTTGCGCGGCCCGCGCAACTCCTGTCGGGCGGAAGCCCCGGTTCGCCATCCGAACGTGGGTCGCCGGGTTCAGGGCGGCCGATATCGGAACCGTGCCGTCAGGCTTGGGCTTGGCGGCGGGGTCGCCGGCAAAGCCAGGTGCCGAGGCTCAGGGCCATGAAGATGGCGCCGTAGGCGGAAGGCTCCGGGATGATCGGGGTGATTTGGTCGTCGATGCTGCGCCACGCGGTGTCGCCGCCGGAGAAGCCGTTGAATACGATCTGACTCATCGGCAGGTCGCCTTGGGTGTCGTAGACGGCGTCCAGCCAGTCGCTGGTGACAAACAGATCCGATCCGTCCGCCCAATTGGCAATCGTCAGGGTCACGCCGTCGGCGAGCTCAAGCGAGCCCAGGGTGAAAATGGAATCGAGGCTGCTGCCGAAGTTGATGACCGAGTTGGCGCCAACATAGAGGGAGTCAAAGCCGATATCGAAACCATTGAGATCCAGCGTGCCGCCGTTGAGGAAGACGGAGCCATTGAACAACACATCGTTGTTGAAGGTGAGGGCTCCCGATCCGGTTTTGATGAAATTACCCGTGCCGGTGAGGTCCCCGCCAAAGGTCGACGAGCCGGAATTGACGCCGACGGTGAAGTTGCCGCCCGCGTCGATGTTGATGGTGCCGGTGCCGCCGATGATGTTGATGGATTCGGTGAAATCGCCGATGTCGATCAGACCATCATCTTCCACGTAGAGACCGGTGATGTAGTCGGCGATCTGGTTGTTGGCGTCGAGGCGCAGAACGGCGGATCCCGCGGTGCCGACGCCGTCACCCACGGTGACCGGGCCTTGACCGGCGGCGCTCACGCCATCGGTGCGGGCGAGGACGACAGTGCCTTCGTTGATATTGAGTCCCCCACTGGAGCTGTTGGAGGCGGAGCCGTCGAAGGTGAGGGTCCCGGTGCCGTCTTTGGTGATACCGCCGGAACCGTAGACGGAATTGCTGATCGTGGTGTTGCCGGCCCCGGCCACGGTCAGATCATTGTTCAAGGCCAATCCGCCGCCTCCACCGATGGTGACGTTGCTGCCGGATTGCGCCGCGATGGTGGCGTCGTTGTCGACCGTGATGGCGGAATTGATGGTGTTGCTGCCGGCGATGCTGGTGATGGCCCCCTCACCGCTGGTGCCGGTGCCGGAGATGCCGATTTCGCCCTCGGTGAGCGTGGTGCCACCGGTGATGCTCAGATTGGCCCCGCTGGCCACGACATTGCCCCAAGTGGAGCTGCCGAGCGCCCCGTCGGCGCTGACCTGCACCGAGCCCGCTTGAATGTTGGTGATGCCACCGTAGCTGTTGGCCGACGTGATCTCGAGCCGCCCCGTGCCGAATTTGCGCAGGCCGTTCCAGCCGGCTAGGTTGGTCGTGCCGATGGTGGCGGTCCGGTTGGCCGCGACGGTGAAGTCGGGGGTGCCATCGTTGAATTGGATCGTGCCGCTGTTGAAGGTCACGTTTCCGTCTTCCACCGTGATGGCTCCCGGACGGACCGTGCCGATGGTGTTGATGGTGTAGGTGGAGTTGGCGGCGTCGGAACCAGCGGAAAACACGGCATCGCGGCCATCACTCCAAGCGGTGGGGCTCCCGCTGCCCGTGCTGTTGGTATTCCAAGTCTGGAAGAAGAACCAACTGCTGTTGATCCACCAGCCGTCCGGATTACTGCCGGAGCCCGCGCTGCTGCCGTTCCGATCCCAGTAGAGGACCTGAGCAGGCGCGAGGGTGGGGGTGAGACAGATCGCCAACAGGCCCACCCATACCGCCAAGGTTCCCGATCGGCGGGATCGGGATTTTTCGACGGTGAGATCTGGTTTTGGACGGGTCATGAAAATACCTTTACTGCAGTGTAGCAAAGCGGGCCTTGATAGCAACCCGGGGATACTACGTAGGTGGCAGAGGCGGCCGCATGCCGGTGCGGAATCCGCCTGCCTCGTGACCCGCAATTCGGCGCACCGACGTGAGTCCTACTCGCTGCCGGCGATGACCGTAGTTTTACCCAGACCCTCCGGGCCCATTCCTTGGTAGCCCCCGTCGACGGGCAGGTCGGTGCCGGTGATGAAACTGGCATCATCGCTCAAGAGAAACAACACGGGTCGGGCGATTTCCACCGCATGGCCACAGCGCGCCAGCATGTGATACTCGCCCCAGATCGGATCCCATTTTTCCGGTCCGCCGCCATCCAGATTGGCGGCGTTGAGGGTTTCGCGGGTCCAGATCCAGCCGGGGCTCACACTGTTCACGCGAATCCCCGCCTCCGCGTAGTCGAGGGCCATGCACTTGGTGAGATTGTGGACGGCTCCCTTGGCGGCGTTGTAGGTCCAGCGGTGGGGTTGAGCGATGAAGGCGGATATGCTGGAAACATTCACGACGGCCCCGCCGCCATTTTTTCCCATTTGGGGGGCGGCCGCGGCCAGCAACCGGGCGTAGGCGACCGGCCCAACAAAGAACGAGCGATGCCAGTCGGCCTCCGTGGCGTCATGGCTCTTGGCAGTGAACGAAAAAGCGTTGTTCACGAGGTAGTCGATACGACCGAAGTGGGCGGCGGCCTCACTCACGAAGGTTTTACAGAAGTCCTCTTCCTGCACATTGCCCACCCACCCACGAACGGAGTGGCCCGCCGCTTGGAGGGAGGCCACGAACTCGTCCGATGCCGGATCGAGGTCGGCGAACCCCACCGAGGCTCCTTCGCGACAGAGCTCTTCGAGAATGGCGCGGCCGATGCCGCTCGCTCCGCCGGTGACCAGGGCGACTTTGCCGGTGAAACGTTGCAGATTGGGATAGGCGGGAGGGGTGGAGATAGCCATGCGAGGGGTGCGCTGAGGTTATGCTTCGATGCCCGCCACCGCTCGGATCGGTGATCCATCACGGCCTTTGATGTTCAACGGAAAGCCCATGAAGGTGAAAGATTCGGGCAGTTGGTCGAGGCGGGTCAGCCCTTCGACGATCACGAGTTCCGTCTCCGGGGCGAGCAGGATGAGGTGACATTCCTTCCAGTCCACACTCGGGGTGGGCGTGTCCATCCCGATGAGGCCGATCTGCTTCTCTGCCATCCAACGCGCCGCCGCCAGGGTCAGCGTGGGGAAGGCGGAAAAATACTCCGGGGTCCCGAACTGGCGGTCCCAACCGGTGCGATAGATGACCTTCGCCCCGGGGGTGAATTTGGCGGCGTGCGGCTCAAACATGTCCACCGTCAATTCCGTGGCGGGGGCCAGGCTGCCGCCCGGCGCGAGGTCCACCAGATGGGCCGGACCGTAGAATTGGTCGAGGCGCATCTGATCGATGGTCTTGCCGTCGTCGTAAAAATGAAAGGGCGCATCAAGGTGGGTGCCCTGGTGGCTCGCCATGCTGATTTGCGACATGTTGTAGCCAATCGAGGAGACGGTGTTGTGCACCAGCACGCTGATCTTGGGGTCGTAGGGAAAGTTGAGTTGGCCGTGCTCGAGGGGGTGGGACAGATCGATGAGTTTCATGGGGGGCGATCGTGGGGTGAGGGGACGCGGCAGCAGGCATGCTACCTGAAGGCCCGAAGTTTTTGAATGGGGGGAATTGAGGCAAAGTGAATATTTATGAAAAGACCGCCGCCTCCGAATTCGGGCGGCGACCGAAGCGCAAGAGGGCTCGGTCCCGCCGGCGACCATTCAGCACCCAGCCAATCCAAGTCGAACGGACAAAAAGATCGTAGGTGCTGAGAGCGATCGCGATCGTGACCCCGGAGATCAGTCCCAGTTTGAGAACCGCAGGCAGCGCCAGCTCCGCTACGGCCACTTGCAGCCAGATCACGATGGGCAGGTGAATGAGATACATCCAATAAGACGAATCGGCGAGATAGCGCACTCCGGGGCGGGGTTGATCGCACCAACGGCGGAACATCCCGATCGTCAACCAAACCAGGCTCCACATCATGATCGCGTAGCCGACATTGTAGCCGTGATGCGCGAGGGCGTGGTGGGGGTGGCTGGGATCGAGCTGGAATCGACCCAGATACAGGGTCACCCCGATGCCCAGTCCGGCCATGACCCCGCGGGACCCCGTTAACCGCGAAAAGTTTGTGATGCAGTCGGGCTGTCGATCCAACAACCAACCCAAGCCAAAGAAGCTGCCGTAGAGCAGCAGCGCCGGTCCATGGGGAACCAGCGACTTGTCCGGCGTATCCACGCCCCAACCCTGCATCTGACTCAGTAGCGGCACGAGGATCACCAGCGCAACCGGCAGGGCCCACCCCGAAGTCGACATGAATTTCACGGCCCGATCCGCGGCTTGTGAACAGAATCCGAAGGCCGTCGGAAATGCTTTGAGGCTTTGCCGACCTACCAGAACGAGAGCCGATATCAGCGCAAGATAGTAGAGAAACCAGAGGTGCGTGCCGACCCAAAGGCCCGCAGGCAGCTGCTGCAGGTCCCGGAAGCCACTCAGGATGCACGGCCAGAACGAGAAGTCTGGCTGGTGGAACGTATGTGCCATCACCCAGCCGGACACCACGAGCGGCCGCAGCAGAAACCAGCCGCAAATGAACGGAAGGATGATGCGAATCGCGCGGGACTTGAGCATCGCGGCCATGCCCTGCCGGCGGAGTGTCAGGTGGCCGAAAAACCCTGCGAGCAGGAAAAACAGTTCGAGTCGGAAAGCATGACTGATGGTAAGAAAAGGGCCGACCGCCTCGCTCGTGGACACGTCCTGCACGGGCCACCCGATGAAGATGGGCAGGAAGGCGAGGCTGGCGTGGAACACCACGCCAAGAATCAGCGCAAATGCCCGGGTGGCATCGAGGTAGTCGAGCCGGGGGCGAACCGCAGGAGGGGACGAATTCATTTT
>JAGYIG010000021.1 GCA_018402455.1 Opitutaceae bacterium
TCAACCCGCCATCAATCTCACGCCCTCCCGCAGGCGCGGGATCAAGGAATCGTTTGGACCAGGATAGGCTCGCACGCGGACCACGATTCCATCATCAAATGAAAACAGATCCGAAACAGACGCCGTAGCGATTTGAGTTTAAGGACCCCTGCCCCCCCGCAGACGTTTTCAGGGAATATCATCAGCCGAACGATCCATGGACAACCCGATGAATGGCTGGGTGCCTTGGTGCCTCGGTGAGAAAAAATCGGATCCCGTCGATGCGGGACGACGGCGCTCCGCGGCGGGCCTAACCTCAATCGGTCGACGGCAATGAAAAAAAACACCCCCCATGGGATGAATCGCTACGCATTCACCGGCTGCATTTCCCTCGTTCTCGGAATTGCTGCCGTGGTGTCAGCTCCCGAGGACTCCACCGTGATCCAATTGGGAGTGAAGGCGGTCATTCCGGGCTTGGTCATATGGGGTTTCGTATGGATCATGAATCGCATCACTTCACCGGCTGAACCCCCGACCAAGGATGCGGACTGACCCGCCGACTGAGCCAGCATCGGCCATGGTCGAGTGTGTCGCCACTCCGCCGCGGTCGCACGCGAGGTGCGACCCTACCTCTACGATCCACGGGCTCCACACACACCTTTTTAGACTGGGAGGATCGTTCCTTAACCTTTCACCACGGGGAAGCCGGCTTTGGTCAGGGCTCGGTAGAGGGCGCGGATATGCGCGTGGTCGCGGGTATCCACGGTGCAGACCGCGTGCGCGGCACTCACATCGGGTCCGCTGAACATGCGGTCGTGGGCGATGTCCCGAATGCTGGCCCCTTGGTCGGCGATCGCCTGACTCAACTTGGCCAGGCCGCCCGGGCGATCACTGATCGTCACCCGAAAGCGGCAGAGGCGGCCGTCCGCCACCAGCCCGCGTTGAATGACCCGACTTAACACGGCCGGATCGATGTTGCCGCCGCACACCGCCAGGACCACGCGCTTACCGGCCAATTCCGGTAGCTTGCCGGCCAGCATCGCGCCCAAGGGAGCCGCGGCGGCGCCTTCGACAACGGTTTTCTCGCGTTCGGCGTAGCGCAGGATGGCCAGCGCAATCCATTCCTCGCTGACCTTCACGATCCGGTCAACATGGTCACGGGCCAGAGCGAAGGCATTGTCCCCCACCCGCAGCACCGCCAGGCCGTCGGCCAAGGTGGCCTTGCGTGGGATGGTGACGGGGCGGCCTTTTTTCAGGGCGGCGGAAAAGCTGGCGGTCGCACTCGATTCGACGCCGATGATTTTGACCTTGGGCTGCAGGGCTTTCACCGCAACGGCGAGTCCTGCAATCAAACCCGCGCCCCCCACCGGGGCCACGATCGCATCGACCTTGGGCACCTGCCGGAGGATTTCGAGGGCCATCGTGCCCTGCCCGGCGATGATCGCCGGATCGTCAAACCCGTGGATGTAGGTGAGGTTTTTGGACTCGACCAGGGTGTCGGCGTGGGCCCGGGCGGCCGCGAAGTCCGCGCCTTGCACCACCACGTGAGCACCGAGACTTCGACACGTGGTGATTTTGATCAACGGGGCGTAATCGGGCATGACCACGGTCACCGGGATCTTGAGCAAGGAGCCGTGGTAGGCGAGGCCCAGGGCGTGGTTGCCCGCGGAGGCGGCGATGACGCCGCGCTGGCGCTCGGTGCGAGTGAGTTGTCGGAGGGCGTTGCGGGCCCCGCGTTCCTTGAAGGACCCCGTGCGCTGCATGTTATCGAGTTTGCAGAAAACCGTCGCGCCGGTGATTTCGGAGAGGGGAATCGACGCCGGACACGGCGTGACCAATACGCCATCGGCGATGCGGCGGGCGGCCGCTTGGATCGAGGTCAGAGTAACGGGCATGACTTGGTCTAGCGCCTTTGGCGGTGGACACCAAAAAAAAGAGGCGGTCTCCCACCCAAAGGAAACCGCCTCTTATCTGAACTGAACCGCGCGGCCGTGTGGCCGTCGCTCCGGGGGGAGCGGTGGCCGTGGCCACGGCGGTTTAGCGGGTTGGATCCGGGGTATCCCGGATCGAAGTCAGACCGCTTCACCCGCCGGCGTTGGCGCCACGGCCTTTGCCTGGCTTGCCGCCTTGACCACCGGCTTGGCCGCGACCACCCGCGTTGAGGCGCTGGCCGACTTTGGCACGAGCCTGGGTCCATTCCTCGTCGCTGAGGTTGCCATCGCCATCAAGGTCGAAGCGCTGCATCGCCCGCGGATTGGACACGATATGTTCACGGATGGCGGCGCCCGCCGCTTCGCGTTCGACGGCACTGAGCTGGCCGTCGCCGTCGGTGTCAAACCGGGCCATCGCGCGGCCTCCACCCGGGCGGGCGCCCTGCTGGCCGGGACCCTGTCCCTGACCGGGGCCGGCGCCTCCGGGGCGCAGGGACTGCATGTGCTGCCGGGCGGCCTGCCGCTCGACTTGGTCGAGCTGACCGTCGCCGTTGGCATCAAATTGTTTCATCAACTCCTGCCGGTTGGGGCGGGCAGGCTGGTCAACATTCGCCGCGTGGAGAAACGGGCTGCCGGCCAAGGCGAGACCGAGAGAGACCAAGAGGGTTTTAGGGAGGGAGGTTTTCATTTTTTTCGAGGGTTGAGATTCGTTGTTTACTTAGACAAAGACGGGGGATGTCCGCTGTGGTTACAGTCGGATTCAAACTCATCCGCCCCCCGTATGTTCCAAGTCACTTTCGCCTCTCAGGCCATGGCCGAGCTCAACAAGCTCGACAAGTTGACCCAACTCACCGCTCTCGATCCGGTGAGCAACTTGCGGCAGGCTGACCTCGAACACCCGCGGGAGCCCTTGGGTAAATTTGCCCGGGCGGGCCAGCCGATGTTCCGTTTGCGCAGTGGTGATCTGCGCTTCTATTTCGAAACGCGCGGCGGGGACGCCCTGCATGTGCTGTATATCCTGCACGAGCACTCGTTGGAGGATTTTCTGCTGCGCAACAAGCTACCGGTGTCGGAACAGCAACTCGTCGAACAGCATTCCAAATTCTGGAAATACCTCGAGGGCCTGACCAAGCGTTGAGCTCACGCTCGTTGGTGGCCCCCTCCCCTCCCGTCCATGAAACCGCGCCCGTCGGACTCCGCCTCGCCTGACCCGGACAGCCGCGATCCGTTCTCGCAGGAGAACGCGAGCCGCATCTACCTGCTGCCGAACCTCATGACCGCCGGGAACCTCTTTTGCGGGTTCGTGGCGATCATCAAGTGCATCCAAGCCCACTACTTCATGATCGGGGCCGACATGATCACCCCGCAAGCCAGTGAGCTGTTCAAGCAGGCGGTGTGGCTGATTTTTGGGGCCATGGCCTTTGACTCGCTTGACGGTCGCCTGGCGCGCATGGGCGGGCGCGAGTCGTTGTTCGGTGGGGAGTTCGATTCGCTGACGGACATGGTTTCATTCGGCCTGGCCCCGGCCCTGATGATGTTTTTTCTCATCCTGTCTCCCACTCAAGGATACCCCATTTTCCAAAAGATCGGGTGGTTCTTCGGGTTTGTTTACCTGCTGTGCGCGGGGATCCGTCTCGCCCGGTTCAACGTCATCACCCACCCGTTGATCAACAAGGAGGACAAGCCCGCCACCAAGGATTTTGTGGGTCTGCCGGTTCCGGCGGCGGCGGGGACGGTCGCGGCCTTGGTGCTGTTTCTCCTCAATCTGGCCGAAAACGACCGTGAACTGCAGCGTTGGGCGCTGGCGCTGCCCCCCCTGCTTCTGCTCATCGCGGTCATCATGGTCAGCAAGATCCCCTACCCCTCGGGCAAGCAGATCGATCTCCAGACCAAGACGCCCCTGACCTCTTTCGTGATCTTCCTGGTCGCCGCCGGCGCCGTCGTGGCTTTCAAGGAAATCGGGATGTTGGTCCTGATGCTCGGCTACATTTTTTACGGCATCTTCCGCTCCTTTCGCAAGGCGGCGCCCGGCCCCGGGAAAGGTGTGAGCAACTTGGGTGGCCCGGCCCAATAAGTTTTCGGCCGTGAATAAGCCACGAGTTGTTCGCAGTTTTGCCGAAGTTAGTCGCAGTCACCGGTCAGCCGAGCCTCAGGGGTAAACGAGCCCGAAATCGTGGTTTGTTACTGTTTTTCTCGCGCATAATAAGACTGCTCTAATTACTTATTGAATCAGGTATCTTTTAGGCTTTGTTAACTTCCGCGTGCCGCCCTCCGCGTCCGCCCGCCCCACGTCATGAAACTCAAGATCAATCGCGACCACTTCAGCAACGGACTCGCCCAAGTTCTCAACGTCGTTGGCTCCAAAGCCACCATGCCCATCCTCAGCAATGTGCTGATCGAGGCGGAACGCGATCATGTGACGCTCACCACCACGAATCTGGATTTGGGCATTCGCTGCAAAATAAAGGCCGAGGTGAAGGAAGGTGGGGCCGTGACCCTCCCCGTGAAGCGTTTGGCCACCATCATCCGCGAATTGCCCAATGTGGACGTGGATTTCAGTGCGACCCCCAACCATCAGGTCAAACTGACTTCGGGTGGCTCCAATTTCCGCATCATGGGCATCGGCAAGGATGAGTTCCCGCCTTTGCCGGAGTTTGGCGACGATCGAGCGTTCACCCTCGAGCAGTCCGAGCTCACCGCGATGCTCAAGAGCGTTGCCTACGCCCAGTCGAGCGACGAGACCCGTTACATCCTCAATGGGGTCTATTTCAACTTCAAGGACGGCAAGCTTTCCCTCGTGGCCACCGATGGCCGCCGGCTGGCCCTCACCTCGAAAGAGTTGGAGGTTCCGGAAGATGCGGCCGGCTCGATCATCCTGCCGGCCAAGACGGTCAATGAGCTCCAACGCATGCTCGACAAAGGGGAGAAGCTCAAGGTGTCGTTCAACGAGCGCCGGGCCGCCTTCGAGATCGCGACCGACAAGGATTCCAGCGGTTTGATCGATTCGATCTACCTCTACTCCAAGGTGGTCGAGGGCAATTACCCCAACTATCAACAAGTTATCCCCAAGGAGACCCACCAACGCATCAAGCTCGAACGCGAGCTGCTGCAACAGTGCATCCATCGGGCCGCATTGGTCTGCAGCGAGAAGTCGAATTCGGTTAAACTGAAGCTCTCTTCCAACCTGTTGGAAATCACGGCCCAGAGCCCCGATTTCGGTGAGGCGCACGAGTCCATGGCGATCAGCTACAGTGGACCTGATTTACAAGTCGCTTTCAACCCGCAGTTTATGCTCGATCCGCTCAAGGCTCTGTCCAAGGACGAGGTGTTCTTTGAGGTCAAGGACGAGGTGAGTCCGGGCGTCTTCAAGACCTTGGAAAGCTTCACCTGTGTGATCATGCCCGTGCGGCTCAGCTAAGGCCGACCGCCGCCGACCAGCCCTGATTTCCGCCCCGACTTTTGCGTCGCCGATCCGGGTGCCGGGGGCACAGATTGGTGGAGTTATTCACTTATGGATCCGACCTATCCTCTCGTCATCAGCATGCTCGTTTCCCTGGTCCTTTATCAGGTCAACCAGCGTCGGGCGTCGCCGGTGTTGGCGATCTTCAACCGGTGGCTGCGGTGGCTGATTTTTGGCTTCGGCTTGGCCAAGATCGCGATCGATCTGGGCTGGAGCGATCGGCCCTACTGGGTGTTGTCGTTGGTCTTTTTGCTGGGTTATGCGCTGATTGAAACCGTCTACCGTTGGTTCGAGATCCAGGCGCTCAGTTTGAGTCCGATCCCCCTCTTTCCGCGGTTCGCGGTCAATTCCAGTGGAGATGAGTGGCCCACGCAGCCGCGACTGCTGCAGGAGCGGGATTGGCTGCGCCAGGAAGGGTTTCGTTCCGTGCAGTCCCTGCGGGCCGAGATTGCGCCGAGCATTTACCTGCGCATGTCGGTCTACCAGGACTCCTCGGACAAGTTGCGGATTCAGGTGCTCTTCCTGCCCCAGCCTTCCGGCAACATCGTAATGTGTGCGAGTCTGGCCTCCCAGACGACGGATGGCACCCGTTTTGTCACCGACAACCTTTACCTGCCGTTTGCCGGCTTCTACCCGGAGAACTGGCTGGTGGACCGCAGCCCCTGGCGCCGCCGCTTGCAAACGCTGCTCAAGCGCCACCGCGCTCGGTTGGAGGCCGAACCCGAGTCCCTCCAACCTTGGGAAACCGACCCCTTGGCCGACCTGAATGCCCAGCAACACGCGCTTGAACAAGTGAACACCGAACTCGGGTTCCTGTTCCCCCACCATGAGCGCCCCGAACACGGCAAGATGACGAGCGAAGCCCGCTACCGCGTTTGGAAAGAGGCTTGGCTGCTCAATTACTTTGGTCGGAGCGCCAAGTATTTTTAGGCGACAAAGCAACAATCGTAACGCAAACAGGTTTCACCGATATTGCGTTGGCCTGCGGGCTGCTCTGATTTCTATCCGCTTGAACCCCGCACCCACATCATGGTGAACCCGCCAAACTCCCGGGATGAGACCGCTCCGAGAACCTCGGGCGGGGACAGTGACGTTAAGGGGAGGTTCTCCTGGCTGACCGTGGCGGTGGGCGTGGTGGCGTTTGGCCTGACGCTGGTGTCGTTTGACTCGACTAAACGGGCGGCGCGGGAAGCGGATCTGAACCATTTCAGAAACCTCACCCACCAGCTGAGCTCCGGATTTGACGAGCGGTTGCGCAGCACGGCGAGTGCCCTGCGCACGGGAGCCGTGATGGTGACCCAAGCCGATGGGATTGATCGGCAGACGTGGGTTGAGTTTCTGGCTGCGACCGGACTCGACTCGGAAAACGGCATGGTGGGGCTCGGCTACGTGGAGCGCGTCCCGCGGCGCGAGGTTGAGGCTTTTGAAAGGCGGATCCGGGCAACCGGGTTGCCCGACTACACGGCCGAACGAGCCGGCGACCATGACCCCCTGTTTTTGGTGGCCTACATTGAACCTGTCGCGGACAACGCCGATGCGCTGGGAATCGATATTGCCAATGGTATCACCCGCCGCACGGCGGCCGAGACCGCCATGCGCGAGAATCGGGTCACCATGTCGCGTCGCATCCGCATCATCGTAGGCGAACGGGAAACACCGGGGTTCCTGTTGTTCTCTCCCGTGTTCCCCCGGGGGGCCGCCATCGAAACGCCGGCGCAACGCGAAGCCAACCTGATGGGTTGGGTCTACGCCGCCGTGCGGGTGGATGCCCTTGTGGCGCCTCTGGAGGAACAGTATCTGCGCGAGATCAGTTTCACCGTGCATGAAGGCGGGGCGTCCGAGACCGGGCGCATCCTTTGGGACAGTCTGGATCGGGACCTGCAAAACCAGCTGCAGGGCGAGGAGGAAGTGGAGGTCTTTGGCCAGACCTGGACCGTGCGGACTTATCCCCGACCGGCCCTGCTGCGCGCCCCGGCCCACCAGTATGCCTGGACGGTTTTGTGGCTCGGTTCGCTCGGCTCCCTCGGCGCTATCATGTTGACCCTGCGACTGACGGACAGCCGACTGCGGGCGTGGCGCGCGGTGGGAAAGCGCCGCCGCGGACGTGGCCGTGCAGGAGGCCCGACTGCGCTCGGTTTTGAGGCGTCCCCGGTGGGCCTGCGACTGCGGGAATATGATCAGGATCAGGAACTGTTGGTGAACCCCGCCTACTCCCGCCTCACCGGAATTCCCGCCGGAACAGGCTCACGATCCCAACAGCTTTCTCCGCCGGCTCCATGCCGAGGATGCGCCCAAATGGAAAGCGATGGTAACGCATCGATGCCGGGGAGTCCCACCGGGAGCACCGAGCTGCGGTTCATCCGAGGACGGCCACACGGTTTGGGTCAGTATCTGTTACGGCGATTCGACGATGTGGAATCGAACTTTCCGCCGGGTGGTGGTGGCGATGATCGACATCACGGCACTCAAGCAACAGGCGGAGGACCTCATTCCAGTCAAAGGAGGCCGCCGAACAAGCCAGTTTGGCCAGAGCCAGTTCCTCGCCATGATGAGCCACGAAATCCCGCCGCTATGAACGGCGTGATCGGCATGGCTTCGTTGCTCGAGACCAGTTGACGGAGGAGCAAAGGACTGCGCGGAAACCATCGCCAAAAGCGGCACCGATCTGGTCGACATCATCAACGACGTCCTGGACTTCAGCAAGGTGGAGGCGGGGCAACTCGACTTGGAGCATGAGCCCTTCCTGCTGACTGAGTGCATCAGAAAGTGCCATCGACCTGAACACCATGCGCGCGGCCGAAAAGCGCCTCGAACTCCTGCTCGATGCCGCCGCCGATCTTCCGGCTCAGGTGGTGGGGGATTCGACCCGACTGCGTCAGGTGCTTAGCACGATCAACCTGCTCTCAACGGGGTGAAATTCACCGAGGTCGGAGAGGTCCAATTGCAAGGTCTCGCGAGCAGACACGGATCCGGCCGCCGCGGTCCTTAAATTTGAAGTCATCGACAGTGGCATCGGCATTGCCCCGGAAAACATCGACCGCCTGTTGAGTCGTTTACGCAGGCCGACGCCTCCATCACCCGCCGCTACGGGGGCTTTCCGGACTGGGGCTGGCCATCCAGCAAGCGTTTGGTCGAATTGATGGGAGGAGATGACCTGCACCAGTGAATTGGGGCGAGGCACGACGTTTGGTTTCACGTTGAGGATGCCGCTGGTCGGTGGGGCTGTGGTCCGGTTCCCGAAGCCCCGCTGCGGGGTCAGGTGTTGGTCATCGTGGGCAATCTCAGCCGGGGGCGGATCCTCGCCCGTCACTGCGAGTCGTTCGGATTACAGGTCCGGGTGGCGCACGACCGCGATGAGGCGGGAAAATCGCCGACCAGATGCGGCGGGTGGATGGTGTTGATCGATCAGGAACAAGTTGGCGTTCCCGGGCCGGATCAATTCGAACCGCTGCGGCCAAGGAGCCGCTGGCGGCGACGCGTTACGTGGTGCTGACGCTGGCCAACCGGGCGCCGCGCAAGGGTCCGATCCCCGCATCGCCGCGACGCTCAGGCGACCGGTCAAGGTCGCGGCCCCTCAGGACCCGGATTTTCAACGCGTTGGAATCCGGCACCAGCAACCCCAACGAACCCCTGCCCGTGCCGCTTTCCAGCGACCACACCCGTCCGCTCAAGGTGCTCGTGGCGGAGGATAACCGGGTGAATCAACGGATTTTCAAGCAGATGTTGATCGGCTTGGATCCCAGCCCTTCCGTATCGTGTCCGACGGATCCCAAGTGTGCCCGCTGCGAGGATGGCGGATTTGATCCTGATGGACGTGCAAATGCCCGTGATGGATGGGTTGGAGACGGCCAAGGCCGTGCGAGCGGCATTGCGGGTCAGGACGCGCCTTGGATCGTGGCGGTCACCGCCAATTGCGATGGAGGAGATCGCCCAGCGCTGCTTGGCGGCGGGCATGAACGATTACATCTCAAACCCTCAAAGTGGAACACGTCAAAGCGGCCTTGGCCCGCGGACGCCTGGCATTGAGCGGCATCCCGGTTAAACCGGGCGGATAAGCCGGTGGCGACCCCGTCCCCAAAATTGGGGATCATTGAATCCAACCGCTGCGATCAAGCGAATGCTTGGTTAACCGGTCCCTTGCGGCGCGCTGCCGCCAAGTCGGATCAAACCAATCGACTTAATCCTCCATGAATTCTCCACCCCCTCCTCACCACCGGCCTTCTGCTGGGCTCCTCACGATCGCGCAAGCCTTGCTTCTGACACCAAACCCACCAAGGACATCGTCGACACGGCCGTGGCCGCGGGTGGATTTCAACACCCTGGCGGCGGCGCTGGGCGCAGCGGATCTGGTGGCGCACTGAGCGAGCGAAGGGCCCTTCACCGTGTTCGCGCCGACGGATGCCGCTTTCGCCAAGCTTTGCAGCACCGTGAGATGCTCTTGAAGCCGGAAAACAAAGACAAGCTGGTCGACATCCTGACCTACCATGGTCCCGGCCGCTGTCCCGGCCGCAGTCGCCCTCCACCCTCGACGATGCCAAGGCGCTCAACGGCAAGACCCTCGCCCTCACCCGGCGCGATGGAGCCTTGTTCCTCAACGACTCAAGGTCATCCAAACCGACATCGAGACCAGCAACGGCATCATCCACGTGATCGATGCGGTGCTGATTCCCTCTTCCTGACCCAAATTTTTGCCTAGGTTACGTTGGATGAATCCCGGCAGGATCGGGGAACGCCGATCCTGCCCCTCCGAGCCACCGCCACCGGCTCCCGCTCTGCCCTCACTCGTCAAGACCGTGCATTTCAGCTCCCCTCCCACCACCCACCCGCGGACCTTCCGTCGCACCGTTGATGTGATGAAGACGTCCCTGATGAAAAATAACTGACCCGGGGTTGTCTCGGGGGGTAATTTTTGTTTTCACTGCATGGTGCCTCGGTCCGAAACCGATCCTTCAGTGGAGGAAATTCTCCCGCGAGTCGCCCGGCGCGAACCGCAGGCGATGAAACAGTGCATTGATCAGTTTGGCGGCTTGGTCTGGAGCATCACCCGACGTTACGTCAGACCCGACACCGAAGCGGAGGACGTCGTCCAGGAAACGTTCGCGGAACTCTGGCAAAAAGCGGATCGTTTCGACGCCGCCCGCGCGTCCGCGTCCACCTTCATTGGCCTCGTGGCACGTCGTCGCAGCATCGACTGGCTGCGCCGCAAGCAACGCCGCCCCGAGCTCGAACCGCTGCCGGATGACTTTGACCAAAAACTCGGGGCGTCGACTGACCCCCTGCCGCGGATCGATACCGAATCTCTGCATGCCGCCTTGCAGGAGCTCCCGACGGAAGTCCGCGAATTGTTCGAACTGCATTTTACCGGAGGCCTCACCCACCCCGAAATCGCCGAGCGCACCGGACTGGCCCTCGGCACCGTCAAAACCCGGTTGCGCCGGGGCCTCCTCACCATGCGAGCCCTCATGGCCCGCGCCAACCCGGAGCCTGTGTCGTCATGATCGATCCCGAACTCTCCGCCCGCTTTGAGGAGCTCGACGCTGCCCGCGCGTTCGGTGATTTGTCGCCGGAAGAACACGCCGAGTGGACGCGCTTGCAGGAGGAACAGGGTTTCACGCCGGATGTGGAACTGGATCTCCTGGTCGCGGGCTTGACGACTTCGCTCGGGAATTTGGACGCCAAGCCCAGCGATCAGCTGCTGCAACGACTGGAAGCCCAAACCGTTCGCTTCATGCCCTTGGCCGCGGAAACGTCGAAACCCGTCGAGGCCGAGGTCATCCCCTTCTGGCGCCACCCGGCCTTGGGCTGGGCGGCCGCCGCGTGCTTTGCGTTGGTCCTTTTTGTCTCCTCCGAAGAATCGCCCACCGAGCCTTCGCTCACCGACCAGCGTCAGGCCCTGCTCAGCGAACAGCAAACGGTGCAACTCTCCTTCGCCGGGACCGAGAACTTCAGCGGGCTCGAAGGCGACGTGGTTTGGACCGATGACGGCCAAACCGGATTCATGCGTTTCAACGGCCTCCCGGCCAACGATCCCACCGCAGCGCAATATCAACTGTGGATCGTGGATCCGGAACGCGACGAGCGGCCCGTCGACGGCGGGGTTTTCGACATCCCGGCCGGTCAAGAGGAAGCCATCGTGCCCATCCGGGCGACGCTCCCCGTCAACCGACCCGTCGCCTTTGTGATCACGGTGGAAAAACCCGGTGGCGTGGTCGTCTCCAAACAAGAAATTGTCGCCGCCATCGCGCAACGGGGATGAGGGCGACGGTGCGGCCGCTCAGTTTCGGAAAGGGGTCAGTTTCGGAAAGGGGTCAGTCCATTGATTCTTGATTTAGTTGCGACCAAACCCTACATGAGGAGGTGGGGCGGTGACGGTGGCGACTGACCCAGGTTTGCACTGATGAGGTTCGCCCCATGCTTAACCGCTGGGCGATCCAAGCACTCGAAGCCATGACCGTGTCTCTAAGATGGCGAGCTAGCGCTACCTTCCATTCCGCCCCCTTTGGATCGTGGATGAGATGCTCTTGGGTCTTACCAATTTTGCCGAGCGCGGAGACCAAAGCGCGTTCCCATTTGACGGCTTTCAGGGGAGCCGCTTCGGCTTCCACAATCCTGCCTCCAAGGAGCGCTGGGGTGTTTTCCAGGACCTTTTTTCGAAACGCTTCGGAACCCTTCGCCCACCCCCGCGTCATCTGCTCGAAGCCCAAACGTTTTTTTTCGAGATCAGTTTCGCTCAACCAACTCAAATATTTCCGATACTGAGTTCTGCCCTCGGCTGTGTCCGCAATCCCGCCCGCTCCCGCGAGATACTCACGGGGCTCAAAACACGACCATCGCGTGGAGGGATGCCACAGCTGAGCAAAACTCGAATCGGCATAGTTCTGCAATTGCTCCGCCCGGAGCACCCCGGCGCGCACAGGGTTTAGGTGAATGTAGTGGCTCACTGAACTCACGGCGTCTCCGTCCAAGAGAATCGCCTTGTAGCGTCCCTGAAAGACGTGTCCGTTCATTTTGCGGAACCGATTGAATCGGTTGGCAAAGGTCGATTGCAGCCAACGCATGCCGGCGACCAAATTCGCCTCCGGAGTGCTCACGCACAGGTGGTAGTGGTTGCCCATCAGCACCCACGAATGCAGGACCCACCCCTGTGCCTCACAGGTCTGTTTCAAACACCGCAAAAAACTCACCCGAGCCCCGGGACTCTCAAAAATCCATGACCGGTAGTTTCCCCGATTGATCACGTGGTAGCTCGCGCCGGGAAACTCTAAGCGAACCTTGCGAGGCATGGTTGGTTGTGGGGCGAAACCAGGATTTTAACAACCCTATAAATCAAGAATCAATGGACTGACCCCTTTGATCCGCTCCCTAGCGAGGACAACAACTTCACCGAGAGGATCGCCATCATGGGCGAGGGGGCGATCGCGGTCACAATCGTCGAGGAACCCAACACTCCTTTCTTCTCGACCGACAGTCTTTTCTGGGCGACGGACGACATGTATCAGTGGCGTCAGGTAAATTCACCGAAACCCCGCGGAGAGGGCAATAGGGTCGCCGTTTTCGACTTGGTAACCGGTGGCGAGGTTACCCTGATTTCGTATTTGGTGGATGGTCCCGACTATCCTCCGGGGAGCAGCCGGGTCTTCATCGGCCGCAGTGAAGACAAGGGCGAATCCTGGAAAGTAGCCACCATCGAAGGCGGAGATCCGCCCAGTGGTTTGGCTTATGGCAATGGCCTGTTCATGGGCATCACGTTATCCGGGCGGATTATGACCAGTCGAGATGGTCGCCATTTTACATTCTCTACCGGAGCGATTCCGCCCAATCTTTCCATCGAAATTCAGTTCGGCGACGGGATGTTTTTGACTCGGACCAAATCGACCGAAAGCGCGATCCTCTACGGGTCCGTAGACGGATACGAATGGCGATCTTTGGGCACGTTCCCGTTGGATGATTTTGCGCAAATTACATCACTCACCCACACCCTCGGAAGGTACTATTTGAGCGGATCGAGCGGTCGTCCCAACTCAGTGCCATTTATCGTCTCACTCGAGGCTCCAGCATTGCCAAAAATCCTGAGCGAACCCACCAGTCAGATAGTCGGCGAGAGCCATACCGCTACCCTGTCCGTCGACGTGGAATTTCCCAGCACCGTGACCTACCAGTGGGCCAAAGACCAACAGGCTATCGTGGGGGCAACCTCGGCTCAGCTTACTCTCGATTCCGCAGCCTATACCGACGCAGGTAATTACCACTGCATCGTCCGCAACAATGAGGGCACGGTATTAACCGCGACAGCCACCCTGACCGTGATCCCGAGCAATCAAATCGGCCGACTCTCCAACCTCTCGGTTAACACCTTCAGCGGAACCGGACATGACATTCTGAATCTTGGTTTCGTGCTCGGCGGAACGTCACCCAAACCCATGACCTTGCGCGGGGTCGGCCCCACTTTGGCCAACTATGATGTGATGGGGTTCATGACGGATCCCAGCCTTCAGCTGATTCGGAATGGCGAGACCATCGGATTAAATGATAACTGGACCAACGATGACGGGCGCACGCTGGGCGCGTTCCCTCTACCCGTCGACTCGCTCGATGCCGTCATCAGTGCTGAGATTCCACCCGGTGTTAATTCGATCCTAGTGGAAGGGGCCAACGATGGCATCGGCACGATCCTCACTGAAATCTACGACGGAAATATCACCGACGGAGACACGATTTTAAAGAACCTTTCGACCCGCGGCCGGGTTACTCCCGGCGCATCCCTCATCGTCGGTTTCGTCATCGAGGGCACTACCGACCTACCTCTCGTATTACGCGCGGTAGGCCCTGCCCTAAGTGAATATGGTATCGGTGACCCGCTGACGGACCCCACCATCACATTATACCAACAACAGACCATCGTCGCCGAGAACGACAACTGGGCGGGTGATGACGCCCGCTCGCTCGGCGCATTTCCTTTGCCCGCGAGATCCTTGGACAGCGTGCTCTCGATCAGTCTAGCTCCAGGGATTTATACGGCCCACGTCACCTCAAACGTCGGCGCCGACGACGGCATCGTCCTACTGGAAATTTACGACGCCCGCTGAGGAACCACCAGCCTGCCCCTTTGATCCGCCCGTCGTCCCGATCCGGGCGGCCCTGCGTGTCGATGATCCGGTGGCCTTCGTCATCACGGTCGAACAACCCGGCGGCGTGGTCGTCTCCAAACAAGAAATTGTCGCCGCCATCGCCTCCCGGGGTTAGGCCAGCGACCATCACTCATCCACCGCGTAGATTTCGATCAGGGCTTGGCCAATATCATCATCGCTGTCGCCTGAAACCTGCACGGTATAGGCTCCGGCTGGGAGACGAATCAAGGTCGCGGCATCGAGTGAGGTATCCTCCAACGGAAACCCACCCACGGTGGCGGTGGTGTTCGTAATGGTTTTGTCGCCGCCCCAATTGTCGTTTTCCCCGATGGCATTCTGGCCTGAGAATACGTTCAGCTCAGGGTCGCCGAGCGTATTAGGCACGCCGTAGTCATTCAGAGTCGGTCCGATTGCGCGGACCAGTAGTCTGGAGGGTTGTGGTCCGGTTGCCACGAAGCCGGCGATGATGGCGTCTTCACCTGAGCCGGTGACATTGCGCACGGAAAGATTCATGAGTCGTGACCGCCATTGCGTAGCCTCACGCTTGTAGACTTCGAGCAAAACGGTGCCCGCAGTGTTCGCTCGCCGTTCAACATGAACGGTGTAGGCACCAGGAGCCAGGGTGACCATGGCCGCCGCATCGGTGCTGTCCTCTCTTAGCGCGAAGGCACCGAGCTCGGCAGCAACCGATCGAATGGTATCCGGATAGGCTGAACCCCAATCGTCGTTGCTGCCTATGACCTCAGCATTTTGATCGAAGATGCGGAAAGAGGGGTTCTCCAGCGGTGAAGATACTCCGTAGTCGGCCAGACTCGGGCCCACTGCTCTGATCAGAACATCCATGGGTTCGGTTCCGCTGATTACCAGTCCGGCCACAAGGTTGCCCGGGTTCTCTGCCTTCAGGTTGATCCGAGTGGAAAGATTGGTGAGGTAGGCTTCCGGCACCTGGGCGTAGAGTGAGTGTTGATGTCCGGCGGCCAAAGCGGTGACCTGCCGAGCCAGCAGACGAGGCGAGGTCACACTGGTCACAAGTGGTTCCCCGAGCTGGCCGTTGTTGGCACTACCGAGTCCCCAAAGATTGCCCGCCGTATCCGTCCAAATCAGGTGCCGAAATCCGCCGTCGAAATTGACGACGTTCTGGGCAACCAAATGGGCAATCGGGCTGGGAATCGGATCATTGGCGATGCCCAGTTGACCGAGTGAGCGCTCACCCATGCCCATTAAATCTCCCGTAGTGGTCAAATAGTAGGTGTTGGAATCACTCGCCGCCGCCGCCGTCACCTGGGTGGCAATCAATACCGGGGTGCGAACCTCTTGGTTGGGGCCCAACGAGAAGTTGTAGTCGCGACCCATGCCCCAAAGGTTGCCATTATACTGGACGAACAACGTATGGCTGTCGGTGGCGGAGACCGCTTTCACATTCGTGGCGATCTGTTCGAACCGGAAGACCGGGGAATTGTGGCCCAACCCAAGTTGGTAACTGGCGTTTTGGCCCGCGCCCCACAACACCCCGGCTGTATCAACATAGAAAGAGTTCTCGCCCGCGGCGGCCACATCGACGGCGTTGGATGCGACTTGTGATGGCGTGATGTCTTGGATGGCAGGAACGACGCCAGCCCGACCGAAACTCCGAGAGCCGACGATCCACACGGTATTGTCCTGTTTTAAAAACAGCGTGTGGCTGGCCCCGGTGGACACCTTCTTCACCAAGGTGGCAACAAGGTTGGCGTTGTCGGAATAGTCCGTCAGCAGATCCAGACCCCGATGATTTTCCTCGTTTCGGCCCACTGCCCACAGGGTCTGGTCGTCGCGAAGGAAAAAGGTGGTTCCTTGGTCGGTGGCGATGGAGCTGATCCGTGCGTCTGATCGTTGAGGTGAGGCCAAAAGTTCTATCGACTCCGTGCCCATCAGTCCGACCCGGGTCATACCGGCCCCCCACGCGGTCCCGTCTTGTTTTAAAAACAAGGTATGCCACGGTCCGGCGCTCACCTCGGCGACATCCTCCATGATCTTGACCGGTTCGTCCCGATTAAGGGTGTCACCCAAGCCCAACTGGCCGGAGGTGTTTCGACCCATCCCCCAAGCGGCGCCTTGGCGATCGATATAAACGGTGCGGTATTGACTGAGTGAAACTTTGGCGACGTCGGATCCGATCTGGCGTGGAACCAACTGAGGATCGTTCATATCCCGTCCCAGCACTCCGTTTTGACTAAAACCCATGCCCCACATCGAACCATCGGTTTTGATGAAAACCGTGCGATTGGCGAAGCTATCGGCATCCACCACATCTTCTGCGATCAGGGCGGGTGTCTCCTGACTGGTGCGATGCCCCAATCCGAGTTCTCCCCAGTGGTTGTTGCCCAGCCCCCAGAATGAACCATCAGATTTTAGGTAGAAGGTGTTGTTGCCGCCGGTGATGATTCGGGAGACCCCTTGGTCGACTTCATAGGGAGTCCAGGCAGGACCGGCACCGGGAATGCCGAGGGCATTACCAAAATTGAACCCCATTCCCCAAAGGCTGCCATCCGCCTTCAGCCAAAGCGTAATGGCAGCGTTGTTGCCGCTGACTTGGACCACATCACTATCGATCGTCAAAGGAGAGGTCACAAAAGTGGGCGCATTATGTCCCAGCTGGGAATTGCTGTTGTATCCACTGCCGCGTAACACTCCTTGATCATCGACGGTGAACAGGTGCGTGTAGTCCGCAGAGAAATCACTGACACTCTGAGCGACCTGAACAAACTCAGTCTCGATTCGGGCGGGCTCACCCCATTGACGCCAACCATTGTTCCCGGCCCCCCACAGGATCCCTGACGAAGACAAGAGATATGATTGTTGGGCAGTAGCTTTAATCGATGTAATATCCTGACTCAACAAGATCGGTATCGACTCTATGCCTGTCGCCGGGGCGTTAAGTTGGCCTGAGTTGTTGAAACCGTGACCAACCAGCACCCCGGATTGAGCCTGCAGAACACACGTGATCCCGCCAGCTAGCAGGGCCGTGATGGCCAGCCCAATACCAGCGTGTTTGAAACCGATCAGACTAGAATTAAACGACATTAGGGGGCTTCTTTCGATAGTTGGGTTACCGGTCCCGCCGATCCCTTGCATAGTGACACGATGCACTCGAGGTGTCGCGTCTGGGGGAACAAATCGAAGGGTTGGACGGCGGTGATGGCGTAGCCAGCTTCCTTGAAATGCACGAGGTCGCGCATCTGGGTCGCCGGGTCGCAGCTCACGTAGACGACGGCGCGGGGGCCGAAGGCAAAAAGCTGCTGCAGGAAACTCTCGTCGCAGCCCTTACGCGGGGGGTCGATGACCATGACGGTGTCGGCCGGATCGAACCTCAGATCCGCGAAGATGGCGGCGGCATCACCGGCCCGGAATGTCGCGTTGGTGATGCCGTTGGCCCGGGCGTTTTCGGTCGCGAATTGCACGGACGTTTCGCTGATTTCGACGCCCGCGACCGCCTCGAAGTCAGGGGCTAGCGCGAGCGCGAAAAGGCCGCTGCCGCAGTAGGCGTCGACGAGCTGCTGCGCGCCGGTGGCCGCGGCTTGTTCCCGCACGTAGTTCGTGAAGGCGGGCAGGATGAACGGGTTGTTCTGAAAAAAGTCGCGCGCCAGAAAGTGCAGGCGCAGGTCGGGTCGGTCGCCGGGTTGAGGGATGACTTCATGTATGACAGCGTCGTGGGCGGTGACGACGCCCTCCTCGGCGTGACGCAGCAGCAGGGTCGCGCCTTTTTTGAATTCCTGCCGGGTCAGCCGGGCCTGCACGTCCGCCCGAACCTCGGTGAGTTTCCGGTTGATCGCATCGGTGGCGATCGGGCACTGGGGCACATCGGCGATGGTGGAGCGGGTGCCCTGCTGGAGAAAGCCAATCGGAAAGCGGGTGGCTGGAGTGGCATCGGCCGAGCGCGGATGGATCTGGAAATGCGGGGTGATCTTCGACCGGTAGCCGAACTGCGCCGGCGAGCCGATGACGGGATTCACGGGGTGGCGGATCCCGGCCAGGTGCTCCAACAGCTCCACCACCTGCTGGCGTTTCCAGGTCAGCTGACCCTCGTAGTTGAGGTGTTGATACTGGCAGCCCCCGCATTGGCCAAACACCAGGCAACGTGGCTCCACCCGATCCGGTGAGGGGGTGAGGACCTCGACCAGATCGGCCTCGGAAAAGTTCTTTTGGTTGCGAAACACCCGGGCGCGCACTCGCTCACCGGGGAGGGAAAACGGGACCATGACCACCCAGGAGCCCGCGCCGGGCTCCGGGGTGGAAGTATCAGGCTTACCAGTATCAAGTATCAAGGCATCGGACTGAGGGGCAGGTGTGGGTAGCTGCACGCGGCCGAGGCCGACGCCGCGGTTGGTCAGCGTGGTGATAGCGAGTTCGATCTCCGTGTGATACGGAAACGGGAAGTCTCGGGGTGCTCGGTCTTTTTTTCTTTTGCCCACGAGACACACGAAAAGACACGAATGGCGGAAAATGCAGTGTTTTCTTTCGGCGGGTTTCGTGTGTTTCGTGGAGTTCCCTCATGATGGAGCCCGAAGTGATCACCAGTTTGCAGAACCCGCGCGTGAAGCAGTTGGTCAAATTACGCGACCGCCGACCGCGGGATCAGGCGCAGCAGTTTCTGGTGGAGGGATACCGGCAGATTCGCCGGGCCCTGAACCGGGGCTTTGCGCCGGTGGAGCTTTATCATTGTCCGGACTGGTATCCGGGGGACCAAGGCAATGAGGCTCAATTGCTCGCCGATGCCGCCGCCGCCGGTGCCCGGGTGTGGCAGCTCAGCGCTCCCGCCTTTGCCAAGGTCGCCTACCGGGAGCGGCCCGACGGATTGCTGGCGGTTTTGCCGCAGTGGCGACGGGAACTCGACGATCTGACGCTTTCGGCCAATCCGTTTTTGCTGGTGGTGGAGGCGATTGAAAAGCCGGGCAACCTCGGCACGATTCTACGCAGCGCCGACGCGGCCGGGGTGGACGGACTGATCGTGTGCGATCCGGTCACCGACCTGTTCAATCCCAACGTGGTGCGGGCTTCCACCGGGGTGTTGTTTGCCGTGCCGGTGGTCATTGCCGAAAGCGGGGCGGTGCGCGCATGGCTGCGGCAAAAAGGCGTGCGCAGCGTGGCCACCACTCCCGCGGCCGAAGGGTTGCACACCGACGCGGATCTTTCGGGCCCGCTCGCTCTCGTCATGGGCAGCGAACAATACGGCTTGAGTGACACTTGGCTGGCGGAGGCCGACCAGACGGTGCGCATCCCGATGGCTGGCCAGGCCGACTCCTTGAACGTGGCGATGGCGACCATCATCACCCTGTTTGAAGCCGTGCGCCAGCGGGGGTGAACCTTGCGCTGGCTCCGGGTCAACCCGCCCGGCGGGGATGCGCCCGCAGGTGCTCGACCAATGCGGCCGTCCCGGTGGCCATGTCGACGGAGGGCCGGTAGCCGAGGTCCCGCTTGGCCGCGGTGAGGTCGAACCAGTGATCCTTGGCCAACTCTGCGGCGATGAAGCGGGTCATGGGAGGTTCCCCTTTGAGCGGCAGCACCTTCCAGAGGATCTCGCACCCGCGGCCAAGGCGGGATGCTGCCGGGAGCGAGATCCGTCGGGTGACCGGCTCTTCGCCCAACGCGGTGAGCAGCTCGTTGACCCATGCCCACAGGTTCACGGGTTCGTCGTTGGTGATAAAATACGCCCGCCCTGCCGGTGATTTTCTTTCGAAATCAAAATCGGTATTTTTCTTATCATCAAAAGGATCGGATGAAGTGTCACCAATATGGTGACACTTAGCCAGAGCGGCCTCGGCGTCGAGGTGGGCTTGGGTGGCGTTGGTGATATGGACCATGTCGACGCGGTTTTGGCCGGGGCCGACGATGCGGAGGCGCCCGGCGCGGGCGCGGGCCAGGATGCGCGGCACGAGGTGGGGATCGCCGACCCCCCAGATGAGGTGGGGGCGCAGTGCCGTGGTGGCGAATCCCTCCCGATTGGCGGCCAGCACGGCGGCTTCGGCCTGCGCCTTAGTGAGCGGATAGGGGCTGGGGCAGTCGGCCGTGAGCGGCAGGGACTCATCGGCCCCGGCGAGGTCCTTGCCGTTGTAGACGACGCTGGGCGTGCTGGTGTGCACAAACCGGGAGACGCCGGCCGCCTGCGCTGCGGCCAACAGGGTTTGGGTGGCGACGACGTTGTCCCGATGGAAGTCCGCGTAGTTTCCCCACACGCCGACCCGGGCGGCCACGTGAAAGACGGTGGTGGTTTGGCGAACGGCCTGCGCACACGTGGCGGGATCATCAAGGGCGCCGACCACCACCTGGATGCCGCGGGCCTCCCATGCCGGACGGGGTTGACGCGAGACGATGCGGACGGATCGGCCGGCTTCGAGCAAGCGATCGACCAGATGGGACCCGAGAAAGCCGGTGCCACCGGTCACGAGGACGGGATCGGAAGGGGGAACGCTCATTTCTTGGGATCGATTTCCATACCCACCCCTTCGGTCTCGGCCCATGCGGTCAGGGTCAGGCGGTGGATCTTGGCGTTGTGGCGCACATCGACGGGGAATCCCGGATGGAAGTAGAAGAGGCTGATGCGGCTGGCCTGGGCGTGGTGGCGGGCCAGTTCGCGCAGTTGGCGGCCGAGTCGGCGGCCCTTGGCGCTGGTCTTGAGCACGGTGGCATCGAGGGGCTCGATGACGATGGCGGGGCGTTGGCTCTGGGGGGGGCCCATGCCGATGAGCGCACTCCGGCGCACGCCGGGATGGGAGTTGAACAACGGCTCGACCTGTTCGGTGAAAATGAGTCCGCGCTGGGTGCGCACCCGTTCGGCGGCGCGGCCGCAGAACCAGAGTCGGTGTTGATCGTCCAAGTAGCCGCAGTCGCCCATCCGGTGCCAGACCGGTGCGGCGGCGGCCGCACCGGAAGTATCAAGTATCGAGTTACAAGGATCAGGTGAGTCCGCGATCTTGGCTCGCGCGGTGGCATCCGGCAGGGCGTCGTAGGACTTGGTGACGGTCGGGCCGCGCACGATGATTTCGCCGATTTCGCCGGGGGGAAGTTCGATCACGTCGGAGAGGTTGGCGATGGGGTCGTCGCTCAGGGCGATGATTTTCACCTCGTTGCCGTCGATGATTTTCCCGACGCAGGTGCCCTTCCCGTCCAGGGTGTGGGCGGCGGTTTCGCCGATGACGGTGGTGGCGTCGATACTGCTAACGGGCAGGACTTCGGTCGCGCCGTAGGGGCTGTGGAGGGTGCCGTTGGGCAGCACGGTTTGCATGAGTTCCCAGAGGGCGGGCGGCACGGGCGCTCCGGCGGACAGCACGCGGCGCATGGAATCGAGGGTGATGCCCGCCCCGGCGCAGTGGCGCGCAATCTTCAGCCACAGGGTGGGTGAGCCGAAGGAGTTGGTGATGCCCTCCTGTTGGATGGCCTGCACGATCTTGGCCGGATCCACCTGAGCGGGTTTGCTGGGGTCGATCTCGGGCACTACGGTGGTCATGCCCAGAGCCGGGTTGAACAGCGCAAAAATCGGCAGCATGGGCAGGTCGATCTCCCCGGGCTGAATGTCGAAGGTGCGCCGAATCAACTCCACCTGGGAGTCGAACATGCCGTGTTCGTAGTGCACGCCCTTGGGAGCACCGGTTGAGCCCGAGGTGAAGAGGATGGCGGCGAGTTCGTCGGGCGCGGAAGCGGTCACCGCGAGCTGGGTGGGGCACCCCTGGGGCCGAGCACAACGCGCGGTGGTCCGGCCGCTGGCGGAGACCCGCACCTGCACGCTCTGGAAGGCCCGGCGAAAGAACCGGCTGAGGATTTGGGCCAGTGGGATGCCGAGAAGGGCTCGGGGCCGCGAGCGTTCCACACATTGTAAAAACGCTTTGCGTCCCATGCCGGGGTCGATGACGACGGGCACCGCTCCGGTGGCGAACAAGGCGAAGACGGCGGCGATCAGCGGGAGGCCCTGACGGACCATGACCAGCACCCGGTCGCCCCGTTGAATGCCGGCGATTTGCAGGCGGTGTTGCCAGGCGGCGCCTCCGCCTCGAGCTCGGCGAATGACAGCGTGAGGTAGGCGATGGCCCGTGGCGGGTGCGACCGCGGGGGATCTTCAGGCGGCGGTCGTGGGCTGGGCAGCGCATGCGGGGCAGTCTGCCCGAGGTGGGACGGCAGGTGAAAGCGGGGGATCGGAGCTCAAGGGACGAACGGGGGGGTGCGCAACAAAGGAACACCTCGGCCGTCGGGCGTAAAGGCGAGATGACCAGCCGTCCCGAACGATTCCGTGATGGCCGTAGTGCCGTGCTTTAGACGGCACTCCCACGACTGAGTCGCCGGCTGAAGCCCGGCGCTACGATGGGGGCGCAAAGCCCGACGCACGTTATGTGCCCGCCGGTCCGGCTTGGTAGGCGGGGAACGCGGCGATGAGATCGCACTGCCAAGGGAGCATCAGGCCCGTCATCGACTCGGGGTCCCGGGCGATCTGGGCCAGCTGGGCGCGGTTGGCGATCAGGGTTGCGTCGAGTTCCAGCTTGGTGGCGAGGGTGTCGCGGTCGGCCTTGAGGCGGTCTTGGAAAGCGAGCTCGTGGGGCGAGAGGGGGCGATGGTCGCGATTGCGTTGGCGGCGGGGCAGGTTGGCGGGGTCCGTCTGCAGGCCCCGATCGACGGCTGCGGTCAAGGACCTGACCAGGCGAGGATGGCGGCGGCCCAGATGAACCGTCGCCACGATGGCATCGGCGTTGCCCAGCTCTTCCGCGCGGGTGGCCATCTGGAGCAGCAGGCTGTTGTTGCAGACCTTGAACGGAGGGGTATCGAGCCGTTCGGCCTGGGCTTCGCGCCAGTGCCAGACGGCGTGCAAAACGCTCAGACCAATGCCGCGGAGCTTTTCGGACTTGCCAATGCGCCAGGCATTTTCGTCGCCGGAAGGGAAGCCGACTTGGCCGGATTCGATTTGGCGCTGGCACTGTTGGTCCAGCCACTCGACGCGGCCGAGTTTCCGCAGTTGCTTGGTGAGCAGGTCACGCAGTTCGGGTAGGTGCCACACGTCGAGGGAGGCGTAGTCGAGCAGCTTCTCGGTGAGGGGGCGTTTTGACCAGTTGGCCTTCTGGGACTCCTTGGACATGACCAATCCAAAATAATCCTCCATCAGTCCGGCCAGTCCGACGCGCTGGCGGTTGAGCAGTTGGGCCGCGAGCATGGTGTCAAAGATGCTCCGGGCCTTGAAGCCGTTCAGGTCGTGCAGCAGTCGCAGGTCGTAGTCGCTGCCGTGCATGATCAGGTGTTTGTGGGCGAGCTTCTCGTAGAGGGGGTCGAAGTTCATGGGCGCGAGCGCGTCGACGAGGTAGACCTTGCCCGCAATGAGGAACTGCAAAAGGCAGATCTTGGTGCGGTAGCAGTTCATGTTGTCGGCCTCGGTATCGAGGGCGACTTCGTCGACGCGATCGAGGTCATCCAGCAAGGGCTGGAGTTGACCCGGTTGATCGAGGAGCGCGTAGGGAGGAGGTTGCGGCTTCAATTTAATCCCTAGCAAACGCCGGGCACCGGCAGGAAGAAAGCGTTTTATCATACCGCCGGCGTTTCCCCTGCCCAGCTGCTCAAAAAGGCGTCCACCAATTCCGGCAAATCGGCGCTGTAGCCGCCCTCGAGGATGGCGGCGACGGGCATGGTGGCGTCGCGAAGCCAGGTGCCCAGAGTCGCGAAGTCGGATTTTGCTAAAGTCATGGCAGTGATAGGGTCGCCGGCGTAGGCATCGAATCCTGCGGAAACCAGCACAAGGTCGGGGTGGAAGGCAATCACCTGTTCCCAAGATTCTGCCAGGGTCGCGAGGTGCGCGTGGCGCGGCGTCGAGGGACGCACCGGGTGGTTGAGGCAATTGGCGAAGCTCTCCAACCCCGTGCCCGGATAGCCGGGCGATTGGTGAACTGAAACGAAGAGGGTATCGGGAGCATGGGCGAGGATCGCTTCGGTGCCGTTGCCGTGGTGGGCGTCGAAATCCCACACCGCAATCCGGGTGTGGGGCCGTTGGTGGCGGATGTGGTGCGCCGCGATCGCGATATGATTGAGGTAGCAGAATCCCATGGCCTGAGTGGCGGTGGCGTGGTGACCGGGCGGCCGCATCAAAGCCATGGCGGGACCCTCGCCCGCCATCGCGGCGTCCGCCGTGGCGATCGCGGCCCCGGCCGCGCGGTAGGCGTGGGCCTCGATTCCCTCGAACCAAGGCGTGTCGGCATCGAAATCCTCCGCCACCGAAAGGCGATCCAGCAGGTCCGCCTCATGGGCCCGCGCGGCGTCGGTCCGATGCGTGGCCGGGGCGGTCCGCCAGGTCCACTGCGGATGTCGGATCCGCAGCAACGGGACGGTGGCGCTCAGGCGGGCGGGCTGTTCGGGCCGGGCGGAAGTGCCGTAGTCGAGGCAACGCGGATCGTGAAACAGCAACATGGGCGGGCAGGTTGGACAGTCGATTTGGCGGCGGCAATGATGGGAATGAAAACTCCGCGGGAGCTGGTGCCGGGGTGCAATCTGGTTTTTGGTGAAGGGATGATCGAAGTTGAGGTGACGGCATGGGGTTGGTGGTGGTGGACGCATGCGGCCGCCACCTGGGCCTTGGTGGGGTTGATCTGGATGGTGCAGGGCGTGGTGTATCCCCTGATGGCCCGGCAGGATCCGGGTGGTTGGGTGGTCTGGCATCGCGACTACACCCGTCGGATGGGACGGGTGGTGGGGCCGCTGATGCTCGTCGAGCTGGGGGGAGCGGTGGCGTGGGGTTGGCAGGACCCCGCCAACGGATGGGCCTGGGTCGCCTTGGCTCTGGTGGGGTTGAATTGGCTGTCCACGGTGTTGGTGCAGGTTCCCCTCCACCGCCGCCTGGCCCAGGGTTTCGATGCCCATTTGATTCGCCGGCTGGTGATCACCAACTGGGTGCGGACCGCCCTCTGGACGGGTCGGGGTGGGTTGCTGCTGAGCTGCGCCATGGCGTGAAATTTACAAACCGCGGGTTGTCGCGGCCTGATCATTGCTTCAAGGTCGCGAGCCTATGACTCCTGCCAAGCGCCCGCTTTCCCCTGAAGAGCTACGTCAAGCCATCGCCCTGCGTCTCGAGTTGCTGGGCTGCCCGTCAAGCCCGGGAGAAGGGGCGGGTGTGCTGACGGAACTCACCCAACCCATTTTTGCCCGTCACCGGGAGATGACCCGCCAGGTGGTCGAGCGCTATGCGCCGGTGGACGGCCGGATCCAACATTTCCTCAACCAATACCTCTCCAGCATCGGCCCGGCTCCCACCCTGCCCCTGCGCACCTTTGTGTTGGATCGGCCGGGGCTGGCCCGGGAGCTTTCGCTGCCCTCGCGCGGGGATGCGGCGGAGTCGCCCCTGCTCAAAAGCTACCGCCTGCGCAACGGGGTCTTGCACAATCCGCGGAGCGACCGCCGCACGACCAAGGGGGTTTTCCACATCGCCGAAGGCGGACTGCCGGTGCCGGATGACAAGAAGGCCACGCCGTTGGAAGCCTTTGCCAAACTGTTGGAGATTGCGATGCAACCGCCGGCCGATTTGGCGCGCCTGCCTTATGCCGCGGATTGGCCGGAGCCGGCCGAGTGTTTCGTTTCGCTGCTGTTGCGGCCGCAAGTGGTTCCCGAAGTGGCGGGCTACACGACGGCCAAGTCCCTCGAAACCCGTTTTTTTGCCCCCGGTTCCCTGGTCGCCAATCTCGACTTTGTGGAGTCCATCTTTGGCAACGCCGGCGACCCCTATCTCCCGGAAAACGACGCGGCCTTCGATATCGACGGTTGGACGGGCCACACCGGCTGCGTCATCCTGGCCCCGCATCTGGTCGGCGTGCCGAAAGTAGCGCTGGGCCTGCCGCACCGGGACCTGGCCACTCCGCGCCAAAAGCGGGACGGCATGTGTTGGGAGTCGGAAGATGAGCTCTACAACGGGGGGTCGGCCTTCAAGCTTTGTGCCCGGGACGAGCGGGGGGTGGTGGTGACCCTCATTGCCGACAACTACTTCGGCTACTGCAAAAAGGAGGTCAAAACCCAGATCGGCTTCGCCGCTAACCTCTTCGGGTTGGCGGAGGAAGAGCACGCCGGGGGCGCCCGGGTCTACCCTGCGTATGACCTGGGAGAGGAGTTTGTCGGCAGTGTCCACGTGCAGTCCCGGGGGCACTCCTTCGCGGAGGTGAAAAAACTCTACGGTGAACTGATCGCGGTGCAGCCCGAAGGCTACGCCATCGACCGGGAGTATCCATCAATCTATTACGTTCCCGAAAACGTGGAGTTTGATTTGGCCGGCCAGACGGTAAAATGGACCGGCGAGAACGGTGTCCAAACCCTGCCCCTGCGGTCCGGGGTCACCTACGTACGCCCGTCCGGCTACAAGGTGCACCTCGACCGCCCCCCGGCTCATCAGACCTGGAATCTGGTGGGCACGGGCGCGGAGGGCACCCTGTGTCACAAGCCCTGCACGGTTTCGGGGGGCGGCAAGTCCGAGATCTCCAAGGCGATCTCGGATGCCATTCTACCCGGCCCCGTTTTTGTGGCGGATTTCGATCGGGACATGAATCGGGTGCAGGAGCTGTTTGACCACCCTTACCATGAGCGCTTTGCCGATCCGCCCAAGCGCGGCACGGACAAACGACCGATTCTTAGCTCCGAGCGGTCGCTGGGTTCGGTGATCAAATTATTGACGCCTTCGTCGGAATTCTCGGAGGAATACAACGACTGGCTGCGGGTGATCCCCCAGTATTTGAAGGAGATCGTTTTTGTGGTGAAACGGCATCACCGCTCGGAGTGGGGCGACGACTGGCGCAGTCACTTCTCCGTCGACATCATCAACGGCACGCCCGGCAATGAACTGAAGTGCGACAGCCGCAAGCTGACGGCCAGCTACCTGAGGGTTGGTTTTCGGGACGACGGATCCTGGCGGGTTTTTGGACTGCGGGAGGACTTTCACCCCGCCGCCAAAATCCAGATGGAGGACGACATCACCGCTTCGGTGGTGGTGCCCTCGGCCCAACTGGACGGTTTGCCCGCCGGGTCGGACCGGCTGTCGGAGAAATTTGTGTCGAATTGCGAAACCCGCTTGTTTCAGCGCCCCGACGACGCGATCCACCGGGGTTACGACAAGCAGGCCGAGCGCGATCTGGCCGGACCGGGGAATTTCATCTCCAACTTTGAGCCGCTGCGGCGGGGGGATGCGAAAGAACTGGTCGCCGACGCCATCGGTTTCGACCAGTGGACCCCACCGGTCAAAGCCTTGATCAAGGACGCCGCGGCGTCCCCCGATGGAGCCTCCTATTTTGTCTCACCGGCGCACCCGCGCATCGTCGATGGACAGCCCACCAAGAATCCGCGCTACCTGCAGATGCGTCCGGATCTGGAGGACCCGCGGAGCGTTCACCTCGCCGAGATGGCCACCCGACTGCACCGGCGCCTGCCGGTCGATGCACCGGTGCACACTCCGGTGGATGCCGTGGTCCCGGGCCGCCGCAACAACCCGCCGGATCCGGAGGCGGGCATTCGTTCCCTCGCGGTGTTCAACCCCATTCACTACTTCGAGCTTCCCGAGTTGTTCGTCGAATACATCAGCTCGATGACGGGCAAATCGCCCTCCACCACGGGAGCTGGGTCCGAAGGTGCGTTGACCAAAGGCCCGTTCAATTGTCTGCCGGCGGTTTACGATCTCAACGCGGCGCTCGTTTCGATGCTGCTCACGGGTCACCCGGCCTTTGTGTCGGCGGCGGGTTACGTGGGTCCGAAGGTGCGGGTCGACCACGACGTCAGTCTCCTGATTCCGGAGGTCTGGTGCCGGATGAAACCGGCGGAGCGGAACCCGCAGGCGATGATTTCACAGGGCTATTTGGAAAAGTGCCGCGACTTCGACTACGAAGGTCGGCAGGTGCTGGCCAGCCGTCTGGGGTATCGCATCACCCGCAAGTTTGTGCGCGCCTTTTTCGGGCGGGTGTTCAACCACCCGCACGTGGTGTTCACCGACGAGATGCTGAGCCCGGAAAAACAAGGCATGGATCTGTTTGTCGAAGGCATGGACAACATCGTGGTCACCCACGAACGGGTGGCTCAGGCTTACTTCGATGACGGCACGGTGGAGTTGGCGTGCCCCCCCTTGGCCGCGCTGCTGCACATCATGGCCCGGGGCAATTGGAACGGTCATGGTTTGGATGCACCGGAGGTGCGTGACATGTTCACCCGGGAAGCCCTGCTCGCGAGTGATTGGTATCACGCCCGCCTCAGGTCCAAACAGCAGTGGGACGTCCGGATGTGGCAACGGCACCTGCAGTCCATCGAACATGCCCTCGACAACGCCGCCTTGGGCGACGTCGCAGACTACATGGGGCTGCCGGATCGGCTTCGTCGGGCCAAGGCTGAGTTGGCCCGCGTGTCGAGCGACGCTTACCTGGAGTCGCTTGTCGGCACCTTGGGTCGGCAACCGATCTGAGCGAACGCTCATGATTCGCCAAAGCCGGGCTTGTTGAGCCCGGTGCGGTGCTGAGAGTCAATTCTTACGGGGTCGGCGATCCCGGGCGATAATCGCATTTGCTGTCACCTGCCTGAGTGCAGGTAGCGCCGTCTTCAGCCGGCGTCTCAAGTGCCGGCTGAAGCACGGCACTACGGCCGACCTCCTACCCTTCGCTGCTCTTTTCCTTCTGCCGGTTTTGGTCGATGAAGATACGCACCTCGGCGTCGCGTCGCCCAAGGATTTCAGTGGCCCGTTTGAGGGCGTCGCGGGTGGAGAGGGTGGGATTGGTGAGCACCTCTTGGAAGAAGTTCTCCTCCCCGATTGCTTTAATGGTGCCGGCATTGCCGAGGACCCGGGTCACCTCGCGGTTGGCTCCGGAGATGACCAGATGGCGGCCCGATTTTTGGAGGAAGCCGTGGAGTTCACTGATGGCGGCGGCGGCGGTGGCATCAAGGTTGCGGGCATTTTTAAGCCGCAGCACGATGACCTTGAGACTGGGGTCCTTGATGATCTGACGGATCTGCTGATCGAAAATGTCGGTGGATCCGAAAAACAGATCCCCCTCGGCGTGCATGATCGAAATCCCCGGCACCGAGCGGCGCCGGCGACCGCGCTCCGTGAGTTGGCCGTCCTCGGTGAAGTTGTATTCGACGAGTTCCGGGGTGCCGGCCTTGCGGAGAAACAGGATGATCGAAGTGAACGCGCCCAGGTAGATGGCCAGGTCGATCTGGAGCAGGAGAGCGGAGCCACAGGTCACCAGAAACACCATCGTGTCGGATCGGGTGGTGCGCAGCGCCATCATGATGTTGTGCTGGTTGATCAGCGACCAGGCGATGCCCATGACCACGATGGCGAGGGCGGAGGTCGGGATGTATTTGATCCCGAAACCGATCGTGAACATCAGCACCAATACGAACAGGCCGGCAAAAACGCTGGTGAGGGGGGATTTGGCGCCCGAGGAGTCGCTGAGCACGGAGCGAGTGAGGGAGCCGGAGGAGTTCATGCCTCCGAACGCCGCGCTGGCGGCGTTGGACAGCCCCATCGCATACATCTCCTGATTCACATCGATGCGCCGACCGGATTTCGAGGCGATGGTTTTCCCGATGGAAGTCCCCTCGAGTACCGAGACAAAAGCCAATGCGAGAGCCGGACCGGCCAAGGCGCCGACCAGATCGAAATCGAACTCGGCGCGCAGGAAACCGAGGTCCCCGAGAGAAAATCCGCTGAGGTAACCGAGGTGCCAACCCAAGTATTCGAACCCGAAGCCGAGGGCGGCCATCAGCACGATGGTGACGGCGACATTGGGTAGTTTGGGCACCCACCGGAGCAGGGCCCAATTGGTCAGCAGGGTGGCCGTCGCCATGCCGAGCTCCGGCAGGTGGGTCTGGGGCAGGGCCATCACGGTGCGGGTGACGATGCCCAAAAAAGTGGAGGCGTCGCCGATGTTGAACCCGAGCGTGTTTTGGATCTGGTTGACGAAGATCAGCGCGGCGGCGGCGGTGATATAGCCGGTGACGACCGTGCGGGAGATGTAGTTGATCAACAACGACGCGCGCAGAATCGCGCCGAGGATCATAAAGGCCCCGACCATCAGAACAAACAGGGGCACCGCCGCCAGCCGCTGTTCCGGAGGCAGTCCGGTGGCGGCGAGGCCGGTCAGCATCAGGATGGCGGTGGCATTGGTGGGCCCGAGCACGATGAAGCGGGAGCCGCTGAAAAACGGGCCCGTGGCCGAGCCCACCGCACTGCTCATCAAGCCGAACTGCGGCGGGAGGCCCGCGATCAGCGAGTAGGCGATGCTCTGCGGGAAGGCTAGCAGGGCGACATTGACGCCGGCCTTGGCATCGGCCGCGAGGGTGGCCTTGGGGGGCTTACGCAGCATCCTTCGGCCCGGAAACCAATCCAGGTTCACCGCGTTGAGCACTCCCCTGCCCCAATAGCGCAGAATACGGCCCCAGCGTCGCTTGCGCGGCGGGGAACTCGGTTCCGATTTGGGTTCAGGCATTGCTGCGACGGGTTCGGTCACGTGGGTTGGCATGACGCTGTCGCGAACCACCGGTCCACGTCAACCAAGGCGGACCGTAAAACCGCCTCAAGGCGGTCTTGGCAGCTGCATCAACGTGGTTGGGGGTGGTGCGGTTGGCTGGGGTGACAAATCCGGCCCGATGGACGGCCCGGCGGTCCGGACACGGGCCATAACGGAGTCGGGGAAAAGGCATGTTCTCGACCAGACTGGATTCAACCCTTTTGCTGGGCGAATGATCGACCCTGATCCCCAACTCTTGCAGCCCCTCCAGGGTCTGGTGCCGGGTTTTTCATTCCCTCAAGGTCGGGCTCTGGGATGCGGTGTCCGGTGCCGAGCTCGCGATCGCAATTTATGAAAGCCATCATCATCACGCTTTTGATTATCGGTGGGATCGGTTTCGGGCTGTGGAAGGTTTCATCCGATCGTCGCGCCGAAGTGCTCGCCAAAAATGAGGCCATCCGCCAAGCGCGGGCGGATGCGGTTAGCCAGGAGCGGCTAGAGCTCTTCGGTGAGGCGGGACTCGATCCGGCCATCACGTGGTCGGACTCGGGGCTGGGTTACATCATTTACGAGCAAGGGACCGGGGCGAAACCCACCCCGGGTGCCGAGGTCACCTTTAACTACGTGGTGCGGCTCAAGGACGGTCGCGAAGTGGACCGCACCAAGGCGCCGATTGATGCCCGGATCGGCCAAATGATCACCGGGGTATCGGCCGGGTTGCAGCAGATTCAAGGCGGCGGCCGCGCACTGCTGTTCATTCCGCCAAAGCTGGGTTACGGGAGCCAAGCGTTTGGCAGCATCCCGCCGGATTCCGGACTTTTGTTTGAGGTCGAGTTGGTGGATTGAGACCGGCGTCAAAGGTGGATGGGGCTGGGGCTGGGCTGAAGGGGTCGGACGGTTTATCGACGCCGACGCCGAGGAGCTGCGGTCATTTGGGGTGGGTGTAGCGCCGTGCTTCAGCCGGCACTTTGAGACGCCGGCTGAAGCACGGCGCTACGTTGGCTTGTCAGCGCGTTTTGGTCAGTTTCGGCGCGGGGCAGGCGCACTCGTCACTGCTGCCGCAGCCGAGCGCCGAGCGCTTCCGATTACGCCACCAGCGCAGGGTCAAATACCCGCCCGCGAGGAGGAAAAGGGCCAGTGCGGCGTAGGATTGGAGTTCGGCGTTCATCGTTCCAATGGGGACCTCAAAATCCCAGGGCGGTGCCGGTTTGGTAGATGATGAGACAAATCAACCAAGCAAACCCGGTTTGATAACCCACTTGAAAAAGGGGCCAGCGCCAGGAGTTGGTTTCCCGCTTCACCACCGCTAGCGTGCTGACGCACTGCATCGCAAAGACGTAGAAAATCATCAGCGTAAAACACACCAGCGGGGTGAAGAGCGGGCGACCATCCGGCCACGTGGCCTGGCGCAGGGCCTGGAGGAGTGGCGCGGTGTCCTCCTCGTCCTCCTCGACATTAAAGACCACGCTGGTGGCGCTGACGAACACCTCCCGCGCCGCGAAGGAGCTGATCAATCCGATACCGATTTCCCAATTAAACCCCAGGGGCTTGATGACGGGCTCGATCAGTTTGCCGGCCTGTCCGGCATAGCTTTGCGCCACCTGCTCGCCCGGACTGATGTCGTATCCTGATTTTGGATACGTGGTGAGCCCCCAAAGCACGATGGAGATGGCGAGAATGATGGTGCCGGCGCGCCGCAGAAAGACCCCGGCGCGTTCCGCCATCTGCAGCACGACATCTTTGACGCGGGGCACCCGGTAAGGCGGCAACTCCATGATCATGAGCGGGGGTTCACCGCGCAGGAGCGTGCGTTTGAACAGCCAGGCGAAGGCGAAGGCCCCGATGGTGCCCAGCGTATACATCAGGACCATGAGGCCCACGCGGGTCAGGAGCGACCCTTCCCCCGGCGGCAACAGCGCGGCGATCATCAGCAGGTAGACCGGAAGCCGGGCCGAGCAACTCATGAATGGCGCGACGAGAATGGTGACGAGGCGGTCCTTGGGATCCTCGATGGTGCGGGTCGCCATGATGCCGGGAATGGCGCAGGCGTAGGAGCTGAGTAGCGGGATGAAGGATTTGCCGTTGAGGCCGACGCGCCCCATGAGCCGGTCCATGATGAAGGCGGCCCGGGCCATGTAGCCGGTGCTTTCCAAGAGCCCGATAAAGAAAAAGAGAATCAGGATTTGGGGCAGAAAAATGATCACGCCCCCCACCCCGGCGATGACGCCATCGGTAATCAGGTCGCGGAGATCGCCCGGTGTCATCAGCTCCTTCACCCCGTCGGCGAGGGCCACGGTGCCGGCGTCGATCCAGTTCATGGGATGCTCCGCCAGGGTGAAGATACTGAGGAAAAGCGCGGTCATGATCGCGCCAAGCGTGACCCAACCCCAGAGGCCGTGCGTGACGACGGCGTCGATTTTATCGGAAGTATTTTGGTCGGTGAGGTGAGCGGAAGTGTCGACGGTCTCCTGCACCAGCTGGCCGATGGCATCGTAGCGGGCGGCCACGAGGGTGCCGGACCAGTCGGTGCCTTCCTCCTGCCATTGCCGTTTCCAGTGATCGAGGATGCCGGTGGTGCGCTCGCTGAGCGGTTGGGAACCCGCGACTCGGACCGGGTCTTGATCGGTGAGCAGCAGCAGGGCTTCAGCCCGGGCGATGAGGGGGGGTTTGCCGTCGTTGTCCTGCAGGGAGGCTTGCAGCTCGGCGACGGACCGGGAGATCGCGGCCGGAACATCCCAGCGGTGTTTCGGGAGCGGAAGATCTGTTCGGCTCATCGCCAGTTTCAGTTCGATGTGGCCCTTCCCTGAGGAGGCTTGGGCAGGGATGACCGGGATACCGAGTTCCTTCTCGAGTCGGTCAATCCGGATCTTAAGACCGGCGCTCTCCACTAGGTCCATCATATTGACCACCAGGATGACCGGTCGGCCCAGATCGAGGATCTGGTGAACGAGGTAGAGGTTTCGTTCCAGATTGGAGCCATCGACGATACAGACGATGCGGTCGGGCATTTGCGTGTCCCCAGTGCGCCGTCCCAACAGCACGTCGCGAGTCACGGCTTCATCAGGCGATCGGGCGGCGAGCGAATAGGCACCCGGCAGATCGATCACCGTCACGGGCTGACCATGCTGGGAATAGGCGGTGCCGACCTTGCGTTCGACGGTGACCCCCGGGTAGTTGCCGACCTTTTGTTTCAAGCCGGTTAGGGCGTTGAAGAGGGTGGATTTCCCGCAGTTCGGGTTTCCGACAAAGGCGTAGATGGGCGCCCGAGTGGGTGGCTTGACGTGCGCCGGCAGACTCATGATGCGTCCATCAATCGGACCAGGATGTGATCGGCCTCGGATTTGCGAAGGGTGAGGTTGTAGCCGCGGACCTTGATTTCAATGGGGTCTCCGAGGGGAGCGACGCGTATCAGAGTCAGTCGGGTGTCAGGCAGCAATCCCATCTCGCGCAGTCGGATAAAGGCGGAACCGTTCAGGGGATACGACACCAGGGTAGCCGATACGCCGGGCGAAAGTCGGGAAAGGGCGATGGGCTCGGCCATGCGTCGCGGTTCCGGGTCGGGGCGGAGGCGCCGCTCAGCCTTGGGCCAAGGGGGAAAATTGAGGGCGGACCAATATGCGCCGGGCGGCCTCATGGCTCAAGGCGATCCGGGTGCCGTTGACTTGGCAAAGGATGGTCGAGCGACCGGAGATTTTTTTGACCTCAGCGGACTCGCCAAACCCGAGTTCGCGCACCCGTTGTCGGAAAGTCCCCTCCCCCTGCAGCTCAATCACCAAGCCCAGTGCGCCGGCGGGCAGCTGGCACAATGGCAGAAGAGCGTTTTGCGAGGACAAAGACATTGGAGACCGCGAATTCGATTGAGACTCAGTTTCAATGTCAATGCCTCGACAAAGGATCCGGGCACAAAAAAGCGCACCCCACTCAGGTGCGCTTTTTGAAAAAACTGATCGAGTGACTTAGCTCGAGGGGCTGACGAAGATCGGGTTGTTGGGAACTTCGACCACGACTGCGCCAGGGAGGGAGCTGATTGCAGCACCAATCTGCTGGAGTTCGTCAGCAGTGAGGGGACGAGTTCCTCCTGGGGATGTTGCTCGCGTAACGTTTGGCAGAAGTAGGTCGTTGAGTGCTCCCCCATTGCTGGAGATCACGGTTCCGCTCGTAGTGCCATTGGGTGTCACCGTGATGGTTGGGTCACCCGTGCTGCTCTCCGTTACCACGACTACAACCGATCCGTAAGAGAGCTGGATCGTGAAGGTCGTGTTTACGACAACAATTTCTTCAGGAGTTTCAACGGTTTCAGTTTCAGTCACGACCGTTTCGGTTGGGGTGGTCGTTTCGGTGGTTGCGCCTGCGGCTTCGGTCATGGTATCGCTAGCGGCAGTATTGGAACTGCTGGCAACTGCGGTCGTGTCAATCGTTACAGGGGTGGAGGCGGCGGCAGCGGCGGTGGCAGCTCCGGTAGACGCACCCGTGGAAACAGCAGCAGCGACAGTGGCGCCGGAAGCGGCGATAGTAGTGTTCGTAGACGCGTTAACCGCGGTGATGGCACCCCTGGAAGCACCGCTCGCTGCAGCTTGGGCGGCGGCTTGGGCGGCGGCTTGATCCCCACCTGACGCGAGACTGGCGCTAACGGCACCTTGGGCGGCACCGGTTGCCACGGCTTGCGCCACGGCAGCGACGGAGGCCGGGGTGGCGTTGGGAAGAGCTGCGGCGGCGCCTACCACTGCTTGGGAAATTGTTTGCGTCACAGCCGCGATATCCGCGGTTGGCGTGTCGGCAAGAATAGCTTCAACCGCGGCGGCAACTTCTCCAGCGTCAGCAAGGTTGATTTCGCCAGCTGCGGCGGCCTCTTGCAATACTTGTTGGATTTGGGCAGCCGTCGGGTTGGGCCCCAGCGCGGCGACGCGCGCTTTGACCGCGGTAGTTTGAGCGAAAGCCGCGGCGCTGAGCAGCGAGCCGATCAGAAGGGCTTTGAGGATGAATCGGATGGTGTTCATGAGTGGTTGGGCTGTAGTCGGTATAAAATTAGGTCGGTGATTAAGGTATAATACCCAAGCGAACACAAGAAGAAGCTTGGGTTAGAGGTTTGCAATTAGTTTCTGATAAATTCATCGCCCAAGCAAATCATTGGCAGGGCCTCAGCATATTTCCGGCCAAGTGAAAAAGGCCGGGTAGCCGATCCAGTTTTGGTCAATTTTACCCGCGCCGGCGGCGTTTGATGCCGAGTTGGGCGACGGCGAAGCGGACCACGCTCTCAAGTCGTTCGACTTCAGCCGGATCGAGATTATCCTTGTTGGCTTCATCGAGGGCGGCTTGGGCGCGCTGCATGTCCTCCTCGTCGATTGAGACTCAGTTGCGATATTAATGCCTCAACAAAGGATCCGGGCACAAAAAAAGCGCACCTCACTCAGGTGCGCATTTTGAAAAAACTGATCGAGTGACTCAGCTCGAGGGGCTGACGAAGATTGGGTTGTTGGGAACTTCGACCACAACGGCACCGGGCGCATCGGGCAGGTCTAGGATGGCTTGGCCGATCGTCGCGAGTTCGGCAGCAGTGAGGGGACGAGTTCCTCCTGGGGATGTTGCTCGCGTAACGTTGGGCAGAAGGAGGTCGTTGATTGAGCCGCCGTTGCTCGAGATTACGGTTTGGGTCGCAGCGCCATTGGGCGTTACCGTGAGGTCTGACGAACCGTCGCTGGACTCCGATACCACGACCACGACCGAGCCGTAAGAGAGCTGGATGGTGAAGGCCGTGTTTACGACGAAAACAGGCTCTTGAGGAGGCTCTAGGGATCCAGGTTCTGTAAGCGACGGTAGGGCTGGTGCGGCGGTCTCGGTGGAGCTTGCCCCTTCGGCGAGGGTATCGCTGGCGGCAGAATTGGAGCTGCTGGCAACCGCGGTCGTGTCAATGGTTACAGGGGTTGTCGCAGCAGTGGCAGCGGTGCTAGCTCCGGTAGACGCCCCGGTGGAAACAGCAGCTGCCACAGCGGAACTGGAGCCGGCGATAGCGGGATCCGAGGACACGGTAACCGCGGAGACGGCACCTCTAGCAGCACCGCTCGCGGCAGCTTGGGCGGCGGCTTGGGCGGCAGCTTGATCCCCACCTGACGCGAGACTAGCGCTAACGGCACCTTGGGCGGCACCTGTTGCCACGGCTTGAGCCATGGCAGCGACGGAGGCCGGGGTGGCTCCGGGAAGAGCCATTGCGGTGAACATTACCGCTTGGGAAATTGTTTCGGTCACCGCCGCGACGTCCGCGGTTGGCGTGTCGGCAAGAATAGATTCAACCGCGGCGGTAACTTGTCCAGCGTCAGCAAGGTTGATTTCGCCAGCAGCAGCGGCCTCTCGCAATACGATTTGGATTTGTGCAACCGTCGGGTTGGGTCCCAGCGCGGCGACGCGCGCTTTGACCAAGGCGGTTTGAGCGAAAGCCCCGGCGCTGAGCAGCGAGCTGATCAGAAGGGCTTTGAGGATGAAACGGATGGTTTTCATGAGTGGTCGGGCTGTAGTCCGTAAAAACAGGGCGTGGAGTAAGGGAGATTCCTTAGGCGAGCGCAAGAAGATGCTTCGGTCAGAGATTCGTAACCAATTTCTGAGAAATGCATCGCTCAAACAAATTCTTGGCCCGGTTTCAGCATAAATTCGGCCAAGTGAAAAAGACCGGTCAGGCCGGTTTAGTTTCGGGCGATTTAGCCCCGGCGGCGGCGTTTGATGCCAAGTTGAGCGACCGCGAAGCGGACGACACTTTCCAGACGCTCGACCTCGGCGGGATCGAGGTTCTCTTTCTTGGCCTCTTCGAGAGCGGCATGGGCGCGCTGCATGGCCTTCTCGACGGCCTCCTCGTCGATTTGGTTCTCTTCGATGGCGTGTTCGGCGAGGATGGAGACTTTATCGCCTTGGATTTCAACAAACCCCTCTCCGATCACGAGGGCTTCCATGGTGTTGCCCTTGGTGACTCGGAGTTCGCCGTCGGCCACCTGAGACAGCAGCGGGAGGTGGCCCGGGAGCACGCCGATCTCTCCTTCGACGGTGGGGATGACCACGGAGTCGACCGTATCGGAGTAGACCCGGGCTTCCGGGGTGACGATTTCTAATGAAAGCGACATCTTTCTAATTAGGAAGGTTGAAGGGTGAATTAAGAATTGGGTGAACGAACAAGGGAATTATCTGCGGGCTGAAAGACTTCTGAATTCTTCGTTCAACCTTCTGCACTAGGCCAAAAAGCTCACTTTTTGGCTGCTTCGAGGACTTCGTCGATGCCACCCTTCATGTAGAAATCGCCCTCCGGCACGTCGTCCAGTTCGCCATCGAGGATCATCTTGAAGCCGCGGATGGTGTCCTTGACGCCGACATATTTACCGGGTGAGCCGGTGAAGACCTCCGCGACGTGGAAGGGCTGAGAGAGGAAGCGTTGAATTTTACGGGCGCGGTAGACGGTCAGTTTGTCTTCGGGGGAGAGCTCATCGAGACCGAGAATCGCAATGATGTCCTGCAGGTCCTTGTAGCGTTGCAGCACCCGTTGAACTTCCCGAGCCACGGTGTAGTGTTCTTCTCCCACGATGGCCGGTTCGAGCGCTTTGGAAACCGAAGCGAGGGGATCCACCGCGGGGTAGATGCCGAGCTCGGCGATGGAACGCTCCAACACGATGGTGGAGTCCAAGTGGGCAAAGGTATTGGCGGGAGCGGGGTCGGTGAGATCATCGGCCGGCACGTAGACCGCCTGGAAGGAGGTGATGGAACCCTTTTTGGTCGAGGTGATGCGCTCTTGGAGGAGGCCCATTTCGTTGGCGAGGGTCGGTTGATAACCCACGGCGGAGGGGGAGCGACCGAGCAACGCCGAGACCTCGGAGCCGGCTTGGGAGAAGCGGAAGATGTTGTCGACGAAGAGCAGCACGTCCTGGTTTTTCTCGTCGCGGAAGTATTCGGTCATCGCGAGCGCGGAGAGCGCCACCCGCATACGGGCACCCGGGGGCTCGTTCATTTGGCCGTAGACCAGCGCCACCTTGGACTTGGAGATGTCCTTTTGGTCGATCACGCCGGCTTCGGACATCTCATGGTAGAGGTCATTGCCTTCGCGGGAGCGCTCCCCCACCCCGGCGAATACGGAGTAACCGCCGTGGGCTTTGGCGATGTTGTTGATGAGCTCCATGATGACCACGGTCTTGCCCACGCCGGCACCACCGAAGGCGCCGACTTTGCCTCCCTTGGTGAAGGGAGCGATGAGGTCGATGACCTTGATGCCGGTCTCGAGGATGTCAGCCTTGGTATCCTGATCGACCAAGGCGGGTGGCGGGCGATGAATCGGGTAGCGCTTCTCGTGGGGCACGTCGCCGCGGCCATCCACCGGGGAACCGGTCACATCGAAGATACGGCCGAGCACGCCCTCACCGACGGGCACCGAGATGGGGGACCCGGTATCGACGACTTCCATGCCGCGCTTCAAGCCCTCGGAGGAGGACATGGCGATGGAGCGCGCGATGCCTCCGCCCAGGTGTTGCTGCACTTCGAGAGTGAGAAGCTGGGTCTGGCCATTCACCTCGAATGTGATGGTGAGGGCTTGGTAGATCGGGGGGATGGTGCCCTCGGCGAACTGCACGTCGACGACGGGGCCGATGACTTGGACGATTTTACCGGTATTCATGAAGAAAAGGGAGATTTCAGAATGATGATTTTAGAATGAGTGGCTCGACGGGCGGTATGATGGAGTTGGAGTGGCGGTTCTGCGTTCTATATTCATCATCCTACCTTAGAACTGCGCCGCGATGATCGCGCTGTCACGCTGACAATCGACGGCGATTTCGAGGATTTCCTGAGTGATCGCGGCCTGACGGGCTTTGTTGTACTCGAGGGTGAGGTCTTCGAGCAGGTTGTTGGCGTTGTCCTTGGCGGTCTTCATGGCGACCATCCGAGCCGAGTGCTCCGAGGCTTTGGCGGACAGGGCGAGCTGGTAGAGGAAGCGTTTGACGTAAAACGGCAGCAGGGCTTCCAGCACGGTCTGGGCGTCCGGTTCGAAGATCATCAGACGATCATCGGACTTGGCCTTGGCGTCGCCTGACCCCGCTTCCCCGAGAGAGGTGACGAAGTCGTTGAGGTTGCCCAACGGCAGAATCGGACGGTGCACCGCCTCCTGGACCAAGGTGTTCTTGAACCGCGGATAGATGACCTCGATGGTGTCGATTTCGCCCTGCAGGAAGAGGTCGATCATGAAGTCGCCGATCACCTTGACCTCATGGAACGGGACCTTGTCGCCGATGCCGAAATCGGCCACCACGTTGCGTTTGGTGCGGGCGAGAAATTGGGAGCCCTTGCGGCCCGAGACGACGAATTTGGCGGCACCTTCGATGTCACCGACGAGCTTGAAGAGATTGGCGTTGAGCGGGCCGCATAGACCCTTGTCCGTCGTGACCAGCAGGATGCCGCGGGTTTTCACTTCGCGGGGCTGCAGAAACGGGTGTTGGTTCGCATCGACCTTGGGGGCCAGGGCGGCGAGCATGTCGGCCATCAGCAGGGCGTAGGGGCGACCGGCGAGGGCGACGGCCTGCGCCTTCTTCATCTTCGACGCCGCCACCAACTCCATCGCCTTGGTGATTTGGCGCGTATTCTTAACGGACTTAATTCGCCGCCTGATATCTCGGGTGCTGGGCATGTTAATTAAGTCCTAAGTCAGAAGTTGGAATGAAGAGTGATGAAGTAGTTAGTCACCTTTGGAGGTTTTGATGCTTGCTACGAAAATTCGGATGAGTTCGTCGGTTTCTTTTTTCAGTTCGGAGAGTCGTTCGGGCTTGATGAATTCGGAGTCTGAGATGTGGCGTATCCAGAATGATGATTCGTCGAGTTCTTTCAGGGAGTCTCCCAGTTTGGCGATGAATTCAGGTTTTGATCGGGCGCGGTAAGCTTCTCGGTAATTTGCCCCTACTGATGTGGAGGACCGTAAAAGCTGAAATCCAAAATGATGGGCAAGTTTGTCGTTGGGTAGGGCTTCGAAGACGCGAACAACGCGGCGACCATATTGGTACGTTCTTTCTCGCAGGTCGTTTCCGTCATTCTCCATTCGTCATTATTAATTCTGCATTAGCTCTGCGTGGCGGCCCACTCGTCGCAGGCGGTTTTGAGTTCGGCTTCGATTTCGTCCGTCAGCTTGGCGGCATCGCGGATCTTGGTCAGGAGGGCGTCCTTGCGGGTGACAACAAATTCCCGCAGCGAAGCGGCGGAGGCCTGGACCTTGTCGGTGTCGATCTTGGCGTAGTAGTCTTTTTGCAGAGCCCAGAGGGTGACCACCTGTTGCTCGATCGGGATCGGGTTGAAGGCGGGCTGCTTAAATAGCTCCACGATGCGGTTACCGCGGTCGAGCTGGGCCTTGGTTTTCGCGTCGAGATCGGAACCGAATTGGGCGAAGGCCGCGAGTTCGCGGAACTGGGCCAGCTCACCCTTGAGTTTACCGCCGACCTGTTTGGTGGCCTTGATCTGCGCGGCCGAGCCTACGCGGGAAACCGACAGACCGACGGAAACGGCGGGCCGGATACCTTGGTTGAAGAGGTCCGTCTCGAGAAAGATCTGACCGTCGGTGATGGAGATCACGTTGGTCGGGATGTAAGCCGAGACGTCGCCGGCTTGGGTTTCGATGATGGGCAACGCGGTAAGGGAGCCCTTGCCGTCGAGTCGGGCGGAGCGCTCGAGCAACCGGCTGTGCAGGTAGAAGACATCGCCCGGGTAGGCCTCGCGGCCGGAGGGACGTTTCAGAATCAGGGAAATCTGGCGGTAGGCGACGGCGTGCTTGGAGAGGTCATCGTAAACGATGAGCGCATCCATGTTATTCTCCATGAACCACTCGCCGATGGCGGCGCCGGAGAACGGGGCGAGGTATTGGTTGGCCGGATTGTCGGCGGCGGGGGCCGCGACAATGACGGTGTATTCGAGGGCGCCGGCCGCTTCGAGGGCGGCGAGGGTGCGCACGATGTTGGAGTTCTTTTGGCCGATCGCCACGTAGATGGAATAAACCGGGCGGAAGTCCGGGTTGCCTGACTCCAGCCCCACCTTGTTGATTTTCGCCTGATTGATGATGGTATCGATGGCGATGGTGGTCTTGCCGGTGCCCCGGTCACCAATGATCAGTTCGCGCTGACCGCGCCCGATCGGAATCATGGAATCGATGGCTTGGATCCCGGTGAAAAGCGGTTGGTCGACCGATTTGCGGGCAATGATGCCGGGGGCGATGCGCTCAACCGGATAGGTTTCCTTGGCTTCGATCGGACCCTTGCCATCGACGGGATTACCCAGCGCGTCGACGGTGCGTCCCAACAGGGCTTTGCCGACCGGGACGGACAGGAGGCGACCGGTGGTGAGGACCTCGTCGCCCTCTTTAAGTTCGGAAACGTCACCCAAGACAACGGTGCCGACTTCGTCTTCCTCCAGGTTGAGCGCGATGCCGATGGTGCCGCCGGGGAACTGGACCATCTCGTTATACATCACGTCGGAGAGACCATCGATTTTGGCCACCCCGTCGGCGACGGTGCGAATGGTGCCGGTGTTCTTCTTGACCGCCTTGTTGGAAAGGTTGGCGATCTGGGTTTCAATTTGTTCGAGGACGGTGCTCATGTCGGCGGGGACGAGTTTAGGGAATTTGGATTACAGAAAAGGGAAGGACGTGATCAAAGCGAGGCGGCGAGCTCGTCGAGTTGGCCACTGACGGTTGATTCGTAAATGTCGTCGGCGATGCGCACTCGCAGTCCGGCGAGGAGGGCATCATTGGGCGAGGCGGTGGTGGAGATGGAGCGGTGGTATTTTTGGCTCAGGGCACCACCAATTGCGGCGAGCACGTCGGATGAAACCTCGCCGGCATGTTCCACGATCGCATGGGTTTTCTTCAACTCGCGTTCGATCCGCCGGTGATAGGCTTTCAGCACGACCATCGGTTGGGCGGGCGGGTGCTTGGCCAAGTAGGCGAGGACCCCGGCCACGCGTTCGGCGTCGACGGCTCCGTCCAGGCCGAGGCTCAGCTCGGTGAGCTGTTTGGCGAATTGCTGGGCTTGCTTGGAAGTGGCCACGGGAGGACGCGATGGGGGGATTAGGCGAGGGTCAGCTCTTTGGCGGCCGCGTCATTGTAACGCTTGCGATCTTCGGCGGAGAGCTCCCTGGCGAGGACCTGCTGGGTGGTGGTGACCACCAGACGAGCAATTTCGGTGCGCGCTTCGGCAATCATTTTGCGGTGCTCGAGCTCGGTGGCGTGCTGGGCCTTGGCGAGGATGTCCTGTGCTTTGTCGGTGGCCTCCTGCGTCTGCTTCTCCAGAAAGGCTTTGGCCGAAAGGCGGGCTTCGTCGATGATCTTGGTCGCCTCACCCTGGGCTCCCTTGATGATGGCGGTGCTTTCTTCGGCGGCGGCATCCAGCTTCAACTTCATCTCTGCGGCATTGCGCATACCTTCATCGATTTTCGCTTGGCGCTCCTCCATCGTGGCCGAAACGGGCTTGAAGACCTTAAAATAGAGGACGGCGAACAGGATGCCGAAGCTGATGAGCTGAAAAATGACGTAGTTCAGCTCAAGGCCGAATCGCTCGACCAAGCTCGGCTCTGGAATGGCGGCGATGCCTTCGGCGGCGGAGGCGAGAATAAGCGGAATCAGCATAACGAAGAGATAGGTTCGAAAATGAAGAGCAGCATCGGTAGGGTGCCGATGCTGCGATCAGGGGTGATTACGTGAGGATGATGGCGAGCACGCCAAGACCTTCGGCAAGCGCCATAGCGATGATGGACTGGACGAGAATTTTGGTGGAGGCGCCAGGGTTGCGGCCCACGGCTTCGGCGGCCTTGTAGCCGATGAGACCGACTCCGATGCCGGCGCCGAGGAGACCGAAGGCGGCACCGATGTTTCCGGTGATTTCTGCGATGATCATGATGTGTGTTGGTTTGGTGGGTGGTTGCGGTTGCCGCCGTGCACGCGCTGAGGCATGCTCCCGACGGGAAAGGGACTAGTGGGCCTTGGCGGCGCCCTCCTCGTGGTCATGGTCGTCGCCATGGTTGCAGATCAGGCCGATGTAGACGGCACTCAGAAGCGTGAAGACGGTGGCCTGCACGAGACCAACGAATAGCTCAAAGAAGTAGGCGAGGAAGATGAAGCTGGTGCCATGGAGGAGACTTTCGCCGCCAAAAATATTGCCGTAAAGGCGAACCGATAGCGTCAGCGGGCGGATGCCGATGGAGATCAGCTCAATGACTCCAACGATGAGAAAAACCACCGACAGGATTGGGTAGAGCCACCCGGGGGTTTCGGATTTGTCGGCTTTGTTACCGAAAATGTCGAAGAGGAGCACTCTTGGCCCGGCATACTTCATGACGATGATGAACCATGCACCAAACGAGATCAGCGCCAGGGCAAGCGTGCCGTTCACTTCCGAGGTAAAAGGTCGGACGATCGGTTTTGTCATCTTCTCGAGTTGCCACCAGTTCTCCCCGAGACCCCAACCGACGGTGCCGACACCGGGCAAGAGCCCCATCCAATTATGGAAGAGGATGAAGACGAAAAAGGTCAGCAGCAGGGGGAAGGCCGACGGAAACGCTTTTTTCCCGACGATAGGGAGGAAGAGTTCTTTCAAGCCGAGCATGAGCGACTCCACCACCGCCTGGCCTTTGGAAGGAACCATGGAGGGTTTCCCCACCAGCTTCATCAGCAGCAGTACGAGGATCGATGAAACCACCAAGCCCGTCAGCATCGAGTTGGTGACGTATTCGCCGATCAAGGGGGTGGCCGTGGGTGATACCGCCGGTCCATCGCCTGCGGCACAAGCCATCGAAGCTCCGAAGAGGAGGAGCAAGAGTTTGGAGAGCGAGGGAACCCGGGTCATGGATGCGCAGTGAAGCTGGTGAAGACAGGAAGGGAAGGTGTTAGGGGACCCGATTAAGCCCCGTCAATCACGGAAACCCCATCCTAAAAGAGAGGAAGAGGTATTAGGAACTTAATTTCATGCATTGCGTTACTCCTAATCACTGAGATTGCCCGATGGCCACCGCGAGTGGCCCTCAAGCTGGAGGCCGCGCGTGAGCAATCCACGACTGGAAGGAATCGGCTCGCGCCTCGAAGATCGTTCGCTGCTCAAAGGGCCACTCGGCGCTCGGCTGCACAACCCAGTTCGGGTGCGCATCCACCGTCGCCCGCGCCTCGGCGAAGTATCCGTTGTGATCGGTGCGAAAGCACAGCGGGGTCCCGGGAGCGGTAAAGCTTGCGAGCTCTGTCAGGAACGACCGCTGAATAAGCCGGTTTTTCCAATGTTTGCGCTTGGGCCAGGGATCAGGAAACAACACCCAAATCCTCCCGTTGAACCGGGTCTCGGGTGGTAGCGCCTCCAACAGGTCCGCCGCCTCGGCCCGCAGCCAAGTCACATTGGTCAAGCCGACTCGATCGGACTTTCGCTGAGATTTCTGCAGCCGCTCCTGGATGATATCGATCGCGATACAGTGTTCGTCGGGATGAGCGGCGGCGTAGGCGGTCATGTAGTGCCCATGGCCGCAACCGATCTCCAGCGTCAGGTGGGGGTGATCGAGGGGGACGGCGGCCAGAGTTTCCCGCAAGGCGCTCACGCGCTGGCGGTGGATGGCTTGGGCTTCTTCGATCGGCGGCATCGGCCGGGTAAAACCCACTCCGGCAGCCGGGGGCAAGCCCAACCCGTTCCGACTGGACCAAGTTATCTCTGGGACCGAGTCGGGATCCAGATGCTGATGGTGGTCCCCTGCCCTACCCGGCTTTCGGCCTTCACTCGCCCCCCATGCAGGGTTGCGATGTGCTTCACGATGCTGAGACCGAGTCCGGTCCCGCCGCGCTCGCGGGAACGTCCTTTTTCTACCCGATAAAACCGCTCGAAAATATGGGGCAAATCCGCCTCGGGTATGCCCGGCCCGTTGTCCCGCACCCGAATTTCCACCTCGTGTTGCGCCGCGTGCAGTTGAGCCTCAATGGTGATCTGCGATTTCGGCGGGGTATATTTTAACGCATTATCAATCAAATTATTAAGAACTTGATGGAGCTTAAGTGGATCGGCGATGAGCCGCTCAATGGCGGAGTCCAGTTTCGTGGTGATGTGGTGATTCGCGGCGTCGGGCCGGTTCCGGTATTCTTCCACCACGGCCAGAATCAACGATCGGAGCTCCACCGATTCGCGCTCCAGGCCAGGGTTGGACGACTCCAGCCGTGAAAGCGTCAACAGATCGTCGAGCAGCGAGTTCAACCGTTCGGTATGGCGCTGGACGGTTTGCAGAAATCGGGAGCGGTCCGTCGGATCCATCTCCATGTGTCCATCCGTCAGGGTCTCGATGTAACCCTTGATGACCGCCAGGGGTGTGCGCAGTTCGTGAGAGACGTTGGCCACAAAATCTTTGCGCGTGCGTTCGAGCCGCTTTTGGCGGGTGACGTCATGCAGGACAAACAGCGCCCACCGCCCACTCGCCCCATCCAGCGCCGGGATGATCGTGCCCGTGACCTCCACCCACCTGGTTTCATCGGTTTCAACAAACTCAATTTCGTGGTGCGACTCGGCGGTTCCCTGTTTCACCGCATTCACATAATTGAGGAAGGCCACACTGTGGAGCACGACCTCCAGCCGTTGGTCGATGATCTCCGTGGCCCGCGGAAATATATCCTGCAACGCTCTGTTAGCCAACAGAATATGATTGTGACTATCCACTATCAGCACCGCCTCCTTGAGGCTGCCCAGGGTCGCTTCGAGCTGCGCGAGCTGAGAGGTTTGCGCGGCTTCCAAAGTGGCCAGCCGTTCGATCATCGCGTTGGCGGATTCGCAAAATTCGACCCAATCGCGCCCGGATGCTCCTGGGTGCTCGTGGCGCAGAAAAGTCTGCCGTTGCTGCAACGCGTCCTTGACCGTGCGAACCGCGCGGCGGTGGCCCACCAGCTTAACGCTGGTCCAACCCAGCGCCAAAACCGACAGTACCAAGGCAGCTTCAAGCATCGTTCGAGATGAACGGGTCAGGCCTCTGAGGCACCGCCCATTAGGCGGACGATTCGTGGACCTTGCGTTCGGCCAAGCGATAGCCCACCCCGCGGATGGTTTCAATCCAATCGGCTTCAGACCCGAGTTTTTCCCGCAGACGACGAACATGAGTATCGACCGTCCGTGTCTCGATCTCGGTTTCGTAGTTCCAAACGTTGAGCAGCAGGTGTTCGCGGGTTTGGACCCGGCCCCGCCGCTCCATCAATAAATGCAGGAGCTTGAACTCCGTCGCGGTCAGCTCCACCACCTCACCGTTGACCTTGACCTCATGCCGGTCTACATCGAGCTCGATCGATCCGGCGATGAGCTTCACGGGCTCCTCCCCGCCCTTCCCTTCGCTGCGGCGTAAAATATTCTGAATTCTAAGCACCAATTCCTTGGTGCTAAAAGGTTTACAGACGTAGTCGTCGGCTCCGATTTCCAGCCCGAGGATGCGATCGTTTTCCTCCACCTTGGCGGTCAAAAAGACCACCGGAATCTGCTTCAGTTTCGGATCCGCCCGGAGCATCCGGCAAATTTGGGTTCCGTTGATTTCCGGCATCATGACGTCAAGCACGACCAGATCGGGCATAAAGGAGCGCGCCACGGCGATGCTGCGGGTCGGATCGTTGACGGTCTCCACCTCGAATCCCTTGGCCTTCAGGTTGTATGCGACCAGATCGGCCACATCGGATTCGTCATCCACCACGAGAACTTTTTTGCGCGGGCTTTCAGCCATTTGCCGAACCTGTAACAAATGCTGGCGGATCGTAACAGCCGAAATCCGGTCCGTTTCACAATTGTTACAGCCGCTGCCGGGACAGCAGCACCTGATTGCTACCCGGGATTCAGTCCCGTCGTCGACTCTCGATGTAGATCAGTAAGATACTGATATCCGTGGGGTTAACTCCACTTATCCGGCTGGCCTGACCCAAACTGGCGGGCTGAACCTGCGCCAGCTTTAAGGCGCTTTCCTGCCGCAGTCCCTTGATGGCGAGGAAGTCGAGCTCGGGGGGGATCTTGACCTTCTCAATGTTCGCAAGCTTGGCAATCTGGCGTGCCTCCCGCTCCAAATACCCACGATAAGTCACGCGGTATTCGATTTCCTGGCGGGTGGATTCCGGGAGACTTTGATAGGCCAACGGCATCTCGGGAGGTCGACCACGGGTCTGAGAGGTGCGCCGCCAATGATCTCCATAAGTCCCCTGCTCTCCCCCGGGCCGCTCTCGCTCAATCCACTCAATCCACTTTTTGGTTTCCTGAACCTTGACGTTGATCAAATTCAGCCGAGCGGCGCTCACCAGACCGTGCATCGCTGCGTGGGCGCCCAATCGATGCTCGGCGCTGCCGTGATTGAACAGCAGCCGGTGCTCCGCCCGGCTGGTGAACATCCGATACGGCTCCTTGGTGCCCTTGGTGACCAGATCGTCGATCAGCACCCCGATATAGGCTTCGTGGCGACCGATAATCATGGGGGCCGTTCCGCGCACTTTGTTGACCGCATTCACGCCTGCCACCAAGCCCTGAGCCGCCGCTTCCTCATATCCCGAGGTTCCGTTGATTTGCCCGGCAAAAAACAGGTTTTCAACCTGCTTGGACTCCAGAGAGGCCAACAATTGGGTGGGCGGCGCAAAATCGTATTCGACCGCATACGCCGGCCGGAGGAGCTCCGCGTGCTCCAGACCGGGAATTGAGCGCACCATTTTCATTTGCACATCAAACGGCAACGACGTCGAAAGCCCGTTGATGTAATATTCGTTGGTCGACCGGCCCTCGGGTTCCAAAAACAGCAAATGACGCGGTTTGTCCGCAAAACGCACGAATTTGTCCTCAATACTGGGGCAATACCGCGGTCCGGTGCTCTGAATCTGTCCGGAATACATCGGCGAACGCGTGAGGTTTTGATTCACGATATCGGCGGTTTCCGGGGTGGTGTAAGTCATCCAACACGAAACTTGATTGGTGCCGGGCTCCCAACCGAGCCGCTGTTCACCCGATTGTTCCACGTGGAACAAAGGGCCATCCTGGCGCGTGTCATGGAACGCGAAGCGGGTGGGGCGCTCGTCACCGCGCTGCTCCGTCATTTTACTGAAATCGAGGCTGCGGCCGAGGAGGCGAGGGGGCGTGCCGGTTTTCAGCCGTTCAAGCTCGATGCCTGCTTCCTCAAAACTGGCCGACAGCGTCTTGGCGGTGAAATCCCCCATGCGTCCGCCTTCAGTTTTGTTTTCGCCCACGTGCATCAGCGCGCGGAGGAAGGTGCCGGTGGTGACCACCACGGTGGTGCCCGCGAATTCGATGTCCAGGTTGGTGCGCACCCCGGTGACCTTGCCGTTCGTAAAGATCAGGCCGGTGACGGTCGCTTGAAACAGCTGGAGGTTCGGTTGCCACTCCAGGGTGTGCTTCATGCGGAATTGGTAGGCCTTTTTGTCGGCTTGGGCGCGAGGAGCCTGCACCGCCAATCCTTTGGACTCATTGAGCAGTCGGAACTGGATGGCGGTGACGTCGGTGTTGATCGCCATCTCTCCGCCCAGCGCGTCGATTTCGCGGACCATGTGACCCTTGGCCTGACCGCCGATTGCCGGGTTGCAGCTCATGGCGGCCACGGTATCGATGTTGCCCGTGAGTAAGAGGGTGGACGCTCCCATGCGGGCGGCGGCGAGTGCGGCTTCACAACCGGCATGACCCGCGCCACAGATGATCACATCATAAGGTAAATCATTGAAGCGCATTTATTTACCTATACAGAAGGTTGAAAATAACCGATCCAGCATCTCCTCGTTGTCGATCCGCCCGGCGATCTCGCCCAGGGCATCGAGCGCGCTGCGTAGATCGCTCGCCAGGAGTTCCATGGGCCCGTTTTGTTGCAAATGGCTCAGGGCCGATCCGAGCCCTTGAATGGCCCGTCGGAGGGCGTCGGCGTGGCGGGCGTTGATGGCGATATGATCCGCTTGATCGATGGGCCCCAGCGCATCGGCCCATACGATAATTTCGGTTTCCAGCTCGGCCAATCCGGTGTGATTCCGGGCCGAAATTGGCAGGCTTTGGAAGCCGGGTGGGGGAGTGGCCACCGGGGGAGCTCCCTCGAGCAAATCGACTTTGTTGAGCAATACCCGCGTGCGGTCAGCCACCAGCATCTCCCGTAAAATGTCGGGGAGATTCGGGGTAGGGTGGGTCGCGTCCAGCACCAGGAGCACCAGATCCGCCTCCGCCACCCGTTCATATGTCTTCGCGATGCCTTGTTGCTCGATTTCGCCGGGGGTGGGGTTCAGGCCGGCGGTATCGATCAGGCGCAACCAGTGGGAGCCCACCATGATTGCCTCTTCCAAATAATCACGGGTGGTGCCGGGTTGATCACTGACCAGTGCCCGTTCGCGGCCGAGCAGCGCGTTCATCAGCGAACTCTTGCCCGCATTGGGCTCTCCCAGGATGACGGTCTTGATCCCGTCCCGCAGCATGTCGCCGTAGCGGTGGGTCGCCAGGAGTCGTTGCGTTCCACGTAGAACAGTCTGCAAAAGCGCGGTTGTGGTTTCCCGGTCCTCCTCCGGCAGGTCCTCTTCGGGGAAGTCAATGTAGGCCTCCACCCGCGCGAGCCCCAACAAAAGTTCATCCTTGAGGCGCGTCAGGTGCTGGCCCAAGCTGCCGCGGAGCTGGTGATTGGCCGCGGCGATGGCCCGGGCGCTGCGGGCGTGGATCAGGTCCATCACCGCCTCGGCCTGACTCAGATCAAGGTTGCCGTTGAGAAAGGCCCGTCGGGTGAATTCGCCAGGCTCGGCCGCGCGGCATCCACGCTTAAATAAATCATCCAGAACAAGTTGAGTGATTACTGGGTTACCGTGGGTTGAGATCTCCAACACCGCCTCTCCGGTGTAGGAACGCGGCTCGGCAAAGGAGGTCACCAGCACATCGTCCACGATGTGGCCCGCCTGATCCCGGTAGGGCAGGTGAGTGGCCACGCGCGGCTCGAGGGTTTCGCCAAAAATCGCGAGCCCGAGTTCGGGGCAGGCCGGACCGCTCACCCGGACCACCGCGATAGCGGAGGTGCCGGTCGGGGTGGCGGGAGCAGCGATCGTGTCGTTGGGCGAAACCATGAGATCGCCAGACCGAACGCGCTTCCGATCCCAACGCAAAGCCATTTCGTGGCCGGCGCTTCATCTGCCCCTCGCTATCGCCCGATTTCTGGTCCTGAAAATTCAACCAAGAGGGGTCAATCAGCCTTATTAGTTATTAGGGTAAAGAGTGTTACGTCAGTCGACCAAGGGAGTGACGCGAGTTCCGTGGATGATGCGATCACCGGGATAGACCACGACCCTTTCATCGGCGGCCAACCCGCTGACGACTTCGGTTTCGAGGCCGTTGGTGAGGCCGACCTGCACTTCGCGCTGTTCCACGGTGCCGCCGTTGATCACAAACGTGGTCCATTGGTCGTCGCGCTGGAAGAGGGCTCCGGCCGGGGCGATGAGCACGTTTTCGAGCCGAGCCCGCTCGATCCGGGCTTCGATCCGATAGCCGTCCCCCAGTGAGGCCCGATCCGCGACCGGCGTAATCAGGTCCCCCAACACGTTGACCCGCTGTTCTTCGACCCCCAGAGCGGACACCTTGGTAAATGCGGCGGGTTCCACCCAGCGCACGCGAGCCTCGAGAGGCGTGTCACCGCCCCAGTGGTCGAGCCACATCCGGGCACCGGGAGCGATGGCGACGCCATCCCGCGACAGCACTTCGACGCGGACCTCCAGATCGGTGGGATCGCCCACCTCCAGAATGGCCATCCCGCTGGTCACGACCCGCGAGCTTTCCTGCAGCACCCGCAAGACGCGGCCACTCACCGGGGAGGTGAGGGTGAGCAACGCCGCGGGATCGACCGCGGGGGAGAGTCCGCGATCCAGGACGGCCCGGGCCTGTTCCAGTTCGTGTTGGGCCACTTGGGCCGCGAAGGTGGCGGCTCGATCCTCCTGTGCCGCAATACGCTCCTGATTGAGCACCCGATCCAACTGCTGTTGGGCAATCAGATTCTGTTGGGCCAAAGCGCGCTGGCGGGTGGCTTCGGAGCGGGCGAAATCAAGCGCGGCCACCGCGCGTTGGCGCTGTGCCTCGGCTTGGGCGACCTGGCTTTGCGCGCCCCGCACCCGGGCCTCGGCTTGGGCGCGACTGCGGCGATCGAGGATGTCGCCCCCGGTGGGTTCGAGCACGGCAAGCACCGTCTCACCGGCGATGACGGGGGCGCCCGGCTTCAAGGTGATCCGACGCAAGTGGCCCGATGCCGGCGCCGAAACCACGTAACGATGGCGCACCTGGGTGATGCCTTCCTCGTTAACCGTGACGATGAGATCCCCCCGGCGCACGGTAGCGGTTTCCACCGGAACCGCGGCGGGCCACAGGCCCACCACAATCAGCGCGAGCAGCAGGGCGCCCGCCGCGTAACGCCACCCGTGGCGGCGGCGCTGATGGTCATCGCCGGCGGTGGGATCAAAGGGAGGGGGAGCGGATTCAGCCATGGTCGGGTCGCGGAGGGAGGGTGCCGCAGTCATTCAGCGCATCATTCGGCGGCTTTCAAGGCCCCCACCAAATCGAGTTGATGGAGTTTTCGGCAAGCGACCCAGGCTGAGAGGGTGGTGGCCAGCACAATGACGAGGGTCGCGTAGGCGTAGTTGGAGGAGGAGAGGACGAGGGGCAGGCGCACGGTTTCGGTGTTGATGCTGGCGATGAGCAGCCCGGCCATGCCCGAACCCAACCACAATCCAAGGGGCAGGGCGACCGCCGCGAGCAACACCAGTTCACCCACGAGCACCCGGCCCACGTCGCTTCGGCTGAACCCGAGCACCCGCAACGTCGCCAGCTCCCGGGAGCGCTCCGACAAGGCGATGCGGGCGCTATTGTAGACGATGCCAAATGCGACCACCGTGGCGAAGGTGGAGTAGATCACTTGGATCAACCCAATGCTCTCGGCCGTGGTTTGGCGGAAACTCTGTCGCATGGCGTCTTTGATCACGACCCCGGCCGCCTGCGGGGTCTCCTTCAGGGCCCGCAAAAAGGCTTCCCACTGGCCGCCCGCCACGCTCATGAACGCTCCCGAGATCTGGTCGCCCTCGCCCAGCAGGCGATTGAGCGCCCCGAGTTCCATAAACGAGGCGATGCCGGCAAAGTCCTGCGAGAATCCGCCCACCGGCAGCGTGACCTCCCGACGTTTACCCTGCAGCACCCGGATGGTTACCGTATCCCCCGGCTGGATACCGAGGGTTTCGCCGAGGGCTTCGGAAATAATCAGTCCGCGTCCGCGCACGGTCAGGGGGCGCCCATCCAAACCGATCACGCGGTTCAAATCACCTTGATTGACCAAGCCGTGCATCGCCAGTCGGCGGGACCGATGCCCAGCAGCCATCTCCACCAACACCGTGCGAAAGGGCTCGGTGTGAATCACGCCCGGCAGTTGGGCGAAATCATGGGCGGCGCGCAGGGGTCCCGGTTCGACCAACGACACCGTGGCGGTCTGGCGCTGCACGGTGTCCCATTGAAAATCGAGGATGTGGCGCACGCCATCGCGGAACGCATTGGGAATGATCAAAATGCCCGTGGCCATGGCGAGGGCGACACAGGTGAAGCCGGCCTGCCAGGGTTTGCGTTCGATGTTACGCAGGGCCATCCGCACCGAAACCGCCAGGTAGCGGGCGAGACCCAGCCGCTCGGCGAGAGCGGGACGAAAACTGGCGGGCGGTTCCGGGCGCATCGCTTGGGCCGGGGAGAGCCGTACGACCTTGCGCACGGCACTGGCCACGCCCAGGAGGGCCGCGGCGGAGCTGGCGACCAGCGACCCGACGATGGCCCCGGTGGCCGGCTCAAACGCGAGGACGGGAAAACGGAAAAACAGGTGATACATGTCCACCAGTTGCCGGCCCAAGGCGAAGCCCCCCGCCGTGCCCAGCGCCGTGCCCACGACCACAATCACCAGCGCGAATTTGATGAAGTGCCACGCGATCGTGCGGTTGGCGAAACCGAAGGCCTTGAGGATGGCGATCTGCTCGCGTTGCAGGGCAATCTGCCGGCTCATCACCGAGTGCGTCATAAACGCCGCCACACTCAGAAACACCAGGGGAAACCCGAACGACAGTCCTTCGAGCACGCGGATTTCATCATCCACGCGAATATCGGAAGGGTGTTCCGAGCGACCATACGCCCCCAGTCCACCGTAGGGTTTCAGCAATCGATCAAGCGCGGCGATCACCTCGGGCTCCGACGCCCCGGGAGCCAGCGAAACCGCGACTTCGTTAAACGCGCCCTGGAGGTTGAACGCCTCCGCGAGCTCCTGCTCGCGCATCCAGAAAATACCGAAGGTTTGGTTGTCGGGCAGCGCGGACCCCGGTCGGGCCTCGAACACGTATTGGGGGGCCAGCACGATGCCGACGACCCGCAGCTCCTGCCGGCGGCCGTTGAGAATGGCGGCGATCTCGTCCCCGGGACCCAGGGCGTTGGCTTCGGCAAACGCCTCGCTCACCAAAACCTCGCCGGTGCCAGCGCCCTCGAGCAGCCGACCGCGGCGCAGATAGAGTTGGTTCAATACCACTGGCCGTCTTTCGGGCACGGCGTTGATCAATCCGGAGGCGGGCACGGCGAGGTTGGGCAAATCGAGCGTCACGCTGACCTCGATCCCGGTCTCCACCGCGGCCACTCCGGGCAGCACGGCGATTTGCTGCCGCAGGCTTTCCGGGGCCCGCTTCAGTTCGGCGAAGACCTCGGCGAAACGGTGTTTTTCATAATAATTCGCGCGGGCATCGTCGAGCGATTGGATCAGGCTGCGGGTCATGATCATCATGGCCAAACCGCACGCCATGACCAACGCCACGGCGAGGGCCTGCGACTTCAGCGCCCGCAGATCCCGCCCCAGTTTCAGATCCAGCAAATTCAGCATGACTTTCCCGTATTCACATAACGGTTACCACGATAGCTCCTGCACGGGGCGGGGGTGGGAGTTCACGCGGGCCAGCTCCAGTCGCCCGTCGGACATGGTGAAGACCCGGTCCGCCATCTCGGCCAGCACCGCGTTGTGGGTGATGACCAGGGTGAGGGTGCCAATATCCCGGTTGATTCGTTGGATGGCTTCGAGCACGAGCATGCCGGTCTTCACGTCGAGGGCTCCGGTGGGTTCGTCGCAGAGCAGCAGCTCGGGGCGCTTGGCAATGGCTCGAGCGATGGCGACGCGTTGTTGTTCGCCGCCGGAAAGTTGGGCGGGAAAGTGGTCGGCCCGGTTGGTGAGACCCACCAGGTCCAGCGCCTCGTCCGGCGACATGGGCCGCCGGGAAACCTCCGTGATTAAGGCGATGTTTTCCCGGGCGGTGAGGCTGGCGATCAGGTTGTAGAACTGGAAGACGAAGCCCACCACGTCGCGCCGGTAGGCCGTCAGCCCGGCTTCGTCGGCCTGCGCCACGTCCCAGCCCCGATAGAGCAGTTCGCCGTGGGTGGGCTGGTCGAGCCCACCGATCAGATTCAGGAGGGTGGATTTACCCGAACCGGACGCCCCCAGCAGGACCACCAATTCGCCGGCGGGCAGGTCGAGATCCACCCCGCGCAACGCCTGCACGGCCGCATGGCCCGAGCCGTAGGTCTTGGTCAGGTCTCGGGCTACCACCAGCGGCGGATCGGGTGGGGGGGAGGCGGCCATCCGGTCGAAGCCAACGCATCGAGCGGGTTCCTGCAACGCTGCGACCCAACTCCGGCCGATGCAGAAGGCGGACCTCGCCTCAAAAGCAGACCAGCTATTGGCAACGGGTGAGGAGGAAACGGGCTGGCGCCGTCGCCACTTTGGTTCAGCCTTGCGGGTTGAACTTTTCCGCCTGTGTCCCCCGTTGCCGCTGCTCCGTTTCACGTGCTGGCCAAACCGGCCGGCGGCAGCTGTAACCTCGATTGCAGCTACTGTTTCTACACGAAAAAGACGGCCCTGTATCCGGGCCCCCGCCGCATGACGGTGGCCGCATTGGAGCGGTTTGTGCAGGCGATGATCGAGGCGACGCCGACGCGGGAAGTCGCTTTCGCCTGGCAGGGGGGCGAGCCCACGCTTATGGGAATCGACTTCTACGCCCGGGCGGTCGAATTCCAGCAACACTACGGGCCGGGCCGAGTCATCACCAATGCCCTGCAGACCAACGGCACGTTGCTCGACGACGATTGGGGACGGTTTCTGGCGCGGCACAAATTCCTGGTGGGCATCAGCATCGATGGGCCGCGGGAGGTGCATGATGACCAACGCTGCGATCGCCGCGGCCTCGGCTCGCTGGACCGGGTGTTGCAGGGGCTGAAGGTCCTGCAAAGGCACCAGGTTGATTACAACGTGCTCACTGTGGTCTCCGCGCTCAACGCGGCTTACCCGGAGGTGGTGTATCGCTTCCTGCGCAAAACGGGAGCGCGACACCTGCAATTCATTCCGTTGGTGGAGCGGGCGGTGGGGGATTGTGATGATATTGATGCCCTGCCGGACGAAGCCCGCCTCACCCGGCGCTCGGTTTCCGCCGCGGCCTATGGCGAGTTCCTCTGCCGGGTGTTTGACGAGTGGCTCAAGCGGGATGTCGGCCGGGTGTTTGTGCGGGATTTTGAAGACATGCTGAATCTGTGGATGGGCCATCCCGCCACCGTATGCGTGCGCTCAGCGGAGTGTGGCCGGGCGCTCGCGGTCGAGCACAACGGTGATATGTATTCATGTGACCACTACGTTTACCGCGACCATCGGATCGGCAACTTTTGGCGGGACCCCATCGCCGTGATGGTAGACGGCGAGCCGCAGCGTGCTTTCGGTCGGGCCAAGCGCGAAACCCTGCCACAAAAGTGTCGTGAGTGCCGCTGGCTTTTCGCGTGTCAGGGCGGGTGTCCGAAGCACCGCATGGCGCGCAGGGCAACCGGCGAGCGGGGGTTGAACCACCTGTGCGCCGGCTGGCAACGGTTCTGTGAACACGCCGACCCCACTTTGCGCTGGATGGTGGGCGAACTGCGGGCCGGCCGACCGCTGGTGGGCCGGCGCTAGCGGGGGGGGCAGACGGTAGCGGGGGTAGGGTCGGCGCTTGACGCCGCCCGTTGCGGCGGAGTGGCCGGACAGGCTGAATCGGGCATCGTCCCGCCTTCGCCAAGGCTTCGGCGGGTAAACCAGCGAAGCT
>JAGYIG010000022.1 GCA_018402455.1 Opitutaceae bacterium
CACCAAGGCCGTCGCAGGCATAAGCATGGCTTGCCGCTGAGGCTGGAAACCCTTACCCCGCTTCCACCATGGCAAAAATTCTGATTACGGGGGCAGCGGGATTCATCGGCAGCCACACCACGGACCTTTTGTTGTCCGAAGGTCACACTGTGGTCGGGGTGGATAACTTCCGCTCGGGCCATCGGCGAAATTTAGCCGCGGCTTTAACCTCGGCAGCGTTCCGTCTGGTCGAAGCCGATGTCTCGGCCGAGTCGGTCCTGGCTCAATTGGTCGCGACCGAAACCCCCGATGCCATCATCCATCTCGCGGCGCTGGTCAGCGTGCAGGACAGCATGGAGAACCCCGAGTTGAACTACCGCCTGAACGTGCTCGCGACTCATCGGGTGGCGGAAGCCGCCCGCGAGTCGGGAGTGAAACGCCTGGTGTTCGCCTCCTCCGCCGCTGTCTATGGCGACGCGACCGAATTGCCGATTCGGGAGGCGTCGACGACCCGTCCGATCAGTCCCTACGGGGGGGCGAAACTCGCATCCGAAGCCCTGCTGCTGGCGCATGGGGCAGCCTTTGGCTCGGTCGTGCGGTGTCAGCGGTATTTTAATGTCTTTGGTCCGCGTCAGGATCCGGCCTCGCCCTACAGCGGGGTGATTTCGATTTTCGCGCAGCGCTTTCGCGACGGCCAAGGCGTGACGATTTTCGGCGACGGGCAACAAACCCGCGACTTCATCTCCGTGCACGACGTGGCTCGGGCCAATGCCCTGGCCGCTACCGGGGAGGGGGTGGCGTCGGGCATTGCCAATATTTGCACGGGCCGATCGACCTCCCTGCTGGAGGTGGCGGCGGTATTTGGTCGGCACTATCCCGCGGCTACCGCGCCGACTCTGGCCCCGCCGCGCCCGGGCGATATCATCCATTCGCGCGGCGATGCGACCCGGGCCGGGCAGGAGCTGGGGTTTACCGCCCGGTGGCCGGTGGACGAGGGCTTGGCTGAATTGATCAAATTGGGCTGAGAATGCGACGGGTAGCGGCCGTTCACCAGACCGACTCTACCAATGCAGGTGATCGCCCTTTTTCAAAGATTGGGCGAATGCGACGAGGAGTTTCACGGTCGCTTCCACATCGGCCAGGTCCACCAGTTCGCTGGGCGTGTGCATGTAGCGCAATGGCACACTGATCAGTCCCGTTGCCACGCCGCCCCGGGTGATTTGAATCGCCCGGGCGTCGGTGCCGGTCGGACGGGGATCAGCCTCCAGCTGATAGGGGATTTTTGCCGTCGTGGCGGCCTGTAACAAGCGGTCAAACACCAAGGGATTGATGTTGGGGCCCCGACAGATGACCGGGCCGCCCCCCAGTTTGAATTCGCCGTACTTGCGTTTGTCGCAGTCGGGGTGATCCGTGGCGTGACCGACGTCGACGGCCACCGCCACCTGGGGGTTCACCGCGAAAGAAGACGTCGTGGCGCCGCGCACCCCGATCTCCTCCTGGGCGGTGCCCACGGCCGCGATCTGAGCGGACAAACGCTTTTTGGCTTTCGCCAGCCGAATCAGGGTTTCGCCCACCACGTAAGCCCCCGCCTTGTTGTCGAAGGCGCGGGCGGCGCCGATACTGCCGTTGATCAATTCAAAGTCATGATCGTAGGTGGCGGTATCGCCGATCTGGACCCGGGCCAGTGCCTCGGCCTTCGAAGCCGCGCCAATGTCGATCCACATCTCGTGGATTTCCGGCACCTTTTTACGGTCCTCCTCGCTCATCAGGTGAATGGCTCTTTTGCCGGTCACCCCCTTGACCATGCCTTGAGCCGTCCGGATCAAAACCCGTCGCCCGGAAATCATCGATTTGTCGTGTCCGCCCAGGGTGCTGAAATAAAGGAAGCCGCCGTCGTCGACGTAAGTGATGATCAACCCGAGTTCATCCAGGTGCCCGGCCAGCATGAGAATGGGATCCCCCTTGGGGTTGAGGATGCCGATGCGGTTCCCCATCGCATCGCGGCGGTAGGTGTTGCAGGCGGGCTCCACGTAGCGGTCGAAAACAGCTTGCGATTCGAATTCGGCTCCGGACGGAGACCGGGCGGCGAGCAGGTCGACGAGAAACGGGGGAGGGGAATAGGGCTTGGAGGGCATATTGAACGGTTGCTTTTGACGGAAGGTGGAGCCGGAATCCCGACGCGAAAACCACTATTTGAGACGATGACGATTTATCCAGCGATTGATATCAAGAACGGAAGGGCGGTGCGGTTGCTCCAAGGCCAGGCCGATCAGGAGACGGTGTATGCCAACGAACCGGCGGAGGTCGCGGCGCGGTTTCGCGCCGCCGGCAGTTCATGGGTCCACGTGGTGGATTTGGACGGGGCCTTTGATGGCACGCCGCGGAATCGTGAGCAGATTCGTGCGATCGCGGCCTCCGGGCTGAAGGTGCAACTCGGCGGCGGGCAGCGCACGGTGGAGATCGTTCGCGAATCGCTGGCCCTCGGGGTGAGCCGGGTGGTGATTGGCACCCGCGCGGCGGAGAGTGAGGATTTTGTCGCGGAGCTGATTCGGGAGTTTGGTGATAAAATCGCGGTGGGAATCGATGCCAAGGACGGGAAGGTCGCCGTGAAGGGGTGGGTCGATACCACCGACTTGGAGGCGCTGAGCATGGCCAAGCGCATGAGCGACCTCGGCGTGGCCACCATCATCTACACCGACATCGGCACCGATGGAATGTTGACGGGCCCAAACTTGGCCGCGCAAGAGGCCATGGCCTCCGCGGTGGACGCCACCATCATTGCCAGCGGTGGCGTCAGCCAGCTGGCCGATGTGCAGGCGCTCGCCGCCATCGAAAAACGCCGCCCTAATTTGGGCGGCGTCATTGTGGGCAAGGCGATCTACGAAAAACGAGTCAGCGTCGAGGACCTGCTTAAACTTCAGGACCGGATTTGATCAGCGATGTCTTCCAGCGGGTAGGTCAGGATCTCGGCCAGGGTGGGATGATACCAGGGCGCCTTGAGCAGATCGAACACCGTGGCTTTCATCGCGAGGGGACCGCTGAAACAGTGGATCAATTCACCGGCTTGAGGGCCGACGATTTCGGCCCCTAAAATGCGGCCCTTGGTCGGTTCGGCGATCACCTTCACGTAGCCGCGTTTGGCTTCCATGAGGATGGATTTCCCATGGTCGTCGAACGGATACTCGGCACTCACATAGGCCGTTCCAGCCTCTTGCAGTTGTGCTTCACTCCGTCCAATGGAGGCCAGGGGGGGCTCGGTGAACACCACATTCAGCAACAGGTCCGGATTGAGGGGCTGCAGTTTGGAGACGCCGCCGGCGTGCTTTGCCGCCAGTTCGCCCTGCGACACGGCCAGATGCACGATGTCGTGCGGGCCACAAACATCCCCGCCCGCGTAGATGTGTTTGGCCGACGTTTGTTGCCAGCGGTTGGTTTTGATCCGCCCGCCGGGCGTGAGGTCCACCCCGGCATTCTCAAGTTGTAGCCCGCTGGTGTTGGGCTCACGGCCGAGGGCGTTGAAAAGGTATTGGGCCCGGCGGGTCGTTTTTTTGCCGGCACTCAGGAAGACGACCTCCACGCCGGTCGGAGTCGGCCTTACTTTTTGAATCTGGGTGTCGGTGTGGAGATCAATGCCCTCGTCGCGGAAGGCCTGCTGCACGGCCTCGGAGGCGGCCGGGGAGTGGTCCTTCAAAATATGGGGGCTGCGTTGAATCAAGACCACCCGGGAGCCGATGCGCCGCAGAAATTGGCTCAACTCGCAGGCGACAATACCTCCGCCCAGCACGATGACGCTGGCCGGAACGTGGTCGAGTTCGAGCACATCGTCGCTGGTCCAGTAGGGCGTGTCGGCCAAGCCGGGCACCGGTGGGGTCGAAACTTTCGAGCCGGTGGAAATGATGAAGTGTTTCGCCCGCAGCGTTTGCCCGTCGGACAAGGCCAGGGTGTGGGGATCGGTGAAATGAGCGCGACTGCGATACAAGTCGTAGCGGGGAGACCGCATCGCCTTGACCCGGTATTCGGCAAATTCTCCGATGATCTTTTTCTTCCGCCGGTGCAGGGCCTTCATGTCCACCTCCGCGCGGGGAATCTTCAGGCCAAATTCTTTGCCGCGCTGGGCGAGGTGCAGGACGTCGGTGGCGTAGAGCAGGGTCTTTGAGGGCATGCACCCCTGCAGGATGCACAGACCGCCCAATTCCGCGCCGCTGTCGACGATGGCGACCTTCTGGCCAAGGTCGGCCGCGGTGCGCGCGGCATTAAAACCGGCACTGCCACCACCGATGGCAATGAAATCGTAGGATTTGGATTTGGGCATGAGCAGGGAAGTTAACGGCCTTTACCGAAGAGCATGAGGTGGATGGTGCGCAGGACAATGGCCGCATCCATCACAAAGGAAAAATGCCGGATGTAATAGAGATCGTATTCCAGTTTTCGCAGGGTGTCCTCCACACTCGCACCATAGGGATAATTGATCTGCGCCCAACCGGTCACGCCGGGGCGCACCAGGTGCCGAAAGTGGTAGCACGGAATCTCCGCCTCATAGTCCTTGACCAACTGATCCCACTCGGCGCGGGGGCCGATCAAACTCATGTCGCCCTTGATGACGTTCCACAGCTGCGGCACTTCATCCAACCGGCTCTTTCGGAGCAGGGCTCCGATCTTGGTGATGCGGGGATCGTTTTCCTGCGTGTAGCGGGAATCTCCCGCTTCCGGCGGGCCGTCGGGCTTTCGCATGGTGCGAAATTTTATCATGGTGAAGGGTTCCCGGTTTCGCCCGATCCGCGTTTGGCGGAAGAGCACCGGCCCGCCATCGGACAACTTGATACTGAGGGCGGCCGCGAGGAGGAAGGGCGAGGCCACCGCCAGACCGACAACCGAAAGCAACACGTCAACAATGCGTTTGGTGCGCTCAAATACCGGCGTGCGGGCGATCTCAAAACCCTCCTGGAAAAGCCACGTGTGGTTGATGCGGTAGAGCGGAATTTTACGCCAGTAGGTCTCGAAGAAGAGTTCGAGGGTGAAGGTGGGGACGCCGCGGAAGTAGAGCTCGGTGAGATCATTCGCCAACGCTTCCTGAATGGAGTGCGCGGACTCGCGGATCACAATGGCTTCAACCCCCAGCTCTCCCTGCCGAATCGCCGCCATGATCTCCGGGTAGTTCCCCACCGACTCGTCTTCGCTCAGCTGGATGGCGGGTTCCTCCAACTCTCCGGTGATGGCGCAGATGATTCGTTGATGCACTCCATTGCTGTGGCAGACTTCGCGGAAGTTTTCGCACGACGCCCGATCGCCCAGAAAAAGAATGGAGCGTTCGGAACGATCATGTGCTTTCCAACGGTGGACGGTCCGCCGGTAGCTGAGGGTGATCAAGGCGATGCCAAGGAATCCGAGAGCGATCACCCCCCGGCTCTTAGCCAGCGTGGTGTCGTCCAAGGTGAAGACAAACGTCAGAATCAGCGTGGCGACTCCCGCCAGGCTCACCGCCACGAAGTGTTGTGAGGTGTAATCCGCGCCCATCATTTCCGTCCGGGAGCGGTAGCCGTCAATCAGGTAGATGGCGGCGATGACCAACAAGCCCGGCACCACGATGGGCTCGATGACCCACACCCCCAACGGAAGCACGCCCCGCAACCATTGCAGGGCGTTGAACGCGCCCACGATGACGAGGATGTCCAAAAGGAGGAGGACGAGCAGAACGCTGAAGCCTTGTTTCGGGGTGCGATTCAAAATGCGTGGTTTGGGTTGATGGGTCCGGCCGAAGCCCGGAAAGGGTGATGGGGTGGGGCAGAGGTCGGGAGCCGTGCGGTGGTTTTGGTTTGGGTTATCGCACCCCTGTGGCAATTAAGCGAGCGGCTTCGGGCGGGGGAGGTCGTTCAACAGGTCGGTCCAACGTTGCGCCGCCACGTCGGCATTGGCCACCGTCTCATAGAACTCACGCGCGTTGTGCGACAAGGTTTCGAGCGCGGCCGGTGACTTCGCCAGCGACGCCACGGTTTGGGCCATGTCGGCAAGGGTGTTCCGGTCGCCGACAAACCCCACCGGCGTATCCCGAATGAAGCGGGCGATTTCGCTGTGGGGGGGGCCCAAGAAAAGAACCGGCCCCGCGGCGGCGCAGATGCCGTAGAGTTTGCTGGGGTAAACGACATTTTCACAACCTTCCCGCAGCGTGATGACATGCAAATCACCCACCGCCAACACCTCACTCCGGCGTTCCCGCGGCTGAGCCGGAAAGAACCTCATGTTGGTCAGGCCGGATCGTTCGGCGGCGGCTTGCATCGACGCCTTTTGCGGGCCGGGTCCCACGATGCAAAAGCAGATATCCGGCTCGTGCAGCAGGTGCCGGGCCAACTCCAGCATCAGGTCCAGATCGTGAACCCGCCCCAGATTCCCAAAATACAGCAGGACAAATTTATCCTGGAGCTGCCAAGCCTCCCGGAGGTCCGCGGCCTGTGATTTCGCGATCGGCTGCACCCCGTCCGGCGCCCAATTGGGGATGATGATCCGCCGGGCCGCGCCCACCCCGGCTCGGATCAGCAACGCTTCCATGTCGGTGCCCAACGTGACGCAGGCATCGGCCGAGCGCCAACTCGCGTCCCGCAGTGGCGCGAGACATTGGGCCCAGGATCGACCACTCACCCGGTGGATCGCCTCCGGGTAGATGTCCTGAATCCAGTGAATGACCCGGGCTCCCTTCAATCTGGCCAAGGGCTGGGCCAGGACGGCGAACAACGGCGGATCCGTTAAAAAAACCACCGTATCGTCTTTTTTGGTTCTGAGCAAAATCCACCAGAGCGCGCCGACGGTATAGGACAATAGATCCAGAAAGTGGGTCACCAAACTGCCGGAATTCCCCAACCTCAGGCTACTCAGACGATGGATCGTGACGCCGGCTTCGACAGTCACTCGGGGCAGGGCGTGCGGTCGACTGGTCAAGACTTCGACTTGATCACGGGTGCGGGCCAGGCGTTCGACCAGATCGGTCAGCAGCTGGGCCGTGGCGGGCGTGTCCGGCCGGAAGAATCGATTTACAAAAATGAGCCTAGGCATGGGCTTTCCCCCTCTGCGCTCGGATGGCCGCGCTGGCAAACCCCTCATAGCGGGCGAGCAGGCAGCAGTATTCCCATGCTCCGGCGCCGTCGAGCACCCCGCCGCGCAACAGGTATTGGTAGACCAAACGAAAAAACGGCCGCCCCGGCAGGGCGTAGCTGAAATGTTTCAGCGCCCGTCGCCGATCGATGGCCGCCCGCGCCCAAAGTTGAGCGAGGGGGGGAGGGGGGCTGGACAAATAAGCCGCCGCTTCGGCCTCGGCGTAGCGGCGGTGTTTGGCGATCCAATCCGCCACCCCACTGGCGGAGAGGTCATGGTGATAACCGGCGTTAAATCGTCCCATGCGCATGCCCGGCGCTTCGCGTTGGCCATGTCCGGCCTGAATGAACTCGAAGCGTTTCCGGTGCACGAATCGCGCCTGCCAAGCGGGGAAGTCGGTGCATCGCTTGAGCCAATTCCCCCGCCACATCATGCGCGGGGCCACCCAAACGCCGTCGAAATCCTCCGCCTCGAAATTCGCACACTCCTGCCAAAGCTCAGGGGTGAACGTCTCATCCGCATCGAGATGAAAGACCCACTCGTGTCGCAGGTCGGCCTCACGGTTGGCGAAATTTCGCTGCTGGGCAAAGTTGTGAAATGCGTTTTCCACGACCCGGGCGCCGTGAGCTTTGGCGATGGCGACCGTTTGGTCGACGGACCCTGAATCGACCACCACGACGTCCTCACAAGCGGCCACGCTGGCCAAACAACGCGGCAGATTGGTCTCCTCGTTCAGGGTCAGAACAACAATGGAAAAGGGGAAGGCCATGGATGCTTTGTCGCCGCTGCTCAGGCGTGGGCGGTACTGCCCAACTGCAGGTAGCGAATTGAACCGAAGAACGCGACCCACGCGCTGAGGGTCACGGCGGGATTGGCAAACGGAAATTCCAACCACGCGTAGCCCGCCAGCAGGATCAGGCAAAAGAAGGGCAGGCCGGCGTAGGGGTCGGCCCAGAGGTGGCGGTAAATGCCTTTCAGCGGCAGCAGGATGGTGGCGAGGAAGAGAAGGACGCCGAGCAGTCCCACTTCGGTCGCCAATTGCAACCAGTCCGAATGCGCCTCGTTGAACTGCACGGTCCAACCTTCCACCGTTTTGGGTTCCGTATTGTAACGCCGATAAACGAAGGCGTAGGACTCCAGCCCCCATCCCGCCAGCGGCCGGGACTTGATGAACCCGATGGTGTCTTCATAGACGCGGGCGCGTTGGCCGATACCGCCCATCTCCCTCATCTCCGCGAGCTGTTCCTGCGTGATGGCGATGCGATGCCGAATGGTGTCGCCACTCAACCAATACGCGGCGGCTCCACAGCCCAGCAGCGCGATCAGACCGATCCCCATCAACGCGGGCCGTGACACCGGATCGGGACGCTTGCGCCCCAGTCGCCACACCAGCCAGAAGCCCCCCACGGTGAGCAGCAGCGCCAGCATCGCGGTCGAAGATCGCGAGGTGCTCATCGGTATGGTGACCGCAATCAACAGCACCAGGACCAGGGCGGAAAAAGCCGGACTGTGGAGAAACCCCCGCCCGCGGTCCTCGCGGGAGAGATACTCGAGCAAGCCGAGCCAGCCGGCGATATTCAGCAGCGCGAAAGGCCCCCAGTGATTGTGATAAAAAAAGGACGCGAAAAAGGAGCTGTTCGGCGAGGTAAAGAGGCCAAAAAACATCTCGGTCCCGGCCAATTTTTGCACCGTGCCAAACAGGGCCAGCACCCCGGCGTTGATGCCCAACCAAAGGGTCAGTCCCCGGAGCGTGCGGCGGTTTTGGACATTCATCGCCAGGTTGAACGCAGACAGGTATAGCCCGAGGGCCAACGCCAGTTCCGACCGGGTGAGATCAGGCAGCACGGAAGTCGGCAAGCCCGGGAGGGTGGGGATCGGCCGAAAGACTTGCTGATCGTAATACCAAATGATCTCGAAACTGGGGTTGAAGGAACTGACCAGGATCCAGACCGAAAGCAGCAGCGGCGGCAGGAGCCACCACAGCCAGCGTCCGAGCGGCGCTCCTCGTTGTCGGCGGTCGATCAGGCCATACAGGGTGAGCAGCCCACCGATGGCCCCGCCGACGATGAGGATGGCTGGCCCACATCGATGCGGCCGCCGAACATCCACGCGGCGGCCACCACCAGGGCCGCCACGTGCCATTGCGTCGCTTTCTCGAGGTTACTGCGGTGTAGGATAGCGCGGTGCGCCATGGTCTTCAGGCGGGGATGCGGTGGAGTTCCCGATAAAAGTTATGCAACGTTTCCGCCACCACTTCCCACGTGAAGGACTCTTTCATCCAGCGCTGGCCCAACGCGCCGCGGCGGGAGAGCACCGCGGGGGACTCCTCCAGCGCGGCTTTCATCACGTGATCGAATTCCCCGTACTCCACACACCAGCCCGCATCGCGGGCATTCAATTCGGTCCAGGGCGTGGTGGTCGTGGTGAGGACCGGAACCCCCGCCGCCATCGCCTCCGCGATGACCAAACCGAAATTCTCCGAATGGGAGGGCAGCAGGAAAAGATCCGCCACCGCATAAGGGGGCGGTTGGTAGGTGCCGTCGAAGATCTTGATGCGGTGCTGACTGCCCTCGCGCAACACCTGCGCCTTGAGCTGGGCCACCGAAAACTGATCGGGGATCCCCACGACCAGCAGCAACCAGTCGGGCGGGGCAAGTTTACGCCAGAGGTCCATCAGCTCCACGACCCGCTTCTTGCTGTGCAGCCGGGAGTAGAACAGCCCCACCTTGTGCTCTTTGATTTCGGGAACCCGGTTTAACCAAAACTCGCGCGCGATTTGCAGTTGCGGATCGGTGGGCAGGGTCACCCCGTTGGGCGCGACGCAAATGGGCTGGCGGAAGCCCAGGTTTCGGATGTCATCCGCTTCCATTTCACTCGTGGCGTGCCAACCGGTCACCCCCTCCAGCGCTCCGGGGTGGACCAAAACATTGGCGAATTGCTTTCGCCTCCGGTGGTGATTCCAAGCCCACGGGGCCATCATTCCCCGCGGGGAAAGGACCAAGGGGACCGCCCGGCTCGAAGCCGCCTTGAACGCGTAGTGCAGCGTCCGCAGCCAGAGTCCGTGGTGATGCAGGACATCATAGGTTCCCGCGTTGAGGTGGGTCCGCAGGGCGGACGACGGCGAAAACTGCTGGGGGGCTCCGCGTTCGAAGGTTCGAATGCTCAAGCCCGGCAGAATTTCCTCGTTCACGGCGGTGCCAGTGGTCAGCAGCTCCACTTCGTCCCCCTTGGCCGCCAGCCCCTTGGCCAGACCCAAACTGGAGCGGCTGGGGCCACCTCGTCGGGCTTCCAGACTAGCGATGATGTGAGCAATTTTCATGAAGAGGGGGAGGTCAAGGGTTCGGGCCGGGGTTTGATGGGTTTGCAGGGACATCCCACACAAATCATCCGCGCGGGCAGATCGTGCATGACGACGGATCTGGCGCCGACCACGCTAAGTTCGCCGATTTCAACGCTGGGGCCCACAAAAACTTCGGCGGCCAGCCAGGCATTGGAGCCGATCGTGATGGGACCCGTCACCAGCGGCATATCCCAACGATTAAAATCATGAGTCCCCGCGCACAGGTGGCACCCTTGGCTGAGATTGGCCCCGTATCGCAAGGTGACCACCCCGAGGTTATAGATCGTCACCGCGGGACCAATCATGGCCCGGTCTTCCAGCACCAGATTTCGCGGGTAGGCGATGCGGGCCGTGGGGTAGACCACCACCCGACCCGCGGGAGCCACGGTCGCGCCAAAGCAACGCAGCAGCCAGGTGCGCCAGCGATGCAGCGGCCGGGGGCTCCACCGGAAGAGGGTGCTCTGCACCAGGGTCCAGATCCAGCGTTCCAAAACGCGGCCCGGTCCGCCGGGTGTTACGCAGTTTTCACCGAGAAAGGGACGCGAGTTTTTCATGGTCGGTTCGGACACTTCATGGCTCAGCTTGGTTTGAGGCGGTAGTGATACGAGCAAAGTCGGCGAGCAGCCGGTCGCTGTAGGTTTTGAAATCGTAGCGAGCCGCGGTGGGTTGGGCCGCGGCCGCCAGCCGGGCCCGCCGGGCGGGATCCGTAATGAGTTGGGCCAGCCGGGCGGCGAGTTGGCTCTCGGCGTTTTCACTGCGGTGGTCGTAGGTGAGCGCGTTGGTCCCGGCGTCAATGTAGTCGGCAAAGCATTCGAGCTGAGAGGTGACCACCGCGCACCCCGCGGCCATCGCCTCGAGGTTGGCGACGCCAAAGGTTTCGCCATTTTCGGCCAGACTGGGCAGCACAAAAACATCCAGGGATCGGTAGATTCTCGCCAGTTTTTCGGGATCGAATTCCGGGGGCAGGACCTCGATCGATTCGGGGGGCACCACCCCTTCCAGCCGTTGCAGTTGCGCCTGCAGAAAACGTTCGCCCGATCCTCCCATGCTCACCGCGACCGGCCCGCACAGGGTCAAATGCCAGGGGGGAAGCGCGGTTTGGGCCGCCAGTAGCCGAAGCGCTCCCATCAATTGCGCGATGCCCTTTTCGGCATGAATCCGGCCGATGAAACCGAGCCGAACCGGGCCGTTGGGGGCCCCGGAGGTATCACTTGGGGCCGGGGGACGGGGCGTCCCCGCCATTTTTGCGAAATCCAACGGAAAACCGTAGAGCTGGCTGACCCCCTGCAAGGCGGGATTTTCGGCCACGATTTTTTTCAAAACGGGTCGGCTGTTGACCACGATGAGAGCGACATCGCGATACCAGCGAAACTGCCCCTTGGGCACCCGGCCGGTGGTGATGACGACCTTGCCCGCATCGGGTCGTTTTCGGCCCAACCACACCGGCAACGAAACCGTGTTGATCACCACCACATCCGCTGGTTCCAGCAGCCGGGTAATCCGTCGCCCCCAGATCCAGTCTTTGATCAGGTTGAGGACCAGTATCGACGAGTGCCTGAACCCCGGGACGCGTCGGTAGTGCACTCCGCCCACCGTTTCCCGGTTGGGAAAGTCCGCCCACGCGCGGGAATAGAGCGTCACGTGATGGCCGGCCGCGACAAACTCCTCGCCGAGTCGGGCCCAGGCCTTCTCCGTGGCGCCACCGTTGACGGCCGGAACCGGGAGAAAAAATCCGCTCACAATTGAAATCTTCATGAACTGGAGGAGGCGGTTTCCGTCAGCGCTTCCCGCAGGCCTTGGGAAGTTTGGCGGTAGGTGTAGTGCGCGATCCTGGCCCGGACGTTTTGCCGCAGTTGGGCGCGGGTCTCGGGTTGCGCCAGTGCCGACAGGGCATGGTCGAGTTTTTGCGTGAGGGCTTGCCGGTCCCCGGCAGGAAAGCACCAGCCGGTGAGGTCCTCGGTGATCAGATCGAGATGGCAGCCGACTCGATCGGAAACGAGGCACGGCACGCCGGCGTGCATGGCTTCGTTGACCGCCAACCCCCAGGTTTCAAACCATCCCTCCGACGGGAGCACCATCAAATCAGCCATGGCATACCGCAGGGGCATTTCGGACTGATTGGCAAAGGGCAGGAAAACCACGTTTTCGAGTTTTCGATTCCGGACCTCGGCCATCAGGCTCTCCCGTTCCGGCCCGTCGCCCGCGAAAACCAACGTGGCCTGTTGTGCGCCGCAGCGGGCGAAGGCCTCCAAGAGGGTGCGGGGGGCTTTCTCCGCATGAAATTTCCCCGCAAAGAGGATGAGTTGAGTTTGTGGATCCACTCCGATCGCTGCGCGGGCGGCCTGGATTTTTTCCGGGGCAATCGCTTGGGAAAAACGCGTGGCGTCCACGGCATGGGGCGCAAAAATCAGCTGCGGGGCGGGAACGCCCAAATATTCAAAATAGGCCCGATTGGCTTTGCCCACGTAGAGGATGCGATCAAAGCGCTGGTAGAGTTTGCGCAGGAGCAGGCGCTTGAAGCCGTTCAAGGAGTTGCGGCCGAGAATGTGCGAATCTCCGCGAAAAATCAGTTTCCATCCTTCGCGTCGTGCCGCGGCGATGAGGCGGAGGTGGGAACGGTATTTGTAGCCAAACAACAAGACGTGGGAAGGGGCGTAGTTGCGCAGAACCGCCCGCAGCGTCGGATTATGCAGCCCGGAAAACCGTTGGGTGCCAGGATGGGAGGATTCATTCGGAACCCACTCGTGCGCGTAGCCCTGCAGGAGGTCGATGTCCCATTTGAAACTCCGTTCGAACAACGGGTCAGTGGCCTCCCGCACCCCGAAGTCCCAGAGATAGAAAACGCGAAACTCCAGGGTGCCTTCCGCGGCCAGGTGCGTAAACCAGGGGCTGTAGTACTGGGTCGGGTGCGACAGCACGATGGCGAGACGGGCCGTTGTTTTTTTCACGATCATTGGCCGGTGAGGTGCCGATACGCCCAGGGAATCCCCAGCAGGGCCACCGAGGCTTGATAGAGGGAGGAGAGCCAAACCGCCAAAGTCATCTCGGCTTGGAAACTCCAGGCAATCAAAAGAATCTGCGCCAATCCGGCCAGGGATATGGGGGATGCGTTTTGCCCCCATCCGCCGACGATCTTAAACATGAAACCCATCCCGATGCCCACCAAGCCGACTCCGATAAAACCGAAATTGGCATAGGCCTCCGAGGGAATCCCAAAGGCAATACTGACGCGTTCGGCGCCGGATGCGGACACAAATCCGTAATACACCGCCAAGGTCATGTTGCTCTCGTGGGGACGGGGTTTGCTCGGCCAGAGGATTCTGGGGACGGCGAGCAGGGGAATCGGTTTATAGGTTTCCCCCATCAGGTAGTCCCGGGGAACCGGACTGCGGTCCACCAGAGTGCACATAATCTGGAAGAGCGAAGCCCGCTCCAGAATACCACTCGTCATTTGTCCCTCTTCCTTTTCATCCCGCTGCAACCCAAACTCGATCCATTGACCGTAAAAATCGGGGATATCCGACAGTTTCAGTTCCACGTCCGAGGTGCGTTCCCAGTAGATCTCCCGCATTTCGTCCTTCCCGTTATGGAGGACGGCGAACGCAAAGAAAACGACCCCCATAAAAACCAACGGCAACCGTTTACTGGCGGTCACATAGCCGATCAGGGCCATCAAAATTGAAGATGCGATGGTGATAAGGTAGAGCTGGGTCGCCACCATCACCGTCTGGGCGAAAAAAATGACGGGCAGCGTGACCTTGTCCCCGGGAGACAGGAGCTTGCTGCCCCAAGCCCGGCTGATCAAAAATATGCTCACGGTGCCGATGCCAAAAAACAACGCCCGGAGGATCGACAGGAACTCATGCGGAATCACGTCGGTGAAGAGTTGAAGATAAACGAAGGCGGTCATGGTGTAGACCCCCAAGCGGCTTAGCTTGATGTTGTCTTCCTGGAAGATCGCCTTCGTCCAGGTCGGGTTCCGACTGGGCCGAATCGAGGTGAAGTGGTAACCCGCGTAACACGCCAGTTGGAACCCCAGCACGGCCAGCGCGGAGCGGAACAGAACGGCGTCCCCGAATCCCAAAGTTGCGGGGTGTCCCCGCAGCAGCGGCATCGCGTAAAAGGGGATGAACGTCAGCATCATCAATTCGAAGGCGGGAAGCCCTTCGGTCCGCTTTTTGGCCCACTTGAGTGCCGGGATCGCTGCGGTCACGATGATGCCCATGGCGAGGACGATTAACGGGCCATTGCGCAGGGGCGTGGTGAGTCCTTGCCAAACCACCAGACCGATCAGAGCGGCCCATCCGTATTTCAGGATCTTGGGAGAGAGGGTGGCGGTTGCCGAACTAGCCATGAGGAAGGGAAGGGGTGAAGGGGACGGGCTGAAACGGGGTTCGCACGCGCGTCATGGTGTGCGCTGATTTTCAGGTGACCGCAGGACGGCGTTGAAGACGGTCACCAGATCTTCGGTCATCCGCGTTGCGGTGTAGCCCTGGGCTTTGATTTGGGGGCTGGGACGTTCGGCAAATCCGTGGTCGGCAAACCACTGCTGGTGCAGCGCGGCGGCGATGCCGGACGACGGGATGTCCTCGGCGAAGGCGAAGCTGTGTTTCATGCCCAGCTTGCGGGCTTGTGCCATCATCGGACTATCGCGGTGCGCGATCAAAAGGAGCGGGTTCTGGGTCAACAGGCTGCCCTCCAGCTTGGAAGCATTGTAGGTGGAATCGCTCGATCCGAGGACCAACACGGAATCCGCGGTGGCGCTGTAGAAGGTGGCTTGGAAGTAGGGCACCCGACTGGTGTGCTCCGCCACATAGGCGGCCACGCCGGTCGCGGTGGCGGCGGGAAGCACCGTGGGCTCGGCCAATTGAGCCGGTGCGTAATTGGTGCCAATGAAATGAAACCGATGTCGCCGGGCGGAGGCGGGATCGGTCTCAAGAAAGCGGGCGAATGCCGCAAACAAAATGTCCAAGCCGGGCCGCATGCCGTCCGTGCACCTCCCCGTGTAAACGTGGTGAATCAGGTCCTCCGTTGACTCAAGCAGGTTGGGGGACGGGGGGGATTTGAGCGCCACTTCGAGATCCCGGGGAGACGCTCCGAACGGCAGGACTCTCATCCGATTTTCCGTCAGCCCGGGGTAACGGGATTTGAGCTGACCGAAATAGTGCGGCGAAACACAAATGATACCGGCCGCATGTTTCATCACTGCGGGTTCGTGGCGGCGGGCTTGGAATTGGGCCCACCCATAGCGCCACCGCCCGCCCGGAGGTTTTTCGCCATGAGCGCGATAATGGTCGGTGACCCAGGGGTCCTGCAAATCCACCACATACGGCACGCCGAACTGTTTTTCCCACCTCGGGCCCAGGCGAAAGGCATCGAATTGGGAGGTCGAAATAAAAACCAAATCAAATTTCTCCGCCGCCAACAGGCGTTCCCCCGCCCGCCTCAACGCGTGGCCGCAACGCAGCCAGATCGAGCCAAAACCCAACTTGCGGGTCCATTGAAAGGGGATCCCGCGACTGTAAACGATGGTCGTGCGCTCCGGCAGGGTGGCCGTCATCTGCGGATCCAAATTCGCGCCTTCCACCAAGTCGGGGGCGATGGCCAGCACCGTGCTCTCCCAGCCCTGCGCGGTCAAATGCGGCAACGCCAGTCGCACCCGGTGCATGTCGGGGGCGTTCACCGGCGCAAAATGAGGACTGACGATTAAAACCCGGGGCATGGCGCGGTTCACGATGGCGACCCTAGAGCCTGCTTCACCAGTTCCAACAGTCGCTTCGACTGGTGTTCCCAACAGTATTTTTCAACCGCCGCTTGTCGGGCGACGCGCTGCATCCGTCGGAGACGGACGGGGTTCTCCGCCAGACCTTGCACCGCTGAACCAATCTGGTCGGGTTGATCCAAGGAAACTTCCCAGCCCGCGTCCGGATACGCCGCCAAGACTTCCTGCTGACCCCGGGTGGGCGTCGCGATAACGGCCAAACCGGCGTTGAAATACTGCAGCATTTTATTGGTTATGGTGAGGTCCCGGTTGCGAATGTGGTCCACCTCCAGCGCCAGTCCGACATCGTGTTCAGCCAATACGCCGGGCAAATCGTCGGGCGACACGGCAGGTTGAAATCGCAGGTGCTGTGGTCCTCCCGACGGCACCAGTTTACCGATTCGTTCCCGGTAGGCTGGAGCCACGGTACCGAGGAGCGTGAGCCGCGAGGGGGCCTGCGATCCCACCCAGCCCATCAAAAACGCTTCCAAGCCCCGATCGGGACCCACCGTCTGTGAAAACCACACCATCGAAAGGGGGGCGGGAGGTTCATTTGGCGCGGTTTGAGTCCGGTCGGTTTCCTGCAAGGGGAAAGCGTTATAAATCACCTGGGCCTTTTTCCCGCCCAAGTCCTCCTGCAAGGCGGCGGCCAGGCTGGCGGACGTGGTGGTCACATAAGCCGCCTTTTCAAGCAGGGTCTTTTCGACGTTTCTGAGGAGACGACACGGACGACCGCTTCGCTTGTTCAGCGGGAGGTCCTCACTGTGCCAATCCTCCAGATCCGCGGCCACGGTTCGCTGCGCTCTCAGGAGCTGGGTGGCGCACCACAAGGCGGGCTCGGTGTGGCCGATCAGGAGATCCCATGAGCTCGATCGGGCCCGCCGCAGGAGTTCATCGGTCGGGCCCAGTGCCAAGGGGTGTTCCCGGCCCGTTCGACTCAGGTATTTACGGGCCAAACTGGTTTTTAACCGCCGGATCGCTCCGGCCACGCCGGTGCGGCAATTGAGATAGTGGACGGCAAAGGGAGCCGTCGCCAGAATCTGCCGGTCGATTTCTTGAGAGGGGGCATGGCTGTCCACCGTTTGCACGGTGACTTGGTAGCCCGCCACCGCCAGCGCCGTGGCCTCCTTTAAGACCCGCGGATTGCGACAGAGGTGGCTGGCCGACAAAATTCGGATGCGAGCGGGAAAGTCAGCTTTCAAAATGGAAACACACCAAGGTGCGGGCTGAATCAGCCGTCACGGCTTGATGCCGTCGGCGATGGCATAAACGTCGCCCCACGCCAGGGGGTCATCAAGGTGCGTCAGCGTCTGCTGGAGTTGCGCGGCAGTTTGCCACTCCGGGGTCGAGTAGTTCGTATGCAGTTCGGCCACGAAGTTGAAGCGATAGGCGGCCAGCCCGTCCAAGTAATCGAGGCACTGGCTGGTCACGGTCAAAAACTCCCGGTTAAACTCAAAAGACAATCGAGGGAGGGCCACGGTCAGGCCTTTGAGCACTTCGTCCTCGAATCCCTCGACATCGATCTTGCAGAACGCGGGGGTGCCATGGGTTTCGATCAAGGCATCCAGGGTCGATACCCTCACCGTCTCGTGTTGATCAAAGCCGTAGTCGTCCGAAAATCGGCTCACCTCGGCAATATCTGGCCGCAGGGATGCGATTTCGTCCAAGGCCGTGGATTTCGTTAACTGGGCGGTCCCCGCTGCGGCGCCCAGCGCACAGTTTTCGATCCAAAATCGCTTCTTGGCGATCTCCCGGGAGAACCGCGTTTGCAGGTTTTCGGTCAAGGACCGTTGGGGTTCCACCGCGACCACTTTGGCGCCCAGGCTACAGAAGATGCGGGCGTAGTGACCGGCGTTCGCCCCGATATCAAACACGGTGCTGTGGGCGGGAATCAGCCGGCGGTAAAAGGAACGGCGCGCCCGATGGCGCCAGACATGGCGCATCTCCCGGATGGTCGCATACCAACGGCTGGCACGGATGCGGGACGGAAGGGGCGGTTTCATCACAAGGTTCGCCGGGGTTCAACCAAGGTCGAGTTGGGCGCAGATGCGCTCCATCGTCTTGGTCAGCGTATGGTCAGCCAAGGCGCGTTTTTGCCCATTTTGGCGGAGCTTCAGTCGCGTTTCCGGCTCCGCCTCCAGCCGGTTCACCTTCTCCACCAGTTCCTCCGCGTTCCGATAGGTTTCGATTTCCCGACCGCAATCGTAGAGGTGATCGATTCCTTCCGTCCATTCGGTCAGGTAACAGGCACCGGCCATCGGAGCTTCAATGTCTCGCAGGCGCGAGTAGGTTTTGATGACCGTGCGGGGGTGACGCGGACTGGGGTAACGGTTGATGCCGAGACAAACCCGCGCCTCCAGCATGGCTCGCCAGTAGTCCTGATCGGCCACTCCCGGTGCGGCGTAGGGCGCAAAATCGAAACGAGTGGGCGGGGGCGGATTGAAAGCGGTTGCCAGCTTGTAGCCAAAAGCCCGGAGGCCGTGTTGTTGGATGAACGCCCATTGGTTGGACCATTTGCTTTTGGTCGGCGGAGATTTCGCCGGCGCGCCTCCGCCGGCCGCCTCTTCGGTCCACCCGGGACCAATTATGTCCACGGCCAACCCCCGCTGGATGCTTTGAGCCAGGAGTTGGGCCCGCAATTCGTCTCGGCGGCCGATGAACGCCTGTCGGGAGCGCTCGGAGTATTGGGGCTGGCGCAGGGTAGGACTTATCCAGCAGGCCATCGGAGCGTGGAGGTGCGCCAGTCCCGCCTGCCGATACATTTTTAGCGCTTCAAATTCGGGCACCCAGTTTAAATCGAAGGAGCGAAACGCCGCGGGCACCGTGCGGAACTCCCGGACGTTGTCGCAAAAAAAGTTAACGGTCGGGATGCCCAACTCCCGCAGCCGAGTGATTCCCGCCGGTAGGATTTGGTTCGGGTAGAGGTATCCCAACAACAAATCGATCGGCTGTTGCCGGTGGATTTTTTCCACCGCCGCGACCGCTTTTTCCCAGGTGTTCCGCTGCCACTTCGCGAGTTCGGCGGGCGCGCGGGGTAGCAGGCCCGAAGCCCAATCCACGTCGTTAATTTCAATCACTTGGTGGCCGGCTTCCTCCAGCCCGGAGTGAAAATACTCCCGCCAAAAACGGTAGGCCGGAACCGGGTGAGGCACCCCGCCCAGATCTTGATGACAGATCAGCAAAATTCGGAGTCGCGGCTTCATCGTCGTATTGCCGCCCCCCGCCAGCTCTGCAGGCGACGGGCAAATTTCCAACCCAGGCCTCGGTCGATGATCCGGAAGAGCTTCCCCCCGGCGGGCCGGATGCGGGACTTTCCCCACTGCTGACTCAATGATTCCGCTCGTTCCGCAATCTCACGGCATGCCGGATAGCTCGCATGAGCCAGCCGGATGAGGAGGTCCGCCCCGGCCGCCCGGGAGGCGGCCGAATCATCGATCCGCAACAGGTGTTCCACGCAGGCGGTTTGGGACCGCAGGGCGGAATCCCATGCGGCGGCAGAGGTCGATTTGCTCAGACTCTGCCTCAAATTGGAACGGTAGTAGGACCGGGCCTCCGGACAAAAAACCACTCCGGCGGAGGCCAGCAAAACCCGGCAAAAAAACTCACCATCATCATTGAGGGTCAGACTTTCGTCCCACGGGCCGGCGGCTTCCACCAGGGTCCGCGGCGTGAGCCAGGCGACCGGGGGCATCATTCCTCGACCCGCGAAATTGAGGTGCAGCCACGCGATCGGATTCATCGTGCGCCAGTTGTCCTCAGCCGTGATGACGGCTTGCTGCGGATCGTCGCTGAAGCGCCCCCACGGACCACAGGCAATGCTTCGCGGTGGCCTCGTCTGTAGCGCCAGCAGTTGCCGTTCAATTTTGTCCGCGGCCAACAAATCGTCGGCATCGAGGTATTGAATGTAGTCCCCGCGGGAGAGCCCGAATGCCCGGTTGCGGGTGGCGGCCGCGCCTTGGTTTTGTTGGGTCACGATCTGGAGACTGACGTCGGCTGGAACCGACATCTTGGTCGCCAGCTCCACCGTCCGATCAGCGGAACCATCATCCACGAGGACGATTTCCAGTGGCCGGTGGGTTTGGGAAAACACCGAGGTCAGGGTTTCCTCGATCCACGATTCCGCTCGGTAAGCGGGAATCAGCACGGAGACCAATGGGCTAGGCATGAGCGATGGAGGCGGCCTGTTGCCAGGCTTGGGTGTGGTAAAGGTCCCGCGAGAGGTCCACGTAGTGGTGCATGACGGCGGTGGGTTTCGCGACCTCGGCGGCGTCCGGCAACACGAGGTAGTCCTCGCGGGGGGCGACTTCGGCCGGGTGAGGGGAGCGGGCCACGATGAGTGCGCTCAGCGCCTGCTCCAAGTAGTAGCTGGTTCCCTGTTCCCGGATCAATCGCGAGCTGGCTTGCTCGAGAAAGTCCCAGTCGATCTCACCGGAATTTAGCCCCATCAGCCCGACGTTGACACACGTGGGAACAGGCCGGCCGGCGATCTTCGTCAGCAGCTCCCGCGGATACCCGTAGTTCTCTTCAATATCGACCGCGTGCAGGGGACGCTGCGGATCGTCCAACCAATCCACCAGCAGCCGCGGATGGCGCCAAAACAGCAGATCGCTGTCCAGCACCAGTCGCGACCCGTTTCCGGGGAGATGCACATCAATCAGTTTGCGAATGTGCGGGTAGTTCAGCCAGCGCTCCCGCAGACACGGAAACTGCGCCAGCGGGAGTTTCTGTTCCAAGCGGTCCACCAGCGTTTGATGGGGGTGAAGGATCGCGTTGGTGAATTTTTCCCGCAGCAGATCGGCGGCGTAGGGCACCATCTTCCTGTTGCCGTGTAAATTTCAGGAACCAAGGGGCGCTGGGATCCAGTGGCCAGGGTGCGGAGACAGAACACGGTCTGTAGGCAAATTTTCTCCCGCTGAGCAGGTGCACGTGGAGCGGGGGCTGGCTGGAATCGGGCGACGTCACCGGTGGCAGCATCGCTGCCGTGGCGTTTGCATCTGCTTTGGCCATGCCGCACCCGCCACTGGCTGACGGGGCCACCACGCCGAATCGAATCCTTCACGGTCGATACCGGTAGATACCAAAAGCGGTAGAGTAACTTTCCGGTTGTGGCTCATGACAGGTCGGCTCTGCCTTCAAAACAATACCGCAGGCGCCGAACCACGAATGCGGCCGCCGGGGACGACCAGGCTCGGTAGGTGAACCAGCCCGCCCCTTTCGGAGGGGCACCGTCCAACGGGGAATGGCGCTCCAGGGGCATGCCCGGTAGATGGCGAGCACCCGCACCCACGAGCGTTGGATGCCGCGGTTGAGTCGTTCCAGATACCGTTCGCCGCGCGGGCGGTATCATGTGGGTGAAGAAGGTCCGGGAAATAGGCCACCTTCCCCCGTTTCTAAGGCCGTGAACACCATGTCGTTGTCCCCCGGAGGTCAGCTCGCGCCCCGACGGTCCAGGGCCGCGGCGCTGATTCGATCCGGCCACATCGGCGGCATACTGTTGGGCGGACGTCGGCGGATGCACAAACCGGCGCCGACCGAGCGAAGAGGGGCCATGGGGCCTGGGGGTTCCCGTCGGCGCAAAAAGCGGGTGTCGCCGTGACTTCAACGCCAGCAACCCTTCGCAAATTCCTCCGCCCAGTCCGGGGCGGTTGCTCATATTGGGGCCGAATGATTCCCCCCGCCACCGCGAGGGCGGGATCTGGGCGAAGTAGGTCTGCACCCTCGACAAAACGAGGGATCAAGCACGTTGTCGTCAGGTGCAAAACAACCATCAGGACCTCGCCTTGTGCTTCCCGGATGCTCTTCAGCCGCGCCGCGGTGAGGCCCGGGTTCGGTTCCACCACCACCCGGAGGTTCTGAGCGCGACCGGCAGCGGGCTCGGTTGAGCGGCGGGGATGATCCGTTATCAACCAACAGGGTTTCCCATTCGAGGCCGGCAGGCTTTGGTGCTGCAAGGCCCGGAGGGTCTGCTCGAGCCTTCCGGCGTGCGGATTGCGCGTGCAAATTATGACGGAGAGGTAACCTATGAGGCCAAATGGCTGGACTTCACCTTGAGCCGCCGGCGGGGGCGTGGTCTGCATCAGTTCGGGTGCGGAGGGTTCGTTCATCCAAAGTGTGATGCTTGGGCAGGATGCGTTGCGCATCCGGCGGAGCAACCACGCCACCGGCAAGGTTCGAAGAAGACGCGCGGCGGCCCGAAACGAAGCGGTGTCACCGCTCGAAGTGGCGGCGGTCCGCGCGGTTCGCCAAAGCTTCAAATAGCGTTTTTGCAGGTCTCGAGGCATGCCAGCTGGCGCCGCCATGAACCAAAAGCGCGGGCGGCCACCAGACTGCGCGCGCCGCCGCCGCCAGCGGCCCCGGCGGGGTGTCGGCAATGAAGTGTTCCATGACCGACAGGGATGCGATCCCGAGTTTTTCCCACTGATCGGTGAGCCTTCCCTGAGGGTGACGCCCGACAATGGCATGCGGTCCGGGAATCCGTTTGATCGTGATCGGTATCACGGCTGCCTTGTGATAAAACCAGATTTCGGCGACGGGATTGAAGCTGCTCCGCGGCGGAAAAGCGGACTGCGCCAGGACCCGCCGGAGAAAATCGGTCCGAAACACCGGGGCGTGGGGCGCCGGCTGGAGGTTGATAAAAAAGTCGGCGGAATCACGTGCTTCGGGGTAGGGGGTGTCGGGCACGGGAGGTCGGATGGGGCGACCCGTCGCGTCCACCTCCACCGACGCAACATCGGTGTAGGTGACCTCCGCTTGGCCGGACCGCATGGCCTCGATATGCAAGCCCAGCTTCTCCCGGGAAATGAAGTCGTCGGAATCGAGGAATAATACCAGCGGCGCCCGGACCACCTCCAACCCGGCAAGGCGGGCAAACAGCAGGCCTTGATTGGGCTGCGTGATGAGTTGATCGATGCCCGACGCCTCTCCGCGGAGGGTCGTTTCGACCGGGGGACTGGATCCGTCATCAACGACAATGGTTTCGATACGCCAACCGGAGCTGGCTTGCTGCACCGATGCCAATGTGCGGCGGAGCAGGGCGGTCCGGTTGAAGCTCGGAATCACCACCGAAAGGTCCGGGGTCGGGCCGTTCGCCGCAGCCGTCGCCATGGTGCTTTGCCCCGGCTGCATCATCGCCGCCAGGCCCGCAAGGTGAGCATGTTTCCTGATTGAGCCAAATCTCCCCCCTCGGACCCCGGATGGAAGACGCCGGCGGCGGAAAGCCGGTAGGAGAATCCCGCGGCGGTCAGGGTCGCGAGGATCTCCTGAAACCGCGGAGGTTCGGGGTTCGCGGGCCAATGGTGCAGTTCCAAAAACATCTGGCGGACTTGGGTCAGGGCGCCGTGTTGTTGCAGGTGGGCCAGTAGATCATATTCGGCTCCCTCCACGTCGAGTTTCAGAAAATCGATGGGCGCATCGAAATAATCGAGGATATCCACACAGGGCAGTTTGGTCGGAAGATCGGCTTGGATATTGCCGCTGTCGTCCCCCGTGGCATTGAACCCGATTTCGCCGGTTCGCACCCAAGCCGCGGCGGCCACCACGGCCGTGCGGTGGTCGCCCGCCCGCGTGAGATTGTCCTGCAGAATTTGAGCGATTTTCGGATCCGCTTCGAATGTTGTGATGGATGCTTGCGGGTGCATTTCCCGGAACCGGAGAGCCGCGATTCCCATATTTCCTCCAACATCCAAAATGCGAGGAGTGGGGTTGGCGGTTTCGAAGTCATAGACGCCCTGCAGGTAGATTTCGGCGAGTTGATAGTAGAGCGAAGGGCCATCGGCATAACGGAGTCGATGGCCTCGCCAGGTCACTTCACCCGGACGTGATTTAGGCCGGCGCAGCAGGGGCAGGAGCCTTTCCAATTGGGCCCGATCATCCGTGCGTCCCATCAGCCGGAGGGAACGCCACCGGTCGCCGAAGAAGAGGGCGAGGTTCATTTTAATATTTGAGGTCTTGGGGGCTCGGCTCGGCTCGGCATAGGTCCGGAAAAAATTATGCTTTTCCCGAATTTTCGCCGCTGGCTTCCGTTTCCCGCCGACCCTTCAGGCGAGCCGGCACGCCCATGGCGATACTTCCAGGCGGAAGATCGGTGGTCACCACCGCCCCCGCGCCCACCACGGCGCCATCGCCAATGGTGACCCCGCCGAGCACGGTCACGCCCGCGCCGAGCCAGACATCGCGGCCGATGCGGGTGGGCTTGAGGATGTCCGGTTCCCCGCGGATGGACCGGTCCATCGACGGGACGGTGTGCTCCGAGGACAGGATGCGGCAGTGCATGGAAATGAGCGTATCGTCGTCGATTTGAACACCCCCGTGTCCGTAAATCACGGTGTAGGGACCAAGAAAAACATTACGGCCAAGACAGATGGAGCCCCCGAATGCGTTCAGCACCACACCTTGTTCGATCCAAGCTCCCGGCCCGAGGGTGAGATTTCCCATGGCATTTGCCCCGGCCGCTCCCCGGTGCCAGTCGATCCCTGCACCGAGATAACGCGGCGGAGCCAGATGGGCGCCAATCATCCGACTACGCAACCGGCGACCAAACTGGACGAGGTGATGGAGCGGGGTCATTGGATCAGCGGCCCGTCAGGGTCGTTGGCCGGGAGCTGCGCTGCCAACCCGACCGGGATGGCCGAACGAAGAGCTTAAGCAGACCGACCAAGATCGGGAGCATGATATTTCGAATTAGGTTAGCCATGAGTTGACTCTTACTTGTTTTATTTGGCCCTCAAGATGGGCGCAGGCGATAGCCATCAGCGCCTGTCAACTTGATTCAAGATTGTCCTACCGTCCTTGGGGAAGTGCCTGAGATTGATTCGGGTCACCCGGCTGGGGTGGAGCCGGTGGTTCAGGCGGATTGACTGAATTGGTTTAGCCACCGCTGTTTCTCCGCGCGTGTTTTCTCGTTGGGATTGCGATAGACCTCGTCGTTGAGGACGAGGAGGTCGATGTCGGTATTGACGAAACACTCCCACCCTTCGGCAGCGGTGCGGACGATGGGCTGCCCGGCGACATTGAACGACGTGTTGATCAAAATCGGCACGTTGGTGAGCCGATGGAAGGCGGTGATGAACTGATGGAAATCTGGATGGACGGACGGGCGAACCGTTTGTAACCGAGCGGAAAAATCCACGTGAATGACACTCGGCAGGTCACAGCGTGGAAAATCCAGACGCTCCCGTAGTGAGGCAAAGGTGTCGGGTATCTCGTGGCGCAGCTCTGCCCGCAGAGTGGAGGTGTAATTCATGTAGTCAGATTCCGCTGTGCTATCGAACCATTCGCCCACGTGTTCCGCCAATATCGCCGGAGCGAAGGGGCGAAAAGATTCCCTGAATTTTACCGCGAGATTTAAGCGGGACTGCATCCCTGGAGCCCGAGGATCGGCGAGAATGGTGCGCGCACCCAAAGCGCGGGCGCCGAGTTCCATCCCCCCGCGCACCACCGCGACGATTTTTTCCTCGGCCAACTGGGCCGCGATAAAATCATGGAGTTTGCCCTCATAGGACACTTGGAACGGGCGTGCTTTCGCCGGGGCGGGGCCGGGAAGTGACCCCAGGTAGAAGCCCCGGGTTTGCGGCCGATAGGACTGGCCGGGATGGAACTGCCGTTCGTGAAACAGCGCCGCACCCAGACCTGACCCCATGTCGCCTCCAACGGGTGAGTTGTAAAGCTCATCAAAAATCCCGTTTGCCCGTAGTTTGCCGGCCGCCACACAGTTTTGGGCGCATCCGCCGCAAAAGAGGAGGTTGGTTTCGCCGGTCGCGGAGCGCACAAATCGAGCCATCTTCTCGATTTCGCGTTCGAAGATGAATTGAAGTGACGATGCGAAATCGATGTGAGTTTGGGTTAGGGTCTCCTCCTTCGCCCGCGGAGAGATCCCCACTTGCTCACCGATCTCGGGCAGGGCCTCCATCAACGACGGCCAAGTGAAACGAACCGGCAATTTCAGTCGAAAGCCTCCGTTCTCATCGGTTTCAAACAGGGACTCCAACTGCGGGACGAATCGGGGGATCCCGTAAGGCGCCAATCCCATGACCTTGTATTCGGAGCCAAAAGACTGGAAACCCAGCAGGTAGGTCACGAGCGTGTAGAACATTCCCAAGCCGTTTTCATACGGCTGCTCCCACTGGATGCGCACGTCGTTGTCATCGATTACCCCCGCACTGACCGAGTAATCCTCGCCTCTGCCATCGACGCAAAGAAACGCCGCCCGCTGGAAGGGAGAACTGTGAAACGCTCCGACCACATGTGACAAGTGATGCCACGCGTGCTGAAATTTCGCCTGCGGCATGAGGGCCCGAGCCTGTTGATGATAAAGGCAGCCCACGCCCTCCGGCAGCAACCGACTCAACCAGCGGCTGAGGACACTACCTCGGCGCTGGCTTTGATTGAAAAGCTGAGCCTGCAGTCCCTTTTCCGCAAATACCACCGTCTGAACGTCGTTCGTTTTCAGTCCGGCGAAGTTCAAACAATCGTCGATGGCTTGATGGGGAAATGAACCATCGTGTTTGACCCGGGTGAACCTTTCTTCCTGCGCGGCGGCAACGAGTTCACCGTCGACGAGCAGCGCCGCGTTGGCATCGTGGCCCAGCAGACCGCCAATTCCGAGAGTTACGCGGGGGGAGCTTAAGTGCGTGCTATCGGTTTTCATCAGACCGGCGCAGTCAATCACCGAGGGTGCGGCCACCGAGCAGGGTCACGTCCACGCCGAGCACTTTGAGCCGCACGGCGCGGAGTTGGGTTAAAAAATGGGCGATGGGACTCATGGAGATTTCCGGATTAACCGCCTCGCGCCGTCCGGCGGCGTTTGGCCTGCCAGCGCAGGGCGACGAGCGGCGGCAGAAACCATCGGCTCATCCGCAGGGCCAGACCGGAACCGGAGGGGGGATTCAGCCCGCAGGTTCGACAGAGCTGCAAGGCGTCTTGGGCGCGGGAATCCCGCAACGCCGCCAGCTCCCGGGCCGCTTCCTCGGCGGCTTGGCCGATCAATGGCCGGTGGGTGGGGGCCATCCGTTCATAGTAGCCCTGCAGGGCGAGTAGCCGGGCCCGCCAGTTCCGATGCGGCTCCACGGAGATGCCACCGTCATGGCGGACCGACCGGGTGAGCACTTCGGGACAGTGCAGGAAGCGGGCCTCGATCTCGGCCAAACGCACGTGAAAGTCCGCATCTTCCCAGGGGACAAGTCGGGCGTCGAAGCCGTTCGCTCGCTCAAACAGGTCGCGGCGGTAAATGCAGTTGTTGATCCCCATGGGGTGAGTCAGAAAATACCCCACCGGATCCCGTTGGGCGGCGGGTTGGGAATAGCGCCAGGGAATCAGCGTGCGCCCGGTTTCGTCGATCCAGTCGGCGTCGCAGAAAACCACATCCACGGCCGGCGCAATTCGCGCAAACATTTGCCGGTTGTAGGCAGGATCCAACAGGTCATCCGCATCATGAAAATGGATCCATGCGGACTGCGCCAAGCGGGCGAGCGCATTGCGAGCCTCCGCGGGGCCGAGGTTCTGGGGTCCGGTGAACACCTGAGCCCCCAGCGACCGCGCGACGGCGGCACTGTCATCACTGCTGCCGTCGTCCCACAGCAGGATTTCGGAGTAGGGGAGGGCCTGAGCCCTGATCGAGGCAAAGAGGGCGGGCAGGAAGCGGGCATGGTTGTAGCACGGGATGAGCAAACTGACCGAGGGAGTGGATGTCGTCATATCAGCCCTTCCTCCCCAGTTGTCGCAGGTAGCGCATGGCCCGGACCATGGGGGCATCCGCCCGCCGGAGAGATTTTAAGCCCCGCAGCCCGGGGAGCTGGAGAGTGACATCGAACGGGTCCGCTCCGGCGGGGAGCCGGCCGTCCACGCGCTGCCGGAAATAGTCCCGGTGGACTTCGCGCACCGGATGGCCGTCCGAAAAGTGGGCAAAGGGATAGGGCCAGGTTTCGACTTCATCCGCTCCGCTTGCTTGGAGGGCGGCCGCGTATCGGCGTTGCAATTGGCGGATCACCTCGGGAGGTGCGGGCAGGTTCTTACTATGTGGCCCGGCCAGCCGATCGGGGGTTCGCCAATCGAAGAAGCTGAAATGGAACAACGAGACCGGACGATCGACCGCCCGAATTCCCGGGGGCACCGGGGAGGCCGAAATCTCTCTTTCGTGCAAGTTCCAGAAGGCTACATTGCAACCCGGATCCCGCAGCACATGGAGGTCGGGGAACGCCGTTGGGGCCAGATTCAACCAGCCTTGATCGTAGTTCCACGCCAGAGACATTTTTGCCGGATCAAGCATGTTCGCCCCCCACCAGGTGAGAAATTCCTTGGCGACCGGATCCCGTCGTACCGCGAAAACGCCGGCGTTGAAGGCTCCGCTGCGCATCGTCTCGGTGGCAATCAGGGGATGCTCGGATACCCGAACGCAGTGGGGCGTCAGCACCACGGCATGCCGGTCCACGGCGGCCAACAGGCTTTCCGGGCGATCCAACACCCACGTGTCCGCGTCGAGATAAATGACCGCATCCGCCGCCGATGTCGCCAGCACGTGCAGCGCACCGATGGGCTTGAGGACGCAACACAAACCCGACGGGGGAATCAGAAACCGCAGACGAGGCCAGTCCTCCACTCCGGGCAACGCCATCGGCTCAACCGTATTGAAATCCTCTTGCGCCGGGTCAAATCGGCCCTGCAAGGGATCGGCCAGCATCACGTAACGCTGCGCCTCGGGCAGGTGCTCCTTCACCGATGCCATCAGGACTCGCGCCCGATGCACGTGGTGAGTGGTGCAGACCGTAAATACTGCTAACATGGCTTAGGGAAGGTGCCGACGGCCTTCCGGCGGGCGGCGCGACCGATGCGATTAACGAGGTGGGCGGGGGTCAATCGGGCTTCGTGGCATCGACAACCAGACCGATGTAGAGCGGGGAGGTGCTGGCATTCGCCTCGACCAGCCGGGAGTGGGCAAACACCCGATCCAAAAAGCGTTCAAACCCTGCCCGAAACCAGCGGAACGGAGCACGCATGATGCGCAGCATGATCGCGCCCCCGGACCAGCCCCGTGCGAGCAACTCATAGTGGTGCTGGCTCATCAGGAACATCAGGGCGCGGGCGCCCGTCGATAACTTGTAGACTTGATTCACCTGGAAACCGGCCGCGGCCACCTGCTCCCGCAGACCGTCATGGGTCCAGCGCTGAAAATCATGGGGACAGGCGTGATCCGGATAGGTGCCATGGGTGGTGATGAACAGGCGGCCCCCCGGCTTCCGCACCCGCCGGGCTTCCCGTAAATACCCCGCCACATCTTTCACGTGCTCCAACACTTGGGTCGAAAGCACCAAATCATACGCTTCGTCGGCCACCGGTAGGATCGAATCCATCCCGTATTCGAAATCGAGGGTGGGGTCTCCGGGCAGGTCCGCGCGGTGGTAGGTCTCCACCTGAAACAGCGACCGATAGGGCGAGCCTCCGCATCCGTAGTCCAGAACTTTGGTGGCGGGCACGTTCCGCATCAACTCCACCGCCAGCCGCAGATCAGCCAACGCGAGGTAAAAAAGATCGCCCGGCCGCGGATCGGTTCGCTGCCGGTTGTAGTCGGCTTGTTGGAGCACTTCAGGCGGTTTCATCAGGGGTGGGGTGGGGGCTGCGGGGGTGTCCCCGGTTTGATCAACACGCGTCCGGTGTAGTCGATGCGATGCAGAAAACTGGGGTGATCGAGCTCGGCCAGGTATTCGTCAACCGCCCGGCGGGCGCCCTGCCAATGACCGTAGTCGTCAATGATCATCGCCCCCCAGTCGGTCAGGCGGGGATAAAGGTGGACCAGTTCGTGGCGCGTCGATTCGAACCAATCCGTGTCGAGCCTGAGCAGGGCAATCTGCGCCGGGGCGGCGGCCGGAAGGGTGTCTTCCACCTTGCCGCGGTGGAAGAACAGCCGGTCGGACGGGTAGCCGGTGCGACCGAGATTGGCCGTCACATCAGCCAGATCGGCAAAGCACTTCACCCCCTCGTCGCGGTGATCGCTCGCCAGCAGGCTTTGCGCGGATTCCTGAAAAATGCTCACATCGTGGTCCGTCGGCGGCGGCATGCCTTCAAACGTATCAAAAAGATGGATGCGTCGATCGGTGGCCTTGAGCTGGATGAGCTTGAGCGCCGCGGCCATCATACTGCCGCCGCGCCAGACGCCGCACTCCACGAAGTCGCCGGGTAAGTTGTGCTCCACCGTGTAGTCCACGGCCTTGATCAGCGCAATGAGGCGTTCGGGGCTGGTCATCGTGAACGGCGCCACCTGGCGAAGGATCTCATTGTCGGCGGCGGAGAGGTCGGGCACCGGCTCGGGCCCGGCCGCGGTCGGGGTCGGCCGCGGCAACCGGGTCCAACCCGCTTTGCGCATCAATCGATCAAGGATACCAGCCATGGGAAAACAGTTTGACGGAACAGCGACTTCAGGAGGAGGGGGCCAGGTCTTCGATGGCCCAGCTATGGTCCTCATGATAGACACAGGCATCGGCGCGCCAACCCCACAGGGGCGGCGGTTCCAGTTTGATGACTTCGAACGGGCAGATGGAGGCCAGCGTTTCAAACACCGTCCCGCCCGGGGGTTCGGACAGGTAGACGTTCAGGGCGTAGTGCCCGACGTTGAGGCGCGTGGCCGGGATCCGACAGCGCAACCGGGTCGAACCGGCGTGGCGGGCAAAGGCCTGTGACTCATCGTGAACCCATGCGTGAGTGGCCGGCCGCGTCGCCTGGTCGACGATTTGGAAGGAAAAACACGCTCCTTTGATGGGGTGCGGATGGGCAATGTCGAAGCAGAGCTCCAGCGGCTTGCCCGCGGCCTGCAAACCCAACCCCTCCGAGGCGAGGACCTCCACCCGGGTCAACTGGGGCAGATCCGTCCCGCGAGGTGCCGCTTCGTAAACCGCCTGGGAGTGGCTGTCCTGCTCAAGGTAGCGCGCGACCACTTGGTCGGTGGGACCGACCAGCGCGACCCGCCCCTGATCCAGCAGCACGCAGCGGGTGGTCAGACTGGTGACCGCACCGACATCGTGGCTCACAAACAAAACGGTGCGACCGTCCGATGCCACCGATTGCATTTTGCCCATGCACTTTTTCCGGAACGCGGCGTCCCCCACCGCCAACACCTCATCCACAATCAGGATCTCCGGCTCGAGGTGCGCGGCCACCGCAAATGCCAGCCGGACATACATGCCGCTGCTGTAGCGCTTCACCGGGGTGTCCAAAAAACGCTCCACTTCGGCAAACGCCACGATCTCATCAAATTTCCGATGAATTTCCTCCCGCGACATCCCGAGAATGGCCCCGTTGAGAAAGATGTTCTCGCGCCCGCTCAGCTCCGGATGGAAACCGGTACCCACTTCCAGCAGCGAGGCCACCCGGCCCTTGATTTCAATTCGCCCCACCGTCGGTTCCGTGATGCGGGACAGGATTTTTAACAGGGTGGATTTGCCCGCGCCGTTCTTGCCAATGATGCCGATGACCTCGCCCGACTCCACGTCCAGGTTCACGTCTCGCAACGCCCAAAATTCCTCGGTCGATGCCCGGGCGCTTTGCCGCCGCCAGCGGGTCAGGACCCGGATTTTTTGCATGAGCAAATCCCGCAGGGTGTCACTGCGCGGCTGATGGGTCAGGACATATCGTTTACCCAGTTGGCGAATGGAGATGACACTCATATGATGTCGGCGAAGCCGCGTTCGGTCCGGCGAAAATACCAGACGCCGGTCAAATTAAGGATCGCGATCACAGTGATGCCGCTCAACAGGCTGGAAAATTCCACGACCTGCGCGCCGTCGAGCAGGCACCACCTGAACCCTGCGATGATGCTGGTGAGGGGGTTGAGACTCAACAGCGGCTCCCACGAGGGGTAGAAGTCCAGTCGAAATCCGACCGGTGACACAAACACACCAATCTGAATGAGGAACGGAACGATGAATTTGAAATCGCGGTATTTTACCGTGAGGGCCGTCAACCACAGTCCCGCCCCCAGCGCCGCCAACAGCGCCAACAGGACAAAAACAGGGAGCACCAACCAGTTCCACGTCGGGTAAATGCCGAACCACGCGGCCACGCCGGTGAACAACAGCAGCACGATCATAAAATCCACCAAGGCGACGGCGATCGACGACATGGGCACGATCAGCCGAGGGAAATAGATCTTGGAGATCAGGTTCGAATTGGAAACGAGGCTGCCACTCGAACCGCTCAACGCGGTGGCAAAAAGCTGCCACGCCATCAGCCCGGACAAAACCAACACGGGATAGGGGACCCCCCCGGCGGGCATGCCGGCCAATCGACCAAACACGACGGTGAATATGATCGTGGTGATGGTGGGCTGGATCAGCGCCCAGCCGATCCCCAACACCGCCTGCTTGTAGCGGACCTTGATGTCCCGCCAGGCGAGGAATCCCAGCAACTCCCGGAAGCGCCATAAATCCCGCCAGTAGTGGCGTTCGGTTTGGCCGGCTTCAATGACCAGAGGTTCGGGAGGGGAACTCATAACTTGAGGGAGGAGAGGCTGCGCCAGCGCTCGACGAAAGCCGGAAACGAAAATTCATGCGCCCGCCGTTGAATGGTTTCGGCTCGCCACTGCTTTTTCAACGCCGCAATGACCGCCCGGGCCAGCGCGTCCACTTCTCCGTAGGGCACCACCACGCCCGATGCCTCATCAATCACTTCCGGCGCCCCGCCGGCGTCGGCTACAAGGCACGGTTTTCCCGCGGCCATCGCCTCCAAATAAACCAACCCAAACCCTTCCTTGCGGCTCGGCAGGGCAAAGAGCTCGCAGTCCGAAAATTCGTTTCGCAGGTCCTCATCCGTCAGCTGACCCAGAAAACTCACCGCCTCCGGCTCCGGGATTTCCCGCGCGATTGCCCGCAACCGCTCTTCGTCGACGCCTCGCCCGACAATCCGCAGGTGCGCCTGAGGCAGGGCCTGGCGAATGGTGGGGAGGGCCCGAATCAAATGATCGATTCCTTTCTCCGTATCGTGAGCCGCGAGCCGGGAGACTGCCAATATCCGCCCCGCGACTCCCAGGTGCGCCTCGCCGTCCGCGTGGGAGGTCGCAAAGGACGGATCGAGCGCGTTGGGCAGCACGTGGCAATGGGAACTTAACTGCGGGTAGCGGCCCACCAGCTCCCGCCGGGTGTAGTCGCTCACACTGAATACCTTTCGCGCCCCGGTCAGCGAGCGCACCTGGGAGCGGGGCAGCGGTTGCCACACTTCGATGCCGTGCACCACCACGTCGTAGGTGAACCGGCAGCCGAGGCGCTGCAACCAGGGCAGCAATACCGATAACGCCACATGGGTGCAGGTCACATGCGTTTGACCTCCCCGCAACCGACGCCAGAGCTCCCACGCACATCGCCCCTTGGCCCGATTGCATCCCGTGGCATCGGCTCCCTCGGCCTCGCACACTCGCAAATCAGCCGCCCCGATGCGGTCGTCGTTCAAGACCACCAGGCTCACCGCGCTCGGCCCGACCGTGCCGGCAATCGCCTGCAAATAATGGCGCGAGACCCGGGCAATGCCGCCCGGAGCCCGGAACATCTCAGGAGCGAAAATCAACTGCCGCTGCTGCGCTTTAGCCACGCGAAAAGCCAGCTTCGCCCCGTCGCGTGCCCAAGCCGGCGACCCCTTTTTGCTTCTTGTCTTGGATCCATATCAAAATGGATGGCGTGCAGGGTATTCACCCTAGCTACTGGTGTCGCAGATGATTGAACGCTTTGTTTGCCCAGTGCGAACCCTAAGAAGCGCTTTCGGCACAAATACTTAGCGCCACTTCGGCGGCCAGATCGGAGCTCCCCAACAACGCGATCGCTTTAAGGGCGAATTCCACCGCCGTGCCGGCCCCTCGTGATGTAATAATCTTACCATCAACTACTACCGATTCTGTTGCGATGATGTCCGTCAACTCCGTCTGGGCGGAGGGGTGGGCGGTGTAACGCCTCCCCGCCAGCAGCCCCGCATCTTTCAACACCAGCGGGGCCGCACAAATGGCCGCGATCCACCCGCCCAGCGCAACCTGCTGCCCGACCATCTCCCGCACTTCCGGCGATTCCCGCAGGTGCGCCACCCCGGGGCCGCCGGGTAAAAACAGCAGATCATAAACGGTATTGGGCCCGACGGCCCCCATCAGCCGGTCGGCCTGCAGGGTGATGCCGTTTTTGCCCGTCACCATTTTCCGCGATCCCAGCGCCGCCACGGTGACGCTGAAACCCGCCCGCCGCCAAAGGTCGATCGGGGCCACGGCTTCAAGTTCTTCAAATCCCTCTGGTAAAATCGTAAGTATAGTGGCCATAGTTTTTCCTGTTTAATGGCCGAAAATGTGACCCAAAGTTTCTTGGAAGGAAAGCACGTGGTGGTGTTTGGGGCCGGGTATGTGGGCGGGGCCGTGGCGAGCCGGGCGTTGGCCGTGGGCGCTCACGTCACCGCATTGACCCGAAACCCGGTCACGGCGGGGCGGCTGCGGGCGTCGGGCTGCCGTGTCGTCCAGGCCAATCTGGAGGAGGACAGCTGGCACCGCGACGTGCGCTCAGCGGATCTGGTGGTAAACTGCGTCAGCTCCGGCCGCCGCGGCGTGGAGGGCTATCAGGCGTCCTATGTGCAGGGCGCCCATAGCATCCGGCGATGGGGTAAAACGTTGGGGGGAACCCGCCCGCGTTTGATCTACACGGGCAGCACGTCGGTTTATCCGCAGGATGGCGGGCAGGTCGTCGATGAATCGATGCCCCCGGGGGCGGACGACGAGCGCACGCAATGCCTGATCGAGACCGAGCGGCTGATCGCCGCATGGGAGGGGCCGAGCACGGTCCTGCGACTGGCCGGTATTTATGGTCCGACCCGGCACCACCTGTTGGATCAGCTGCGCGAGAGCCCCGCCGAACTTCCGGGACAACCCGAGCACTACCTCAACCTCATTCATTTGGAGGATATTCTGCGCGCGATCTGGTGCGTGGGGCGGGCCGATGAAAACCAGGTGGGTCCGGTCTATAACGTGGTCGACGAGGGCCGGGCCACCCGCGGTGAAATCGTGAGGTGGCTGGCGGAGCGGTTGCAGTTGCCGGCACCGTCCTTTTCCGGGGCGGCCACTCCCGGTCGCCGGGCGGTGCGCCCCAATCGCATCATCACGAATGACCGCCTTAAAGCGGAGCTCGGGTGGCGGCCGGCTTATCCCACGTTTCGCGAGGGCTACGCTGATCTCTTACTTGGAGCTTGAAGCCGACCCGAGAATACCCGCCCATGGTCTCACCCCGTTTAAAACATTAATCCCGCAATTTCATATTATGGCCGGACTCGGAAAATTCCTCAAACAAGCCCAGAAGATGCAGCAAAAAGTCGAAGCGACCCAAGCTGAGATCGAAGCCATGGAACTGGATGTCGCCAGCGGTGGCGGGGCCGTAAAAATCAAGATCAATGGCGCTGGCAAGTTCCTCTCCCTCGAGGTCGATCCGGAGTTACTCAAGGAAGAGGCGTCCTTGGTGAATGACACGTTGCTCGCCGCCGTGCAGGATGCGGCGCAACAGGCCAAGGCCTACAACGACGAAAAGATGAAGTCCGCCACCGCAGGATTTCAGATGCCCGGCATGATGTAGTGCCATTTACGATTTCAGACTTACGAATTACGAAGGTCGAATCCTCCGCCCACCGCTGATCTTCAATCGTAAATCGTAAATCGTAATTCGTAATTCCGCAGTAGCGCATGACTCCTTCGCTGGAAAACCTGCAGCACGCGTTAAAAAAGCTGCCCGGCCTCGGTTACCGCTCGGCCGAGCGCGTGGCGCTGCACCTGCTCCTGGAAAAGCCGGAGTCTCTGCCGGCGCTGGTGGAGGCCCTGCAATCCGCCGCCGCCGCCGTGCGCCGCTGTGACCGCTGCGGCCACTTGGCCGAAGACGACCTTTGCGCGATCTGTCAGGATGAAAAGCGGGAGCCTTCCGTGGTGTGCGTCGTGGAAAATGTTCCCGACGTCGTCGCCCTGGAGCGCAGTGGCGCCTATCGGGGAAGCTACCATGTGCTGCATGGCAAACTCTCTCCGTTGCAGGGAATCGGTCCGGATCAACTCAACCTCTCCTCCTTCAAAACCAGGCTGGAGGCCGGTGCCATCGACGAGGTGATCCTCGCCCTGTCCAATGATGTCGAGGGCGAGGCGACCTGCCATTTCCTCACCTCGGAGATCATTCCGATGGGGGGACAGATCAAAGTGACGCGGATTGGTTTTGGGCTGCCGAGCGGCGGCGGGGTGCTCTACGCCGATTCGGTCACCCTGAAGAGTGCCCTGGAGGGTCGGCGCGGTTACGCATAGATTGAAGTTGCGACGGGAAATAAACCCCGCTCAGATTCCGTCTCCTTCGGATACTGCGCCGGTAGTTCATCGGTAGAATGCGAGCTTCCCAAGCTTGAGAGGAGGGTTCGATTCCCTCTCGGCGCACCAACCGATCGGAAACTGTTGGTGGGGCCAAAACGGTGGCCTGCCCCCAACGTAAACGCAGAGGGAAGCGAACCCTCAGGGTTCGACGGAGTCCCGCTTGGCGGGACGGAGATGGGGCGATCCGGAGGATTGATCCCCCCGGGATTTCGCGAAGCGAAACCATTCCCTCTCGGCGCACCAACCTGAGGCAAGATCACGTTCGGAAGATCACAATTTTTCTCCATTCCCGGACACGTCCCCGCGGGAAGCGAACCCTCGGGTTCGACGGAGTCCCGCTTGGCGGGACGGAGATGGGGCAATCCGGAGGATTGATCCCGCCGGGATTCCGCGAAGCGGAACCATTCCCTCTCGGCGCACCAAGGCACTGCAAAAATTGGCTCGGTATCACACTTATGGAAGGTTGCGCTTGAGGAAGTTGTTTGGAGAGATGGGCGTGATGCCATTGCGATTGCTGCAGATTGGGTTCGCTGTCCTCGCAGGGATAACGCTCTGGCTGGGGGTACATCGTAACGGTGACACCGACACCCACGCATTGGCATTCAGACCCGGGGAAACGGCTGGCTGGAATCGGATCAGTTTCCCTGTGGCCGATGACATCAGCAAAGCTGACAGCAACTTCATCGCGTGGTGGTCTCCCGGTCATGTGCTGGCGCCCATCGCGCTGCAGCGGTTGGGGGTGCCACCATTTCGGGCCCGAGCTTTCCTCAATGTGATCGGCGTTTTTTTTGGTTTGTGGGGCACGCTGGCTCTGGCCCGTGCGGCCGGCTTCGATCCCCCGGTGGGTGCTTGGGCCTCCCTCAGTTTACTGCTCTCTCCCGTCGTAAGTCAGTGGTGGGTCTACTACGGCGGTGGTGATGTTTTGGCTTTCGGCTTAGCGCCGTGGGTGTTCCGCAGCATTCTTCTCAATGAAGCATCGAAGGCCCGCGCCTGCGCGGGCATCCTCCTGTTCGGGCTAGGCGGATTTATCCTCAAGAGCTCTCTTTTGTTACTCCCGCTAATCTGGGCAACCTACCTCGGTCTGCGTTGGGCCCATCAATGGTGGGAAGGCCGAAAGGAAACCAGCCGTCCCCCGCCGGTAAGCGGCCTGGCCCTTGGAGTTGCCCCCGATATGTGGACAGCAGGCGCGGACTAATCCAAAAAGGAATCCATCCCCGTGCCAAAGACCACCCCCACCTATTCAGCAGAGTTCAGACGCGAGGTGCTCGCCTATCAGGCGAGCACCGGCCAATCCCAGAAGGAGGTATCCAGCCACTTTGGGATCACCACCAACACCCTGCGGGACTGGCAACGCCGGGCGCAGGCGCCGCTTGGGGCGCCGGAGCCCGGCGTTGCCAGTGAGACTCCCGAGGCCGAGCTGCGCCGTTTGCGTCGCGAGAACCGCGAACTGCAGATGCGCTGTGAGATTCTAAAAAAAACGGTGGGCATCTTCAGTGCTCCATCCGGGAACGATTCGCGCTGATCGAGAGGATGCATAAAGACTATCCGATCACCGTATTGTGTGCGCTCATGGCGGTCTCACGGAGCGGTTATCACGCCTGGGTTTCTGGCCGCCGCAGGATTCGCGAGCAGCGCGATGACGCCTTGCGACCGCTTATACGGCAGGCCTTCGACGATTCCCGCCAGACCTACGGCTATCCACGTATGACCATCGAGTTACGGGCCAAAAATGAGCCCGTGGGCAAAACGCGAGTGGCTCGACTGATGCGCGAGGAAGGTTTGTGTGGCCGACCTCGCCGTCGTTATCGTCCCCAGACGACTCAAAGTGATCACGACAATCCGATCGCTCCGAACCGCCTTGCCCAGGTCGAGGCCATCACCGCCTGCGACCAAGTCTGGCAGGCCGATATCACCTATCTGCCCACCACGGCCGGCTGGCTCTATCTGGCGGTGGTCATCGATGCCTACAGCAAGCGGGTGATCGGTTGGGCCTTCTCGGCCTCTCTGGCCACCGACTTCGTCATCGCCGCTTTGGCCATGGCCATCGCTAGGCGTGGCGGTCGATGTGCGGATGGCCTGATGCTCCACTCCGACCGCGGGGTCCAATACACCAGCGAACGCTTCCGCACCGAACTCGCCGCTCACCACATCACCGCCTCGATGAGCCGCCGGGGCAACTGCTACGACAACGCTCGCGCCGAATCGTTCTTCTCGACCCTCAAGATCGAGCACACCTACCGCCATAACTTCCCAAATCATTCCCACGCCAGGCAGGCCACGTTCGAATGGATCGAAGCCTTCTACAACCTGCGCCGCCGCCATTCTTCAATCGGGAACATCTCCCCGATTGACTTCGAAAACCAATCCAACTGAAACCACTGTGCCTGCTGTCCACTTTTTGAGGGTAATCCCACCTGGCGCTGGGGGCGGTGGCCGTCGTGCTGGTGGTCACCAAGGTTTTCTATCTGCGCCACGGCGATACCCCCACGGAAGCGACCTTTGCGGGCGATGGGCTGAAGGCAGTTTCGTTTACGCCGAGTTTGGTCAAGGATTTGATCTATCCGCTGGCGGGGCCGACGCTGGCTTGGTTGCCCTTGGAACCGGTCCTGCGGTTCATGGTTTCGTCGGGCGAAACGCTGGCCCTCCTTTTGGCCGTCGGCCTGAGTTTTGCTACGCTCAAATTGGCTTGGGCCGCCGGGTCTCCTCGGTTTGCTCTTTTAGTGAGTGTTGCTTTGGCGGGTTACACGTCCTTCTTCGCCCTGCAGTATGTCCAAGACGCGGCGATCTCTTGGGAAGCCAGGCATTTCCTCCCGGTGGCGAGTTTAATGGCGCTGATTTGGGCCCGGTTTCTGGCAGAGCGAGTGGGGACGATACGGTGGGGAATCCTCGGGCTGCTGAGCACGGCTTGGGGTTATCAGCATGCTGTCATCGGGCTGCATCGTTATCCCATTTGGAAAGAAAACACGGTGATCCATGCTGGTGAAACGCTGCCCCGTGCCCTGCTTCCGGTTTGGGAAAAAGTGCGTCGCCTCGACGATGAGGCGGAACCCCCAAACACCCTTTTCCTAATTCTGCCTTGGAATCGATCCTTGGAATTGGCGGTAAAGCGAAGTCGTCTCATCCCGCTCTCTCCCGGTAATACGGGCATGCCGAGTTTTCGTTCCCATGGGGTGTTTTTTCCCGGCTCCTCATATCAGGGAGCGGGGCCGGAGGTTTTTCTCGTATTGGACGATACGATCGACCCCGCCGTGATTCAGCGTAGTTTTAAGGCGTACGCTCGCCGAGAACGGATCTTCAGTACGGGAGCTTGGAGCATTTATCGGTTGACCGTTCAAGCCGACTAAAATTCCCCGTCAGTCATGCCCCGGCTCTGAGCGAACCCATGCTGGCCTCGCCAGCCCGCGGATGCAGATCTTCCGCGCTTAGCGGGATGCAGGCTCGGCGCGGGCCAGGCGTTCGATCAAGATCACCGCCGCCCCGCCAATCAGCACCAGCCCGATCGCCCACAGCCAGTTGGCGTCGGCTCCCGGTAGGATGTTGGTCTGGGTCAGCGGCACCACCTCGCCGTCACTGTTGACCCGCGTGGTCAGGGTTTCCTTCCACGGCCAGAGGGTCCGCAGGGCCCCCGCCATGACGCCCGTGAGCGCGATAAGGGTGACATGGCGGTATTGGGACAACATCCAGCTCACCAGCCGGACGAAGGAAAGGATGCCGGTGGCGATGCCGGCGCAAAACACCGCGAGCGTAGTGAGGTTTCGGTCATTAACCGCCTCAATGATCGGGGCGTATTTTCCCATGATGACGAGGAGGTAGGATCCGGAGATCCCCGGCAAAATCATGGCGCAGATCGCGATGGCGCCAGCCAGGAAAATGAACGGAAGCCCTTCCGGGGTGTGCAGGGTCGTGAGCCCCACCAAGATGAAGGTGCCCACTCCGAAGCCCCCGAATACGGCCCAATCCGTTCCTTTCCAGCTCCAGGTTTGTCGGGCCAGGAGGAGGATGGACCCCAACACCAGGCCAAAGAAAAACGACCAGAGCTCGACCGGATGGTTCAGCATCAAATGCTCCAATACCTTGGCGAGGGTCAGAATGGCCGTCACCAAGCCCAACCCCAACGCGATGAAAAAGGGAAAGGGAATTCGCGCCCAGAGCCCCCTGAAATCGCGTTTGAGCAGCAGCTGCGCACTGGTCAGGTCAAACGATTTGATCCCATTGATCAGCCGTTCGTAGATGCCGCAGATGAATGCGATGGTTCCACCCGAGACGCCGGGAACCACATCGGCACACCCCATCAGGAATCCGATCACGGCGACACGCAGGTGAGCAAAAAACGTCTTCATGGGCGGGATGAATCGGGGAGGGGAGCGCGGGCGGCGCGGCCACAAAAAAGGCAGGTCGCAGTGGAGCAGACCTGCCTTAAAGTGTTTGTCGGTGCTGGTTTAGACCTCTGGCTCGGTCTTTTTGAGGCCGACGACCCGGTCGCCGTCCTTCCATTGGCCGCGCTTGCGGAGCAGTTCGACCCGCTCAAACCGCTTGAGGACGTTGCGCTTCACGACGAGGCCACGGGGACCTTGGAGACTCTTGTGTTGGGACATGGTGGATGGGATTAAATTGATGCGAGTGACGCGTTAAAGGGGAAGGGAGCTAGAGTTCGCCTTGGCCCATGACAAGTATTTTTCGGCCACATGATCGGCTTTCACTGCCACCCATTGGGGATTCTCGTGGGAATGGAGCTCGCTGAGCCGTTGCTCGATCGCGTCCACGTGTTCCGCCAAAAATTTGAGCGTTAGGCGCCACTCGGTCTCGGTTTGGATCTCGTCGTCCCACGGGTAGATGGAGGTGATCGGCCCGTCGACTTGGGCGCAGATGACCAAATTGGCGCCGACCAGAGCCCGGCCAAGGGTCTCTGCATGGGCTTGTGAAGAAGTGGTGGCCCAACCGATCATGAGCATAAATTACAGTCTGAGATTCGAATGGGGGTGCACGCAAGATTGACCTTGACGGTGTTTCACGACGGGCATGCTCTTGGCGGTTTCTGCCGGTTTTCATCCATTTCCGTTCCATGCGTGACGATTACATCAAAGAGGCACTCCAATCCGTGCCCGACCCGAATCTCCTCATTAACGTCGTTTCCCGTCGGGTGAAACAGCTTAAACACGGTAGCCGCCCACTCGTGGAGTCGCTGGAAAAGCTCGCCCCTGAAGACGTGGCCTTGCGCGAAATCATCGAAGGCAAGATTGTCTTCGAAACCGCCGAAGCCTGAGCGGACGGCGCGATCAGTATTTTCGGGCGGCCCGCGATCGCGGCGCCGCCTTTTTTTGTCCCAGAACCCTGACTCGATTTAATTCCTGAACGCCATGGCCGCCCGGGCAAAAGACACCAGACGCTTCACTGAAATCCGTAACGCGAAAGCGCGACGGGACTATTTTGTGGAGGCAACCTTCGAGGCCGGCATCGCCTTGAAGGGCACCGAGGTGAAATCGATTCGAGCGGGACGGGCCCAGATCAACGACGCGTTTGGTCGCATCAAAAAGGGCGAAATCTGGCTGATGAACGCCCACATCGATGAGTATCGCTTCGGGAATTTTGCCAATCATGAGCCGCGTCGTTCGCGCAAGCTGTTGTTGAAAAAGTCCGAGATCCGCAAAATCGACCAGGCCCTGAACCAAGCGGGTAAGTCGCTGATTCCGCTGCGCATTTACATGAAGGAAGCGCTGGTGAAAGTTGAGGTCGGGCTGTGCATCGGCAAAAAGCTCTACGACAAGCGGGATGACTTGAAAAAACGGGTGGTGGATCGGGAAATCGACCGGGTCATCAAATCCCGCCGCTAATCGGCCTGCCTTCGCTCCCTCCATCCCATCATGCCAGCCACCATCAAAGTCCGGGTCCCGGGCAGCACTTCGAATTGCGGCGCGGGATTTGATACCCTCGGATTGGGGCTGCAGCTTTACAACACGGTTACCCTGCACCTCACCCCGGACGGCGGGCCGCAACCGGTGAGTGATCAGGACGCCCGCGCGGCTGACATGGTCGCGCGGGTTTGCCAGGAGTTTGCCCTCACTGGACACCCACTGCCGGCCGGATTCACCTACTCAATCACCGGCGAGGTGCCGGTATCCCGCGGCTTGGGATCCAGTGTCACCGTGTTGGCCGGGGTGTTGGCCGGCCTCAACGCCGCCGCCGGCAACCCGCTGAGTGCGGTGGATCAGGTCAGAATGCTGACCCGCCTGGAGGGGCACCCGGACAACGCCACCGCCGGCTTCTGGGGCGGGTTCTGTGTTTCGCGCTGCGGCGACAGTGCGGCGGACTACGTCGATGTCATCCGGGTCGAGGTTCCGGCTCACCTTAAATTTGTGGTGGTTTCACCGCGTATCGAGATCGCCACCACCGGCAGTCGGCAGGTGCTGCCTGCTCAGCTTTCCCACCGCGATGCGGTGCTGAGCGTGAATCGGGCGGCCTTTCTCACCGCAGCGTTTGCCACCGGCAGGTTTGATCAACTCCGCGGAGCTGCCGGCGATTTCTTGCATGAACCCTACCGGCTCCCCGGCATCCCCGGCGCCGCCGCGGCGGTGCCCGCCGGGATCGCCGCCGGGCCTGCCGGATGGCTCAGCGGCAGTGGATCGAGCGTGGTGTGTGGCGGACGCGGAGCCGGCCCCGGCAGTCGGGCAGGCGATGCTCCAGGCGTTTGCCCGCTGTCGGTGGTGAGGGCGAGTCTCCGCGTCCTGAGCGCGGATAATCAGGGCTTGGTGGTTTCCGTGGCTTAGACTCGCGGCTCATAAGGCCTCGGGTGATGCCGGGAGATACAATCGGCCAGCTCGTCAATTTTTGAACAGCTTGGCCAAAACCGCCTTCAACGGAGTCGAGGTCGGAGGTCCATGCGATCCAGCAGTTCTTTGTGCCCCCGTGATCAGGATGCAGGGGATCTTGGGCCGGATGAGGTTCAAGTGTTGAGAAAATTACCGCCATCCATACGCGGCGTATGAAATCGAAACGATGATCCCCACCGGCAGGTTCCGGAATCTCCTTCAACACCATCTCCGCACAGGTGTAGGTCTTGACCTGGCAGGTGAGCAATTCTCCAGGATGACTTCGATCAGACTGAGGTAGGAGAAGCTCGTCATCGATTACCACCGCGAAGGATTGGGAAGCTGCGCTCATCGTTATTTACAACAGATTTTGGCGGCAGTGGGCAGGTAAAAACGGTGAGACTACGGAATTTGTTGCGGTAATTGTGCGCTGGCGGGCGACTTGACCTCTGGGCGGATTCACCCCACGTGATACCACCCATGTTGCACGTAGTTTTATTTCAGCCGGAAGTCCTCAGAATACCGGAAATATCGGTCGTATGTGCGCCCTCACCGCGAGCCGCCATCTGATTCATCCATTGGGGTTTGAGATCACCGATAAAAACCTCCGCCGGGCGGGGATGGATTACTGGCACTCGCTCGACGTGCATCACCACGCGGATTGGGCCGCGTTTCGGCGCGCAGTGCTATCCGGGCCCCGCCGGCTGTGGCTCCCTGACCACCCAAGCCACCCGGCTGTATTAGAGGAAGTTGATTACGCGGCTGATGACAGGCTGGTCTTCGGCAACGAGGGCACGGGGCCCCGGAATGGCTGCACACGCGGACATCGGGGCCGCGCAGCGCTGACATCACCATTCCGCAGCGCAACCCGGCGTTGCCGGTCCCTCAACCTCAGCACGGCGCAGGCATCGCGACCTACGAGGCAGTGCGGCAGCTTTGGCCGAACTAAATCTCCGCCTTGCGAAGACAGGACACCTCCGGTCCCGAAACGATTCCAACTGGGGCACCGTGGCAGGCCGCGGTGGCGTGGGGACAACGCGGATGAAGGCGCAGCCGGCGGGCGGATTGATGGGGAAGGAGGGTCGCCCGGTAACACACCGGTGCCTACCGTTGGCGCTCCTGATCAGGATTGTATTAGAATCTGACCAACGCCCGGGTGTAAGGATGAATCGGATTCTCGATGATCGCGGAGAGCTTCGCCCAACTCCACAATTTTCCCAAGATACATCACCGCCACCCGATCGAAATGTGTTTTCACCACGGCAAGATCGTGGGCGATGAAAATCAGACTGAGCCCCATCTTGCGCACCAATTCGGCCAGCGGGTTGAGGATCTGGGCCTGGATCAGAAACATCGAGCGCGGAGGCCGGTTCCTCGGCCAAGACCACCTTGGGTCGCAGCGCGAGCGCCCGGGCGATGGCAATGCGCCAGCGCTGCCCGCCGGAAAATTCATGCGGATACTTCTGCATGAAGCGGGAGGCCAACCCCACCGTCTCCATCAGTTCCGGCCACCTGTCGGGGCCACGTCTTTCGGACCGCAGATTTTATGCACCAATAACGGCTCCGCCAGCGTGGCAAAAACGGTCATGCGCGGGTTGAGCGACGCATAGGGATCCTGAAACACCATTTGCAGGTCGCGGCGTAAATCGAGGATCTGTCCCGTGGAGCTCGTGGTCAGGTTGCGGCCCTCCAGAATGACGTTGCCGCTCGTGGTGGGAACGAGCTGCATGATGGCGCGCGCGAGGGTCGATTTGCCGCAACCGGATTCCCCGACCAAGCCCAGCACCTCCCCTTGTTTCACCTTCAGGTTCACTCCGTCCACCGCCTTGACGGTGCCGACCGTGCGCCGCAGCAGCACTCCCTTCGTGATGGGAAAGTGGGTTCGCAGATCCTGGAGTTCGAGAATGGTTTCGGACATGGTTCAGAGTTCTCCCGCTTGGACGCGCAGGCAGGCCTGCTGGTGACCCGCGGAAATCGAGGTGAGCTCCGGACGGGGGTCGCGGCGACAAAGATCCGTGGCGAACTCACACCGTGGGGCAAAACTGCATCCGGGCAGCGGCTTCGATAAATCGGGCGGCAGGCCTTGAATGGTGTAGAGCTCCGCGCCTTTGGGCTGCATCGCGGGAATCGATTTCTGCAGGGCCTGAGTGTAGGGGTGCTTGGGTTCGTAGAAAAGCGTACGGGTGTCCGCCGTCTCCACGATGCGCCCCGCATACATCACCTGCACCCGGTCACACAACCCGGAGACAACCCCCAGATCGTGGGTGATGAAGATCACCCCCATCCCGATCTCCGCCTGCATCTTTTGGATGAGCTCCAAAATCTGCGCCTGCACCGTCACGTCGAGCGCCGTGGTCGGCTCATCGGCAATGAGCAGTTCCGGTTTGGTGATCAGCGCCATCGCAATCATCACCCGCTGCCGCATCCCGCCCGAAAACTCGTGCGGATAATAGTGAATCCGACTGGCCGCATCGTTGATGCCCACCGCGTCCAGCATCGCCAAGGCCTGCTGCAACGCCTCGGTTTTGCTGATCTCGTCATGGATCATCAGCGGCTCGATGAGTTGATCGCTGATCCTCATGTAGGGATTCAGGGAGGTCATCGGATCCTGAAAGATCATGCTGATGCGCTTCCCGCGAATGGACCGGGCCTGCGCCGGGGTGCAGTTGAGCAGATCCACGCCGTCAAACAGGGCGCGGCCACTTTCGATGCGTCCCGGGGGTTGGGGGATGAGACCCATTAGCGAATAACCGGTGACCGATTTACCCGAGCCCGACTCGCCCACGATGCCGAGGGTCTCACCGCGATCGAGTTCGAAGCTGACGCCATCGACCGCGCGGTAGACGCCGTTGCGAGTGTGAAAGTAGGTGCGGAGGTCCTGAACCGAAAGAAGCGACATGCCAAGGTGGGTGCGGTGTGGTTTGTGGTAACGAGATACCCGCAATGCCGACACCGGGGCAAGCGGAGAGTGGAGCCCAACCCGATCCTTCCCCTCGGGTGTCGCTTCCCGCGGCGCTTGACGCCTGGAACCCGCAGAGGCGGACGGCGGAGTGGTGTAGGGGCGGCGCAGGACCAGCGGAGTGGTGTAGGGGCGGCGCTTGACGCCGCCCGCCGCGGCGGAGTAGGCGGAGCGGCTAGGCGTAGACGTCCGGCAGATCGCCTCCCCGCCGTTTAAAACGTTTGTGCACCCAAAAATACTGCTCGGGGTGCCGGCGAACCTGCGCCTCGATGAACGCGTTGACCCGTCGCGCATCCGCCGTGTGGTCACCGGAGGGAAAATTCTCCCACGCCGGAAAGGCCTCCAACACATACCGCCCGTCGGGCTCGCGGTGAGCATAGTAGGGCACCACGCGACAGCCACTCATTTTGGCAATCCGACTGGTCGCCACATTGGTCACCGCCGGCTCACCAAAGAAAGGCAGGATCTCCGACATCTTGGTCCGTTTGCCCTGATCCGGTGCATACCAGACCAAATTGCCGTCCCGCAGGGCCCGCACCAATCCCCGCAGATCTTCGAAGGGGATGGCGTGACGCAGGTGGTGTTCGCGGGACCGCCGCATGATCTCGGCGACCACGGGGTTGTTGGGGGCACGGTAGAGGGCGCAGAATTCGAACTGCTCATTGATGATCCGGGCCCCCAACTCGAGCAACGTCACGTGCGCCGTCAGCACCAGCGCGCCTTGCTCACTTTGGGCCGCGGCTTCGAAGTGTTCCCGACCCCGGATCTCGTGAGGCGGCAGGCGCCGGGCGGGCGACCACCAGGCCGCAATGGTCTCGAACAGGCCCAAAGCAAGCGACCGAAAGTGCGCCCGCGCGAGCCGGCGGACCTGCGGTTCACTCAGCTCCGGGAAAGCCAGTCGCAGATTGATCAGGACGACTCGCCGCCGCACCGGAATCACGTAGTAAATCGCTTGTCCCAGCACCGCCGCCAGCAGCCGTTTCAAGGTCCACGGGAGAAAATTCAGCATATAAAACACCCCCATCCCGATCCAGGTGAACCAGTGGAACGGGTGGGAGGAAGCTCGGTGGCGGCGGCGTTTACTCACGGGTCGTCAAAATTAGAGGCCGGTCCAAGAGTCCCGCGCGTAGCCAAAACGCGAGAAATCTTCGGCGTAAATCGCGTACACCGCATCGGCCAGCTCCGCGGTGTAGGTGCCGGCCGGCGGCCGGCCGCTGGCGTTGGTGGGCCGGGAGAGTCGCGCGCGCGCCCACGCCTCGTCAATGCCGACCCGGGTCAGGATCTCCACCATGCCATCGACGAACTCGTGCTCCATTTGGTAGACCCGCCGGTAGGGGAGGTGACGGGCGATCAGCACGGAGGTCTGTGTATCCCAATGTTGGTTACGCCGACCCTCGGGCTGCGACGCGATGTAGCGGACCAGGGTGGCAAAGGGCAACGGCGCCGTGGCGTCGGCCCCGGGTAAACCCTCCGCAGCCGCCCAGCGACGCAGGCGCGGGACGAGCCGACGCATGCTGCGGGAGTAGGCGGGAGCGTGGAAACCTTTGACGAGTTTGTCATTCCACGCGGAAAGCACCCGGGCGTAGGGGTTACGAACAAAGCAGCGAAAATCGAACTCCGCCGCGTGGTTCAAGACGTGGAGGGTGTCCCGCAGCGACGCGGTGGTGAAGCGCCGCACCCGGTTGAGGGGCCACCAGGGCCCGAGCTGAGGCCGCGCCCCGACGTGGCACAATCCGTCGACCAGAATGCGCCGGAAGGCGGTGGACCCCACCTTGGGATTAAGCACCACCCCGAGCCCCAGATCCCGCCGCAGGTAGCACTTGTAGGGACTGAAGTGGGGTTGACGTAACAACTGCCAAGCCGAAAGGGGCGTGGGGGGGGATGCGGAGGGCAGGGAAGCGGGATCGGCCAAGGCAGAGGGAAAGTCGGCGCGAGGTTGTAAATTTCAGTCCGCCAGGGCCAGCACGGATTCGGGTTGGCATGCGGTCGCCCCGTGCCTTTAGCTCTGCGGTTTTTCCACCGCCATGCTCGACCCGAAACTCCTCCGCGAAGCGCCCGACCTGATTCGGGCCGCCATCGCCAAAAAACACCTCAACCTCGATTTGGACGCCGTCCAGGCTCTCGACGCCCGCTGGCGGAGCGAACTCGCCGAGGTGGAAGCCCTGCGCGCCCGCCAGAAATCGGTGAACGGTGAAATGGCTCAGCTGGCCAAGGGTTCACCCGAGTTCATGGCCAAGGTGGAGGAAATGAAATCCCTCAAGGGGGAGCTCAAGGGCCGCGAGGGTGAGCTCAAGGAAACCGAAACCGCCTGGCAGGAGGCCATGCTGTCGCTGCCGAACCTGCCCCATGAGAGTGTGCCTGAGGGCAAAACCGACGCGGACCACGTGATCGCCGCCACCCACGGCGAGGTCACCCACGTTTCGCCGACCGCTCAGCCGCACTGGGAAATCGAGGGCTTCGAGCAGTTGTTCGATTTTGCCCGCGGCGCCAAGGTCACCGGCGCCGGGTTCCCTTATTACATCGGAGACGGTGCCAGATTGGTCCGCGCGCTGGTCCACTTCTTTTTGGATGAAGCCGGCCGGGCGGGCTACACCGAGGTGAACCCCCCGATCTTCGTCAACGCCGCCAGCGCCACCGCCACCGGCCAGCTCCCCGACAAGGAGGGGCAGATGTATGAAACGGTGATCGATCAACTCTACGCCGTGCCCACCGCCGAGGTGCCGCTGACCAATTTCTACCGTGATGAAATCCTCCCGGAGGAGGACCTGCCCGTGTGCCGGTGCGCGTACACCCCTTGTTTTCGACGCGAAGCCGGTTCCTATGGCAAAGACGTGCGCGGACTCAATCGCCTGCACCAATTCGACAAGGTGGAGTTGCTCAAATGGGTCCACCCCAGCCAAAGCTACGCCGAACTCGAAGCCCTCCGCGGCGACGCGGAACGTTTGTTGCAGAAACTGGAGCTGCCCTACCGGGTGCTGCTCATGTGCGGCGGTGACCTGGGCTTTGCACAGGCCAAAAAGTATGACCTCGAGGTCTGGTCCGGCGGGCAGCAACGCTGGCTCGAGGTCTCCAGTTGCTCCAATTTTGAGGCCTTCCAAGCGCGGCGGGCACGCATCCGTTTCCGGAACTCCGAGGGCAAACCGGAACTCGTCCATACCCTGAACGGGTCTGGCCTGGCCGTGCCGCGGGTGCTGGCCGCCTTGCTGGAAAATAACCTGCAAGCCGATGGTTCCGTCACCTTGCCGGCCGCCCTCGTGCCTTATTTTGGCGCCGAATCGCTGCGCTTCCCCCGCTAGGATAAACTGCCCCGCGTCCCATGAAGTCGCGCCCAAATCGTTGGCAGCAGGTGGCGCACCAGCTCGCGGTGGCCATTCCCCGGGCGGACTTGGATCCCGCGGTCGTCGCCCAAGCCGATCAGGCCGGGCGCCGCCGCTGGATCGTGATGGTATCGGGCGGCGCCGATTCCGTGGCCCTCCTGTTGCTCCTCTGGGCCCACTGGCCCCAACAGCGGGATCGGCTGGTGGTGGCACATTTCGACCACGGTCTGCGGGGCCGTGCCTCGCGGGCGGACGCTCGGTTCTGCGCCCGGTTGGCCGCGGCGCTGGGCGTCGACCATCTTGAACGGTTCCTCTGTCCAAGGGGCATGGCGGACGCCCGTCCACCGATGTCACCCAGGAGGCCCAGGCCCGCGCCGCCCGGCAAGCCTTCGTCGAAACCGTGCGCCGCCACCATCGGGCCCACTGGATCTGGACCGGGCACCAGGCGGATGATGTGGCCGAAACCCTGTTGATGCGGTTGGCGCGGGGCAGTGGCACCGCCGGCCTGGCGGCGCCGCGGGCCGTTCAGATCGGTCGGGTAAAAACGCACCGGCGCCTGCGACCGCTGCTCGGCTTGCGGGCCGCTCACCTACGCACCGCCTTGGCCGCCGCCGGGGGGCGCTGGCGCGAGGACTCCACCAATCAAGCGGGACGTTTTCTGCGCAACCGTATCCGGCTCGAGGTGATTCCCGGCTGGGAAGCCGCGGCACGCCGTGACGCGGTGGCCGGAGCGGGATTGAGTCGCGCCCGGCTCGAGGAGGACGACGCCGCGCTCAATCAATGGCTGGCGGAGATCAACCCGTTTGATGCCCAGGGGCGATTGAGCCTGCAGGCCCTGCAAGGGAAACCCACCGCCTTGTGGCGCCGGGCCCTGCACCGGTGGCTGGCGGCTCAACCGGATCGCGGCGATTTGGCCCGCCCCGGTTTCGAAACCCTGCTCCAATTGGCGCTGACGGGGAAGACGAGCCGGTTCAGTTTGGGCAAGTCTGGATTCGTGCGCATCCGCCGGGGCTGGCTTTTTTTTGAGCAACCTTTTGCAGATTAGGAGGTAGTGATGGAATGGAGCCCTTCACTCCAGCCGTGGTGCCTCGATTGACTTCTCCACGGGGAACCTTCACGTTGATTCTTTAGTCCTAAAATTTAATGCCTGATTCAGATCCCGACAAGAAGCGCAAACCCTTGCGTCCTCCCACCCCCGACCGCTTTCAGATGCCCAAGGTTTTCCTTGTCTGGATATTCATCATCGGCGCCGTCATGGCCCTGTGGTATTTTAATCCGGGCAATGTCTCTCCGCCCACGGAGCTTAATATCGCCCAAATTGTGGACCTGACCGAAGAGGGAGCCGTTAAGGTGGGTGAAATCCGTACCGACCTTTCCGGCGGTCGGGATTGGTCGATCATCAAGGGCGAAACCCACACCCTCCAGTTCACCAACGCCAAGGGGGAGGCCACGGCTTCTTTCCAGGGGAGCGGACGCCTGACCGATACCAGTCTGGAAAAACTCCAGTCCACCGGGATTTATCGCGAGCGCCCGGCCACGACCGTCTGGGCCCAGTTGGCCGGCAACATCATCCCGTTTATTATTATCATTGGTCTGCTGTATTTCCTCTTCGTCCGCCAGCTGCGTAACGCCGGCAAGGGCGCGATGAGTTTTGGCAAGAGCAAGGCTAAGATGCTGCAGCAGCACCGGGACAAGGTGAGTTTCAAGGAGGTGGCGGGCTGCGATGAGGCCAAAGAGGAAATCGCCGAAGTCGTGGATTTCCTCAGGGACCCCAAAAAATTTCAAAAGATGGGGGGCAAGATTCCGAAGGGTATCCTGCTGGTGGGTCCTCCCGGTACCGGTAAAACCCTGCTGGCCAAGGCCGTCGCCGGGGAAGCTGAAGTTCCTTTTTTCAGCGTCTCGGGTTCCGACTTCGTGGAGATGTTTGTTGGCGTCGGCGCCAGCCGGGTGCGCGATATGTTTGAGCAGGGCCGTAAGAACGCCCCCTGCATCATCTTCATCGATGAAATCGATGCCGTGGGCCGCCAGCGCGGTGCCGGCCTCGGCGGCGGCAACGATGAGCGCGAGCAGACCCTCAACTCTCTGCTCGTCGAGATGGACGGTTTTGATACCACCGACGGCGTGATCATCGTCGCGGCGACCAACCGGCCCGACGTGCTCGACAGCGCGCTGCTGCGCCCGGGCCGTTTCGATCGGCAGATTCACGTCGACCTGCCCGACCTCCTCGGCCGTGACCAAATCCTCCGCGTCCATGCGCGAAAAATCTCCCTTTCCGACGATGTGGACCTCACCGGGATCGCCCGGGCCACCGCCGGTATGTCCGGCGCCGATCTCGCCAACCTCCTGAATGAGGGAGCGCTGCTGGCTGCCCGCCGTAACAAGAAAAAGGTGGAAGCCATCGATATGGAGGACGCCCGCGAGAAGGTGCTGTTCGGCCGTGAGCGCCGCCGGGTCATGGACGACGACGAAAAAAAGATGACCGCCTACCACGAAGCGGGACACGCCTTGATCGGAGCGTTGCTCAACGACGACTGGTTGCCCATCCACAAGGTCACCATCCTGCCGCGTGGTCAGGCCTTGGGCATGGCCATGTATGTTCCCCGCAAGGAGATGCTGAGCTACCACAAAAAGCGGTTGCTCAACACCATCGCCTCCGGACTGGCCGGCAGAATCGCCGAAGAGATGGTCTTCGATGACATTTCCAACGGCGCGGCCAGCGATATCAAACAGGTCACCCGCACGGCCCGTCACATGGTGTGTGACTGGGGCATGAGTCCCCTCGGCCCGATCGCCTACGGTGAAAACCAAGACACCGTGTTTCTCGGCCGGGACATCACCCGCAACGAGCACCTTTCACCCGACACCGCCAATCTCATCGACGTGGAGGTCAAGAAGATCATCCATGACCAATACGAGCGCGCCACCCAGCTCATGACTGAACACCGCGCCGCCTTGGATGGAATCGCCGAGGGATTGCTCGAATACGAAACCATTGAAGGTCGTCACGTGATGGAGATCATCCAACACGGGGAGATCAAATCCCCGGTCATCTCCAGCCTCCCGCCCGTGGATGAGCCGGAGGAAAAACCCAAAGCCGATGGCGAAAAGGGTAAGCAGGAATCGGAGTCAGATTTGGGTGGAGCCGGCAGCCCGGCCCCCAGTCCGGCCTAAGGCCTAGCCCGACGGTTCTTCGCCCGAGGGCGATGAACCGCCTCAAAGTAGAGGAGAGCTCGACCCCATCATCGAGCCGCCCTTGCCTCCCCGGGTAGGGCGGATTCGCCGAAACCGCCGCTCCAGGCTGACGGCCCCTTCCGCCCTTCGGCCGTTCAGTCTTCCTTCGGCTTGGGGCTTCGCTCCTTCGCGTTTAACCCGCAAGCTGACGGGACCTTCGACCAGCGACCTTTAGACTTTTAGATAATCGCCGCAGGCGATCCCCCTTTCAGTCTTTTCTTGGCTTGGGCCTTCGCGCCTTCGCGTTTAACCCGCAGGCTGACGGGACCTTCGACCAGCGACCTTAAGACTTTTAGATAATCGCCGCAGGCGATCCCCCTTTCAGTCTTTTCTTGGCTTGGGGCTTCGCGCCTTCGCGTTTAACCCGCAAGCTGACGGGACCTTCGACGTTTCGACTTTCCGACTTTCGACCTCGCCGCAGGCGATCCCCCAACTACAAGATTAAAAGTTTGACCCATTAGGCTTGGGGCTTCGCGCCTTCGCGTTTAACCCGCAGGCTGACGGGGAGGGACCGGCTCCGTCCGGTCCGCGCTCCATCCTGCCCGCTCCGCCGATTCCGGCTACTCACTACTTCTGGCCCAGACCTCCAGCCTTTCAGTCTTCCCTTGGCTTGGGACTTCGCGCCTTCGCGTTTAACCCGCAGGCTGACGGGGAGGGACCGGCTCTGTCCGGTCCGCGCTCCATCCTGAGTTGTGTGCGTCAAGTTCTGCAAAAAGAGATGCAGTGGTGAGCGGTTTGATGGGTTAATTGGATAAAAG
>JAGYIG010000023.1 GCA_018402455.1 Opitutaceae bacterium
TCCCGGCCGAGAAAGCCCCAGGGCGGCATCACGCCGCGGCCGTTGACGATGATGTCGATGGTTTCCGACCGGCTCAATCGCTCATCCAGATTGACCAGCGAAGCGATGTTGGCCGCCGCGTTGCCCGCTCGATCCAGCCCGTGGCAGCCCACGCAGTTCTGCAGGTAAACCTGTTCACCGGGTGAGTCGGTCTGACCGGCCTCCACCATCGTGAGAATCCAAGGCATCTCGTTGGCGTTGACGTAGAGAATGCCCGCGGGATCGACCGCGGCCCCACCCCACTCCCCCCCGCCGTCGAAACCGGGGTAGATGATGGTGCCCTGCGTACTCGGCGGGGCGAACGGCACATGCGGCCGGAGGCGCGCATACCGCTCCAGCACGGCGCGATGCGCGGCCGGAGTGCGATCGGTGATGAGGTCGGGGGTGAAGACCTGTCGGGCAAACGGCGCGGGTTTGGTCGGCAGCGGCTGAGTCAGGGCCGAGACCTCGCCGGCCAAATCGGAGCTGGGCACGGGCACCTCCTCGATCGGAAACAACGGTTCTCCCGTTTCCCGGTGGAACACAAAGACGTGTCCCGACTTGGTGATTTGCGCGACGGCGGGGATGTCCTGCCCATCGCGTCGCACCGTGCAAAGCGTCGGTGGGGCCGGCAGGTCACGATCCCAAATATCGTGGCGCACCACCTGGTAGTGCCAGACCCGCTCACCGGTGGCCGCGTCCAAAGCCAGCAGACAGTTGGCGTAGAGGTTGTCGCCGATGCGATCGCCCCCCCAGAAATCAAACGACGCCGATCCCGTGGGACAGAACACCAGTCCCCGTTCTTCGTCCAACGTCATGCCCGCCCACACGTTGGCACCACCCATGTAGGTCCACGCATCTTCCGGCCACGTTTCGTGACCGGGCTCTCCGGGACGCGGAATGGTGTTGAACACCCAGACCAGCTCCCCCGTGCGCGTGCTGTAAGCCCGGATCGGACCCGGCGCGGCCGGGGCCGGCCCTTCGCCCAGACGCATCCCCATGATAATCAGGTCCCGATAAACCACCCCCGGCGTGTTCGCCTGCACGGCAAAGCCGGTGGCATCCAAACCCATGTCATTGGACAGGTCGACAAATCCCCCATCACCAAAACTCTCGATCAGCTCTCCGGTGTCCGCATCCACCGCCTGCAACCACTTGCCCGCGCCGATCAAAATGCGCCGGTCGTCGCCCTCCGCCCACCACGCCAACCCCCGGTTCACCCCGGTCGCTTCCTTGGTCTGGTAGCGCCAAAGCTGCTGCCCGGTCGCGCCCTCGAGCGCCACCAGGTCCAAACTCGGGGTCGTGGCATAAACGACCCCATCAATGATCAAAGGATTGCACTGGATCTGGGTCCGATCGCCCCGGGCATCGCCCGCCGACCAAGTCCACGCGACTTCCAACTGGTCCGCATTCGTCGGCGTGATTTGATCTAAAGTGGAAAAATGGGTCGCCGCTTTGTCGCCCAAATAGGCGGGCCAGTCGGCGCCCGAAGCCGGCACGGACCAACCACCGACAAAACTCCCAAAAGCCAACAGAACGGAAAAACAAGGGCGGGGCATGGGCATGAATCCAGACGCAACGGGAAGAAGCTCCAAGCGTGAAAATGCCTACCGTTAAGTAATATGAACCCGGCAAGAGCTGGTCCCACTAAGCGCACTGACCCCCAACAAGCAGGACTAATCTTAGATTGGTTTCGAATTCGCCATCCTCCCGTTGCATCGACCGGAGATTCGTTTTCCCTATCACAGATCCCCAGCGCTGGAGGCGGCTCTCCCTTCCCTCCGGTAAACCCCAGCCCCTCCTCCCCTCAGCTCATGAAAGAGCGCCACGTCCTGGCCAGTTCCTGCCCCGGCAAACCAATCGACCTGCACGATCGCGCGGCCATGCGTGAGCTGTTTGCCACAAGCATCGCGGCGGCCGAGCGCGGCCTCCTGCCCCTGCGCATTCCCAAACCGGCCGGCCTGCTGTCGAAGCGCAAGGACATGCACTTTCACTTTCGACCGGAGCTGTTCATGCAGATTCACGGCAGCACGGAGTTTCGATTCCCCAAGGAGACCATCACCGTCAATTCCGGGGAGCTGCTGATCGTGCCCGCGGGTCTGCCCCACGGCGAACAGATCTTCCGCGACGATTTCGGGCGCTTTCGCAATCTGGTCGCCGGTTTCTACAGCCACACCCTGAGCCTGCACTTCGCCCATGAGGTGGCCCCCGGGCGACCCGACATCGAGAAGATTGAGTTTTTTGAGGCCCCCAACCTGGAAACCTTCACCCTCCTCACCAATCAATTGGTCAGCGCCTACCATATGCGGAGCCCCGCCCGGGACGCGCTGCTCAAGGGGTTCTCGATCGCCGTGTTGGGCATGTTTCAAAACCTCGTGGAAACCGATGGGGGATCGCTCGAGGGAAACATCGGCAAGGTGCTTCAGGTCAAGTGGATTGTTCGGGAGCAGTTTTCCAACCCCAGCCTGAACGTGAAAAACATCGCCGAGCGGCTGCAGTGCTCCCCGGACTACCTCTCGCATCTCTTCCACACGGAGACCGGCGAAAAACTGATCCACTACATTCAGCGGGTTCGCATCCAAAGTGCGGTGATGGCGCTGGAATCCACCCCACTGTATATTTCTGAGATCGCTTACGCCTCCGGTTTCTCCGATCCCGCCTACTTCGCCCGCGTCTTTAAAAAGCACCGGGGCGAGTCCCCGGCCGAATTTCGCGAGCGCTTGGATAAGGCCCGGCAGGAAAAGGATGAAGACCCCAAAACGATTTACTACGACCGCGTGGACTTCACCCCGGGGGCTCCGGTTTCCGGGCTCAAGTCGACTTGAGCGCCGATCAAACGACCGGCGCTCGAGCATTTCCCGAGAGACGGACGCCGGGCTTGGTGAAACCCCTGCAGCGGAGGGGCAGCCTCCTCAACAACCCTGCCTTTGGACGGGTCGCTCAACACCGTTACCACCGCAAAAATGTCCCTTGCCTGGCGCTCCAACGTAGCCGTCCCCCGGTTGCCAAAGGTCCAAATTAAAAGGTGCTAGGCCGTTTCTGATTTCGGCACCAACCCGACCAACAGCACAGCGGCCAGGATCATGGCAAGCCCGCCTCCGATCACGATGGGCATGGCGGCACCATCGAAGAAACGCTCGACGATCGGTCCCAGCAGGGTGGCGGCCAAAATCTGGGGCAATACGATGAAGTAATTGAACACCCCCATAAAAAATCCCATGCGATCGGCGGGCAGCACATTCGAAAGCATGGCATACGGGAGGGCCAGAATGCTGGCCCAGGCGATACCGACCAGGACCATCGCGATCATCAGCGAACCGGCACTGGGCAGGAACCCAATCGAAGCCAGTCCCACCCCGCCGCTGATCAGGCACCAGAAGTGGACCGTTCGCGAAGGAAACCGCTTCACCAAAGCGATGAGGATAAACGCGAAACCAAACGCGACCCCGTTGTAGACCGACATGCACAGTCCGCCCCACTCCACGCCCTGTTGGTAACCCGGGGAAGCGGGATCCGCGTCGAAAAATGCGGCTGTTATCGCGGGCGTGAAGTAGATCCACATGCAAAACAACCCCAGCCACGTGAAGAACTGCACGACGGCGAGTCGCTTCATCAGCAACGGCATGCCAAAAAAACCTTTCCAGATCTCGCGGACCGCCGCCCCCACCCCCGCGGTGCGGCGTTTCTCGGCCTTGAACGCCGCCAGATCCGGCGGCGGACGCTCCCGGGTAGTGAGGATGGTGTAGAGCACGGCGACGAAAAACACGACCGCTCCCACGTAAAAGGACAGGTGCACCGTCCGGGGGATGGCATTGCCGTTTTCGCCGGTGCCCGCCTCCATGCCAAAGACGTTGGTCAACATCCAGGGCAATGACATCGACAGAACCGCCCCGAGACCGATCAACAGACTCTGCATGGAAAAGCCCACCTTGCGTTGCTCCTCGGGCAACAGATCCCCCACAAAAGCCCGAAAGGGTTCCATGGTGACATTTACCGAGGCGTCCAGAATCCACAGCAGTCCTGCCGCCATCCAGAGGGTCGAGGAATTCGGCATGGCGATGAGAGCAAGGCTGGCGAGGACCGCCCCAACCAAAAAATACGGCCGACGTCGACCGAGTCGCGTCCAAGTCCGATCGCTGTAGTAGCCAATGATCGGTTGCACCACCAACCCGGTGACCGGGGCCGCCAGCCACAGGATGGGCAACTGACTTTTATCGGCGCCTAAAAACTGGTAGATGGCACTCATGTTGGCCATCTGCAGCCCCCACCCAAACTGGATGCCCAGAAAGCCGAAACTCATGTTCCAGATCGCGGGCAGAGACATGCGGGGCGGGGTATTCATGATGTCAGGGAGGTGGTGATACGGGAGGGGGCGGAAACGGCCACTGCCGGCGGCAAGGCATCGGGGGGAGCGCTGTAATCTCGCTGTTTATCATCGCCCGTGCGATCGAAGAGTTCACGCCACTGGCGCAAAATATCGCCCCGTTCGACGGCCAGCGCGCTCAACTGCTCCCGCGTGTAGCGCCACTGCCAATTCCCCGCGACGGTGCCGGGGCGGTTGAGCCGAGCGGAGGCGGGCAGATCAAACAGGTCCTGCAGGGGGATCACGGCGAGGCGCGAGGCGGAGGCCAAGGCCGCTCGAATGAGGGGCCAGGCCGAATCGGCATCCACATCGACGCCAAAATAAGCGGCGACCAACTCGCGGTGATCGCGGTCAAGGCCGGCGAGCCAACCGCGGGTGGTGTTGTTATCGTGAGTGCCCGGATAGACCACCGTGTCCCGGTCAAAGAAGTGGGGCAGGTTCACGTTGTTGTCGTCATGGCCGTAGCCAAACTGGAGGATTTTCATTCCCGGCAACCCCGCCGCCCGACGCAGCGCCACCACGCCCGCATTGATGTAGCCCAGATCCTCCGCGATCAAACAGGCCCCGGGGAGCGCCTCGGCAATGGCGGTGAAGAACGTGAGCCCCGGCCCCGCGATCCATTTTCCGCGACGGGCATCGACCGCATCCATCGGAATCTCCCAAAAATCATGGAAGCCCCGAAAGTGATCCAGGCGCACGACATCGCACATTTGAAAGGCGGCGCCCAGTCGTTTGATCCACCAGTCGTAGCCCGTCTGTTTGAGGTAATCCCAATCGTAGAGCGGGTTGCCCCAGCATTGCCCCCGATCGGAAAAATAGTCCGGCGGCACTCCGGCAATGGCTTCCGGCACGCCCGCGGCGTCGATGCGAAACACCTCCCGCCAGCGCCACGTATCGGCACTGTCGAGCGCCACAAAAATGGGAAGATCTCCAATGATCGAAACCCCGCCTTGCTGAGCGTAATCCCGGAGGGCCTGCCACTGCCGAATGAACACAAACTGATAAAACCGTTGCCGGCGGGCCTCGGCCGCCGCCGAGTTGGGCAAGGTCTGTTCGATTCCCGGTTGCCAATCCCGCCACTGTTCCGGCCACAACCGCCACGGGTGCCCCCCGAAGCGGTGTTTGAGCGCCATGAACGCCGCGTAGGAGGGTAGCCAGTCCGCGTGCGCATCTTCAAAGGCTTGCAGCGCCGCCATCCCGCCCCACGGGGCCGCTTCGCCCTGCTCCACAAAGCGCGCATGGGCCAGCGAGAGGACCGGCCAAAATTCCTGATAGAGGTCCCCATAATCCACCTTCTCGGCCGGCAGCGCTCGCAGGCGATCCAGCTCGACCGCACCCAACAGCCCCACCGCCACCAACTCATCAAGATCAATGAAGTAGGGGTTGCCCGCGAAACTGGAGAACGACTGGTAGGGCGAGTCCCCAAAGCCGGTGGGGCCGACCGGACAGATCTGCCAGTATTGGAATCCCGTGGAGCTGAGAAAATCGATCAGCTCACGGGCGCCTTGGCCGAGGTTACCAATGCCAAACTCGCCGGGCAGGGTCGACAACGGGGCTAACACTCCGGCCGAACGGCGGCGCAACCATGAAGGGTCAGGGGGAGTCACAAAAAGTCTTTCGAAAAGGGTTGGAAATGGGGATGCGGAGGTGATCCGTGAAGAGGGCCCTCCCGCCCTCTTCGCGGATCACCTCCCGGCTCCCGCGGACGCGGGCACCGGGGGTGATCCACCCCGCGTGGTTTCTCTACCGGACCTCTGACCTAGAACTGGTAGGAGAAACCAAGGGAGTAGGAAGCGCCATAGGTCTGGTAGTTGATGACCTTCCGGGGATCGTTGCCGTCGTAGGTGACCAGCGGCTCATCCGTGAGGTTGTAGGCTTGCAGGAAAACCGACATACCCTCGGCCAGACCTTGCTGAAAGGTGTAGCTGATCTGGGCATCGACCACGGACTCCGGCTGCGCGACGGAGAAACCGCCATTCGGATTGACATCTCCCCCGGGGTTCGGCGGACCGAACGTGGTGATGTATTGACGGTTCTCCGAACGGTAGCGCTGACTCAAACGGGCCGAAAATCCCCGGCGCTCGTAATAGACCGTCGCGTTGGTGACGTGGCGGGACAGGCCGGCGATCGGAGCGGTGCCATTGCCCGGTCCCCAGGGCTCGACTTCGCTGTCCGTGTAGGCGCCGCCCAGAATAAGGCCAAAACCGCGCAGGTCCGGGTTGATCAACTCACTGGCGAGCGAGAGGGTGAACTCGAGGCCGGAGATATTGCCCCCATCGCCGTTGACGGGCTGGGAGATCGAGCCGCCGCTCTGGGCTGGATTGCCGCCGCCCGGCACCGGATAACTGCTGAAGTCCGCAAAGTTGCTCTGCTCGTAGATGTAGTTTTTCAGGTCCTTGTTGAAGGCCGCCAAGGCAACGTAGCCGCGGCTGTCCTTGAAGTATTTTTCGATCGCAAGGTCGACTGAGTCGGACTCCCACGGCTGCAACAAACCGTTGCCGCCGCCGCCACTCCACGGGCTGCGGGAAGGATCGGTGGAGGACTCCAACGTCGGGTCATATCCCCAGGAGCGGGAAGCCCGCATATCATACATCCGGGGGCGCGCGATCTGCCGGGCCGCGCTGAAGCGCACGTAGAGGTCGTTGCCGAAATCAAACGTCAGATTGAGGCTGGGGGCGAAGTCGTCATAGGTGTCGCCTTCGGTGACCTCGGTGAGTTGGTTGCCGTTGGCCGAGCGCCCTTCGGACTGCTGGTCCGTATTCAGGTAACGCAGGCCGAGCGTGCCCGACATCATCACGTTGCCGAGAGCGCGCTCGAAGGCGCCCTGCACGTAGAGCTGACCCACCTTTTCGCGAATCTGGTAACGATTGGCTACGATCCCGGTGTCGGTGTTGGGGGTGAAGCCATAGACGCCGTTGTTCCAAGCCGCCAGCGGGTCGTAGGCGTAGATTTCGCCCACCCCGAGGAAGCCCATGTCCGTCGTGCCGATTTGCGGCGGCAGCGGCAGGGTGAGCTCACCGTTCGGGCTGTGGATGTAGCCTGAGGGATTTTCACCATCGCGCTTGTAGCGGTCGGTGTAGCTCGCACCGATCTTAACCGCATTGAAGAAGTTGTCTTCGATCTCGTGAATCGTGCTGAGTTGGAACTGCCCCAGCTCATCCTTGGCCCTGAAGCCCTTGGCGTAGCCATACATGCCGTTACCCGGCAGGGAGTCGGGTCCCCAGCCTTGGGGATCCGTGAGGCGCAACACGGAACCGTCCGCGTAGTTCAGGTTCGGCGTGATGGTCGGGATTTGTCCCGGCGTGTTCTGAATGCGCATGGTGTCGGGCGTGGCTGGCGGCGTCACGTTGCCGCGCAGGCCGAGGCCGGACCAGGTTTCGAGATTGAAGTCATCGCGGGTCACGGTGGAGTAGCTGGCATCAAAGGTGATGGGCCACGCGGATTCCTTGCCTACGACGATATTCCAGCCGATCGAGAGCGGATCAGCATCGCGGTCGAACACGTCGTTGCGCACCACCGGTTGCACGTTGGTCATGGTCGCATCGGTGATCAGTCCGTCGGACACCGTGAAGCCGGGCTGCATCTGGGCTCCGCTCCAAATCAGCGGGATTTCCATGCCACGCAGGAGTTGCCGCTCCCCAAACTTCGAAACGAACACATCGATGGAGGTCTCCACATTGTCGTTGGGGCGGAACTCGAGCGTCGCCATGATGCTGTCCCGATCCAACACACTGTTGCGAACATAGGACTTGGTGCCGCCCAGGCCGAGGTCACCATTCCCATTGGTCGGGTAACCCCACGCCTGAAACTGCTCACCGGCAAAGGGTTTGCTAGAGTGGGAAAAACCCACCGCGATGCCGACCGTGCCGGCGTCGTTTTGATCAATGTAGGAGACGCTGAGGCGTTGACCGGTGGAGTCGATCCCCGGGGTCAGCTCGCCCATTTCGTTCCATTCAAAGTAGCCATTGACCGCCACGACTCGCTTGGAACGATCCAGCGGACGGATGGTCTGCAGGTCGATCGTGCCCGCCAGCCCCTGGCCAATGAGGTCCGCCTCGGCTGTCTTGTAAACCATGACCGAATTGAGCAGGTCCGCCGGATATTGATCGTATTCGATCGCCCGATTGAGGCCGGTCGAAACCTGCTCCCGGCCGTTCAGCAGGCCCGTGCTAAAATCTCCCGTGAGACCGCGGATGCTGATGGCTTGAGAGCGACCGTTGGTGCGCTGGGTGGTGAGACCCGTGAGCCGGGTCAGGGAATCAGCGATGGAGATATCGGGCAATTTGCCGATGTCCTCGGCGGAGATGACTTCCGCGATGGTCTTCTGCTGCTGCTTGACTTCGGCTGCAGCCGCGAGGCTACCGCTGAAACCGCCGGTGACCTCGAAGGCATCCATTACGACGACATCGTCGTCGGATGACTCGGTCCCGTTGGACTGGGCGAACCCAGTGGCGCTGATGCCCAGGGCAAGGGCCACCGACAGCGCGAGTCGGCTAGGGTTTATCGTGTTCATGAGTTGTAGTTTTGGAATCCAAAGAAGACGCTTCGGTGAACCGCCGTCGCGCGTTCTGGGGAAAGGGTTGGGGGTGATTAACGCGATTTGCGCTGTGTCGTTAAAGTGACGAAGGCCCTCAGAAAAATCTACCGTCAAACCCTCGATTAACCTGATATGGATAGGACTATTCTTTGATAATGACGGATCCGAAGTTGGAATCCTTCCTCACGGTGGCGGTCCGATTTTTCAGTCTTGTTTCCGTTTCACCTCGCCCGCATCTGATTCGTCCTAGTGGACTAAGTTTTGTCGCATCTACCTCTGATTGATAAGCATATCTGATGACTACACGGGGCTCAGGTCCCTCGATCCCCGAGTTTTTGATCCCGGTTTAAGGGAGCTGATTTTCCCGGTTGCCTCCTCCTCGACTGAGGCGCACAAAACAGTGACGACGAAGGCCGGACCCCGGCTCGGGGAATCCGGCCAAATCCGATCAAAAAACCGAGGGTGAAGCGCTACTCCGAGGCCACCAACAAGCGATAGCCCCACCCGTTCAGGGTCAGGCGGGTTGCGGCTTCGAGGCGAATCGATTCGCCGGAGAAGGCGTCCTGCCAATGGCCCGACAGTTCGGGCGCGTAGGCGTCGAAGGTGACGTCATCACCTGACAGATTCAGGAAGCCCACGACCCGCTGTTGGTCCGCTTCGCGATGGACCGCGTAGATTGCGGCGTTGGCGGTGGTCGGAAGGCGGCGAAAGGCGGAGCCGGTGTGCAGGGCCGAGTTCTCGGTCCGAATCGCGTTTAAGCGGCGATAAAATCCAGCCAGTGGATGCGGCCGCCAGACAATGGGATCGCGTTCAAAAAACTCGAGGCGTTTGGCCATCCCCGCCTCCTGACCGTTATAGATCAGCGGCACGCCATCGAGGAGATAGGTCAGCACGGCGAAGACTTCGACGCCTCCCCCCAGCCGCTCGTAAACGGTGCCCAGCCAGCTGTTCTCGTCGTGATTGCTGGTGTAGTAGAGCATGGACGCCCCCTGCGGAAACCGCACCGCCGTCTTGGCCAGGTCGTCGTCGATGTGTGACGCACCGAATTTACCGGCGGCCACCGAGTTGATCACATGCATCATGTCAAAACCGTAGGAACTGTTGAAGGCCTGCACCTGATGCTGGGGGGTTTCCGCCTCCGACAGGAAATATAGGTCCGGCTTCTCCGCCCGCAGTTGAGCCGCCGCCTCGTCCCAGAACGCAGTGGGCAGGCCCTTGGCGTAGTCGCACCGAAATCCGTCGATTCCAAATTCGGAAACCCAATACCGCATCTCGTCGATCATGGCGGCCCACAATTCCCGATTTTGAAAATCGAGCTGAACCACATCCGTCCAGTCGAAGCCGTAAGGGGGCACGAACCCGCCGACCGCATCGGTCGCGTAGAACTCCGGGTGCGTTTTCGTCCAGCCGTGATCCCAGGCGGTGTGATTGGCCACCCAATCCATCACGATGCGAAAGCCCATGCCCTGCGCCTTTTCAATCAAGCGCTTGAAGTCAGCCGCCGTGCCAAACTCCGGATTGATGCCGCGGTAGTCCGTGATCGAATAGTAGCTGCCCAGCGTCCCCTTGCGGTTGATGGTTCCGATGGGATGGACGGGCATGAACCAGAGGGTCATGGCCCCCAAATCCTTGATACGGGCGAGGTCGGCTTCGACCGCCGCAAACGTGCCCGCCTCAGAATACTGGCGCACGTTGATTTCGTAAATGACCGTGCTCCGGACCCAGTCGGGCAGACCGACCGCCGTTTGATCGGCGCAGACCAGGAAGGGCTCGTTTACCGCTTGATCGGCCCGGATCGATACCAGACCAAGAGAAAGCAGAAGACCGCCGAAGCGGAGGAAGCGGGACAGTTGCACGACAATTCAGGGGTTGAGGTTCAGTCCGAAGGCAACGCAACGCCGCGATATCCGCCATCGGATTTGTGCGGACAGAGCCAAGCTCAACCGGACAGGTCTTGGAATTTTCCGATGCCTGGAATTCCCGGTGGAATTCATCAGCCGGGAGATTGCAGCCAGCGCCCCCTTCACTTCAGTGTCCCCTCACATGTCTTCGATCTCTGACTGCGTCGTGCTTCATGGCCCCGAGCTGCGGCCCCACCACTGCAAACACTTCGCTTGGCAAGGCGATACGATTACCCGGCTGGATCTGGGTTCGCCGTGCAACTCGCTGGACGCCGGGGCGCTGGTCGTCATCCCGGGGCTCTACAATGGCCACACCCACCTGGGCGACAGCGCCCTGCCCGACGGCGCCGCCGGCCTGACCCTGGAGGAAGGTTTTTTCCGCCCGCACGGCTACAAGTATCGCGAATTGGCCAAGCTCGATGCCGCCACCCATCAGGGCCACATCGAAGGTGCCCTGCGCTACATGGCCCAGACCGGCACCATCTCACACCTTGATTTCCGCGAGCAGGGCCCCTTCGGTTCCCAACTCCTGCGGGATGCCTCCACGGCCGTCGGCGTGCAGTCCATTATCCTCGGCCAATTCCAGGATTCGCCCTTCGCCGCGGAAACGCTAACCACCAACACCGCCGCTCTCCCCCCGGCTACGCGCGCGGAGTTGGCGGCCCTGTTGGACATCGCGGACGGATTCTCGGAAAGCACCATGAATGATCTCACCGACCCGGCTTGGTTGGAGATCAAAGCCACCACCGCCGCGGCCGGTAAACTACGCGCCATTCACTGTCTGGAAAATCCCGCCTATCGTGAGGTCTCCCTCGCGCGCACCGGCCAGGGCGATCTTATCCGCGCGATCGAACTCCTCGCGCCGCACATCATCGTCCACCTGACCGAGGCGACCGATGCCGAGATTGCCTTGCTGGCGCAGTCCGCCATCACCGGAGTGCTCAACCCGCGGGCCAACACCACCCTCGGCCTGCCGGTGCCCCCGATCATGCAGTTGCTGGACGCCGGCGTTAACCTCCTGCTCGGCACGGACAACGTCATGCTCAATCCGCCCAACTTGTTCGCCGAGCTCGACTTCACTTGGCGGCTCGCCCGCTCCCAAGCCGGCGAATCCCGCGCCCATGAACCGGACCCCTTGCGGATCCTGCAGATGGTCACCACCAACATCGCGCGTGTTTTGGGCGGCGATGCCTATGGGTATCTCGCCACCGGCTTACCGGCTTCATTTGCCGTGATCGACTTCCATGCGCGGCACCTGCGCTCCACCCGCAATCTGTCCACCTCCCTCGTCAGTCGGGTGGGACCCGGCGACGTGTTGGCCACCTACCGCGAAGGCCGCGAGTTGTGGCGCGACCCCGACCGGGCATGGGCGTGACCCCCCATCCCCTGACTTGCCCCGCCGCCGGGTTTGGCGCCAGCCTGCTCCCCTATGCCGCAACTCACCTCCCGCGAACGCTTCCTAGCGGCGCTACAATCGGCCTTGGCCGACCATCAATTGGTCAAACTGACCCTCGGCAAATACCGCGGCCCGGATGCCTCGCTCAAAAACCTGTCGGTGCGGCCCATTGAACTTAAGAGCGGGCCCCACCTCAGCTTCGTTTGGCGCCACACGACCCGTGACCTCACCAAAAACGTCGCTCCAGCCCGCGCCTACGCCGAACTGGAAAAACTCATCGGCGACCCGTTCCGTGATGCCCATCTCTTCACCGTCGGCCAGACCGGCCAAATCGAGACGGCGGAAGATGGGAGCGCGCGCGTGCGCTTCAAGGCCGCGGCCGCCGCTTCGCCACCCGCCCCGGCCACCCACGATCGGACCAAGCCGCGGTTGATCGATCCCCACGCGGGTTGGCTGCACGCCCTAGCCATCACCGATGCCGCTGGCCAACCCCGCACGGGACAGTCCGCCAAGTTTCGCCAGATCCAGAAGTTTGCGGAGATCCTGCAAAGTCTCCTCGCCGAGACCTCCCCCGCGGCCGCTCCCCTCCGCATCGCCGACATGGGCAGCGGTAAGGGTTACCTGACCTGCGCCACCGCCGCACTGCTGGGAGACCGCGCGCAGGTCACCGGCATCGAACGTCGTAAGGAGCTTGTGGATACGTGCAACCGGGTGGCCGCCGAGCATCACTTGACGGGGCTGACCTTCAAGGTCGGGGATATCGCGCAAACCGCGCCCCGGCTCGGCGATCTCGACGTGCTGATCGCACTCCACGCCTGCGATACGGCCACCGATGACGCGCTGCTCGCGGGCATTCGCGCCGGCGCGACCACCCTGGTGGTTGCGCCCTGTTGTCAGCAGGAGCTGCGCCCCCAACTCCAGGCCCCGAGCGTGTTGGCCCCGGCCCTCCGCCATGGTATTTTTCAGGAACGTCACGCCGAATTTGTCACCGATGCCTTGCGGGCGTTGTTGCTCGAAGCCGTCGGTTTCGAAACCAAGGTGTTCGAATTTGTCTCCACCGAGCACACCGCCAAAAACCTGATGTTGGTGGCCCAACGGGCCAAGCCCGACCAGACGCCCCAACTCAACCCGGCCGCCGTGGCGAACCTGCGGGCCTTTGCCCGATTCTACGGGATCAAGCAGCAGACGCTGGCGCGGCACCTGCAAATCGATCTGGCCGCCGACTAAGGATATGATCTGGGACGAACTCGATTGGTCGATTCTCGAGCGGCTGCGTCAGGGCTTCCTTAGCGGCACCGCGGCCGACGGCCCCTATTGGCGGACGGCGGAAGATCTGGCGCACTATGATTTCACCTTTGCCGAACGGATCGGCTGGAAGTGGGACCACGTGTTGCGCGAGCTCGAGCAGCGCGGTTGGGCCCCACCCGAGGGTCCGCTGCTGGACTGGGGCTGCGGCTCCGGCGTCGCGCACCGCCGGGTGGCGGCCCGCTGGCCCCACGCCGTGACTGCGTTGCAGGTCATGGACCATTCCCTGCTCGCCGAGGAATTTGCCCTCGAACGATGGCGCCAAACCCCGTCTGCGATTCCCGCAACCTCTTGGGACCGCGCGCACCCGCCGGTGACGGTGGTCATCAGCCATGTGCTCAATGAACTCGCGGCGGACGATGCCGAGGATCTCATGGCCACGATCTCCGCCGCCACGGCAGTGATCTGGATCGAACCCGGCACCCCGGCCATGGGATCCGCATTGGTGGCGTGGCGGGAACGCCTTCGCGCGGAGTTTTCGATGATCTACCCGTGCCCTCACCAGGCGGTTTGCGGCATGACCGCGCCGGGCAATGAACGGCATTGGTGTCACCATTTCGCGGCGCCGCCCCCCGAGGTTGGCGCGGACCCCCATTGGGTGAAATTTGGCCAGCGCGCCGGCATTGACCTGCGGAGCCTGCCCTACAGCGCCCTGGTGCTGGATCGACGGAAACCCAGCCTACCCGCGGCCGCCGGCGCCGGTCGCCTCGGGCGGATAATCGGACGACCAAGGGTGGCGAAACCCTACACCCGCTTTATCGGGTGCGACGCCGATGGCGTATCCGAAATGGAACTACCCAAGCGGGTGGCCCCCAGTCTGGCCAAGAAACTGGACCGCGCCACCGCGCCCCGGTCATTCCGGTGGTCCAAAGACGACCAGACCCTCTCCCAAATCGAAGTGCTTTAGGCACGCGGTGCCCGCCTTCCCCGGCTGATCTCCCGGCTCCTGCCGCCCGGTGCCGGATGTCCCATTTTTGGGACGATCTTTTCCCAGCCTTGGCAATGGATCGGATCCGATGCAGATGGGTATAATTTTATTATGTTATCTATCAGGGTATTAGAATACTTGCCGGAGAGGTGGCACGGCCACTGCAGCGCCAGATGCTCGCCACCAGCACTATGCGTTTCTTCCGATCAATTTTCCCCACCAGCGCCTTTGTTTTTGTCCTGCTCGCCGCTCCCCTCGCCGCCCAAACCGGGGAGATTCGGGCGGAGGTGTTGACGCTGCCCGAGGCCATTCGGCAGACCCTGCAGCACAACTACGTCATCAAGGCCTCCGCGCTCGGTGCCGGAGCGTCGCGGGCTGATTTAGACGCCGAGTGGGGTCAGTTTCATCCAGGCATCCAAGGCTCCTTCACATCAGGGGAGGATGGCTCGCCGGTCTCCACCGACCCCTTTTCCGGTCAGCGCCCGCCCGCCGCGGTGGTGGAAACCGACAGCTTCAGTCTGGGCATCGGCGGCCGCACCCCGATCGGGACGACCTACGCGGTCAGTGGATTCAGCCAGAATCAGCGGGGCACCTTCAATGGTTTCGCCGACAACTACTACAGCTTTGGCGGCTTGGAAGTGACCCAACCCTTGCTGAAGGACTTCGGCCTACCCGCCAATTTGGTCGGGGTGCGGCTGGCCAAGGCCGGGCATGAATCGGCCCGCTGGCAGCATCGGGCGGCGGTCATGAACACCGTGACCCTGGTCATCAACGCCTACCTCGAGCTCGATTTCGCGATCAAGAATCTCGATACGGCGGAGCGCTCTCGCGGCCTCGCCCAGAGTCTGCTGGATGAAAACATCAAACGGGCCCGGGCCGGAGATCTGTCCGAGGCCGATGTGATCTCAGCGAGAGCCCGCGTCGCCGCCCGGGAGGAGGCCATTCTCATCGCCCAACAGGGGGTTAAAATATCCGAAAACAATCTCAAGCGCCTCATCTCCGCCGACACCACCGTGGCCTTGCTCTCCCGGAGCTTGGTCATTGCCGCGCCCACCCCCTTTCCCGATCACACGCCCGACCCGGCCGCGGAGTTTGGTCCGGCCTTGGAGCGGCGGCCCGACTACCAGCAGGCCGTCTGGGAGGTCACCCGGTCCGACATCAATCGCCGTTACCGCAAGAACCAGCTCCTCCCGCGATTGGATATGGTGGGGTCCATTGGCTACAACGGATTGGATGCCCGCGCCGGGAACAGCTGGGACCAAGTGCGCAATCGCGACAGCCGTTCCTACAGTCTGGGCGCCGTGGTCTCGATTCCGCTGACCTTCGCCACCGAGCGCGGACGCCACCGCTCGGCCCGGCTCACCCAGCAACAGGCCGAAATGACTTTGGCCAGTGTCGAACAAGGCATCGTCGTCGATATCGGAAACGCCGCCACCCAGATCGAGACGGCCAAGCAACGGGTTCAGGCCACCGAGGATTCCTTTGAACTCGCGGTCAAGAACCTCGATGCCGAGTTGAAAAAACTCCGTGCCGGCACCGGCGACACCTTCTTCGTGCTCACCCAGCAGGAGGTGTTGGCCAACACCAAAATCGCGGTGGATCGGGCCCGGACCGACCTGCAGCGCGCCTTGGCGGAATATGATCGCCAGATGGGCATCACCTTGGAACGACACGGGATCGAAATCGAAGGCGAGGAGCGGCTGCGTTATTGAGCCAGCGGCCGCGCCTTTACCGGATCCCGGTAGAATTGGCTTTCCATCGGCCGCCAATCCCGTCACCAACACCTGCATGGGACAACAATCCAATAAGATCCAAAAACGGAAGCGCCGCGAAGCCTACATGAAGCGGAAAAAAGAGGTCACGGCCAAAGCCAAGAAATAGCCTTCCCGGCGATTCTGCCCCTCCCTCCTTCCATCCCGACCGTCGCGAATCCTGCGGCGGTTTTTTTGGGGCTCGACCCCCGGAATGGAGCCTGGCCTACCTACGGGGCCGGGCGGGCGCAGGGCCGCGCATTTCCTGCCGCCCCAACGTTGCACCGCTCCGAGGGCTTGCCATCATGCCCCCCGTAAAGAGCGATTTAATCGCCCCTTGCCTCGCCCCCTCCCGACATCATCCAAAATCATGATCCGTCCCGTCAATGGCCGCTCGGCCTCCCGCCCATGAAGGTCTATTTTATGGGCATCTGCGGCACCGCCATGGGCCATGCGGCGCTCCTGGCGAAGGCCGCCGGCCATGAGGTCACCGGCTCCGACGCCGGGATCTATCCGCCCATGAGCGACGTTTTGCGGGCGGCCGATATCACCATCCAAGTCGGCTATGATCCGCAACGGTTGGCCGCCCTGGCGCCCGACCTCGTGGTGGTGGGCAACGCGCTGAGCCGCGGGAATCCCGAAATCGAATGGCTGCTGGAAACGCGCGCCCTTCGTTTCACGTCGCTCCCGGCCCTGCTCGCCGAGACGGCTCTGCGGGGACGCCGTAACTTGGTCATCGCCGGCACCCATGGCAAAACCACCACCACGTCGCTTACGGCCTTTCTCCTGCGCGCCAATGCAACCGATCCGGGCTTTCTGATCGGCGGGGTGCCGCTGGATCCGCCGATGGGTCAGCATCTGGGCGATCCCGCCGCGCCATTTGTGATCGAAGGCGATGAATACGACAGCGCGTTTTTCGACAAACGGTCCAAGTTCATCCACTATGCCCCCCACATCGCTGCCATCAACAACCTGGAGTTCGACCACGCCGACATCTTTCGCGATCTGGCCGACGTGCAACGCACCTTCCGCCACCTCACCCGACTGATCCCGCGCCAAGGCTGGTTGTTGCTCAATGGCGATGATCCCAATCTGACGGAATTTCGCGCCTCCCCGTGGACGCAGGTGGCCACGATCGGGAGCGGTGCCGACCTCGACCTGCAGATCGTGGATTTCGCGGAATCGCCCGCCGACACCAGGTTCACGCTGGTGTGGCGGGGAAAAGTCTGGGCAACCGTCGCGTGGGCCATGCCCGGTCTTTTCAATGCGCGGAACGCCGCGACCGCTGCGCTGACCGCGGGCCTGGCCCTGCACCCGCACGACCCCACCCAGCTCTCGCTCGACAGCTTGGCCCGATTTCGTGGCGTCAAGCGCCGCCAGGAGGTCAAATTCGAGCGGAAACACCTGATCGTGATCGAAGACTTCGGCCACCACCCGACCGCCCTGGCCGCCACCCTCACCTCGCTGCGGGCCCGCTATCCGGGGCACCTTCTCACCGCCGTCTTCGAACCCCGCAGCAACTCGGCCCGCACTCAAGTCCACCAAGCGGGGTTCATTGCCGCACTGGCGGTTGCTGACGCGGTGTTTCTGGGAGCGGTGAATCGTGCGGACGCGCTGGTTCCCGACCAACGCTTCGACAGCGAGGCCGTCATTGCCGCGCTGGCCGGGCGGAATATCCCCGCCCAAACGGCTCCAACCAACCGCGGCCTTCTCACGCAACTCAACGCCATCCCGTCAACCGAGGAGCGTCCGCGCATCGTCGCCTTTTTCACCAACGGATCCTTCGACGGCATCATCGAGGATTTCGTCACCCAGGCGGCAACGGCCTGAACTCAGGCGGACCGCAACCGCGGGACGCGGCGACGGGATTGGATCCATCGTGCCAAGCCGCGACCTGTTGGCTGGCATCAAATTCCGGACCGGCACGGAGGGGCCCGGCGGCCCATAAACCAAAGAAACCGTCCGGGAAAGGGACGGTTTCAGTAAAGTGGTGGCGAGACCAGGAATCGAACCAGGGACACGCGCATTTTCAGTGCGCTGCTCTACCAACTGAGCTATCTCGCCGGAGGGGACGGGCAGACGAATCTTTCGCTCGGGCGGCGTCAACAGGTTTTTAACGCATCGACCGGCCGCCCGAGCGAATTTGTTCCAACACCCTGTCATTGCGGATGCCCGCAATTCCGTTTGGCTGCAGGACTCCCTTCTGACGCTCGCTTCCCCCCCATGGATGGTATCACCCTGCTTCAAGATCTCGCCGTCGTGCTGCTCGCCGCCGGTCTTGCCGGCATAATCTGCCGCCGCATCGGTCTGTCGGTCATCGTGGGCTACCTGCTCGCCGGGCTCATTATCGGCCCCTTCAACCTGCCGTATTCCTACTTGCAGGATTTTGCGCGAGTGCAGACGTTGTCCTATCTTGGCCTGGTTTTTTTGATGTTTGCGATCGGGTTGGGCCTCAGCCTGTCCAAACTGAGTCGCTTGGGTGCCGGTCCCTTTCTGGCCACCGCCCTGAGCGCATTCCTCGTGATCACGCTGAGCCGCCTGGGGTTCAAGTTGGTGGGGTTCAGTTCGATCGAAGCGCTGTTTCTGGCTTCCATGCTGACCGTATCGAGCTCGGCGGTCATCGCCAAGATGGTCGAAGAGCTCAACCTGCGACATGATCGGTCCGGTCAACTGGCCTTGTCGGTGACCGTGCTCGAGGACGTGGTGGCCGTGGTCGTGCTCACCCTGCTGGGCGCGGAAGTCGCGACCCCGTTGGCCGGCGCGACCTCGGGCTGGGGCCCCCTGTTGGGCAGCCTGTCGACCTTCGTGGTGTTGTTGGTGGCGGCCGGACTCTATGCCATCCCCCGTCTCCTGCATCGGCTGACCGTCTCGTTCGATCCGGAGTTGCTGACCATCGTCGTATCAGGATTATTATTACTGGCGGCCGTCGCCACCGTGGCGGCGGGCTATTCGCTGGCTCTCGGCGCCTTTCTGCTCGGCGATGATTACGTTGCTGGATACGCCCCAGCGCGCGCCGAAGTCGGACACACGTTCAGCGAACTCGCGATATCTTGCGCCGTGTTTTTTTGGCCATCGGGATGATCGGGGTCGACCAATTGTCGGTGACAATCTGGCGCGCTGCGTTTTCTCGGGGTGACCGCCTTCACCCTCGTGGTGCAGTTCGATTGTGCGGGGCTGGCGCTGACGGTGGTGGGGGTGCCACTGCCTCCGGGCTCGCCCGCCGGGCGGCCTTGTTAGTGGTGCCCCGTCGATTGTTGGGTTCGCCAAAGCACATCATTGAGTGGGGGTGAATGCAGGAGCGGTGGACCACACACACGGGGATTCTATCGCTACGGCGGTGGGTATCGATTCCTGACCATCCTCCTCGCTCTGCCCCCCTATAACTCAATCGCCGGGCCGATCCCGGGTGGTGGGATTCACGGCCCGCTGGAACCCGTGTGGGTAGTCGGTTATTTACGAAGCTTTGGTATCAGTCGTGGATGAGCTCCCACCCCTTCGCGGTGCTGCGGGGGGACTGGTGGAAACTGGTCAGGAAACGTTTTGCAAGTCGCGTGGAGATGCTCTTGGTTGCGGGGTGCTCGGTTTGATTCATGGGCCCGCAATGCGCGGTGCTGGGTTACAGCGGAAACGCCCCACGACCGTTGGCGATCGGCCTGTTTTGGGGTGCCACGACGTTGCTTTGCTCGCGGTGCTGATCACGGCGCTGTGGCTGTCGGCGGCGCAACCCTCGCGTTGATCACCCGGCCGAGGCGTTGGCCCCGTCGTCACCGTCTGCTGCCTCGGGCCCGCCGGTTTACGCGCCGCCCTCACCTGGGGCGCCACGTCCCTGCTCGCGCACTGGCGGCTGTTTGATGTTATTCCGTGGGAACTGTTGCCCCAGGAGTGGAACCCCGCCGGCTCGCCCTGGCGCGATAATGATTCTGACGCATCACTTTTTTGCCCGCAGGCTGGTGCGATGCTGGTCGGTGGCTCGCCTCGGTCAGTGCGTCCGCCAGCCGGCAGTGACACCGAGCTGCCCCGCCCGCCTGGCATGAGCAAAGTCGGGGCTGGGGATACAAATCTTCGAAGTCCATCTCCCCGAAACACGAAGGCCGCCGGAAGAGTCCCCTTCGCGCCTGACCATCCGCAGCAACTATGGCTGGCCGTCACTTCCAGAAATCAATCGCGCCGGCCAACTCCTCAACGCCCGGCTGGATGAAATTCTTTTTATGCCGGCGATCGACTGCTTCACGATCGGTGATCGGCCCCTCCATCGAACGCCTCCGTCCTGCGCATGATTTCAGTCAGTTGAGTCCGCAGGATGGTTTTTCGATTTCGACGGGCTCTGCTCTGTAGTATTGCCTGCCGCGCATTCCACAGCGGTCCCTGGCGGAGAGGTGTCTCTCGCCAAGCCATGGCCGGCATGGCCACCGCACCCACTGATTGTGGGCCGAGGCCACGGGACGGAAGTCGTGAATTGAACTGAAGCCGATCCGCTGCGAGCGACGGACGGGCTCCTCGCCCTCGGCTCACCCCACACAGCTCCGGCAGGCAGCTGGGATTTGTTCGCCTCCGATCCTGCGCCGTGGCCCTCGTCCCGGTTTTCCTGCAGCCACTCGAATCCTTGGAACTCAGGCCCAGGTGGGGTGGAAGAAGTGGGCAGGTGAATGCTTTGGCAAGGTGGGGCGTCTGCCGCGAGCGCGGCGGTTTAGGTCATTTTTGCACGATCTTCCCGAACTGGCCGCCGCTCCCATCAGCGCGAGGCCGCGCGCCGCCGGCCTCGGCGAAGGCGGATACCGGGCCGCCACCAACGGCGGTTCCATGCTGACCTGTGAGCGCATCATCGCGGTCCAATCCATCGGGCTGCCCATGGTGGTCCCGAACAGGCTCAGTTGTTTCCAGAACACCTTGCGCATGGGCAACCCGGAAGGATCTCCCCGGGTCGCCCCGAAAAAGACGACCCGCGCACCGGGATTGCACAGGTCGATCAGGTCGCCAAAACCGTCGCCGCCCGCGCTGTCCACCACCACGTCGAAACCGCCCGGGGCGGCCGCCGCTGATTTGGTCCAGTCGCTTTGGCGGTAATTAAATCCACCCTCCGCCCCCAACTCCCGGGCCCGGGCAATCTTTTCGTCGCTGCTGGAGGTCACCCAGACCCTTGCGCCATGGGCCACCGCATACTGTAACGCAAACGAGGCAACCCCACCGCCCACTCCTGAAATTAATACGCGTTCGTTGGCTTTGAGTTGTGCCCGGGCAAACAAAGCCCGGTAAGCGGTCAGTCCGGCCAAAGGCAACGCCGCCGCTTCGCTCCAACTCAGGTGCTGGGGTTTGGGCGCCAACTGCGCGGCCGGCACCGCAATGGACTCCGCCAACGTGCCATCGCGAGGCAGCCCCAGAATTGAAAACCCATCGCCCTGCGCACTTTCGGTCGCCCCCCAGTCGAAGCTCGGATTGATGATGACCTCGTCGCCCAGGGTGAACCCGTCCACGTCTGCCCCTCGGGCTTGGATCACACCGGCTCCATCCGATCCGGGAATGAGCGGAAATTTCAGCCCGGCGTATTTACCCTGTTTGATCCAAAGGTCCCGATGGTTGAGGGCGGCCGCATGCAACTTGACCACCACCTCGCCTGAGCCCGCGGTGGGATCCGGGACATCCTTGATTTCCATTTCATTGAGACGGGGGAATTGAACAGCACGCATAATCGCACCAGTCCAACGGCGAACGGGGCGGAGTTCAAAGGAAACAATCCCCCTTGTCTCGCCGACTGACCCGGTTGTGACTGCCAGGGTGCTGATCGCCCTCTACAAACCCTATGGTGTGCTGTCCCAGTTCACCCCGGAACCGGGGTCGAAATGGCAGACACTGACCTCGCTGCGACTGCCCGCGCGGGTCTACCCGTTGGGGCGATTGGACGCCGATTCCGAGGGCCTGCTGTTGCTCAGTGATGAGCCCGAACTGAATCATCGCCTGCTCCACCCTCAATACGGTCACCGCCGGGAGTATTGGGTCCAGGTGGAGGGGATTCCCGACGCGTCCAAGTTGGCCACCCTCGCTGCCGGGGTGGAGGTGCGCGGGCAGCGGACGGCTCCCGTCGAGGTGCGTCGCATTGCGGTCGATCTGCCCCCGCGGGTCCCACCCATCCGCCACCGGGTGAGCGTTCCCGATTGCTGGCTGTCCCTTGTTCTTACGGAAGGCAAAAACCGGCAGGTGCGACGCATGACCGCCGCGGTGGGCCACCCTACGCTGCGGTTGCATCGGGCGGCCATCAGCTCACTGCAGCTTGGTGCCCTCGGGCTGCGGCCCGGAGCATGGCGACTACTCGAAACCGCCGAACGCGAGCTGGTGTTCGCGCCGCCGGAATCGAAGGCCCGCTAGGCCGTTGGCCAGGGTCCGGTGATGGCCACGGTGTAGCCCGGATTCTGCACGTTGGCGAACAACGTCGTGCCGTCGGGGGAGAAGCACGCCCCCGCCCACTCGCTGCCTTCCGGGGCCACATTCACGGCGATGGGATAGAACGTGCCGTCCGGGGTCACGCCAATGATGCGGTTTTCGCCCTTCGTGTCTTCGCAAAGAATGAGGTCGCCCCAGGGGGCGATGGTCAGGTTGTCGCAGTTCCGCACCAGCTCGGTGTTGTTGGGTTCGGCAAACAATTCGATGGTGCCCGGAACCTCCGATTCACGAGGGGTGCCCTCATACAGGCTCGGGCGGTAGCGGAAGATCTGCCCCATGGTCGTGCTGCCCCCATTGGTCATGGCGAAGTAGCCCTCGCCCTCGCCCCACCACGCGCCCTCACCGCGGGCAAACACCGCGGCTCCCTGCGCCCTCCCGCGGTAGCGCAAATCGAGACGGGGACTATCGACATCGGTCATGTCCAACCATTCGACCGCCAAAGGCTGGCCTACCGGAAACTTCGGCAAGGTGGGCCAGTTGCGGGTGTCCATCTGGGGTTGTCCCGTAATCGCAAGCGCTTGGAGCCGTCCCCCCGCAGCCAAGTTTCCGGGCACATCGGGCAAAAAGCGGTAGAACAGGCCGTCGCCCAGATCCTCGGTTTGATACACCGCCCCTGAGGCGGGGTCCACCGCCACCGCTTCATGGCGGAAGCGCCCCATGGCCCGCAGCGGCACGGGTTTTCCCAATCCCACCTCGGCCGAGGGCGTGACCTCAAAATTGTAACCATGCCATTGCTCCTCATCAGGTTCACGCTCGGCATTGACCTCTTCGCAGGTGATCCAGGTTCCCCACGGCGTCACCCCACCCGCACAGTTGCGCTGGGAGCCGATGAGCGAAAGGAAGTGTTTTTTCAGGGTCTGGGTCTTGGTGTCGAAGACCAGGGTGGTCGTGCCGCCAATGCAGGGGGCCACGCCGCCGCCGAGGTCGTAGATCCGGGAGGAGTCGATGCGATCGAACCGCTCGCGTCCGGGCCCGAATGGGCTGTGCTGAAGCCAGGCACTTTCGTTTTCATGGTTGCGGACGAGGAGGGTCAAACCCTCGGGTCCGGCAAACGCCCCCATCCCGTCGTGCATGCCGGGCACCAGCAGGCCGTCGTCCATCTCCGCCCCCGAGGGCGAAAACGTGGTGTAGCTGAAACCGTTGGGCAGGAGAATCGGCTGTCCGGTGCCTCGCACCAGGGGGCCCAACCCGGCCGCGACATTTGCCGCCGAGAGCGGCTGATTCACCAAGGCCCGCAATCCGAGGAAGGCGGCGGAATAGATGCTGGCAGACTTGATGAAATTACGGCGGCTTTTCACGGATCGCAAGTTGAGGTGCTCCTCTCGCTCTGTCAAAGCATCCGCCTCCGTGTAACCAAATCGAGCCAGAGCCGAGCGGCGCGGGTAGCGCCGAGGCTGGACCTCAAGTCATGTTTCTCTGGATACGGGAGGTTATGACCCCGATGGGACCGACGACGCCGGGAGCTCGTCCAAAAAGGGATAATCCGTGTAGCCCCGATGGTCCGGACTGTAATAGGTGTCTGGTTGGGGCTCGTTCAAGATTGCCCCCTCCCGGATGCGTCGCGGCAGATCGGGATTCGCAATGAAGAGTTCCCCCCACGAAATCGCGTCGGCCTCGCCCCGGACAAGAAGTCCGGCCCCCTCACTCACGCTCAACGCTTGGTTGGCAATAAAGGGCCCCCCAAAGGCCTGCTTGATCAGCGGACCAATCCGGGGCTCGGCGAGGGACTCCCGGGCAAAGATGAAGGCAATCCGGCGTTGACCGAGTTCACGGGCCAGATACCCGAAAATCTCCGCTCGGTAGGCCGGATCGGAATCATGGGACTCCCCGCGGGGCGCCAAATGCATGCCCACGCGATCAGCTCCCCATACGGAAATCGCCGCATCGGTCACGGCCAGGTGCATGCGAGCCCGGTTGGCGATACTACCGCCAAAGTCGTCCTCCCGCCGGTTGCTATCCGGGTAGAGAAACTGGTCCAAGAGGTAGCCGTTGGCCCCGTGAATCTCGACGCCGTCGAAGCCCGCTCGCCGCGCGTTTTCCGCGCCTTGGCGAAACGCCTCGATGATTTCATCGATCTCTGACCGCTCCAACGCTCGCGGAATTTCATACCGCTTTTTGGGTCGGACATGACTGACGTGTCCTTCCGGCCGAACCGCCGAAGGAGCCACCGGCAAACGCCCGTCCAAGTAGAACGGATCGGAGATTCGCCCCACGTGCCACAGTTGCATCACGATGCGACCGTCGGCGGCGTGCACGGACTCGGTGATGCGTTTCCAGCCGTCCACTTGAGCTTCGGACCAGATGCCCGGGGTGTCGGGGTAACCCACCCCCATCGGGTCGACCGCGGTGGCCTCCGTCAAAATCAACCCCGCCGTTGCGCGCTGGGTGTAGTATTCCGCCATCAAGTCCGTGGGGACACGCCCCGGCGCCGACCGGCACCGCGTGAGCGGCGCCATGATCACGCGGTTGGGCAAGGCGATCGCCCCCAATTGCAAGGGCTCAAAAAAAGGGGAGACGTCGGTTTCGCGCAAAGGAATCGGGGGGAAAGGTAAGTATTCGAATTTCAGTTACGAGTCAGGCGGTCCACCGCCTCAAGAATCGCATCCGCTGATTGCAGTCCGACCAATTGGCCGACGGATTGTCCATCGCGGAAGAGCAGGAGTGTCGGCAAGGCGCGCACCCCGTGGTTTTGGGCCAGACGCTGTTCCGCGTCCACATCGACTTTGACGACCTTCAAGCTGTCAGCCCGGGCATCCGCGATCTGCTCCAAGACCGGGGCCAGCGCTTGGCAGGGCCCGCACCACTCGGCCCAAAAATCGACCAGCACGGTGCGGTCATGGGAGGCCGTCAGAACCATGGATTCGAAATCCGCTCCCGTAGCGGAAAAGACGGAGGATTTGGTTTCATTCATAATAGTTGACCCGTTAGTCAAATTTGATTCGGGCGCAAGTGACGGGCCCGATTAGCGCCGTTTCCCGGTTCCCGACTCCTACCCGTCGAGGTGGACTAGGCGAAAGCGAGGGGCTGTTTGACCTGCAAGTGGGCGCACACTTGGTCGGCGAGATCCGCCAATCGAGTCAGGTCATCATGCAACCGCGCCTGAGCGACCATCCCTTCGTAGAAGGCCATGACACAGCGGACCTTGGCGCTGACATCGCCAGCGGGAATGGCCCCTTCCTGCTGCCCGTCGGCAATGGCCTGCCACCAAAAGCTTCTCACCTCGTCCAGCAAGGCCCTCACCTTGTCGCGGATCGCTCCGTCCCGATTCCCGATCTCGGACCCCAATGAGCAGAGGACACAACCCAAGACCCGGCCGTGTTCTTCCCGCATGTCGGCCTGCATGGCATAGGTGTTTTGACAGTAATTCCTGATCCGTTCCAGCGCCGGGATTTGGGTAGAAAACATTTCCTGAAGTTCCAGGCGGTAGGTCTGCCACATCCGATCCAACGCTTTGACCGCCAAATCGGATTTCGATTCGAAAAAGTAATAAAAGCTCCCCTTGCGAACGTCCGCCCGGCGGCAGATGTCGTCCACCGTGACCGAGCTGTAACCCTCCTCCCAAAGAAGAAAAACGGCGGCGTCCATCAGACGCTGATCGGCATTGCTGGTGCGTCCCATGGGGGAAAGCTACCCCGGACTGAGGTTCGATCAAGCCAGCGGCCCACTAAATGTGACGTCATTGTCACCTAGGTGCGTTTCGCGTGACGCGCGGCCAACCACCCACAAACGAAAAGCTGCAAGGGATGGTAAATCATGATCGGCAGCAGGATAAGTCCGAGTCCCGGATGAGCTCCGAAGATGACTTTGGCCAAAGGGACTCCGGTCGCCAGGCTCTTTTGCGCCCCGCTGATGACCATCACGATACGCTCCGGTGGCCTGAGCCGCAGCAAACGAGCCGCCCCCATCGCGAAGCCCAACGCGAAGAGCATCACGACCCCCACGCCGACGACGGCCACCGCGATGGTATCCACCCCATGCCGGGACCAGAAGTCCGCCTGCACCGAGTTGCAAAACGCGGCGTAAACGATGAGGAGAATCGTGAGATTGCTCAGGTTGGAGAGGCGCTTTTTGTGCCCGTCCGCCCACGCCTTGAGGCCCAGTCGTCGCAAAACCTGCCCGAGTGCCAGGGGCACCAACAGCAACAGGCTCACTTCGCGCAGCACACTGCCCACCGATTGCTGCTCGCCCCCGCCCCCCGCGGCCAGAATCGCCGCCACCCACAACGGGGTCAAAAACACCCCAGCACGTTGGAGAGCACCGCGTTAAAATGGCGGCCCGCCACGTTGCCGCCCGCCACCGTCGCCAACACCACCGCCATCACAATGGTGGGAGGCAGTACAGAGAAACAGAAACCCCAGCCTGGATCAGGCGCCATCGTATCCCCCCACCCCTTGGTCCAAAGCCAATCCGATGAGGGCATGATCCCAAAGCCAAACAGCTGCACCCCCGCGTACAGTCGGCCCTGGCTGGCTACGCCGTCTTTGAGTACGCCAGCCCGGCGAGGGTCAGGCCCTGAATCAGAAACACCAAAGGAGACGGCCAACTTGGTGGTGATCTCCCGAGTTCAGCCAAAGCCGCCATCCGCCCCCCGCCTCCGGGAACAACCACGCCAAGCCCCACCGCCATGGGCATGCCCAGCGGAGCCAGTTTTTGCCAAAAGCCTTCATTCTTCATCCTTCCCCGGTGCCTGAGATCGGCCGACCGCCGTCGCCACATTTCCATTATTTCCTCCCCGACCTTTAGTTTCAGCGCACTGGTGGCAATCGAAACAACCGGCACCCACAGTCAGACAGCCAGACGACCCACATCCGCCCACCAGCCTTCGCCCCACTGCGCCGCCACGCTTTGCCCCAACCGACCACGAGTCCCATGACCCCACGGCGCCAGCAATTTGAGAAATCAGCCCGGCGCGTAACCCAGCTCGGTCGCATCCGCTGCAATCGGTGCTGCAACCACCCCTTTGCACCAGCACCGAAACCGTGCCCGCCGTAGAAAGCCCAATCCCTACCGTACCCGTCAGGTTCCTCACCTAAAGCACAGGAAGAGGTTCCGCAAAAGGAACTCAATAGCGCCTTGCACCGGCGTGCGGGCGGGTGTCCTTCTGCGCGTAATAAAAGCCCGCAGCAACAAGCTCACGGCCAAGCGCGGGCAGACCAATCGCAACACCGCCAGCACCGGCACCATTTCCGCCGTATTGTCCCATGAAAACCAGCGCTCAAACAGCACGCGGATGATCCCGACGCCCCTGGCACCGCCATACCCACCGCAGGATGTTGATCGCCAAAATCAACCTCATGCCTTTGTGGTAGGCCGCCGCCATTTCCCCCAATCCTGACGGGCCGCGTGGCGCGGATGACAGGAGAAGCCCAGGTCGTCACCGCCACGGCAAATACACCGATCGGCAACTCGATGAGCCGGAGGCCAGGTTGAGATGGCGGCCGCGGATTTCACTCCGGGACGGAATGGAAACAGGTCGGGACACGGCGGTGTTGATCAGGTAGATCATGAACCAGCTGATAGGAACCCATCAGGAGTAGAATCGATCGCACGGGTCCCGTCATCCGCCAGGTCCCACCGGGGACGCCAGCCGGTGCGGATCCAGCGCCCCGCCGGCAGGACCATCTGCCCCACCCCACCAAGCGAGCGCACACAACCCCGCATCAGGAATCGTCAGGTCAGGTCGAAGGCCCCCAGACGACCCAGCTCAACCCGAGCCGATCATGGCGAGGTGAGCCACACCGAGTTAACGCGGACCATGACCTTTCAAGGTGTGCAACGCGGCACTGAACGCCGCCGCCAGACACACAAAAAATCAGATATGGGAAACAGCACCCTGCCAGACCCGTCGCGCCAGGGCGGCGCAGGGCAACAGGCAGGCGGCCGCGGCGAGAATCGCGATGCCCTGAGCCCAGTCGTCGGGGACGCCGAGCAGATACAGGGCGGCGCCGACGATCACCGCCGTCACCAGCCCCAGCCAACTGGCCACTTGGTTGACGAGCGCAAACGCCTCGCGGCGGCGCCCCGCACTCAACTCGTCATTGAGGGTGGGGATCAGCGCAGCGGTCAACGCGCCCTCCCCCAACAGCCGACGAAACAGATTTGGCAGCGTGAACGCCGTGACAAACGCCGAGGCCAGGCCGCTGGCTCCGAAAACCCCCGTGACCAGGATGTCACGCGCCAGCCCCAGGAACCGGGAGGCGACCGTGGCGAGGGAGACCGTGCTGATATGCTGCAGACTGCGAGACACGCGCCAGTTCTCGCCCGCTCCGCCCAAAGTAACAAGTTACAAGTCGCTCCGGGCATTGACGCAGCCAATCGCGCTTCGCACCGTCGGAATCGCATGCCACTGCTTCCCGCTCTCCTGCCCAAGCTGCAACGCCATCCGAAACGAATCGTGTTTCCGGAAGGGGCGGACCAACGCATCCTGCAGGCCGCGCGTCAGTGGGTCACCCGCGGTCTCGGAGTGCCCGTGCTCCTCGGGCCCCGCACCGCGATTAAGCGCTTGGCCGGTCGCCTGGATGTGAACCTCGAGGGCATGCGGCTGATCGATCCCCACCGCAGTGACGACGGGGAACCCTTCGCCCGTTCGCTCCACGCCATGCGCGCGTCGAAAGGCATGTCTCTCGAACAGGCCCGGGAAGCGGTGCGCGACAACAGCACCTTCGCGACCATGATGTTGCACCACAATCAGGTGGAAGCGGTCGTCGGCGGAGCCACCCAAACCGCCCGCAGCGCCCTGCGGCCCCTCCTGCAGATTATCCCCCGGGTCGATGGCGTGGAAACCGCCTCGTCGTTGATGATTCTCGATTTTGATGAGAAGCAAATCGGCAGCAAAGGCAGTTTGTTCATGGCCGATTGTGGCGTCGTGCCCCAGCCCACCGCCAGCCAGTTGGCCGATATCGCCATCTCGACGGGGATCATCGCCCAGCACCTGACTAACGAGGTGCCGCGGATCGCCTTGCTCAGCTATGCGTCCCATAGCACGAGCAACGACCCGGCGGTCCAGAAGATGCGGGAAGCCACCCGGCTGGCTCAAGAGCGAGCGGGAGCGGCCGGCCATGATTTCAAAATTGATGGCGAACTCCAACTCGACGCGGCGCTCGATCACTACATCGCCACCGCCAAGGGAGTGGATTCCCCCGTGGCCGGCCAAGCGAACGTGCTGGTGTTCCCGGACCTCAGCAGCGGTAACATCGGCTTCAAACTGGTGCAACACATCGCCGGTGCCAACGCGTTTGGTCAGATCATGACCGGGCTGTCCAAGCCGGCCGCGGAAATCAGCCGGGGTTCCAGCGCGCATGACGTTTTTGGAGCGGCCGTGGTGTGTGGCGTCCTGGCCATCGACCGGGAGCAGCTCTTTCCTTCGCTGGAGTCATCGTCATGAGCATGAGCGTTTCAACCAATCCGTTCGACCTTCCCTCGCTGCCGCTGTTATCCCGGCCAACCAACACGGAAACCAAGCGGCTGTTCGTCGCGGCAACGCGGATGAACGACGGCAAGACCACCACCTGCCTGGGCCTCTTTGCCGCCCTGCAAAGTGTCTTCCCCCGAGTCGGATTCATCAAACCCATCGGGCAACGGTTTGTCGAAGTTCAGGGACACAAGGTCGACGAGGACTCCGTCCTGCTCGATACCATCTATCAAGTTCACGTCCCGATCGAAAGCATGAGCCCGGTGGCCATTGACGGAACCTTTACGCGCCGCTACCTGAAGAACCCGGCCGACACCCTGCCGAAATTGGAAGACAACATCTGCCGCGCGTTTGACCGGGTATCCTGGGAAAAAGATTTTACGCTCATTGAAGGCACGGGGCACGCCGGCGTCGGCAGCGTGTTCGACCTCTCCAACGCCCGCGTGGCGCAGTTGCTCGACGCCAAAGCCGTGATTGTCTGCCCCGGGGGCATTGGCCGCCCGATTGATGAAATTGCCCTCAACAAGGCGCTCTTCGACAAGGTGGGCGTCGAGGTGGTGGGCGCGATCATCAACAAGGTGGAGCCCGACAAGGCGGACGACATCCGCGACTACGTGGGCTGCGGATTGCAACGGCTGGGGGTGCCGCTGTTGGGCCTGCTACCCGTCCAGCAGGTGCTCGCCAGTCCCAACCTGCTGCAGATTGCCGGGGAGATTAACGCCCAGTGGATCAACGCCCCCAAAGGCGCCGAAAACGTTCGGGTGGGCCACCTCGTGGTCGGCGCCATGACCGCCAAGGGGATTGTGGCTCACCTCGCCCCCGGGACCGTCATCATCACCCCAGGGGATCGCGATGACATCCTGCTCGCCGCCATCTCCGGCGCCAAGCGCTCTCCGCAACAACGCGTGGCCGGCGTCGTCCTGACCAATGACATCAAGCCCAACAACACCCTGTGCGAGATGATCGAACGGACCGACATCCCGGTCATGATCGTTCGGGAGGAAAGTTTCACGGTGACCGCCAAAATCAATCGCATGACGGTGAAAACCCAGCCCAACGACAGCGACAAAATCCCGGTGATCAAGCGCCTGGTCCAGGAGCACGTCGACATGGCGGCCTTGCTCCAAGGCATCTAAGGCCCGCAAACTTGCCGGGCAGTCCACTGGGTCACGGCCCCCCCCAGCCTCTTGCCGTGATCTGCGCCGCGAAGTTCGGATGTGGCCGCCCCGACTCCCCTCTCCCCGAAGGGCTCTACTTCCGCACCAGATTGAGCTGGCGGTCCGCGACAGTGACGTCGGTCAAAGTCTGCCACGCCGCCACCAGGTCCCCCGGGGGTTCGTGCAGCGCAGCCAAGCGCCCCACCACCAAGCTCCCGACCAAGGGGAGACGGTGGGCCGCCAATTGGCCCACCATGACTTCATCCGCGGCATAGGCGAAACCGTCCCCCGTGGGCTTGAAGGTGCCCCGGGTCTGAATCACCAAAGAGTGGTTAAACCCAGCCACGCTGATGTCGCAGGGCAACCCCACCTGCAAATAGTCCTCGCCGATGCGAAAATTCAGGGTTCTGGGTTTGATCATCCCCCCCTCGCTCGGGCTCTCGGGTTGGGTCTGGGTGGAAGCCAACCAGGTGTTGAGCTCATCTTCGCTGAGTTGGAGGGTCGCCGCTCCGGGCTCAATCAGCATTTGCTTTTTGCGCAGCCAACCGTTCCCCAAACTGCTTCGCGCCGATCCCACCACGTAATAGACTTTGTCCGGATTTGGCTCCCGGGGCAGCGTGCGCACCGTGTCAACGGGTTGGGCCATCAAATACCCTGCGGCCAACACCCCGCCCAACGCGATGCTCAGCGCGGCCCCCAAAGTGATTTCGAACAGGCTGGGGCCGTAGAGGTCCCGTTTGAGGTTTGCGGCGGAGCGGGCCATGGCGGGGAAGAGACGGAGTTAACTGGCAGGCTGCGGTTTCGTGGTCTCGGGCTTCGCCTTCTCCGGCTTGGCGCCGTCAGACTTGGGCTGATCGGATCCGGCAGCCTTGTTTTTGTAGTCCGTGATGTAAAAGCCTGAGCCTTTGAAAATCAATCCCGCACCGCCCCCCACCATCCGTTTGGCGGAACGCTTTTTGCAGGCGGGACAGGTCTTGAGCGGCTCGTCCTTCATGGACTGAAAGGCTTCCCATGCGTGACCGCACTTGGTGCAGGAGTAGTCGTAAGTCGGCATGGGGCGATGAGTTGTCCGGTCCGCGGATCAAAATCAAACTTTTATCCCGCCGCGCCGGGATTCCTCGATGAACCGATAGGTCGCGGCGTAGTAGGTCCAACTGCCGGCCATGGCCACAAACACGGTGAACGTCATCAGCGGGTAGCCCGCCACCAACAGTCCAATGAGGGCGAGGGTGGGCAACACGAACTTCGATTGGGCCGCCCGGAGCATCGACCCGAGAACCTGCAGCCGAAAGGCGTCAGCGTATTGTTCCCGTTTTTGATACTGGTAAACACCCGCGACCACCAAGGGGCCCGCGATCATCACCACCGGCACCATGGGGAGGTAGACAAAAACACCAAAGGCGAAAAACCGCAGCGGCAGGGTCAGCAACCAGGCGATGGCGATCGGGAACACCCCCAGAACCATGAAAATCACAAACGTGGCAATGCCATCAAAGAAGAGCCGTTTCCATTCGCCCCAATCCGGCAGCACGACACTGTCGCCCCGGCGGGCGCGTTCCACCAAACCATAGAGATAACCGAAGGCAAAAAACTGCGCGACTGGGATCACCAACAGCAGGGCCCCCACGATACACTTGATGAACCATGACGAGTCCGCGAAAAGGCGTTTGCAAACGAGTTCTAGGGTGGGCATTGCGGCGGTGAGACGTTCAGTCTCCGGAACGTAGGGATGGCGCTATGGAAGTCACAAACAAATTAAAAAACCTCGTGGAGCGGGTTGAGTCCGGCATCAACCGGTGGATGCCGCCGGCCGATACCCGTCCGGCGCGGTTGCACGCGGCCATGCGCTACAGTCTGGAAGCCGGCGGCAAACGGCTGCGCCCTGTGCTGGTTCTAGCCGTCGCCGAGCTGGACGTTCAGGCCGGCAAACCCGACGCCCTACCGGCGGCGGTGGCGATTGAATGCCTCCACACGTATTCGCTTATTCACGACGATCTGCCCTGCATGGACGATGATGACCTGCGGCGAGGGCGCCCCACCTTGCACCGGGAATTCGACGAGGCCACGGCGCTGTTGGCGGGCGATGCCCTGCTGACCCATGCGTTCGGGTTGCTCGCCGAGGCCTACGCGGATCGACCGGTGCTGGCCCACGCCTTGATCGCTGAGCTGGCCCGGACGGCCGGCTCCCAACGGCTGATCGGAGGCCAGATGGAGGATCTGCTGGGCGAGGCCAAGGGCAACGCCACGCCCGCGGACTTGGAATACATTCACCTGAACAAAACCGCCGCCATGATCGAAACGGCGTTGGTCATGGGCGGGTTGCTCCTCGACTGGCCCGAGCAGCCGCTCAAGTGCCTCCGCCAAATCGGTCGGGACTTGGGTTTAGCTTTTCAGATCGTCGATGACATCCTCGATGTCACGGCCGATTCCGCCACCTTGGGCAAGACCACCGGGAAGGATGAGGCGACGGAGAAAACCACCTACGTGAGACTGCACGGCCTGGCCGCATCACGGGCATTGGCGGAGACCCGAACCCGCTCGGCCGTGGCCACACTCCAGCAGCTGCCGGGGGACACCTCCTTTCTGGAAGACCTGATGACCTCCATGGCCGCCCGGATCCACTGACCGCCCGCCCGTCGGCGCCGGGGGTTTCCGAACTGAACCGGATTTTTCCGCAACTTTTCCCCGTTCAAAGGAGTATTGCATCGAGCGCTCGGGCATTGCCGAAAAACCCGGGCGCCGGATTCAAGTCGTCTCGGATCGGCTAACCTGCTATTGAAACGGCTCCACTGCTTCCTGAAAATCCTCTTCCTGCGCTTTTACCATGTCTGAAACCATCGACATCACGCCCCCTCGCCCGATCGATTCCAGCCACCGCTTGTTGGCCATTTTCTCCCATGCGGCGACCTTTTTGGGGGCTCCCTTGATCATTCCCTTGATCATTTATCTGGTGACCAAAAAAGATCGCACCATCGTGCCCGTGCACGCCGCGGAAGCCTTCAACTTCCATCTCAGCTACGCCATCTGGGCCCTGCTCTGTGTGCCGTTTCTTTTTATCGGGATTGGCGCTCTAATGCTCGGGGTGCTGGCCGTGGCTACGTTTGTATTGGCCATCATCGCGATCGTCAAAGCCGCCAACGACGAGGTCTTCCGCTACCCCCTCACTCTGAGGCTGTTAGGCGAGTTGCCTCCCCGCGAGGAAGTCGTCAACGACCGCCGCTGAGTCGGAATCCGCATCCGGAAACAGCCTCGGGTTGGGTCGATCCGGCGATTTTTTCAACCGTTGCCGCTACCCGGTCGCCCCCGGGGCGGACCGGCCTGACGACCCATCACGGCGCCGAGGGGCCGGACCCAAACGGGGTTGTCGCCAAAAAAAACAAGCCCGTCCGGAAACCGGACGGGCTTTGAAATTTCGGCAGGACCAGGCTCAATCAGCTCGCGGCCTGCGCGGCCTGCACGAGTTGCACGAAACTGCGGGCTTCGAGGGCAGCTCCGCCAATCAGACCGCCGTCGATGTCGGGCTGGGTCAGCAGCTCAGGGGCGTTGGCCGGCTTCATCGAACCACCGTACAGGATGCGGATTTTGCCCGCCGCCGCCGGACTCAGGAGCTGGCCAAGGCGTTCGCGAATAAAAGCGTGCACTTCCTGCGCCTGTTCGGTGGTGGCGACCTTGCCGGTGCCAATCGCCCAAACCGGCTCGTAGGCAATGACGATCTCGGTCGCTTGCGCCTCCGCAGTGCCGACGAGGCCACCTTCGAGTTGGGTTTGAACCACTTTGAGGGTGTCACCCGCTTCGCGTTCTTCGAGGGTCTCCCCCACGCAGAGGATGGGCTTCAACTCCGCCTTGAGAGCGGCGATCACCTTTTGGTTGATGAAGGCATCAGTCTCCCCGAAATAGGCCCGGCGCTCGCTGTGTCCCAGAATCACGTAGCGGGTGAAGAGGGACCGCAGCATCTCCGCCGAGACTTCGCCCGTATAGGCACCGCTGGGCTCCGGGTGCATGTTTTGCGCCCCGAGTTTAACGTTGGAGCCATCGACCGCCTGACCGACCGCCTCAACCGAGGTAAAAGGCGGCGCAACGACGATATCCACGTCCTTCGCGGTACCGACAAAGGACACGATGTCCGCCACGAGGGTTTTGGCCTCATCGGAGGTTTTGTTCATCTTCCAGTTTCCCGCGATGAGTTTCTTACGAATCATGTTTTAAGAGTAGTGAGTAGTGGGTAGGGAGTAGCGAGTAGATTTGATCAGATCGTCAAAAATGCGACGCCCGGGAGGACCTTGCCTTCGAGAAATTCGAGGCTGGCGCCACCACCGGTGGAGCAGTGCGAAACTTGGTCAGCGACCCCAAACTGCTTGGCGGCAGTCGCGGTGTCTCCTCCGCCCACCACTGAAATGGCACCGTTGGCCGTGGCTTCGGCGACCGCTTCGGCCTGAGCCTTGGTCGCACCGGCAAATTTCTCGAATTCGAACACCCCGGCCGGTCCGTTCCAAATAATGGTTTTGGAGGCGAGAATGGCGGCGCGGTAGAGCTCGATCGACTTGGAGCCGGCATCGAGGCCCTCCCAGCCATCCGGAATACCGGAAGCATCGTCGGCCGGTTGGGTGTTGGCATCGGGGCTGAAGGCGTCGGCACAGACGTAATCGACCGGGAAGATGAGCTCCACGTTCTTGGCCTTGGCCTTGGCGACGAGGTCGCCGACAATTTTGGCCCCCTCTTCGTCAAAGAGACTTTTGCCGATGGCCATGCCATCAATCACCTTTTTAAAGGTGTAGGTCATCCCACCGCCGATGATGATCTTGTCGGCCTTGTCGAGCAGGTTGGTGATCAGCGGAATCTTGTCGGCAATCTTGGCGCCCCCCAGAATGGCGAGCAGCGGGCGCTCGGGGTTGTCCAACACCTTGGAAAAGGCAACGAGCTCCTTCTCCATCAGGAAGCCGGCGGCCTTTTCGGGCAGGTTGACGCCGACCATGGAGGAGTGGGCGCGATGGGCCGTGCCGAAGGCATCATTCACAAACAAGTCCCCCATGCGGGTGAGGCTGGCGCGAAAGGCCTCCACCGCGGCGGGATCGGCCTTGGTGGAGGACCCGTCCTCATTTTTGGCCTTACCCTCTTCTTCGATGTGGAAGCGTAGATTTTCCAGCAAAAGGATCTGGCCGGGCTGCAGGGCGGCGGCCTGTTCTTCAACCTTTAGACCCACACAGTCATCGGCAAAGAGCACTTCGCGGCCCAGGAGATTGGCGAGTTCGGCCGCGACCGGCTTGAGCGTAAATTTCGGATTGGGTTGGCCGTTCGGACGACCCAGATGACTCATCAAGACCACGGAGGCACCCTGTTCGAGGGCGTGCGTGATCGTGGGCAATGCCGCCACGATGCGCTGATTGTTGGTGATCTCACCGGTCGCCTTGTCCTGAGGGACGTTGAAATCGACACGGATCAGAGCGCGTTTGCCGGCCAGGGCGAGATCGCGAATAGATTTAAAGGAGGACATGGTAGTGAATGTAGTGAGTAGCGAGTAGCCAGTAGCCTAAGAACCAAACAAAAAGAAGAACGAGTAGTGGGGCGGTAGGAGCTTCAAAGCATGCTCTCTACTCGCTACCCACCACTCGCTCCTTTTAAGCGGCGACAGAGTCGCAGCTTACATTTCCGCGGCGATCTTCTTGGCGAGATCGACCACGCGGTTCGAGTAGCCCCACTCGTTGTCATACCAGCTAACCAGCTTGAAGAATTTGCTGTTCAGCTCGATGGACGAGCCGGCGTCGTAGATCGAGGACAGGGGATCGTGGATGAAGTCGCTCGAGCAGACTTCGTCTTCGGTGTAGCCGAGGATGTCCTTGAGATAGGTCTCGGAAGCGTTCTTGAGGAGCGCGTTGATTTCGGCGAGCGAGGTCTCCTTGGTGGTCTTCACCGTGAGGTCCACGGCAGACACCGTGGGGGTCGGCACACGGAAGGCCATCCCCGTCAACTTCCCGGCCACGGCCGGGCAAACCAACGCCACGGCCTTGGCCGCACCGGTGGTGGAGGGGATGATGTTGATCGCGGCGGAGCGGCCACCCTTCATGTCCTTCGGCGAAGGGCCGTCGACCGTCTTCTGGGTCGCGGTGTAGGAATGGACGGTGGTCATGAGACCTTCCTCGATGCCGATGCCTTCCTTGAGAAGCACGTGCACGAGCGGCGCGAGGCAGTTCGTGGTGCAGGAGGCGTTGGAGATGAGGTTGGTGGTCTTGACGTCAAGGGTGTCGTCGTTGACGCCCATCACGATGGTGGCGACGTCGCCCTTGCCCGGGGCGGAGATGATGACCTTCTTGGCCCCGGCGTCGATGTGGCCCTGGGCCTTGGTGTCCTGCGTGAAGAGACCAGTGGACTCAATTACGAGGTCCACCCCGAGTTCTCCCCAAGGCAGGGCAGCCGGGCCGGCCCGTTCGCCGAGGACTTTGATTTCCTTGCCGTTGACGACGAGAACATCGTCGGCCGGGGCGTCAGGTGAGGACTTCTTGCTGCTCACCGTGCCGTTGAAGCGACCCTGGGTGGAGTCATACTTGAGAAGATAAGCGAGGTTGTCGGCGGGAACGAGATCGTTTACCGCCACAACGTCGAGAGTATCACCGAGCAGGCCTTGCTCAACGAGGGCGCGAAATACCAAGCGCCCGATGCGACCAAAACCATTAATGCCTACTTTTACTGCCATGGGTTACTCCAATGTATGTGGGTTATGTGCTGTTTTGTTTTAGACCACGTCGTCTGGACGCGGAAGCGTCATCGAAGTTGGCGGGAATCCCGTTGGCAAGGGGTTTTGCTGCGCATCCCCTGTCGCGGCCTGTTCTCTTCTTGTTCGGGGCCTAGGAAGACTGCTCCCAAAGTCCACAACCGAGGGCGGGCAGCCACAGCGGAGCCGTCAAAGCCGCAGGTGGGACCGGGTGACTGGTATGGATAAACTGTTCATGATCAGCGATCCGAGTCCACTCTTGGGCCAGCACCGCTGCATCCACCGGCACCTCGACATCGTGTTGGGTCGGGTTGATGGCGAAGAGCAACTGGGCGGAGCCTTGAGAACGGTCAGCGTTAAACAAAACCGCGACGGCATTGGTCTCCGGCACGAACCAAAACCGGAAAAACGTCTCCGACGCCCGGGTATAGTGGCGCATGAGCGCCCCCCGCGCCGAGCGCCGAAAAGCGATCCAGTCCGCAAAATAGGCGTGCGTGCTCGGAAACCGCTCCATGCGACGGTAGTCGAGGGCGTTCAGGTCGCCCCGTCGGTAGGTGTTGGTGACGCCGTGCTTGGAGCGCAAAAAATCCTGCCCCGCCGAGATCATGGGAATCCCGATGGAGGCAAACAGCACCGCAGCCATGAGATGCGTGCGACGACGATCGTTGGCGGTCGGCAGGTGTCCGTTGCCATCGGCGTTCTCGGTGATCTCGTCGATCCAGGTCCGATCATCGTGCGATTCCACGTAGTTGACGGTCTGCGCCGGCCAATGCGCGAAGTGCCAAGGCGAGCCTTTGAAATAATACTCAAACGATTCCTGCGAGGAGCCGCCTTTGACGAAATCCTTCAGAAATCGCCGGTATCCGTCGTTCCATGACGCCCAACCGGAATCGCCCAGCTCGCCCGCGATGTGGCCGCGGAAGCTCCACGGCTCGGCGATCAGGATCACGTCCTGCTTCACCCGCTTGAGGGCGACTTCAATCTCCCGCAACACCTCGGCCCCCAAAAGCTCCGCCAAATCGAAGCGAAACCCGTCCACCCCAAACGTGCGCATCAGGTGCGCACAGCTGTCGATAATCAGGCGTTTGGCCATGGCCGCATCCGCTCGCAGGTCGTTGCCACACCCGCTCCAATTCATCAGATCCCCCGCGGGATTGGTGTTAAAATAGTAGAGCTTATCGATGAACATCAGGTGCGCCGGCACCCCCACGTGGTTGTAGACGACATCGAGCACCACCGCGATGCCTTTGCGGTGAAACGCCCGCACCACTTCCTGAAACTCGTGAATACCCGAGGCCCGACCCGGATCCGCCGCGTAGGTGCTCTCCGGCGCGAAGTAGTTGTTGGTCATATAGCCCCAGTGATACTCCTCCACCGACTCGCTATCGAACTCCTGCACGGGTTGCAGTTCGACACAGTTCACCCCCAGTCGACCGAGATAAAAGTCCGGGCTTTCAATCCACTGGAGCAGGCCGCGAAACCCTCGTCGCTCCTCCGTCGTGGCCGCCGTCGGCGCCAGCGCGGCCAAGTCCCGCACGTGCGCTTCGCAAATCACCAGATCCTGCCATGCGGGGGTGCGGAAGCCATCCTGCAACGCGGCACCTTCCCGCACGATTACGCCCGGTCCCGTGCGCCCCACCGCCGCGAGGGCATACGGGTCCAACACGGGCTGCGCCGGATCAAACAGGCTGAATTCATCGTTCGGGCCGTCGAGCCGATAGCTGTAAAAACTGCCTTCCCAATCTCCCGTCACCACCGCCTCCCAAACCGAGCGGTCCCCGGCGGGTCCCTGCTCCCGCCGCGCCAACCGGTGCCAGTGCTCGATGCCCTCTCGGTCGGTCAACACCAGTTCGACTTGGCGCGCCCGGGGAGCGAAGAGCCGGAAGCGCGTTTGTCCCGCCTCCACCAAAGCCCCCATGCGGAGATCCGTTTGCAGTTGGTGAAAAAAACCCGCCAGTCGCAACGGCACGGAGTGGTCCTCCTCCCGATGCGTCCAGTGCACCCGCCACGACTGGGTGAGGTCGATCGGCTCAGCCAATTCGAACGTGAACAGGTGGCGCCCGGTGCGTTCCGGATCCAGGATTCGGTTCCGGATCCCCGATTCGTCCATCACCCCATTCGGCGCCTGATCCGGCACCGGCAGCCATTGCCCTTCGCCGGTGACGAATTTGAACCGCTGGGGCGGAGAGCCCTTGAAATCCGCCGCCGCGCCCCGCCAGAGCCACACCGGTTCCTCGTCCAACGAGGCCGCCGTCAGCCGCCACGCGTCCTGCCCCACCGCCGCCCCCCAACCATTAAAATCTCCCGCCAAATAGAAGTTGGAGGAGGGTTCAATTTGATCCGACCGCCGCGGCAGAAAGAAAAAAATATCGCCCTGTGGGGTCTCAAAATATCCACTCTCACTCCCATACGTGTGGTCGGGCACCCGTCCCAGCGGTTTGACCTCCAGGCCCCCGCTAAACCGCAGCGGCGGCGGGTGCCGCGCCTTCCAGTCACGGGCCAGTTCCAGGACCCCCCGGGTGGGCGAGCTTAACCAAGCTTGGACGATATGATTGGCGCGGGAAGACATCGGAGTGACGGCCCCCAGCTTCCGCCGCGCGCGCCAAGTAACAAGTTCTTAGTGGCCAACCAGCCACCGTCGCAGATCGGCCTTGGGGCCCGACCCGACGAGTCGGTGCCGCCTTCTCCGGGCCTTGCGGTGCCCCGGCCTTCCCGTTCACCGTTGCCCCCGCCCGCCTCCCCGGTGCGGGATAAACCCTCCACCATCGTCCCTGATTCCTCAACTTCTCATGTCCTCCGCCCGCACCCTCGTCGCCCTTTCCGGCGGTGTCGACAGCGCTGTCGCCGCCTTGCTGCTCCAGCGGGCCGGGAGCGACGTCGAGGCCGCCTACATGAAAAATTGGATCAATGAGGACCACATCATCGGCGACTGCCCTTGGGAACAGGACATCGTCGATGCGCGGGCGGTGGCTGACCATCTCGGGATTCCCTTTCGGGTCGTCAACCTGATGGAGGAGTATCGCGAACGGGTCGTGGCCTACCTGCTCGACGGCTACCAGCGCGGCCTCACCCCCAACCCGGATGTGATCTGCAACCGCGACATCAAGTTTGGGGTATTCGCCCAATGGGGACGCGATCACGGTTTCGACGCCGTCGCGACCGGCCACTACGCGCAACGCACCCCCGGGCCGGCCGCCACGTGGCAACTCCTCGAGGGGGCCGATCCGCGCAAGGATCAAACTTACTTTCTGGCACTCCTGGAACAGGATCAACTGGCCGGCGCCCGCTTCCCCATCGGTCATCTCACCAAACCGGAGCTTCGCGAAATCGCCCGCGCCGCCGGTCTGCCCAATGCCACCAAGAAAGACAGCCAGGGCATCTGTTTCATCGGCCAAGTCAAAATGCAGGACTTTTTGCGCGAATACGTGCCGGATCAACCGGGGCCCATCGTCCGCGCCGCCGACGAGTCGGTCCTGGGCGAGCATCGCGGATTACACTACTTCACCCTCGGGCAGCGCAAGGGCATCGGCGTGCCCTCGAACACGGACGGCAAGGCCTACGTGGTGGTGGGCAAGCGGGCTGCCGATCAGGCCTTGCTCGTCGCCTTCGACGAGCCGCGGGCCCCCGGTCTCTTCACCACGGCAGTTCGAATTCGTTCGCTGCGGTGGAACACGCCGAGCCCTCCGCGCACCCCCTGCGCCTTGGAGGGCAAGGTGCGCTATCGGGATCCCCACGTCGCCCTCCAGTTCGAACCGGACCCGGCCGATCCGACCCGCGCTTCCATCACATTCGCCAGCCCCCAACGGGGACTGGCCGCCGGTCAAATTCTCGCCCTCTACGAAGGGAATCGCCTCCTCGGTGGCGGCGTTTACTGGTGAAGGGTAACCCCGAATCTGGAAAATCTGCGTGCAACCCGGCTCGCGGTGCCTAGAAAATCAGATTTGTAACATTTCCCCTCGGCCCCCCGCTCGCGCTCTCTCTTGAAGACCCAATATCTCCTGCTCGTTTGGTATGTCGGATTCGTGGTGTCCTCCCTGTTCTACCTGAGCTTGATGCACCAGACCCGCTCCACTGCGCGGTTGGACGAAACTGAACTGGAGAACTTCCGAGCCCTCGCCCTCGCCGAGCAGGACCTCGCGCTGGCCCAACAGCGCACCCTCGACGCAATCGCCCTGCTGGAAGCCACGGAGCGAGCGACCCAACTCGCCGATCGCTTTCACTTCTACTACATCGGGTTCGCTTTTATCGGCTCCCTGCCTCTGGCCGCCTACGCGGGGCAGTCGATGCGCGACAAACTCTTTGTGACGCGCCCGGCCAACATGCCGCACGTCGTTTATTGGACCCTCTTCGGCGTCTCCACCCGGCGCACGGCGATCCGATACATGTGGCTATCCGTGGCACTGGCATTTGGGTCCGCGACCGTCGCATTGATCACCCCCATCGGCTACCTGGGCCTCTTCTCCCTCGTGACCGCTTACCTCTATCAATACGCCATCGAGTGGGTCGACAAACACGCCTACTGGGCCAACGAAACCCGGGCCCCTTTCCCCATGGGGTGAATCGGGCCAGCCACCTTCCCACCTTCAATCAGGTCTGGCACTCCCGCCCGTTTTCTTCTCAACTGACCCCCGTCCCGACTCAAAGAGCCCACCTCCACTCAACGCTCCCCACCCATGAACATTCAAAAACCGCTCTTGGTCATCTACCTGATCTTCGTCGTGGGTTCATTCAGCTTTTTGATCTATTCAAACCAACTCGTGAGCTCGACCCAGTTTGCTCCCGACAGCTTCGACCGCATGCGCGAGGCCGCGCACCATACCCGCACAATCGAAGAAGCCCGGGAGAACATCAATCGCTACATTACGCTGGTCGAAATGAGTGAACGCATCGCCTTGGAACGAGCTCGCATGAACTCCCTCTACGTCTGGTTCGCCATCGTCATGTCCCTGCCCCTCGCCGCCTACACCGGCCAAAGTATGCGGGACAAACTCTTCGTGACGCGACCGGCCAACATGCCCAGGATCGTTTTCTGGACCCTCTGGGGAGTGAGCACCCGCAAGACCGCCATTCGCTACATGTGGCTCTCCATCCTTCTGGCCGTGGTTTCGCTCGGCCTCGCCTACTTCAACCCCATGGGTCTCCTCGGTTTGTTCGCCCTGCTAACCGCCGGCCTCTATCGGTACGCCGTAAAATGGGTGGACGATAACTCCTACTGGGCCAACGCCACCCGCGCCCCTTTCTGAGAGCCCCTAGATGAGCCGCCCCGAACGCAAACGGATCGTGGGCGGCGTGCTCTTTCCCGGGTTTGAACTCCTCGACATCTTCGGGCCGCTGGAGCTCTTTGGTCTGCTGACCGATCGCGTCGAAATTGTGATGATCGGGGAACAGGCCGGCCCCGTCCCCAGCGCCCAAGGTCCCTCCGCGCTCGTCGACCAGCCGTTCACCGCGGTCCCCGCCCTCGACGTGCTGATCATACCCGGTGGCATCGGTGCCCGCACCCAAGTGGAAAATCCCGCCATGCTGGATCATCTCCGTCGGCTGCATGCCACCGCGGAATACACGGCGAGCATTTGCACCGGCAGTGCCCTGCTCGCCCGCGCCGGTCTGCTCGACGGGCGCCGTGCCACCACCAATAAACTCTCTTTTGATTTCCCCGTCAGCCAAGGGCCCCAGGTCGACTGGGCCCGCCGCGCCCGTTGGGTGGAGGATGGGAACATCTTCACCGCGTCCGGCGTCTCGGCCGGCATGGACATGGCCCTCGCGCTCATCTCCCGAATCTGGGATCGCGCCACGGCCCTCCACGCCGCCACCCAAGCCGAATATGTTTGGCACGACGACCCGGGAAACGACCCGTTCGCGACGTAAACCCCCTCGCCCCATGCACGGGCCCCCCACGCGAACCGTCTGGAGTCAACGTGCCTTCGCCAGCAGCACGTTCACCGCGAAACCCAGAAACACCACGCCCATTGCCCGGTCCACCCAAACGCCCGATCGCAGGTAGGCCTGACGCCAAGACGGACGCGCAAACAACGCGGCCACCAGACTGAACCAGCCAAAGGTCCAGACCGCCATCCACGCACCGTAAACCGCCTGCCAACCTCGCGACGTGTCGGGGCTGACCAATGTGGTGTAGAGCGTCACAAAAAACAGCGCCGCTTTCGGATTGAGCACGTTGGTCAAGAACCCCCGTCGCCAGGCCCCCCGCCGCGCTCCCGGCGGGGTTTCGTCCTCAACCATCAAGTGGGTCGGGCCGCGGGACTGTAGAGCTCGCCATCCCATCCACGCCAAATAGCCGGTGCCCGCCACCTTTAGGATCGTAAACCCCATCGGCGAGTTGCGCACCAGCAGGCCCAGACCGAGCAACGCATAACTCACGTGCACCAAGATCCCGCAACCAATCCCAAAGGCACTACGGATCGCCGTAGTGCGCCCGTAGCGCAGACTCTGCCGCAGGATCAGGGCAAAGTCCGGCCCCGGACTGGCCACCGCCAACCCGTGCGCCAACGCGATCGCGCCAAATTCAATCCAAAGTCCCTGCGACACCCTTTCCCCATGAAAGAACTCCTCGCAGCTAGCGAGCCCGGAACAGCGTCAAGCAGGCTGGAGACAAAACCGGCGAAGCGCGCCGCCGCCTCAACCGACACGTCCGAGGCGGCCAACTCCCCCCCCACCCGATCACAAATCCGGCGGCACGGTCGCGAGGGCCTCTTCCATGGTGGTGATGCCTTCTTTGACTTTGAGCATGGAATCCTGGTGCAACGTTTTCATGCCGTCTTGCTGACAGATTTTTTTTAGGACCGCCGTGTCCGCCTCCTTGTTGATGGCTTCCACCAAGGCTTCACTCGTGGTCATCAATTCATGCACCCCCACCCGGCCTTTGTAACCGGCGTGATTACACTTGGGACAGCCCTTGGGATTTGCCTCGAAGATGGGTCCACTCCAACCTAGGGCATTCTCGAGCAGCGTCTTCATCCGCCCTTCCGGCTCCAACGGTTTGCGACACTGCTTGCACACCCGTCGCATGAGCCGCTGGGCGCAAACGCAGACGAGGGAGGACGAAATCATAAAGGGTTCGACGCCCATGTCGGTCAGGCGGGCCACCGTCGAGGGCGCATCATTGGTGTGCAGGGTCGAAATCAACAAGTGACCCGTCAGCGCGGCTTCCACCGCAATGTTGGCCGTCTCCTTGTCCCGGATCTCACCCACCAGAATGATATCCGGATCCTGCCGGAGGAAGGCACGCAAGGCGGTGGCAAAGGTCAGCCCGATCTGGCGGTGCATTTGCATCTGATTGATGCCCGCCAAGGTGTATTCGATCGGATCCTCCGCGGTGCGGATCACAAACTCCGGGGAATTGATTTCGTTGAGCGCGGAGTAGAGGGTCATCGACTTGCCCGAGCCGGTCGGTCCGCAGTGGAGGATCATCCCGTAGGGCGACTTGATGGCCTCCCGATAGCGGGTCAAATTCTCCTCGGAAAAACCGAGCGCATGCATCGGCAGGGTCGACTTCTGTTTATCCAGAATCCGCATGACCACGCCTTCGCCGTGATTGAGCGGCGCGGTGGAAACCCGCAAATCGATGTCGATGCCCTTGCGGGTGTATTGTTTGAAGACGATGCGACCATCCTGCGGCATGCGCCGCTCCGCGATGTCGAGGTTGCACATGATCTTGAGCCGGGCAACGAGGGCCGGGCCCACCTTGGCCGGGAGGCGCAGCTTTTCCTGACACACCCCGTCAATCCGATAGCGCACAATCATCTCGTGCTCCCACGGCTCGATATGGATGTCGGACGTGCCCGCAAAGTAGGCGTCTTCGATGATCCGATTGGAGAGATCGATGATCGGACCGGACTCCTCATCGGTGAGGTCTTCGTCGCTGAGTTCCGCATCGGGGGCAAACTCCATCCCGATGGCGTCAACCACATCGGCGAAATCGGTTGGACCGGACTCCTCCTTGCTGAACTTTTCGATGATGTCGCTTTCCCGGCCCAGGAGTCGCACAACTTCCAAGCCACACATGGCTCGAATCTTGGCGGGCAGGGTGACGTCAAAGGGATTGGCCACGGCGACCAACAGCAGTTCACCCACCTCCCCCACCGGCAGGACCCGGTGCTCGACACAAAACTCCTGGGGCACGCGCTCGTAGGTGCCGCTGTGAATCTGATACCGGGCCACGTTGAACGGGGCCAATTTAAACGCCTTCCCCTTGGCCACTTGCAATTGAAACGGCGTGATGCCGAACTCCTCGAGCAACAGTTTGTCCAGCTGGTTGCCGGTCAATTCGTCAGGCGTGTCGGCAATCGTTTGCCGTTTTTCCGCATCCAACCGGTCGGCTTCATGCAGCGCGTTGACAATCTGGGTCTGAATTTTTCCGAGCGGCATGGGCGTTTAGGCGTTGGGTTGCGAGGGCGTGACGGCACCGCCGGTGAGCGGGGGCGGGTTCCCTTCCACCGCGTCTGCTCCGCCTTGTAGTTTTTCCAGATAATCCGCGATACCCTCCAAGGTCGTGCCATACCAAAGGACCCGCCCGTCGTAACGCTCCTCCCAGAATTTTCGCACAGCCGGGCTGAGGTAGTAGGCCGTGGCGACGAAGGTCATGTCTTCCTCCACGTCGAAGGGAATCGACCACGTGGCCCAGCACTCCTCGAGGTTGAGGGTCCGTTTGATGTCCTCGTTCAACTCGTAGTGTTCCAGGTCGACCATGCCCGTGCCGTCCGTGTCGCGCTGGTGCAGCAGGATCGCCTCTTCCTTAACGGCGTCCAAGTCATAGGCGAGGATGCCCAGCACGGTCCGCTGGCGCCGCGATCCACTGTTGATCAGGTCCAACAGCTTTTCATTGGCCGCTTCCAGATTCTCAATTTTGATCAGGTTTTGCTCCACCAGTTGCGCGCCCAGTAGGCGGTTGGAGCGCATGAGCAGTGAGCGGTATTCAGGATTCATCCGTATTGATGGGGTTGACGTCTCCGGCACCAGCAACCGGCACTGCCGCCATCTCCTCCACGCGCATGCGCAGGGTGGATTTGAGCGCGGTCAGGCCGTCTTGCGTTTCACACGAAATGGGCAGCACCTCCACGTCGTGCTGTCCGCGAAAGGCGGCGAGATGCTCCGCCGCCGCCGCCAAGTCCATTTTGTTCGCCACCACCACCCGGGGCTTGGCGAGCAAGGCGGCATCGTAAGCGCCCAGTTCGTCGAGCAGGGTCTGGTAGTCGTCGCCCGGCTCCCGTCCGTCCACCCCGGCCATATCGATCAAAAACATCAACAGGGTGCAGCGCTCGATGTGCCGCAGAAACCGATGCCCGAGTCCGCGGTTATCACTGGCCCCTGCGATGAGCCCCGGGACATCGGCCAGGAGCAAGCGGTCATAAGTCTCCGGGTAATCGATCACCCCAATCTGCGGGTGCAATGTGGTGAAGGGATACGCGGCGGTGCGGGGACGGGCCCGGGTAATGCGCTGCGTCAGCGAGGACTTGCCCGCGTTCGGAAAACCCACCAACCCCACATCCGCAATGCTCTTGAGCACCAGCCGATAGGTGCCGGATTCGCCGATTTCGCCCGGATTGGAGCGCCGGGGGGCGCGGTTGGTGGATGATTTGAAGTGAGTGTTTCCCCAGCCTCCGTTGCCGCCCTGGCACAGCACAATGCGTTGGCCTTGCTCCAGTACTTCGGCCACCACCCGGCCAGTCGCCTCATCGGTCACAATGGTCCCCAATGGCATGCGCAACTCGGCTGCCTTGCCTTCCCGGCCGTGGCGGTCTTTGCCCATGCCGTGCTCGCCACGCTCGCCCTTCCAGTGGGGCTTGTATTTGAAATCGATCAAATTGTTGGTGTTTTCATCCCCCACCAACACCACGTCCCCGCCTCGGCCGCCGTCTCCCCCGTTGGGCCCACCCATAGGTTCATATTTCTCGCGGCGAAAGCTGGAGCATCCGCGACCGCCGTCTCCTGCCGTCACTTTGATGGTGCATTCGTCGATAAACATAGGAGCCCATCGTGCACAATCAAACGCACTTGCCAAGGGGAGGCTTCGTCAAGCCCGCGTAAATTAAAGGCTGATCTTGATGCCCCGCCGCAGATAGGTCGGCACATCCAGGTCCTGACCTTCAAAAAGATTGCGATCCGTGCGCTCAAAACGACCGCGATTGTCCGGAGAACCCTGAAAAGTGAACTCATCTTGCTCATCCGGTCCGCCGGACGCGGGCTCAGCCCTGCGCCGGGGTGGACTCGACCGGACCTCGCCCACTGGCCCCGCGGATACCGGATCGGGTTTAGTCGTGGCCGACGAGGGCGATCGGTTGCGTTCCCGCTGGGCGGTCGAGCGACGCACCGCGGGGCGACCGCCGATGTCGCTGGTGCCGATCACACAAATCTCCAGCTGACCTTGCAGGTCCTCATCAATCACCGCCCCCATGATGACGTGGGATTCGCGTCCGTAGCGTTCGGTCACCGCGCTCATGATTTCGTTGACCCGCGCCAAGGTCAGTTCCGCCCCCCCCACGATATTGACCAGTAATCGATCCGCTTTGCGGGAGTGCTCGGGAGTCGCGAGCAGGGGACACATATCGAGACTCTGGACGGCCGCAGCCGCCGCCTGTTCCCCTTCGCCGCGGCCGAGACCGAAGAGGGTCTTGCCCCCGCGGGTCTGAAAGGCCTGGCGCAGGGTCGCAAAATCGAGATTGATCAGGCCCGTGCGGAAAAGCATCGCCCAGACCGAGCGCACCGCCCGCCCAATCCAATCATCCGCGCGGGCAAACGATTCCAGGGCTGTCTCGCCCTCGGCCGCTTCCTGCAACAACAGATCATTGGGCAGGGGAATCACCGCATCGCAGGCCCCCCGCAGTTCCAGCAGGCCCGCTTCCGCCTGCTTGGCGCGCCGCGAGCCCTCAAAACTAAACGGCGTCGTCACAAAGGCGATGACCAGCGCGCCTTCCTCGGTCGCCACGTCGGCGACGATCGGGGCGGCCCCGCTGCCGGTGCCTCCCCTGATGCCGTGGCGATCAAAAACCGACCAACACCAGCCCAAGCCACAGCCCTTCTCCGCCTCCGCCGCGGCCACACCGATTTCCGGATCCCCGCCGGCCCCCAATCCCCGGGTGACGGTGGATCCAATCAGCACCTTCTCTTCCACCGGGGAATTGTTGAGGGTCTGCAGGTCGGTGTTGATCGCGGCCAATTGCAGCCGCGCCAGATTGTCCATTTTGAGTCGCTCCACCGCGTTGCCCCCCGCGCCGCCCACCCCCACCACCTTGATCGCAATGCTGCGATCCGCCAGCGCATCGGCCGAGGGTTGGGGCAAGGGCAGTTCGTTGGCGTTCATGGGTGTCAGCTCAGGAGCCGGCAAAAAGTTTTTGGATGAATCCACCGGATCGGCGGCGTTTGGGGACCCCGGCCCCCCCCCGATTCTGCAGGCCGAAGTGCAGCAAACCCAGCACCGTGGCGTGTTGGGGGCGGTTGAGCTTGTCGTCCATCCCCGGCGGCATCTCCCCCAAATGCGCAGAAATACCAAACACCTTGGTCGCCGCGTCGGCAATCGCCGGCAACTTGGACGTGCCACCCGTGAGAAATACTCCGGCCGCGCACGCCTCCGGACCGAAATCGGGGCCCAGTTTCTTTTTTACCACTTCAAAAATCTCCCAGACCCGGGCCTCCGTGATTAGCTCGATTGACCGGCGGGGAAACTGCCGATCGCCAATCGCAAAATCCCCGTTGAGCCACACCTTATCGCCTTTGTCGCGGGTGTGCACCAAGGCCCGCCCGTGGCGCAGCTTGAGTTTCTCCGCCTGCCCCTCGGTCACCCGCAAACCCAGGGTGAGGTCGTTGGTGATGTGTCCCCCTCCCACGGGCACCACCCCCGTGAGATGAGGACTACCGTCCTGATAGAACACGAAGTCCGTCGTCCCAGCGCCAATATCAATCACCAAGGCACCATGCTGGCGATCCTGCGGCGTGGTCATCATCGTGCCGGAGGCCAGACTGGAAAGAATCATGTCCCCCACCAGGACGTTAAATCCACGCACGACGTGAATGTTGTTGGCGATAACGGATTCGCGGCCGTGCACCGTCCAATAGCCCACCTCAAGTCGTTCGCCATGCAGGTGTTCCGGGGTGGGCCCCACCATCTTACCATCAAGATGAAAGGGACGGCGAATGTGGTGCACGACCGTGCGGCCTTCGGGCAGCGATTTGGCCTTGGCCAGTCGGCACACGGTTTCGACGTCGACGTCGCTGACCTTGTTGTCGGCCGCACTCACGCTGGCGGACGCTTGGTTGGAGAATCCGTCGAGGTGCCCGCCGGTCTGCGCGAGATACACTTCATCTATTTTCACCCCGGCACTCTGTTCGGCCACCAGCAAGGCACTGTGAGTCGCGTCGCTGGCGGCCTTGAAATCCGTCACGATCCCTTTGATCACGCCGTGCGATTGGCACTCGCCAAAGCCAATGAGATTTACGCTGCCATCGCGCACCAATTCGCCGATCAGAACGGCAACCTTGGCAGTGCCAATTTCGACGGCACCAATGAAGCGGGCTTTGGATCTCACGGCAGGCAGCAGGACGGGACTAGGGAAAGAAAGAAGTAGGTGGGCTGAAGGCCACGGGCACTTGGGAAGCGCCCACGGATAAATCAATCGAACGCAGCGGCGCCGTGGCTCGGCGGCTGGTTTCATCCAAAATCAAGTCCAAGCGGGCGATCTGGGAATAGAAATCCTCCCGCACCCCAAAAATAATTTCCGGCACCTGAGTGGACTGCACCAAAATCTGGCCATCGGCGGAGAGCCGTTCAAGCGAGACGACCCGCCACGACGCGAAGATGTCGGGAACCCCCGCCCGCGCGGTGGCCAGCAAATCGGCCAGTTGGGAGATTCCGTCCAACGGCTCAAATCCGTCACCCGCTCGACGCAAACGCACTCCCCCCAACCACGGTAAACTCCGCACCAGAGGAGCGCCATAGCCCTCCCCCCGATAAACCGTGCCGTCTCCGGCCACCAAAAACGTCCGCGGTTCCGGCTCCCCTAATTTGGCCTTCAAACGCACCACCGGGGAGCGCTCCTCGAGGGTCACTTTAAGCGTGGCGGGGAACTCCCGCACCAACACCGCCGTCCGGACCTGTCCACTGGCCGTCAGCCGGGAACGCAGCGCATAAAGATCGAGCTCCATCAACCCCACCCCGTCCCTGAGGTCCAGGGTCTGGCGTAACCACGCGTCGTCCAGCACGCCGTTGGTCTGTAAATCGATGGTCTCGATGGGGCGACTCTCATTGCCGGCGGTCAGCCGCTGCGGATTCTGTTGCAGGGTCTGCCAAATTTCGTAGCCGCCCCAGCTCAGGGCCCCGAGGGCGACGACCATGGCCACAGTGCGGCCGAACGCCAGATTGAGCCGCCGACGGCCCACCCGGGACATGCGCCGGGGTTCAATCTCCTGCGGAATGTCCCGCCAACTGCGAGCGCGGGGGGGCTGGGTCGTCGCTTCGCTCATGCGGGTTTCCTTCCGGTTGTCCGCTGCCGCCAACGATCCCGGGCCGGCGCCATCATGGCGGTGACCAAGGTGGTGAAGTCCATTCCCATGCAGCGTGCTCCCATTGGCAAAAGGCTGGTCTCCTTCATGCCGGGCAGCGTGTTGATTTCGAGCAAAAAGCGGTCAAATCCCTCTGTAATCATAAAATCGATACGGGCGTAGTCGCGGCAACCACAGGCCCGGTAAATCGCCAGCGCATCGGCTTGCAGGGCCGCCGCCACGGTCGCGGGCAACGGCGCGGGTGCGAGATACTCGGTTTCGCCTTTGGTGTATTTGGCGGTGTAATCAAAAATCCCCATCTTCGGCACGATTTCCACCACCGGGAGCGCCTGTTGGCCCACCACCCCCACGGTCACCTCCCGTCCTGCAATTCTCTGTTCGGCCAACCATTGCCCGGTTCCAATTTTGACCAGGGACGTCGCCACTTCCTCCGGGGTGCGGCACACCATCAGCCCCACGCTGCTGCCACCACAACGGGGCTTGAAGACGATTTCCTCCCCCAGCGCCGCAATCAACGCGGTCGCGGTCGGCTTGTCCTCGCCAACGAAGACTCGGGCCGGAGCCACCGTCAGTCCGACCGCCGCCGCCCGCTCCCGGGTGCGCTGCTTGTCAAACGTGAGTTCACTGCTGGCCGCATCGCAGCCGGCAAACACCACCCGCGCCTCTTCCAACCGACGTTGCATGCCGCCATCCTCGCCGAACGTGCCATGCAGGGTGGAAAACACCAGATGCCGCTCCGGCCGCAACCCGGCAGGCAAGGCCTCCTCGGTCACGTCAACCAGTTGCGTCGGGAACTCCCGCGCCATGGCCACCGCCACCGCCCGACCCGAGCCGAGGGAAACCTCCCGCTCACTGGACGTGCCCCCGGCCAAAACCATCACGTCAAAGTCCCCGTGCCCGCTCATAATTCATCCTCCCACTTCGCCCCGTAGAGCAACACTTCGGGCTCGAGTTCGATGCCCGAGGCCGCCTTCACTCCGGCCCGAACTTCGCGCACCAGTTGGAGCACATCGGCACTCGAAGCCCGACCCCGGTTGACGATGAAATTTCCGTGCACCGGGGAAACTTCCGCATCACCCACCCGGCGTCCCTTCAGCCCTGCGGCATCAATCAAACGCCCAGCCGAATCGCCCGCCGGGTTTTTGAAGATACACCCGGCACTGGGCTCACGCGGCTGCGATTCCTGGCGCTTGGTCCGGTAGACATCGATTTGCCGCCCCACCTGCTCCGCCGCACTCACCTCCCGGGGTTTGAGCACCGCCGCCAGCGCGACCGCATCCTGCAGTTCCTGACAATGACGATAACCGACGTGAAGGTCCTCCCGCTGATACTCCAACCGCGTCCCGGTCAGGCTCAGCACTTCGATCCGCTCGACCACATCAAACATCCAGCCCCCCATCGCCCCGGCATTCATCCGCAACGCGCCCCCAACGTTGCCGGGGATGCCTTCCAAAAACTCGAAACCCGCCAACCCCGCCTTGGCCGCCAGCCCACAAAGGTTTTTGAGCCGGAGTCCAGCTCCCACGCGGATGCGTCCGTCCGCCAGGACCGCAAAGGTCTCCCACCCCGGATTGCGCAGCGAAACCACCACGCCCTCAACCCCCGCATCGGGGATCAACAGGTTGGAGCCCCGCCCCAGCAGGTGCAGAGACACGCCGCGTTGTCGAACTTCCCGCACCACTTCTTGCAGGTCGGCGACACTGGCCGGTTCCACGTAAACCCGGGCCGCCCCGCCCACGCGCAGGGTCGTTTTTTTGGCCAACGGCTCCTCCGTGACCACCTTGGCCCCTTCGCTGAGCCGCAAGCGCAGGGTCTCCGCGATTTCCTGCCAAGGTCCCCGTCGCTTGTCCTTGGCGCGCAGGGACTCCGTCAAACGTTCCACTTCTGCTTCAATGTCTCCCGCTCCGACAAACACGATCCAATCCCCCGGCTGACAGCCCGCCCGCAACGCCCGTTCGGCGGGCTCGCCATCCCCCGGG
>JAGYIG010000024.1 GCA_018402455.1 Opitutaceae bacterium
GGGTGGAAACTGATCTGTCCGGGGTCAAAACCGGGACCAACGGTCGACACCCGTTGCCGGACGCGGCGGCGTGGGCGGACTTCTTGGCCCGCAAGGGCGTGCGTGACGGCTGCACCATCGTGGCCTACGACGATGTGGGCGGGCAGTATGCCGCCCGATTGTGGTGGATGTGCCGCTGGATCGGATGGCCGCGGGCCGCCGTGCTCGACGGGGGCTGGCCCAAATGGCGCACGGAGCAGCGGCCCGTGTCTTCGGTCGAACCCCGCCCGGTGGCGGGCGCGGTTGCCGTGAATCGGTGTGACGAGGGTTTGGTGTTGGTTTCGGAGTTGGAGGCGGGGCAGGGGGCGTCCCCTCTCCAGATCATCGATGCCCGGGCCCCCGAACGTTTTCGGGGCGAGGTGGAGCCACTGGATCCGGTGGCCGGTCACATTCCCGGGGCGCGCAACCGTTTCTTCAAAGCCAACCTCAATGACGATCTCACCATGAAGCCGGCGAGCGAGTTGCGCTCCCTATGGTTGGCAGACTTGGGCGATCGGCCACCCACCGAAGTCGTGCATCAATGTGGCTCGGGCATCACGGCCTGCGTGAACCTCCTGGCGATGGAAGTTGCCGGGCTTACGGGATCCCGCCTTTATGCGGGTTCGTGGAGCGAGTGGGTGGCACGGTCCGATCGGCCGGTGGCCACCGGGGATCAGTAGGCCCGCGTCGATTCTAGCTACCCCCCGGCGACTTTTTGCGCAGCGACCCACTGCATCGCGCGGTCCAGCTTCGCCGGGTCGATATGAGCCTCCAACGTCGCTTGAAACTCCGGGTGAGAATGGAGTTGGTCGTAGGGCGGGAGGAAAAGCACCATCGCGGGATCGAGTCGGCTGGGCTGGCGGAGGGCCCGCCCAATGAGTTCCAGTGCCCGGTCGTGTTTGCCTTGGTCAATCAAGGCTCGAATGAGCAGCAATTCCGTGACCTCGCGGTTCGTTTCGTGATTGGCCAGCAAGCTGTCCAGCATGGCAATCACCTCTGGGTTGCGGCGGGTCATGCCGAGAAACGCTTCGAATTGCCCATTGAGCACGGGACCCAGTGCCGCACTGCTCAGGGCGGCGTCGAGGGCTTGACGGGCCTGGTTGCCGTAGTGGCGGGCCAGCGCCCAGTTGCCTTGGTCCATGTAGGATTCGGTGAGCGCGATTTCTGACTTCGAGGTATCGGCGTCGAAGTCGACGGTGATCGGACCGGCTCCCGCGCGGATCGCCCGTCTCTGATTGGCGAAGTCGCGCTTGAGACCGTAGGCGATGGGCGGCAGCCACGCCTCACCGGTCGCTTCGTCGGGGACACTTAACCCGGTCACCGTTTGCAGGTAGGCGTCGGGATCAAGATCACGGGCCAGTTCCACCCACGCTTGTTCCCGCAGCACCTTTGGGGCGACTTCCCCCTGACGATCAATCCAGGCCGAAAGCGCGTCCGCGGCGGCGGCGTAGTTGTGGGTCAGCCGCGACGACTCGTAGTCGGCCCACAAGGCATCATCGGTCAGGGGTTCCGGTTCGGGGGGCGGAGCGGGTGCAGCAGGCTCCCGAGGCGCGGGGTCGGCGATGAAATCTTCGTCCACCAAGATGGGATTGTCCTCCGGCGCCGTCGGTTGCACGTCTCGGTAGGTGGGGGTGGAAAACATGATGAAGCCCAAGGCCCCCACCAACAGGACCGCGATGCCCCCTACGGTCGGCCACAACCATTTCGGCCGGGATTTTACCGGGGGCAGCTTGTTTACCGGCTTCGACTTTTTTTTCATCGAAAACGGCGGACGGGAAAGACCGGGCGGGATGGGCGGAAAGTAGACGGGGCCTCGGGGAATGGTGAGGAGACGAACCACCTCCTCCACCAAGTCGGCCGAGGCATCTCCGTCGGGCTGTTTTACCCAGTGCACTCCGCCAAAAGCCTCCGGGGCCGGGATGCCGTATTCTTCGGTATCGTCGATGATGATCGGCAGCAGGAACGGCACGCCCCGGGGTAGGGTGTCCATGTAGTTTGCCGCGATTTCCCACTCATTCCGGAAATGACCCGTCGGTTGGGCCGCGGCATGCTGGGAGATGAGGGCCAGAAACAACGCGCTTTTCTCGATCTCCTTTTTCAGGTCCCCGCTCTTCGTGTCCTCGACCCGGGCCTCAATTCCCGACTCCCGCAGCGCATCCGCCACGCGCTGTGCGGCGGCGAGATCCTCGGGGGCGTAGGAGATGAAGATGGGTTTGTCGGACGGCATTGGGTCGGGAGCGCAGTTTTAGAGGAGATATTCTCTAAAAAAATGTAAACAGGACCAACCTAGAATTGGCTGAAAATCTACTTAGTGGAGGAAAAGGATCGAGGGGAACCCGCGCGCCGCGGTGGAGCAGCGGAGAATCAGGACTCCGTTTTGGGCGGCGGCGTGTGCATCATCTCCTCGAAAGTGAGGCCGGAAAGCCGCTTGATTCCGCTGACCAAGTGCCAGAGGGCAAAGAGGGTGATGATCATGGTGGGCACCACGATCACGGGCCAACTGAGGGCGTTCATTTTACCGAGCTCAGCGTTAAATTCCGGCGAACCGGTCGGGCTTTTCAACAGCCACCGCGCCAGCACGAAATTGAGCACGGCACTCAAAGTGAAGGAGGCCACCAACCAGTAGGTGGAGTTGCCCAGCAACCGGTTGAAGGCGTTGCGGTTGTCCCGCTGGTCCAAAGCCGTCTCGATTTTGACCGTGTCAAACGCCTGATCGTTGAAGAGAAACTGCCGCACCAGCGGTCGGGAAGTGAACATCGAGGCCCAGACCGCCAGTCCGATGATTGACGGCACCGCGGCCTCCTTCACCGCAAACCAGAAGGTGTCCACCTGCATGAGCCCCAGACCACCGGTGAGCAACACGCTGGCGAAGCCAATGATCGAGATGAAATTTGCCTGCCGGCGTTGCGCAAAATCCCACAACCCGTAGCTGACCGGGAAGAGTAGGGCGATGACCAGTCCTCCCACCGGGCCCAACAACTCCGGCGTGCTGGCCTTGGCCAAAATCAGCGACGGGATCGCGATGTTGAAGATTAGGTTGACCAGCAGGTTCTCGCGTTTGGCGGGAGGAGACATAGAGAGGGATCAAGGGGGGATTCTGGACATCAGGGAAGTCGGAACCGTTATTATTAGGCCGAACGGATCCTCGGGTGCTTTCCTGACTTCCTGAGGGGCCGTTTTGGGTTTAGCTTCATTCCCATGATTCTTCTCGGTCTCAATATCGATCATTCTGCCACGCTCCGCCAAGCCCGCTACCGCACAGTGGCCCCTGGGGCTGAGCCCGCCGTCGAACCGGATCCCGTGGCCCTGGCCCGGCTGGCCGAAAAGGCGGGCGCGGACGGTATCACCGTCCATTTGCGGGAGGACCGCCGCCACATCATCGATGCTGATGTTGAACGGGTCCGGGCGGAAATCCGCACCCGCCTGAACCTCGAAATGGCCTGCACCAGCGAGATGACCGCCATCGCCAAAAAATTGCAGCCGGACTCCGTCTGCCTCGTGCCGGAGAACCGTGCGGAGATCACCACGGAGGGGGGGCTTGACGTCGTGGGGCAACGCGACCGGGTGGCGGCCATCATCGATGTTATGGGTGAAATCGGGGTGAAAGTGAGCCTCTTTATCGATCCCGACGAACCTCAGATCGCCCTCGCTGCCGAATTGGGAGCTCCCTGGGTGGAACTGCACACCGGTTCCTGGGCCAACGCCTATTACACCGACCGACGGACCGAGGAATATGCCCGGCTGGTGCGCGGGGCCGAGCAGGCCCACGCGGCCGGTCTGGTGGTTAACGCCGGTCACGGTATCAATTACACCAACGTGGCTGAAATCCGGCATCTGCCGCACCTCCACGAATGTAACATTGGCCACAGCATCATCAGTCGGGCTCTGTTCGGGGGGATTGAAGAAGCCGTCCGGGAAATGAAGCGTCTGCTGAACTAGGGCGGGTCTGGGAACCAGCGACGCCCGCGTCGGCTGACTCGCCGCCAAAATCCGAATTGTTCAGACTGGCTTCCGTCCGGTCAGCGTGACCCACGCGCCACCCCAACGACGGATCTGAATGCCTTCGAATCCGGCGCGGCGGCCGTAGGTCTCCAACTCGTCACCACTTGAGGTCATGCTAATTTGGGCCGGTCGGTTGTCGCGGGGAAACCCGGCGCTCTGCTGAAAGACCTCCCAGCCATGGTCGCTGGTGATGTCCACATTGTCGAAGTAGCAGCGGCCCCCGGGCTTGAGGACCCGCATGGCTTCCTCAACGTAGCGGAAACGATCCCATTCGTAGAGGTGCATGAACACGACGGTGCAGTAGACGAGATCAACGGAAGCATCGGGGACGGCGCGGAGGCTGACGTCGTCGAGTTCGACCAGTTCGATATTGTCGAGGCCCTGCAGGTGGTGATGGGCGCAACTGAGCATGCCGGATGAGATGTCGGCGCCGATCCAACGCTGGCAGAGCGGGGAGAGCACCTTGCCGACCCGACCCATGCCGCATCCGATTTCCAAGAGGACATCGGTTGGTTCCAGCCCGACGTATTCCTTGAGAATATCGCGGGTGACCAGGGCGGAACGGTCCCACTCGGAATTGTCGGTGTGTCCGGCCACGAACATGCGGGCACCCTCCTCGTCGGGTGCCAATGCCTCCCACGTGCCCTTGTAGTCGGAGCGATCCTTCATGGCGCCAATCTCCCGAGGACCGGGGCGGTGGCAATGCCGAAATCGAGGTCGGCGGTCTCGAAGGTTACTCCTTGGTGCCGTCTTCGCGGGTCAGGAAAACGGTGTCGCCAGCAGCGGAAAACCGGGCGCCCGGGGTCCCGGCGGTTGGCCCTGCTACTGACCGATAGGAAATTCCTCTTCTGGGTGGCGTCAGGGGAGGGGGGGGACTGAGCCCTTCTGGAAAGCAGAGAGGGGCAAACCGAAGGGGTCGGTTCCATTGATTCATAATTTGAGCCTGCTGCTGCCGCCCCTTTTGAACGGAGTCGGTTCCCTTTTTCTTTCACTTGGCCTCCCAAGGTTTGAAGCCGCAACTGCAAGATTCAAAGTTTAATCCCGTCGGATTGCCTCTCCGGTCCGAACCGGCGTCAGGGGGGAGGAGATACAGCTTTCCGCTGCCGGAGCAGTGATTCGATCATGGCTGACTACTCCGCTTTGAGCGGCAAGCTCAAAGCGGTCAGGACTTCCTCCAAACAAAATGCTGAAACCGCACGGTCGTTTTCGCAGGCATAAAGGACCCCATGGCGAAATCGTTGCAACGGCTTCTGGCTGATCCAGATGCCATCGGTGTTCAAGGTGCGCTCGCCCTCGAAGGTGCCCAGATGCTCAAAGCTTGCTCGATCAAAGAGGTGAAACAGGTTTCTTGATTTGCTCTGGTCGGCCACGAACCAATAACCCTCCGTTTCGGAGGTTTCATACAAAGCGATCCCCTCGACCTGCGAAGTGAAAACACCCTGACCAAAAACTTTCCCGCTGAAGTTTCCCGCCAGATCGTATACTTTAACCATTTGGCTGCCTTCGCCCGATTCCAGTTCCTCGGCAATCAATAGGTGGTCGTGAACCGGATCTCCATAAATCGACTCGACCACGAAGAGGCGACCCATTCCGCTGGTTGCGCCGAAGGATTGCTCCCATTCGCCTTCGGCTGTCAGACCTTCGCGTTCCAGGCGATAGCGCTTTATCCGCTTATTCAGGTCCGCGTCCCGGGGCATTGATTCGTCTTCCGTTTCGTAGGCATCCGTCACATAGACATCATAGAGCCCGTCGCCTAGCGGGTTCACATACAGGCCATAGGGCTTTTCCAATTCATCTTCGCCAAAACTGGTCAGCGGGCGCATACCGGGCAACTCAAGGACTTGAACGCGGCGATTATCGCGCTCCACCACCAGAACTATATCATCGACCACCCAAATGCCGTTTGGGCGGCTAAACTGCCCGAGTTCCAGGCCCAGGCCGCCAACCCGCTGGAGCATGGCTCCATTGACGGCGTCGAACACATTGACGGAGTGCCCCGCCTTGCTCGTCGCCAAGAGCCAGCTCTGCCCCTCGCCACCATGCCAGACGGCAGGCGAGTCAATATTCTCCCGTGATTGATCCGTGGTAAAAAAGAGCTCTTTAATCACAGGCACCGGGGTGGCGGCGACCGCGGAGGTCAGGCCCGTAAGGCCGAGAGCAAAAAGTATTATTCGTGTTTTTAGCTTCATTTTAATAGCAGATGTTTTTCGAGGCTCAGGATTGGTCTTCCCCTCTACCCAGGGAACCACTGATAGGAAATTACTGGTAACTACTGAGAGGGGCAATCCGAGGGGTCGGTTCCATTGATTCATAATTTGAGGCAGGGGCTGCCTCCCCTTTTGAACGGAGTCGGTTCCCTTTTTCTTTCATTTGGCCTCCCAGGGTTTGAAGCCGCAACTGCAAGATTCAAAATTCGATCCCGTCGGATCGCCCCGACCAGTGAGTCGAGGCGCCCGGGGGGTGGGTCCACCAGAATTTCCCGTGCCGCGGCGTGGAGTGCGGGGGCGGCGGCGACGGCGACGGACTTGGCGGTAGGGGATGCCGAGCGAGCAGAACCCAACTTCCGGTTTGACAGTATGGGATCCAATAATAACGTCACGCGTTAGTGATGCACAGCGTCACCATCACGCTGTCATGATACTCTCTTTCCGCTGCGAAGCCACCGCCTCGATTTATCGCGGCGAAAAGAGTCCCGAATTTCCGCCCAACATCCAATCCGTCGCCCTGCGTAAACTCCAGCAACTCGACATCGCTCAAATTCTCGCCGACCTGCGAGTTCCTCCCGGTAACCGACTGGAGCCGCTCAAGGGAAAGCGCCGGGGTCAGCATTCCATCCGTATCAACGACCAATATCGAGTTTGCTTCGTTTGGACTGACCGCGGAATCGAGCATGTCGAAATCGTCGATTACCATTAAGCCATGACCAAGAAACTGCCACTGCCGACTCCCGGAGAAATGCTGCGGGAGGAGTTTTTGAACCCGCTGGGCCTCACGACCTACCGGTTGGCCAAGGCGCTGCATGTGCCGCAGACCCGTCTATCCGCGATCCTGGCCGGCAAGCGATCCGTGACGGCTGACACGGGCCTCCGCCTCGATCGCTACTTTGGACTTTCCGATGGCTGGTGGATTCGCCTCCAAGCCGACTGCGATCTGCGCAAGGCCCATCGCGAACTCGGCGCCCGCATCGCCCGAGAAGTCAAACCGCGGGATTTGAGCGCCGCTTGAACTACTGATAGGAAATTGCTTTTCACGGCGGCGGGGGCGGTAGCGGACGGCAGACATGGCGACGGGCCGAAGGGCGCTATTCATCAGATAAAACGGGGCCGACAGACCGGAACTATCAGCCAAAGAGCTGCCTCCAACCCTTTCCGAGGGGGGCTGGATATGAAACCAGGCACTGTCATGGAACGTGCCGTCGACATCGACCGAAGCTGGGAGGAATGGGGAATGTGTTGGAAGAATCGGCTCGGTGAGTGGGGCGAGATGTTCTTCGTGGCGGTGGGGAGAACGACTGGATCAAAGACGGCGAACCTCGGCATTTCGCTGTTTTCAAGTGTGCCGTTCGTCGCTTCGCTTCCCGGCTCTTCTATGAATGTTGAACTCCCTCCCGGTGGCATCCTGCTCGGCCTTGGCTGCGATATAATCGATGTCGACCGGGTGCGCGGCGTGCTCGAGCGGCAGGGCGAGCGGTTTCGCAACCGGGTGTTCACGGCGGAGGAGCAGGCCTATTGCGAAAGCCTTACCCATCCGCACAAACACTATGCGGCCCGGTTTGCCGCCAAGGAGGCGGTATCGAAGTGTTTCACCACGGGAATCGGCGCGGAGTTTGGCTGGAAGTCGGCCTCGGTCTATCATGGTGAGCGCCAGCAGCCGCTGATTCGACTCGATGAATCCGGTGACGCGTTGTTGCGCCGTCTTGGTGGCACGCATGTAGTGGTGAGCCTCTCCCACACCGCAACCGCCGCCATGGCGGTGGCTGCGATCGTGAAATCCCCTACATCATGACCGACTCCGAAACCGTTGATCGCCGTAAATTGTCTCAGGTCCCCTCGTGGATCATGTTGGGCTTTGTCGTGGGGGTCATCACCATGTGGTTGTTTCGCAGTGCGCCCGACCCCGTACCGGTTCCCGTTGCAGCACCAGCACCGGCGGCAGCGGCAGAGGTGGAGGAGGAGGCCGATGCGACAGCCGGAGAGCGTGCGGCTCCGGCCGGGGGCGCGCTGAGCATGGAGATTGTCGCAGCCCTCTGGGAGGAATATCGGGCTTACGCCTTCTGGAATGAGGATAAAACGCAGATCGCGGTGTGGAACAGCGAGCAACTCGGCTTCACCGACCGCTACGAGGTGCTGCGCACTTTGGAGGCCGACTACTTCCGCCCGATTGAAACCTTCACCCGGCTGACGCTTCCGGGATACGGCCCGGAAAACAGTCCAATTTTATATACCGAAACCGCCGAGCAGCGAGCCGAGCGCAATCAGAAACTCAATCCCCAACCGGTCGAACGGCCCCGGCGGCCGGATCCGGTGGAGTTCAACACCCTGCCCCCACCGCCCGGCGGGGGCTGACCCGAGGCCGACTGATGAACCCTTTGGAGGGATCCGATCCGATCCTTGATTGCGCCGCCGCGGGGGCGTTTGAGCGGGGTCATTTTGGTGGCGATGAAGCCCGGGAATGGGCCGCGATGCGCCGGGCGGGAGTGGCGGTTGCCGATGCGTTGGTCCGTGATTTGCAGGTGCTCGGAATCACCCCCCGCCAGCCCGGACGGGTGCTGCTGCTGGTAGGGAAGGGGCACAACGGCGGGGATGCCCTGCTGGCGGGAGCCCGCCTGATTGAGCAGACGGCGTGGTCCATCGAAGTGGGGTTTGTCTTTGGTCAAAACCAATTGCGTCCGCTGGCCTCAGCCGCCTGGCGTGAGCTCCAACACAAGGGTGGGTCCGCGCGGGTTGCGGCGGTGCGATGCTCGGCGTTGTCGGGCCCTCAATTCCTTGCCGTGCTCGACGGAGTATTTGGCTTTCAGTATCGTCCGCCGCTCCCGCCGCCGGCCGTGGCGTGGTTTGGCGCCGTGGGCGCAGTGGCGGTCCGGTTTCGCGGATCCGTGGATTTGCCGAGTGGTTTAAACGAGTCGGGGGCGTTTGTCGCGGATGCCACTTACGCGACGGGGATCTTCAAAACCCCCTTGCTCGACTGTGCCGGAGCGGGGCGGCTGCGCTACTTGGACCTCGGGTTTTTTGACGAGAATGCGTCGGGTGACCAACGCATTCTCAAGGACGCGGTGCTCGATCCGTTGCGGGAGCCGCGACCGGCTCGCTGTGACAAGCGCAGCTTTGGACAACTGGCGGTGGTGGGCGGTTCGCGGTCCTATCCCGGTGCGGTGGGGCTGAGTGTAGCGGCAGCCCTGCGAAGTGGCGTCGGCAACGTCACCGCCTTCGTGCCCGAATCGCAGGCGTCGGCGTTTGCCGCCCGATGGCCGGAGGCGATGTGGGTGGGCTGTCCGGAAACCGAGGAGGGTCACCTGGCGATGGAGGCGGGCTTGGATATCCGCCGCCAACTGCAGCGGGCGACGGCGTTGTTGATAGGTCCGGGCCTGGGCCGGGAACCGGAAACGCTGGCCTTGGTGGCGGAGCTGATTGGCGACAGCGAGATTCCCTTGGTGCTCGATGCCGATGCCCTACAACCCGATCTGGTGCAGCGGGGGCAGGCGCCGCGCATCCTGACCCCACATGCCGGCGAGTATGCCCGGTTGAACCTGGCGCAGGGCCCGCCGCCGTTCCCGGGGGTGATCGTGCGCAAAGGTCCGATCACCCGGATCGAGCAGGCCGGGATCCGTTATCATGCGGTCGAGGGAGGGCCCGTTTTGGCGCGGGGAGGCAGTGGCGACATGTTGGCCGGTTTGATCGGCGGAAGACTCGCCGCGAATCCCCATGCCGTCACCACCGCTGCGGCCCAGGGCGCCTTCTGGCATGGCCGCGCGGCCCGCTTGCTGGCGGAGCAGGAGGGCGAAGTGGCGGTGCGCATCTCGGCTTTATTGGACCACCTGCAACCGGCGCTCCGGGCGGAGGCGACCGGGTGAATCTCACGGAGGATCAGGCCTTTCTGGTGCTCAATGCCCTGCCCGGAATCGGTCCGGTCAACCTGCGGCGGTTGCTCGACGAATTTGGGGATGATCCGCGCGCGGTGCTGGCGGCTCCGAGTGCGGCGCTGGAAAGGGTCAAAGGCGTGGGGACCAAGATCAGCTCGGCCGTATCGGGTTGGGCCAAGCAGGTTAATCTGTCCCGGGAGGAGGCGCGACTAAGTCAGGCGGGCGCTCGTTTTGTGACCTGTCGAGATGAGCGCTATCCGGCGTTGTTGCGGGAGCTCTACGACCCGCCCATTGGCTTGTATCAGAAAGGGGAATACAAATTTGACCGGCCGGCCATTGCGATGGTGGGGAGTCGACGCACCACCCTCTACGGTCAAAAAGTAGCCAAAACGCTGGCCACCGAACTGGTGCGGGCGGGGTTTTGTGTGGTGAGTGGATTGGCGCGGGGGATTGATACGGCGGCCCACGCGGGGGCCGGGGCAGCCGGTGGCCCGACGGTCGGGGTGTTGGGCACGGGCTTGGACATTATTTATCCGCCGGAAAACCTGGACCTCTACCGGGCAGTGGAGGCCGCGGGGGCCGTCGTAAGCGAGTTCCCCTTTGGTCGCCGCGCTGACCGGCAATCCTTTGCGATGCGCAATCGGATTGTGGCCGGCATGTCGGTCGGCGTGGTGGTGGTGGAATCCGACAAGGCCGGCGGTTCGATGATCACCGCCCGTTTCGCGGGGGAGCAGGGGCGGCAGTTGTTTGCGGTGCCGGGGCGGATTGACCAACCGACCAGCGCGGGTTGCCACCAGCTGATTCAGGATGGGGCGAAGCTGACCACTTGTGTGGACGACATTTTGACCGAGTTCAGCTATCTGGACGGGCTGGCGCCGACCCCGATTGCCGCAAGGCCTTCGCAGACGGAGAGCGAGGCTGAGGGTCCGCCGATGTCGGCGGCCGAGGCGCGCATCATGGCCTGTTTCGCCGGCGGCGGCCGGTTCAATGCCGACGAGGTCACCGTCGCCAGTGGGCTCGGTATCGCCGAAGTGAATACGGCATTGATGATGCTGGAATTGCAGCGCCGTGTGGCCAAGCAACCCGACGGCCGTTTTGAGGCGGTGTGAGCCGGGCCCCGCGGCCGGGTGATTCCCGTGGTGCCGTGCTTTGGCTGGCACGGATCGACGCCGGCTGAAGCACGGCGCGACGTCGCGGACACCCGTTCACCCCGGGGGCCAGGTCAGCTGACGCTGGCCGAGGAGGTGGACGTGGAGGTGCGGCACACTTTCGCAGCCGTGCGGGCCGTTGTTGATGACGATCCGGAAACCCTGATCGAGCTCGAGTTTTCGAGCGACGTCGCGGGCGATCAGGAGCAGGTGGCCGAGGAGAGCCTGGTCCTCGTCTCCCGCCTCACCGACTCGGGGGATGGGCTGTTTCGGAATCACCAGCACATGCACGGGGGCTTGCGGCTGGATGTCGTGGATCACGATGCACTGGTCATCCTCGTGCTCGATGTTGGCGGGAATCTCCCGATCAATGATCTTTTGAAAGAGGGTTTTCATGGGGGGCAGTGGTAGCTGGTGCGTGGCGGTTGGCGAGTAGGCTCAATTTTTCGCGCTTGGCGGGACACTCACGACTAAAAACCCGCTACTCGCTCCTACAAGAACAACAGGTTCAGCACGGCGCTGGGCGCCGTGCGGGCGGCGGCGAGTTCCTGCGTGTAGGTGAGAGCTTCGGCGTATTCCTGTTTGCGGCGCGGGGTTTGTCGTTGGTCCGGGGGCAGGAGGGCGGGGCGCAAATTGGTGATCAGGAGGGTTGATTCGCGAAAGGATGCGAGTCGTTTAAAGCCGGTCATTAGTTCCGCCCGAGCGAAAAGCGGCGTCGCCGCGGTCAGGGTGCTGGCGGCATCCCAGTGGAAAAATCCGTGCCGGGGCAGGTGGGTGAACGATTTGCTGAGGAGTTGGGCGGCGGCCGAGTTGAAGGCCGCGTCATACTTGGCGGCAAACTCGGGATGCTCTTGGGTCTGGGCGGCGAATTCGGCGAGACTGCAGGTAATGGCCGCCTTGATTTGCTCAGCCAGATAGAGGTCCTGACCCGTGACGTGCGCGAAGAGCGCATTGATCAGATGCAGGCGATGAAGTTCGGCGCGCGGCGCAGCGCTCATGCGGAGGGGCGATCCAGGGATTCGATTTCGTCGATGAACTCCGACGCATCGCGAAATTGTTTGTAGATGCTGGCGAAGCGCACGTAGGCGACCTGATCGATGCGGGAGAGGCGCTCCATCACCGCGTCACCAATGGCTCGGGAGGGGATTTGGGTGTCGTATTGGGCTTCGAGGATATCGATCACATCTTCGATGAGCATGGCCACCTGCTCATCATCGATCGGTCGTTTGTGGCAGGCCGCGCGAATCGAGCGGGTCAATTTCTCGCGATCGAAGTCCTCGCGGCGCTTGTCTCGCTTAATGACAATCAGGCCTTCGCGCACGAGGGTTTCCGTCGTGCTGAAGCGGTTGCCACATTCGAGGCATTCACGCCGGCGTCGGATCGTGTTTCCCTCCTTGCTGATCCGGGAATCGATCACCTTGTCCTCGATGGAAGTGCATTTGGGGCAGCGCATGGTGGTGGTTCAGAGCTTCAAAAAATTCTCGAGTAGGCTCATCCCGCCTTCGGTGGCGATCGATTCGGGGTGAAACTGCACCCCCCAAATGGGTTCCGACCGGTGGCGGATTCCCATGATTTCGCCCTCCGTCGTTTCAGCCGTGACTTCCAAGCAGGCCGGGAGGGACGCCCGTTCGATGACCAGCGAGTGGTAGCGGGTGGCCGCGAAACCCTGCGGCAGGCCGGCAAAGACGTCCGTGTTTTGATGGTTGATGGGCGAAGTTTTGCCGTGCATCAGTCGATCGGCCCGGACGATTTTTCCACCGAAGTGCTGCCCGATGCTCTGGTGGCCGAGACAGACCCCGAAGAGAGGGACCTTGCCGGCAAAAGCGGCGATCATGTCCAGCGAGACCCCGGCTTCATCCGGCGAGCAGGGGCCCGGGGAGATGAGCACGCGATCGGGTCGCAGCGCCAGGGCTTCATCGGGCGTGATCTCGTCATTGCGGAACACCCGTTGAGCCACGCCCAGCTGACCGAAGTATTGGACGAGGTTGAAGGTAAACGAGTCGTAGTTGTCGATGACGAGGAGCACGGGATGTAGCGGGCGATTAGCTGGTGGATTGACAGTAGGGTCAAGCGTCCGGGTAGGGTGGGGGGCAACATCCATGGCCGACCACTTTGACCTGCTCCTTACTGATACGGACACCGCCGCCCGCCGCGGTAGACTGCGCACCCGCCACGGCGTGGTGGAGACCCCCATCTTCATGCCCGTGGGCACGCAGGGGACGGTCAAGGCGCTGACCCCGCAACATCTGGAGGACATCGGCGCGCAGATTATTCTGGGCAACACCTATCATCTTAACCTGCGGCCCGGCAGTGACTTGGTGCGGGACATGGGCGGGCTTCATACGTTCATGGGCTGGGACAAACCCATCCTGACGGATAGTGGTGGGTTTCAGGTCTTCTCTTTGGCCAAACTGCGCAAGCTCAAGGAGGACGGCATTGAATTTCAGAGTCACTTGGATGGGCGGACGTGTTTCCTCGGTCCGAAGGAAGTGATGACGATTCAGGCCAATCTGGGCAGTGATATCGCGATGGTGATTGACGAGTGTCCGCCGTGGCCCTGTGAACGCGACGCCTGTGCGGCGGCGGTGGCCCGGTCTGAGCGGTGGGCCCGGCAGTGTCGGGACATCGCGGTTGAATGTGGTTTTCTGGCGCGGGGGCACCATGTGTTTGGTATCGTGCAGGGCTCGACGTTTGACGATCTCCGCCGGGAGGCGGCGGAAGCTCTGGCTGCCCTGGACCTGCCGGGTTACGCGGTTGGAGGGGTGAGTGTGGGGGAGCCAGAGCCGGAGATGCTCAAACAAGTGGGGGCCACCACCCCGCACCTGCCCGCGGATAAGCCCCGCTACACCATGGGACTGGGCACGCCGCCGCAGCTGCTAAAAATGGTCGCGCTGGGCGTGGACATGTTCGACTGCGTGTTGCCCTCGCGGGTCGCCCGCAACGGCTTGGTCTTTACCCCGGATGGGCCGCTCAATCTGCGCAACGAGCGGTTCCGCTCAGACGCTTCGCCCATCGTCGAGGGATTGGGAAACTACACCTGCCGCAATTTTACCCGCGCTTATCTCCGCCACCTGGTGCTCGCCGAAGAGATGCTCGCGGGGACGCTCCTCACGTTGCACAACCTACATTTTTATTTGGACCTGATGGCCCAGGCTCGGGCGCATCTGGAGGCCGGGGACTACGGTGCCTGGCACCGGTCATGGATCGAGCGCTACGAGGCGGGGCTCCATCGGGCTCGTTGAGATGAGATCAATCCTCCGCGGACTCCTCGACCTCGTCCGCTGAACCGACGACCTGCAGGTCCCCGATTTCGACCTCTCCCTCGTAGTCGCGGATCAAACGACCGGAATCGCGACCAAAGTAATTGCCGGCCTTCATGGCCATCACGTCGATCTTGTCCATGAAGTCGTTGCCCCGGGTCCGAATGCTAAACCGGGTCACCCACTCCGGGTCCGGTTTTTTTCGCTTCTTTTTATTGCGGACGATTTCATCGAAATCGTAGGCCGTCACCACCACATAGTAGCGTGGGTCCTGAACCTCTTGGAGCAGAGTGTTGTAGCGATCGCTGCCCGCGAATCGGGCAATGTCGTTGTTGCGGCTCAGCTCGTCGGTGTAGCCGATCACCCGGGCGGTGTCTTCGTCGCGCCGATTTTGCTCACGGTTTTCCATCTGGATGATCGAGAGAGCATTATTGAGATCGGCATTGGCGCGTTGAATGGCGTCGTTTTGCTCCGCGACGAGGCTGGCCGTTTGGGCGGCACTCTCGGCGGAGCTCGCATCGACGTCGATTGGCGGACCCTCGGCATCGGCCAACGCCCGAAACGCTTCACCGGCAGCGTTTACCCCGTCTGAAAAGTTGTTCGTGTTAAAGGGGTTGGTGCGCCCCCAATGGATGACCACGAGCAGGTCGGCGGTGTCCCTGTCCGGGGAAAAATGATAATTCTGTTTGGCGAGTTCCTGCGCGATGATCCCGGCGATCTCGGGAAAATCCTCCTTCTGCTGAGTCTGGTCCCAAAGGGTGCCGTCGATGCGCCCACCGTAGCCAATGGCATAGTATTCCCGGGCCGGAGTGCCGTCCGCTTGGATCGTTCGCTCGTAGTTGGGCGACACCCGTGAATAAATTGCCACGGGCAAGGGCGCTTCATCCGCCAGCAGGACGTGGGCCCCGATCAGGACAAGGAGTATAAAGAGGAATCGTGGAGAGAGCAACGGGGTAGGGTTTAGGGTTGTCAATAAGGTCGAAGCCGAACCCTGCAGCGAAAACCGCGCATTCGCAATCGGTGGTGCTGGTGCACGTCGAGCAATGGTGCCCGAGGTCCGCGAAGACTCCCGGGGGCGGGGAGGGTGCGCTGGTGGGTGACGGAGTGGTCGTTGGGGCTGAGGATGCGGACGGTGGTATGCCATTAGCCTGAAACGGCGGTTTCGGCGAAACCGCCCTACCGGGTTGCGGTGGACTCGAGCATTTTAATTCAAACCCCAGCCCACCGGGGCACGGACATCCTTCAGCACGCTATTTGCTGTCGCCGGGGTCGCTGATCCAGAGCGGGCTGACGGTCTTCCAACCGTGGCATGGGTAGGGGCGGCGCTTGACGCCGCCCGCTGCGATGGAGTGGTCGCTGCGGCGGAGGACGCGGACGGTGGTATGCCATCAGCCTGAAACGGCGGTTTCGGCGAAACCGCCCTACTAGAGTCTCCGCTGCAATCAACGCGGGGCATCCCCCACCTTTGCCGCCCGTGGCTCAAAACATGAAGCGACCGGCATTTCCGCCAGCCGATCGCTCATTCCCGAAAAGTCCCTAGTCCGATGCTGGTGGTTCTTCGGTCGTGCCCACCACCTGCATCTCGCCGATCTCAACTTCGCCCCGATAGTCTCGGATCAAGCGACCGGAGTCCCGGCCAAAATACGATCCGGCTTTGAGGGCCATTTGATCTATCTTGTCCATGAAGTTGTTGCCGCGGGTGCGGATGCTGAAACGGGTGACCCAGCGGGGGAGCGGCTTTTGCGACCGCTCATTTTCGGTGACCTGCTTGAAATCGTAGGCGGTCACCACGACGTAGTAGCGGGGATCCTGCACCTCGTTGAGCAGCAAATCGAAACGGTCACTGCCAGCGTAGCGGGCGATGTCGTTGTTGCGTTTGAGTTCATCCGTGTAGCCGATAATCCGGGCAGTGTCTTCATCCTGGCGCTCCCGTTGCCGGTTCTCCATCTGCATCAGCGCCAGCGCGCCGTCCAACTCAGCGTTGGCCTGTTGCACGGCCAACGCCTGTTCCGACACCAGCGAGAGGCCCCCGCCGGATTGGGAGGCGGCGGCCCCGGACACTGCAGTTTCGAGCGCTTGAAAAGCGTCGCCGGCGATGTTCACGCCATCGGAGTAGGTGACGGCGCCGTAGGGATTGGTCCGGCCCCAGTGGATGACGACCAGGAGGTCGGCCGTCTCGGTATCCGGAGAAAAGTGATAGTTTTGTTTGGCCAGTTCCTCCGCGATGATCCCGGCGATCTCGGGAAAATCCTCTTTCTGCTGGGTTTGGTCCCACAGGGTGCCGTCGATGCGTCCGCCGTAGCCGATGGCATAGTATTCCCGGGTCGGGGAGCCATCCTGCTGGAGCTGGCGCTCGTAGTTGGGCGCGACGCGCGAGTAGATCGCCACCGGCAGGGGTTTCTCGTTGGCAAGCATCGCCAGGCTACCCAGCGATAAGAGCAGGATGAAGCGGATGAGGGTCATGGGATTTGGGGGGATTTGGCGCAAAGAACAGTTGAAGCAGGAGCGGACTCGATGGGGAAGAGCAATTCTCCGCGCCGGTCGGTCGGCGGGCGACAAAGAGGGGTGGGAGCTGCGCCCCTTTGCGGTGGGTAGCGAGGGTCATTCAAGTTGTTTGCCCCGGCACCCTCAACGCGGGGTTCGGACGCAATTCAGCTTCACGGAGTAATCATCCAACGGGAGCTTCTTCGCAAAAAAAACGGCACCCGAGTGGGTGCCATTGGGGGGATTTTGAGCGACGGTGTTCGGCCCTACTCTTCCATTGAGGGCCCGACGGGTTTGGCGCCTTGGGCCGGGTAGAGGGCGAGCAGGCGATCGACGCCGGCGGTGATGCGCTCGGATTCCCCATCGCGCTGGGTGTTGGCCCGGCCGGAAACCCAACCGACCCAGATCATGCTCTGCGATTCCACGTCATAAACCTCGGCAATCAACGTGCCCTCATCGTATTGATCAACGGTCACATTGCTGCCGGTATACATGCCGCCGTAGTAACCGCGGTAACCGCGGTTCCAGCCGTAGGCCCCGAAGGAAGGGGTGAAACCCCAGTCGGTCACATCGGTCTTCGGCACGAGTTTGCCGTGCACCAGCACCGCGATGTCCGCGGCCGCCTTGTCAGCCGCCTCGGTGTAGCCCTTGGCGGTCATGGCGGTGCGAATCGTGTTCATGACGTCGCCGCTCACCCGCAGGGCGAGACCGGGATCGGCGCCGGGAATGTCGTTTGGCAGCGGCAGGATCGTGAAGGTCTTGGCCCCGATAAAATCGGCTTGGGAGTCAAACTCGGTGTTCACCACCGGGGGTTTGATGGCGCAACCGACCAGGGCGAGGGACCCGGCGGCGACCGCAACAAGGGAGAGAATCTTGGATGCTTGCATAGGGATTAAAAGAAGAGGGAGGAGAATTAGCGGTCCGCAGAGTCTTCGCAAACGGTTAATGCAGATTGACTGAAAAAGACTGCAGCCGTTTGGGGAGGGTCGGGCGCGAGGTAAACGGCCTCGTAGCTCGACAAAACGTCCCGTTGGCTCAACAAGAGGTCGCCATGCGTGTTCTCGTCACCGGAGGAGCCGGTTTTTTGGGGTCTCATTTGTGCGATCGTCTGCTCGGTCAGGGGCACGAAGTCGTTTGCCTGGATAACTTTTTTACCGGCCGAAAACGCAACATTCGGCATCTGCTGGACAACCCGGATTTCGAGTTGGTGCGCCACGACGTCATCGACCCCTTCAAGTTTGAGGTGGACCAGATTTACAATCTGGCCTGCCCGGCTTCCCCGCCGCACTACCAATTCAACCCCATAAAAACAACCAAGACGTCCGTGATGGGGGCGATCAATTGCCTGGGCCTGGCCAAGCGGGTGCGCGCCCGGGTGTTTCAAGCCAGCACGAGCGAGGTTTACGGAGACCCGGCGGTGCACCCCCAACCCGAGTCGTATTGGGGTAACGTCAACCCGATCGGACAACGCTCGTGCTACGACGAAGGGAAGCGCTGCGCCGAAACCCTGTTTTTTGATTACCATCGGGAAAACAAGGTCGATATCCGCGTGGTGCGGATCTTTAACACCTACGGCCCGCGCATGCACCCGAACGACGGTCGGGTCGTCTCGAATTTCATTGTGCAGGCCCTCAAGGGCGAAAACCTCACCGTCTATGGCGATGGTTCCCAGACGCGATCGTTCTGCTACGTCGACGACCTCATCGAAGGGTTTCTCCGGTTGATGAATCAGGATGAGCTGGTGGGACCCATCAACCTCGGCAATCCCGGGGAGTTCACCATGCTCGAACTAGCGGAGAAGACGTTGGCGGTGGTCGGAGGGCCCTCCAAAATCGTCCACGAAGCCCTGCCGGCCGACGATCCCAAACAACGCCAACCGGACATCACGCTGGCGCGCGAGCATCTGCGGTGGGAGCCCACGGTCGATCTGATCGAAGGACTCAAACGCACGGCGGACTATTTTCGGTCAGAACTGGATTAAATCATGCCCCAACCTCGTATCGTCTCCCCCCTCGCTTCGCTTTTCCGCCCCCTCCGGTCTGCTGGAATCGGTGTCGGGCTGCTCCTCACTGCCGCCGGTTTGGCGGCGCAGTCCGCGCGCACCCTCCCGGTCGAGATCTTCGATCCGGGCTTCCCGGTGGGGGATTCCAGCTACCACGCACTGACCGTGGCCTCGGATGGGCAGGTCTATTTCTCCATCGGCACCCACCAGGTCCACAGCTCGGCCCAACTCTTTCGCTTCGACCCGACGGCGCGAAAAATCGACCATCTCGCCGACCTGAGTGAAGTGGCCGGGATCGACCCCCGCGCCGAGGTCCCGCACGGCAAGGTCCACACGCCGCTGATCGAGCACGCGGGCTCCCTCTATTTCACCACTCACACCTCGACTTATGTAGATACGCTGCCCGACGTTGCTCCGGCTGATGGTCGCCGGCCCTATCAAGGCGGAGACTTCATGCGGGTCGTGCTGGCCACGGGTGAGGTCGAGAGGGTGGCTGCCTCTCATCTGCCCAATGAGGGCCTGATCACCATGGCCTTGGATCCGGATGCCGCCATGCTCTACGGTCTCACGTGGCCCAGCGGGATTTTGATGGGCTACGATCTGACCAGCGGGCAACTGCACCACTGGGGTGCGGTGCAGGAGCGAGGCGAGTGGGGGCGTCTGGGGGACGATTGGAATTTTATTTGTCGGAGCCTGGGGATCGATCAGGCCGGTCGGCTCTATGGTTCGACCAACACCGGCCGGATCTGGTCGTTCGATCGTGATGCCACCCGGCCTCTCCAGTATTATGCGCAACTCGACCTGGATGCGGTGCCTACGATCCAATCCGAGTCCTTTGCCGTCACCGATGAGGTGCACTTCTTCTGGCGCAATTGGCGGACGATAGCGTGGAATCCGTCGACCGAGAGTTTCTGGGGGATTCATGGAGGCAGCTCCCAATTATTCGAGTTCGACCCCACCCGCGGCTCGCTGCGTTCGGTGCATCGCATGATTCCCCGCGGGGTGGAGCCGGGGCGGCGCAATCCGTGGCGCACGCAGCTCGGTTTTCTGGTCGGCCCCGACAACACGATTTATTACCTCGCCCATGGTCCACCCGAGGAAGTGGCGGGACGCCCCCGGTCAGAGCGGCAGTCCACCTCCTCACCTACCAGATTGAGACCGACCGCTTTGTGGACCACGGCATCCTGACCTCCGCCGATGGTCGGCGGGTGTTCTTCACGGAAAGTCTCGCCCAGAGTCCGGAAGGTGACCTCTACACCGTGGCCTGGGTGGAAACCCTGGATCCCGCGCGCCAGGCCCGCATCCAATCGGCCCGGGGGGCGGCCGCTCCGGACGAGACGCCCGAAACGATTTACGAGATGCAACTCGTGCGCTTGAGCGCCAACTCCGACGGGATGGCGCGAGTGCGAGACAGCTTGGCGCATAAATAGGCGGTCGAAACAGGCCGGGCTCACGCTGCCGGCCGGGCGATTACCCGGGGGGAAGGAGGTCGATTTGTCATTTGCCAAGGGGATGGCACCCCCTACGCTGGCCCGCTCTTCATGTTCGACTTTCTGCTCAAACGTTTCGCCGGCCGTCACTACCGCAAGTTCTTGGAATCCGTTAAGCCCGTAGTGGCACAAATTAACGAGATCGAGGAGTCGTATCAGGCCCTCTCGGAGGATCAGCTGAAGGCCAAGACCACTGAATTCCGTCAGCGCGTGAAGGACGGCGAGTCCCTCGACGACATTCTCCCCGAAGCCTTTGCGGCGGTGAAGAACGCCGCCCGGCGCCTCGTGGGCACCACGGCCGTCATCAACGAGCACGAACAGACTTGGGACATGGTCCATTTCGACGTGCAGCTCATTGGTGGGATCGCCCTGCATCGCGGCAAGATTGCCGAAATGGCCACGGGTGAGGGCAAGACCCTCGTCGCCACCCTGCCGCTCTACCTCAACGCCTTGACGGGGCAAAATGCCCAGCTCGTCACCGTCAATGACTATCTGGCCCGCCGGGACTCCGAGTGGATGGGACACCTCTTCCGTTATATGGGGCTCACCGTGGGCTGTATTCAGCAACAGATGCGACCCGATGTGAGGCGGGAAATGTATGGCTGCGACATCACCTACGGCACGGCCTCGGAATTTGGTTTTGATTACCTGCGCGACAACGGCATGGCCACGCGCAAGGAAGATCAGGTCCAGCGCGATCACTGGTTTTGTATTGTCGATGAAATTGACTCGATCTTGGTCGATGAAGCCCGCACCCCGCTGATCATCTCCGGGCCGGCTCCCGTCGAGCGGGAACAGCCGTTTACCCGGCTCAAGCCCGACGTTGAGCGGCTGGTCAATATGCAGAACAAGCTCTGCAACCGCCTCGTCTCCGAAGCGCGGAAGGTTCTCGATCAGGAGGACGTCTCGGCCGACGATCGGCATGAAGCCCTGCGTAAGCTCCTCCAGGTCAAAGCCGGCCAGCCCAACAACAAACAACTTCTGCGGGCCAAGGAAAACGCCGCGATCAACAAGGCCCTCGACAAGCTCGATACCGAGATGAGCTCGGATATGCAGAAGGTGGAAATGTTCCGACTCAAGGAGGAGCTCTTCTTCGTCATCGATGAGAAGCAACATCAAGCCGACCTCACCGAAGTTGGGCGCAAGACCCTGCGGCCCGACAACCCCGATGCGTTTGTGCTGCCCGATCTGGCCCTGGAGCATTCCGCTATCGACGGCGACGCGTCGCTGACGCCCGAGCAGCGCGAAGCGAAGAAAAATACCTCCCACGAGGCTTACGCCGCCGTCTCGGAGGAGATCCACTCCATTTCCCAACTCTTGCGCGCCTACTGCATCTATGAGCGCGACGTCGAATACGTCGTCCAGGACGGCAAGGTGAACATCGTGGACGAGAACACCGGGCGCGTCATGCCGGGCCGCCGGTGGTCCGACGGACTTCACCAAGCGGTCGAGGCCAAGGAGGGCGTAAACATCGAACGCGAGACCCGCACCTACGCCACCGTTACCATCCAGAACTATTTTCGGATGTATGAAAAACTCGCCGGCATGACCGGCACCGCCGAAACCGAGGCGGCCGAGTTCAGCGAAATCTACCGGCTCGGGGTGCAGGTCATCCCGACCAATCAACCCAACATCCGCGTCGATAAGAACGACTCCATTTTCAAGACCCGCCGCGACAAGTTCAATGCCGTGGTCAGTGAGATCACCGCCGCCAACCAACGCGGCCAACCCGTGCTCGTCGGCACTGTTTCGGTCGAATCCTCCGAAGTGCTCTCCCGCATGTTGCGAAGGGCCAACATCACCCACACCGTCCTCAACGCCAAATTCCACGCCCAGGAAGCCGATATCGTCGCCCGCGCCGGACATCGTGGCGCGGTGACTATCGCCACCAACATGGCCGGTCGTGGCACCGATATCAAACTGGGTGAAGGCGTGCGTGAACTCGGCGGCCTCTACGTGGTGGGCACCGAGCGGCACGAATCCCGCCGCATTGACCGCCAGTTGCGCGGTCGGTGTTCCCGGCAGGGAGACCCCGGAACAACCAAGTTTTTCCTCTCGCTTGAAGACAACCTCATGCGGTTGTTCCTGCAGGGCAACCTCGCCTCCAAACTCATGGAGGGTTCCATGCGCGAGGGCGAGGAGTTGGAGCATTCCCTGCTCAATCGCTCCATCGAAAGCGCGCAGAAAAAGGTCGAGCAGCAGAACTTTTCCATTCGGAAACGCCTGCTGCAATACGACGATGTGCTCAACCAGCAACGCGAAGTCATCTACGGCATCCGGAACGCGGCCATTCACTCCGACCGGCCGAAGGACATCATTTTTGAGCAGGTCGAGGAAGAGATCGTCAGCCGTTTGGAAACGGCGGGATTTGACGGTAAAACGGGCCCGGATGAGGCCGCGCTCGAATCTTTGTCCGGTTGGCTCAACACGCACTTTCCGGTGGGGGTGAAGGTCGCCGAGCTGAAGGGCCAGGGGTTTGAGGCGACCCAGGCCGCCTTGGTCGAGCGCGTCAAAAAAGCCTACTCGGTCAAAGAGTCCGCCGAGGTCCCCGAGGCCTTGGGGGCTCTGGAGCGCTACGTCGTGATCAACGCGATCGACCGCCACTGGCAGGAGCACCTCACCGAAATGGAGGAGTTGCGTCGAGCCATCGGGCTGCGCAGTTACGGGCAAAAGGATCCCCTCGTTGAATACAAGGGCGAAGCCTTCAAATACTTTGAGGAGCTCATGAACAACGTGCGGTTGCAGATCTGCACCGGCCTGTTCCGCAGCACCTCCAACATTCGATCCTTCGAGAACATGCTGGCCATGCTCAGCCGCGGCGCGAAGACGCAGGGGCCGGAAAACACCCCGGCGCCGGACGGGGCCGCCCCCGGACCTTCCATCCGCACCACCCAAACGAGCGGCGGCGTCTCCGGGGCTCCGGGCGGCGGCAGTGGGATCAAACTCCCGATGCCAAAACCGGCTCCCGTCAAGACAATGCCCAAGGTGGGTCGCAACGAACCATGCCCGTGCGGCAGCGGTAAAAAATACAAGCAGTGCCACGGTAAATGAGGCACCGCTCGCCCGGCGCTGCGGCCATGGGCTTACCGATTTTTTGAGTCCGAAACCTCCCCCTCCTTCTGCTTGAGTTCTGCGACCGAAGATTCCCTGCCGCCGTTCCCGGACTATGACAATCCGACGGTGCCGTTCTGGGAAAAGAACGGGCACTGGTTGGCGCCCCTCGCGGTGTTCCTCGGCACCATTCTGCTCACGGTGGTGGCCTATCCGCCGATGGATGCGCCCGAAGCCGCCTACGTTTTTGCCGTGCCGGCCTTGCTCTGGGCTTACCGCAGCCCGGGCTTCAAGGTGTTCGCCGCGGTCACGCTGGGGGCCCAGGTCGTCGCTTGGTCGATACTGTTGTTTTGGCTACATCACGCCACCTGGCCCGGGTATGGGTTGCTCGCCCCCCTCACCGGATTGTGGGTCGGAAGTTGGTTTTTGTTGGCCCACTGGTTGATGCCCCGGCTCCTGGGATTGCCCAACCTCAATCGCCTGTTCGGGGTGGCGGCGTTGGCGGCGGCCTGGGTGTTGATCGAATGGACCCGCACGTGGTTGCTCACGGGTTTCCCCTGGCTCCCGTTGGCCGCCAGCCAATGGGAACGCTCCGCCGTGCTCCAAGTGGCGTCCTACACCGGGGCGGGCGGGGTTTCGTTCTTTCTCATGTTGGCCAACCTCGGTTTTGCCGCCTACGGCCACCGGTTGTTTTTTGAACCCGAACTCAAGGGCCTGAAAAAGCGCAGCCAGGAATTCATGCTGGGCGTGTTTGGCCTGCTGGTCTGCCTCAGCATCCATGTGCAGGAGTCGGTCAACCGCTACCACTTCAACGTGCCGTTGGGACGGTTTGGATTCGTGCAGCCCAATGTGCCGCAGGAGGTGAAATGGGATCCGTCGCGTGGGCCGGACATCGTTCGCGCCCTGCAACAAGCGACCGCCACGGCCGCCCGGCGCAACCCGGATATTATCCTTTGGCCTGAAGCCGTCACCCCCTGGGTCATCACCGGCGGCGATCCGGCGGTCCGGGATTTTGTTGAGCACACCGCGACCGCCGCGGAGACGCCACTGCTGATCGGTTCCATCGGGATCGAGAACGCGGATGAGGCCGACGCCGCGCCGCGCTGGATCAACGGCGTGTTCCTGATCGACCCGATCACCGGCCTGCAAGAGGCCTATTATGTTAAGCGCCACCTGGTGCCTTTTGGCGAATACGTGCCGTTCCGTGCCGTGCTGGGGTGGCTGGAAAAGGTCGTGCCAGTGGGCGGTGACTTCATGCCCGGAAACTCCGCCGAACCGTTGTGGGTGGAAACGAAGGACGCGGGGGTGGCGATCAGCCCGTTGATTTGCTACGAAGACACTTACCCGCAACTCGCCCGGGCCAGTGTGCGGGCCGGCAATGACCTCTTTGTGGTGCAAACCAACAATGGCTGGTTCGGGGAGGGCGGGGCGGCCGAACAACACGCCGCTCACAGTGTGCTGCGGGCCGTGGAAACCCGCCGTCCGGTTTTACGCGTGGGCAACGCCGGGTGGAGCGGTTGGATCGACGAATTCGGTTCGATCCGGGCGGTGCTCCAAAAAGTCACCCGCCGCACCGCGGATGGGGTGATCCGCGAGTTTGTCTCCACCAAAGCCAGTGAAGAAAACGGATCGATCTATTTTCGCGGTGCCGCAGTGGTGGATGTCACCCGGGACAACCGTTGGATTGGGGAACAGAGTTTTTATGTCCGGCACGGCGACTGGTTCCTCTACGTTTGCCTCGCGCTGGCGGGCACGGGCTACGTCTTGATCCGCCTGCGCCATCCCCGCTGAAGTCGGGATTGGGGCGGCGCGCGCCGCCCCGCGCGGGGCCGGTAGTCCGCTCAGGACTCGGCGGTCACCCGCCGCAGGCCGGCCATGGCCTCACCATGACCGGGCTGCAACTCAAGCGCCGCCTGAAAGTGTTCGGCGGCCTTCGCCGCATCCCCACGTTTTTCGGCGACGAGGCCCAGTTCCACGTGACCGAGAAAAGGCACGCGGGCGAAGACCTCATTGGCGAATTTCTCCGCCTTGTCCGCGCTCCCCCCGGCGATGGCCGGGGCATTCAAATAATAGCGGCATTGGCCGATCCAGCCGACGATATGGTCGGGGTCGATTTCCACGGAGCGCTCGTAGGCCTTGAGCATCTTTCCGGCGATCATGCCCTGCGCCATGAAGTTTACCTCGTTGATACGCACGGCGAGTGCGTTGGCGTAGTCGGTCTGCAGGGAGGCACTGTCGGGGTCGGCTTTGATGGCCTGCTCATAGAGTTTGATGGCGGCCTTGGCATCATCCGCCGCGAGCACCGTCTTGGCCTGGGCGGCCAGTTCACTGGCGCTGGGAGCGGTGGGCACCTCTTCGGCGGCCTTCGCCAAGTTGATGAGGCCACAGAGCAGGGCGAAAATAAGAACAGAATTTATGATGTGTTTCATGATGGTTTTTAGGAGCTTGAGGATGGTTTTAACCAATCGGGTTAAAGTTTCAGGAGATCTGGAGAACGGAGGCGGGGGAGATGCGGTTGGCGCGGCGGGCGAGGGGCAAGGCGGTCACCGTGGTGATCAGGGCGATGAGGCTGAAAAGTCCGATGTAGGTCAGCGGATCCGCGGGCCCGATGCCGAACAAACGGCCTTGCAGCAGGTAGGTGGTGGGCAGTGCCAGGGCGGCACCGATGGCCAGACCGATACCGGTGAGGCGGGCGGCACGACCGAGGATGAGGTTGCGGATGGCTGCAGGCGGCGCGCCCAGCGCAATGCGCACGCCGATCTCGCGCGTCCGTTGCTCGAGGGAGAATCGCAGGCTGGCGTGCAGACCGAAGGCCGAAAGGCCCAGCGCGAGGGCCGCGAACCCCGTGAAGAGGTAGGCATAGAGCCGTGATTGGGTGGAGGCCTGCGCGATGTTCTCACTCAAAGCGGTGGGGGCGACCGGCAGGGTGGGATCATGCGCGCGCAGCGCGGCGGCGACCGCTGGAGCGACCGTGGGTTGATCCAGTCGCACCAGCAGGGTGCTGAAGAACCACGGCATCTGGCGGTGGGGCACATAGATTTGTGGCGCGGGAGGCTCGCTCAGCAGCGTTTGTTTGGTGTCGGCGGCGATGCCGACGATTTCGCGATACTGCCCGCCCATCCAGGGCAGGATCATCACGCGTTGGCCCAGGGGGTTTTCACCGGGAAACATGCGGCGGGCATAGGTTTCGTTGATGATGGCGACGGGTGCGCCGTCGGCGTGGTCAAACTCGGTGAAGCTGCGTCCGGCGTGGATTTGGATCTGCAACGCGGCGAAGAACTGTTCGCTAATCGGGGCGTAGACCGCCTCCACCGCATTGGCGGAATCGGTGGAGGTGCCTTGGCGCCAACTGGGGTAGCTGAGGGTGATCCCATTGAGCGGGGCGCTGGCGTTGATTCCGACAGCCGACACCCCCGGCACGACCTCGATGGCATCGATCATATCTTCATAGTAACGGATCAATTCGTCGTTGGTTTCGTAACGGGTGGTGGGGGGGGACAGCCGCAGGGTCATGACGTCCTCGGGGTTGAACCCGGGGGGGACTTGGTTGAGTCGCACGAGGCTCTGCATCAGCAGCATGGCCGCGGCGAGCACGGTAACCGTGAGCGCGACCTGGCCGGAGACGAGCGGGGATTGCCAGCGGGCGATGCCACTGCCGGTGGCCCCGCGTTGGGCGCCATCCTTGAGCCAGTCATTGACGTTGGCGCGGGCGAGGTGCCACGCCGGGAGAGCGGAGCACAGTAGCGCGCAGATCAAGGCGGCAGCTGCTCCCACGGCCAAGGCGGGGCCGCTCAGTGCCACCTCGTGCGCCCGCGGAAGCAGGACCGGAGGGATGCTGTTGGCGATGAGGGGCAGGGTGACCGCGGCAATGACGGCTCCGATGACGGCTCCGAGCGTGGCGAGAATCACGCTTTCGGCCACGACCACGCGGGCGAGGCGGCCGGGGGTGGCGCCGAGGGCGAGGCGGACCCCAAACTCGGGCAGTCGGGCGATGCTGCGAGCGAGCAGGAGATTGGCCAGGTTGAGGCACACGATCAGCAAGACGAGCCCCACCGCGCCGAGCAGCAACTGCAGGCTGGTGCCGATGGCGGAGGTGCGTTGCTCCTGGAGGGAGACCACGGTCGCGGTCCAGTCACGATTGGCTTCCGGATACTCGCGGGCGAGGTCTTGGGAGATGCTGCGCACCTCGGTTTGGGCGATGGCTTCGTTGATGCCAGGCGCGAGGCGGGCGAATCCGGTCCAAAAGCGCGCATCCCGGGCGTAATACTCCGGTGATTCGTCGGGGAAAGCCAACCAGGCCTCGACGAAAGTCGGTTCGCGAAAGGATGCGGGCATCACGCCGATGACGGTGTGAGGTTGGTCGTCGAGCAGGATGTCGGTGCCAATGATGCTCCGGTCGCCGCCGAAGTAGCGTTGCCAGGCTTCCTCGCTCAGCACGACGGTCCGCGGGGCGGAGTAGGAAAACTCATCGGCGTTAAAGGTGCGGCCGAGGAGGGGATTGACGCCGAATACCTCAAACAGCTGGGCGGTCACCAGTCCGGTGATCATTTGCACCGGGGGACCGTCATCCGGGGTGTAGGCGATGAAATTGGGCCGCAAGGCTCCCAGTTTGCGAAAGCTGGTGGCGCGCTCGCCGTAATCACGAAAATCGGCGGGGGAGACACCCTCCTGATCGATGGCCTTCGCGTGATTGAGGTTGCGGAAGGTGACGAGTTGCTCGGGCTCCGCATAAGGCAGGGGCTGCAGCACGATGGAGTGGAACAGCGAGTAGATCGCGACCGTCGATCCGAGCCCGGCGGCGAGCATGCCGATGGCCAGCAGGGCGAATCCCGGGGCCCGCCGCAGTTGGTGGCGGGCGATGCGAAAGTCGGAGATGAGTTCCTTCATGTCGTCGCCGAGTATAGACCATGACCCCCGGGCATTGCATGGGCCAATGGTCACGAAATCAGGTCATGGTGGGGTAGGTCCCTTCCGCGTGCCCGGGGTCGGTAAAAGACAGGAGGGGAGAGGACAGCGGTCCTAAATCAAACCGAGCTCGCGGGCGCGCAGCGCAGCCTGGGTGCGGTCGAGCGCGCCAAGCTTTGCGATAACATTGCTCATGTGGTTTTTGACCGTGCCTTCGGCGATCCCCAGTTCGTGGGCGATTTCTTTGTTGCTGTGGCCATGGGCGAGGTGACGCAGGACATCCAGTTCGCGACTGGACAGCGGCTCGGCCAAGGGCGGCGGAGCCGGGGAGCGCGTCTGCTGGGAAGCGAGGCGGGAAAAATGCGTGAGCAGCTTGGCGGTGACCGATGGTTCGATGAACGATTCCCCGCGGGCAGTCAGTTCAATGGCCTCGATCACCCGTTCCGACGGCGAGGCTTTCAGGAGGTAACCCGTGGCTCCGGCCGTGATGGCTTCGTAGACCTCATCGTCGTCCTCAAACGTGGTCAGCACGATGATGCGCACCTGGGGCATGGCTTGGGCGATCTGGCGGGTGGCCTCCACTCCATTTAGCCGCGGCATCCGCAGGTCCATCAACATGATGTCGGGCACGTGGAGTTTGGCCGCGGCGATCGCCTCCTCACCGTTGGCGGCTTCGGCGACGATTTCCAGCCGCGGGCTCTGCGAGAGCAGGATGCGTAATCCCTCGCGGAAAAGGGCTTGATCATCCACCAACACCAAGCGGATGGGCCTCATGCCGGCACCTCCACACAGAGGGAGAATCCCCCTCCGGCCCGGTTCTGCGTCGTCATCTTGCCGCCGAGAAGTTCGATGCGCTCGTGCATGCCCTGCAGTCCAAACCCGCGGGACGGGGCCCCGGATTGAGCCCCCCGGCCATCGTCTTCGATGGTGAGTCGCGTGCGGGCGGGATCGGCGAAATCCAGCCGGATCCACGACTGCCGGGCGGCGGCGTGCTTGCGGATATTGGTGAGCCCCTCTTGGGCGGCCCGAAACAAGGCATGATTGGCCGCCGAGGGCAGGGGGCGGGGCCGGCCGGAGATTTCGATCTCCACGGACATCGCGGCATCCCGGGAAAGCTCCCGCAGGGAATCCTGCAAGGGCGGGCGGGTGTCCTCGGATCGCAGGCTGCCCACGGATCGCCGCACATCGTCAAGCGCTTCGCGGCTCATTTGAGTGGCCTTGTTGAGGGCCTCGGCGGCCCGCTCGGGTTCTCGCGAGAGCAGGGTCTGCGCGGCTTCGAGTTGGACGTTGATCACGGTCAGGTAGTGGCCGACTCCGTCATGGATTTCGCGAGCGAGTCGGTTGCGTTCCCGGGTGGTGGCGAGCTCAGCCGTCTGCGCGGCGGCCGCCTGCAGTTGTTCGTTCGCTGCCTCCAACTCATCTTTCAGGGCGAGAGCGTGTTCCCGGGCGAGCAGGGCATCACGGGTGACATAGGAAAAGACCATGGTGAACAGGTAGGCGGGGGAATAAGACACCAAGGCCTCAAAGACGCCGGCCCAGCCGTAGTCCGGCCAGTAGATCGAGCAGGTCAAGGCGTAGAGCGACAACCCCCAGACCAGCGAAACCCGCCAGCCGAATAAAAAGATGCACTGACTGACCAACGGCATCAGCACGATGAAGAAAAAGCCTCGAACCGGACTGATCAGAATTGCCGCGACGGCGAGAGCCGTTTGCAGCGACGCGTAAATCACCGCATTCCGCTGGGGACGGTCGTCGACCAGGTGGCTCGAGAACACCCCGAGAATGATGTAAAGCCCCCCGAGGACGAACGTGAGGGCCACCTGCCAGATCTCGCCGTTGATTCGGTTGGAAAAGGGAAACACGCTGAATGCCCCCAACCCGGTGCCGGCAAAAGCCAGCATGCCGTAGAGCTCACCGCGGTGGGGGAATCGGATGACCAGTCCCATGAGCGTCACCTTAACAAAAGTAGCGGCCGCTGCAAATAGGTCGATGGTCACGATTTTTAGTCGGAATAAAGCCTCTTTCCTGCCCTCCTAGCCCGAATGTCCGTTATGGTTTCTGCTTCTTTTTCCTCGGTTATCGCGCGCGCGGCTCAGGCGAATATCCAGCTCCTGGCGCAAGGTGCTGATCTGCTGCAGCGGTTGGGGCCTGACCGGTATGCGGTGCCCGTGAAGACGTGTTTCAACTCGTCGGCGGGTGGGCATTTTCGCCATGTGATCGAGCATGGGCAGGCCGTCGTGGTTGGGCTGAAAACCGGGGTGATTGATTACGAGGGCCGGGCCCGGGATCGGCTCATCGAGACGCAGGTGGACCACGCCTCGGAGGTCCTTGGTCGGTTACAACGTGAATTGGCGGAGCTCACGGATGGGGCGGTGGAGGATCGCGGGCTGGCAGTCAGGTCCGAGACCGTGCCGGGGCAGGAAATGGCCACCACTTTGGCCCGGGAACTCGAATTTTTAATCAGCCACACCGTCCACCATTACGCGTTGATTACGGTCATAGTGGGGGAGCAAGGCGTGGAGGCGCCCCGCGGTTTCGGGATGGCACCCTCCACCATGAAATATCAGCAGGAACAAGCGATCGGATGTGCACCTTAAGCTGGGTCATGGAGCCGGAGGGTTATTCGCTCTGGTTTAACCGAGACGAATTGCACACGCGGGCTCTCGAGTTCCCCCCGACCGCCAGAGAGACTTCGAGTGGGGTGGCTTGGCTGGCTCCCACTGATCCCGAAAGTGGGGGAACGTGGCTGATGACCAATGCTTACGGGGTCACCTGTGCGTTGCTCAACCGCTACCCGGTCGTCGCGGGCAAGGCCGCGCAAAATGAAGTGGAGCCCCGCCCAAGTCGGGGGAACCTGGTTCCCCGGGCGGCGGATGCACGAACCGCGCGGGCCGCGGTGGAGGCCCTCCGCGGTGGCTCCTTGGAAGGCACACCGGGATTTCAGGCGGTAGCGGTCGATGCCTCCGGGGGCGTGGCGGAACTGCAATGGAACGGCTTGGTCGGGCATGAACGGGAGAGCAATCAGGTGGTGCCGCCCCTCACCTCATCATCCTATTGCTCAGCCGAAGTCGAGGCGGCGCGATTGGCCCGTTTTCCCTCCCGACCCACTCCGGATTCCTTGTGTGCTTACCACCATGATCACAACCCGAACGAGGGGGCGGTATCGGTGAATATGTGCCGCAGCGACGCCAGCACGCGCAGCATTTGTCATGTGTGGGTATCGGCGACGGAGACGGTTTTGGACTACGAGCCGCAGACGTGGCCACGGCGACCTCTGCGGGCGCGTTCCCGCCATCAGCTTGCCCGTTGGCGATCAATCGCTCCGGTCCGGTAGAACACACCTCTGGGGCAGCAGCGCTCCACCGGTTGGCTGCTCCCCGGGACGGATCGGAAGGCCGCGTCGGAAACCGGCTTCGCACCATCGAAAACCGGTTGCGTCGAGCGAATCGAAGTTGAGTCTGGGGGGAATTCGGCCGGCCAAAGACCGGTTTGTGTCCCGCTTCACCATGTCGGTTTCCCACGCGTCCCCTTTCTCCATCAAAACCCAATCGTTTGGCTCTCTATCTGAGGGAGGAGAGGCGCAGTTGTTCACGCTGGCCAATGGGCGGGGACTCAAAGTTGTGATCACCAACTATGGCGCGACCATCATCGGCCTGTGGCTGCCCGATCGGGCCGGAGTTTTGGCCGACGTGGTGTTGGGCTATGACACGCTGGCCGAGTATGAGCAGGGCACTTGTTTTCACGGTGCCGTGGTGGGCCGCTATGGAAACCGCATTGCGGGCGGACGGTTCCAACTGGATGGCCGCGAATACACTTTGCCGATCAACGACCAACCGGGGGGATTGCCGTGTTCGCTGCACGGGGGCCCCGCGGGCTTTCATCGCCAACTTTGGACGGCGGAGACCCGACTGGAAGAGGATGCCGCCGTGTTGGAACTGTCGCATCTGAGCCCCGCTGGGCATGCGGGCTATCCCGGCAATCTGCTCGTGGGGGTGACCTATCGGCTGAATCAAGACAACGGACTGCAGGTCCTCTATCGCGGTGAAACGGATGCACCGACGCTGCTCAATCCCACCCAGCATGCCTATTTTAACCTGGCGGGAGCAGGGCAGGGCAAAATTGACGACCACATCCTGCAGTTGGCGGCTTCCCGGTTTCTGCCGGTCAATGCCGGCATGATTCCGCGGGGGGAGATGGAGCGGGTGGTCGGCACGCCCTTCGACTTTGTCGCGCCCCGGCCGATCGGTAGTCAACTCGGCGAGGTGCACGAGCAGCTGGAGCTCGCCGGTGGCTATGACCACACCTACGTGTTGGATGATCCGAGCTGGCGTAAGCGGGTCGCGGCCCAAGTGCTGCATCGCGAGAGCGGGCGCTTGATGGAGGTGTGGACGACCGAACCGGGGCTGCAATTCTACTCCGGTAACTTTATTCCCGAAGGCGAACGGGGGAAGGCCGGGGTCCATCATGGTCCCCGCAGTGGTTTGTGTCTGGAAACCCAGCACTACCCGGACTCGCCCCACCACCCGGGCTTTCCCAGCACGGAATTGAGGCCGGGCGGGAAGTTTCACAGCGAGACGGAATATCGATTTGCCGTGGTTTGACCGGCTATCCGGCCGGGAAACCATTTATGGGAGAGCGGTTGCGCCACGGCGGGGGCAGGCCAAGTTGGAAACCATGCTAAACCGTCTTCGTTTATCTTCCGCCCTGGCGGTCGGATTGGCCCTCCTGGGGGCAACTCTCGTTTTCGCCGAGAAACCCAAAATCACGTCGCAGGATCAACTGCCGCGTTTTGAATACCCGCTCGATGGCAAAGCCACCGACATCTTGATGGATGCCGACGCCTATCACGCCTTGGCCGACCGGGTGGCCGCCGACCTCGAATCACTCATCGCGGAAAATGACATCGAGGACGCCACCACCTTGCAGGGGATTCTAAGCACCCTCATGAACATTGATTTTCAGCGGCGGGATTATGACCGGGCCCTCCAACGGCTGGAACAAATTCGTGAACTCGAGGCCAAACCCGCCAACCGGCTCACCACCGGGGTGCTGCTGTCCAGCGTGATTGAAACCCGCCGCAAGGACTACGCTTCGGACGAAGCCTACCGGGCGGCCTTTGCCGAGATCTATGCGGAGAAAATCAATACCCTGCCTTACGAGATCGTGGGCGATAACATCAAGGGTTCCAAAGGCAGCGCCGAAATCGTCACGGAAGCGCTCCTGCTGGGCTTGGTGGAAAGTCAGATCCAGCCCGGTCTCGACAAGACCGGCACCGTCAGTGGCGACGTGGCCCAGGGACTGTTGTCCCGACACACCTACGTGGATGCCTACATCCCGTTGCAGGCGGAACGCGTTGCGGTCATGCAGACCTTCATTGATGCTAACCATGTGGAAAAGCCCGACATCTGGGCGGCCCGCGCGGTGGACCTCAGTTACGCGCAAAACCTGACTCCGGTGACCGTGGCGATTTGGGACAGCGGGATCGACAACGCGATCTTCGAGCCGAAGGGACAAGTGTGGCGCAATGCCGACGAACAGATCGACGGCACCGATACCGATGGCAACGGCTTTGTTGACGATGTCCATGGCATCGCCTTCGACGTGGATGCGGATCCTTCGACGGCCATGCTCTTTCCGCTCAACGAGGAACAACTCGCCGATTACCCCAACCAATTGGCCATGACCAAGGGATTGCTCGATCTGCAGGCCAATATTGATAGCCCGGAGGCCTCAGACCTGCGTTCCTTTATGGGGTCGCTTCAGGCTGACCAAGTGCAGGAGTTTATCGAGAATCTGGGACTCTACGGCAACTACACCCACGGCACCCACGTCGCCGGTATCGCCGCGGCGGGCAACCCGGCCGTGCGGCTGATGACCTCGCGGATGACTTTTGACCACCGCACGATTCCGGACGTGCCGACGATTGAACAGGCGCACAAGGACGCCGCCGCATTCACCCAGTTTGTGAGTTACATGGCCGCCCATGGCGCTCGGGTGGTCAACATGAGCTGGGGCGGGAGCCCGGCCGGAATCGAGGCTGCTTTTGAAGCCAACGGCGCCGGCGGCACGCCGGAAGAACGACGGAAGCTATCGCGTGAGATTTTTGAAATCGCCGTCACTGCTTTGACCGATGCGATCAAGGCGGCGCCGGACACCCTGTTTGTGGTCTCGTCGGGCAACAGCGACAATGACGCGGAGTTTTCCGACGTATATCCCTCCGGGATCGAACTGCCGAACATCCTGACCGTGGGCGCGGTCGATCAGGCGGGCGAAGAGACCTCGTTCTCCACCTTCGGATCCAATGTCGATGTGCACGCTAATGGCTTCGAAGTTCCGAGCTACGTGCCGGGTGGCCAGGTCTTGAACTTTTCCGGCACGTCCATGGCTTCGCCGAATGTCTCCAATCTCGCGGCTAAGTTGCTCGCCGTGAATCCGGATCTGTCCATTGGCCAAGTGGTGAGCCTCATCACCCTCGCCGCGGACCGCAGCGAGGATGGTCGGATCAACCTCATCAATCCCAAGCGCAGCTTTCAGTTGCTTGAGGTCATGATGGCAGACGCCTGAGCCAGCTGAGTGGTTTTGCGCCCGCCGTCCGCTGCTTGTTTGTTTCGGCAACAGCGAACGGCTGGCCGCCACGGCCGGGCCTGAGGTAGGCCGTGTCTCGCCAGGACCGCCGGGATTGGCCTAGGCGCGCAAGTCGGACGTCTCCGGGTGGCGTTCCATGTAGCGGGCGACGTAGCTGCACTGAGGTTCGATTTTGACGCCGGCTTCACGCGCGGCGGCCAACGCTGCTTCCACCAATACCGCCGCCACTCCCCGGCCCCGCAGAGCATCGGGCACGTAGGTGTGGTCCATGGCCCAGACTCCCTCCTTTCCGCTATACGTTGCGATGCCGGTGTGGCCGTCGATGGTGACTTCAAACCGACACTCGTCGGGCCGATGGGTGACAGGAGAGGACATGAGGTGAATCAGGCTTGGGGCATTTTTACCCAACGGGCTCCCCGGTTGGCGGATTTTACCACCGTGTCGACGAAGAGCATGCCCTCGAGGCCGTCGACGATGGTGGGGAAGTCGATGTCGCGGGGAATCTTTTTGCCGGCAACTTCCGCGCGCACCGCCCGGAAGACTTCCTGGTAAATGTTGGCGAAAGCCTCGAGGTAGCCTTCGGGATGACCGAAAGGCACGCGGGTGAAGTGACCGGGCACCTTCACGTAGTCGTTGCCGCGGCGCCAGATTTGCCGGGGCTGGTCGGCGTATTTCACGATCAATTCGTTGGGGTGTTCTTGATACCATTCGAGCGAGGCCTTGGTGCCATAGACGCGAATGTTGGCGTTGTTTTCATCACCCACGCTGATCTGGGAGGCATGGAGGATGCCCTTGGCGCCGCCCTCGAAGCGCAGTAGCACGTTGCCATCGTCGTCCACCCGACGGCCGGGCACGAAGGTGGTCAGGTCGGCACACAGCTCGCTGATGCGCAGGCCGGTGATGTAAGTGATGAGGTTTTCGGCGTGGGTGCCGATGTCGCCCATGCATCCGGCAACGCCGGTGCGTTTGGGGTCGGTCCGCCAGTCGGCCTGCTTGAGCCCCTGTTGCTCCACGGCGGAGGAAAGCCAGCCTTGCGGGTATTCAGCGACGACCTTGCGGATGGGCCCCAATTTGCCGGCGCGCACCAGCTCCCGCGCCTGTTTCACCATGACGTTGCCGGTGTAGTTGTGGGTGAGGGCAAAAACCTTGCCGGATTTTTCCACGATCTTGCGGAGTGCCCGGGCCTCCTTCACGTCGAAGGTCACCGGCTTGTCACACACGACGTTGAAACCGGCTTCCAGCAATAATTTGGCGGGCGGGAAGTGCTGGTGGTTGGGGGTGACAATGGCGACAAAGTCCAGTCGCTCATGCGGGGGACGTTGCGCTTCGGCTCGCACCATTTCCTCGTAGGATCCGTAGGTCCGATCCGGGGGCACAAAGAGGTCGCGGCCCGAGGCCAGAGATTTTTCCGGCGTCGAGGAGAACGCGCCCGCCACAAGTTCAGCTTGTCCGTCCATGATGGCCGCGATGCGGTGCACGCCGCCGATGAAGGCGCCTTGCCCGCCACCGATCATGCCAAAGCGGAGTTTGCGGCGGGAGGAGATTTTGCGAGCGGAGTCGTTTCCAAGAGCGGCCATGGGGAGAAGAAGGTTAACCACGAAGGGACACGAATAAACACGAATAATTATCAACAAAAAACCCAACCGATGAAGACTGGGTTTTTGTTACTTGATACGTGGAACTTGATGCTCACGCGAAGCCTAGGCTTCGCGTTTTGGGAACTTCGTCCACTTCGCACCTTTCGCCGAACTTTTCACCACCGTTTCAATGAAGTGCATACCGGCAATGCCGTCGTCGACGGTGGGGAAATCATAGCCCGCCTTCGGAGGTTTGCGTCCGGCCACGGCATCGGCGATGGCGGTAGCCGCCGCCCCGTATATATTGGCGAAGGCTTCGATGAAGCCTTCCGGGTGAGCAAACGGGGTGCGGGTCGCGCCTTGGGCGGCGGCGCCTAGGTAGCTGTTGCCGCGCCGGTGCGTGACGGGTGGAGCATCGGCCCGCTTGAACACGAGTTCGTTGGGGTTTTCTTGATACCACTCTAGGCTGCCCTTGGTCCCGTAGACGCGGATATTGAGGTTGTTCTCATCTCCGTTGGAAATCTGGGAGGCGTAGATGATGCCCTTGGCTCCGCCCGAGAAGCGGACCAAGCAGTTGCCGTCATCATCCAACGGGCGACCCGGAATGAAGGTCGAGAGTTCGGCGCAAATCTCTTCCACCTCAAGCCCCGTGATGTAGCGGGCAAGGTTATGCGCGTGCGTGCCGATATCGCCCATGCAGTTGGAGACCCCGGCAACGGCAGGGTCCATGCGCCAGTTGGAAATGGCACCGTCACCTTTTTCCTCCAAGGCGGTGATGGCGTAGCCCTGCGGATACTCGGCCACGATTTTGAGAATCTTGCCGAGCTTGCCCTGCTGCACCCACGCCCGGGCTTCCTTGACCATGGGGTAGCCGGTGTAGTTGTGGGTGAGAGCAAAAACTCGGCCGGTCTTTGCAATGATCTTTTTGAGGGCTTTGCCCTCCTTGGCGGTGAAGCAAAGCGGCTTGTCGCAGATGACGTGGATACCCGCCTCGAGGAACATCTTGGCGACGGCGAAGTGGGTGTTGTTGCGAGTCACGATCGAGACAAAATCGATGCGTTGGTCAGTCGGCAGGGCAGCCTCGGCTCGGGCCATCTCCTCGTAGCTGGCGTAGACGCGATGGGGGGCGAGGAAGAAGTCCTGGCCGGAGAGTTTGGATTTTTTGGGGTCGGAGGAAAAACAACCGGCCACCAGTTCGATCTGGCCATCGAGGTTGGCGGCCATGCGGTGCACGGTGCCGATGAAGGCGCCGCGACCACCGCCGACCATGCCCATGCGAAGTTTGCGATTTAGTTTCATAAGCGGGGAGGGGGGGAGGGACCGGGGTCATCGACCCTGGCTACAGCTGTGTTTCTGTGGGGTTGAATGGTATCCGGGCTCGATGAGCCCGGAGCAGACTGAAGGAGAGAACGATGGCTTTCTCAGAGCGCGACCGGGGCGCCGCTTGCGGCGGAGGCGTAGGCGGCGTCGATGACCTTCATGAGAGCGAGCGCTTCGGCCGGGGTGTTGAGCGGGGTTTCTGTGCCTTCCAGCGTCTTCACGAAATTGGCGGCAGAACGTTCGCGGCCCATGGTTTCATCTTGGGCGACCTTGATATCACGGTTCACTTGGAGTCCGTTCTCAGTGGTGTAGATTTGGCAGCTGTCTTCCGCGGTTTCGTCGAGCCCATCGATACCAAACAATCGCCGCACCATGCCGCCGGCTTTGGAGCCTTGGAAGATACAGGAGCATTCTTCGCGCTCGTTCATCTCGGCCCAGGAAATCGCGAAGGCCATCGACTGACCGGTCTTGAACGTGACGAACCCGTGGGCGGCCGCTTCCACATCCATCACGCCCTCCGCGTTGTCGGGGATGCCCCAGGGGCCCTTGAACGCCTGATCGTCGATATGGTCCTGATAGGTGCGGGCGAGCACGTGGGCGGGTTCGGGATAGCCCATGAAGTGCATCCCCAGATCGATCATGTGCAGTAGATCAATCAACGGACCGCCGCCGGAGAGCGCCTTATTGGTGAACCAGCCGCCGAAGCCGGGAATGCCGGCGCGACGCACCCACTTGGCTTGGCAGGTGTTGAGGGTGCCGAGGGTGCCGTCGGCGATGTAGCCGCGCATGGCGTAGCTCTCGGGACGGGCCCGGTTGTTGAAGTTGAACATCAAGGTACACCCGGTGGATTCGGCGGTGGTCTTGAGCTCGGCCATTTCGGCGGCGTTCAGCGCGGGGGGTTTTTCGCAGAAAACGTGCTTGCCGGCCCGCATGGCCTGGAGGGCGAGGGGCGCGTGGAATTTGTTGGGGACGATGATGGACACCCCGTCGAGATCCGGCAGGGCGGTGAACATTGCCGCAACGTCACCGAAGGATTGGGCGATACCATGTTGGGCCGCTGCCTTGGCGGCGGCATCGGCATTGACGTCGGCTATGGCAACGACTTCGGCGCCAGCTTGGCGAAAACCGTTGATGTGATAGGCAGCCATGCCACCGGCGCCGATGATAGCTAGTTTTTTCATATTCCCTTATTGAAGTAGCGAGTAGTGGGTAGCGAGTAGCAGGAAGAAGGAGGGAGTGGCGCAGTCAGGATGCTCGCTACTCGCTACAATCTACCCGCTAGTTTCGTTATTGATTTTCCTTGTCGAACGCGGCGTCGAAGGCGACGTCGCTGGTGCCGAAGTCGATGGCGTGGCAGAAGTCGGCTGATTCGGTGGCGCCTTGCACGCGATCCATCCGGATGTCTTCCCACTCGACGGAAAGCGGGCCGTCGTAGCCGACGTCGTTAAGGGCGACGATGATCTCCTCGAAGTTAATGTCGCCGCGACCCACCGAACGGAAATCCCAGTAGCGGCGGGCATCGCCGAAACCGGTGTGGCCGCCGAAGACGCCGACGTCACCGTTGCCGTGGCCCCACCAGACGTCCTTCATGTGGACGTGGTAGATGCGTTTGCCGAACTCGCGGATGAACTTCACGTAGTCGACGCCTTGGTAGCCAAGATGGGAGGGGTCGTAGTTGAACCCGAATCGTTTGTGATTCTTGAGCGCTTTGAGGGCTTGTGCAGCGGAAGCGATATCGAACGCGATCTCGGTGGGGTGAACCTCGAGACCGAAGTTGGCGTTCACGCCGTCAAAGGCGTCCATGATCGGGCCGAAGCGCTGGGCAAAGTCGTCGAAGCCCGCCTGCCAGTAGGCCATGGAGGTGGGCGGGAAGGCGTAGAGGGAATGCCAGATGGAGGAGCCGGTGAAACCGTTGATGGTGAAGGCGGCGCCTTTCTTGGCACCCGGTTTCGTGTCGAAGAATTTACGACCGGCTTTGGCGGTCTTGATGAGCTGCTTGGCCGCCCGCTTGCGCACGCCCTCGGGCTTGCCGTCACCCCACACGGCGGGGGAGAGGATGGCTTTGTGACGCTCGTCGATGTTGTCGCAGATTGCTTGGCCGACGAGGTGATTGGAAATTGAGAAGCAGGTCAGCCCGTGATCGGCGAGCAGTTCCCATTTTTCCTTCACGTATTTGGCATTGGTCGCATCGACATCGAAGTGGTCGCCCCAGCAGGCAAGCTCGAGGCCGTCATAACCCATGTCTTTGGCCAGCGGCGCGAGTTTTTCGAGAGGCAGATCGGCCCATTGGCCGGTGAACAAGGTGACAGGACGTGGCATAATTCAGGGGGTTGGTTGAGGGAGAAGGGAAGCGGGGCGCTCGGCGGCAGGCCGTCGAAACCCGCGGAACAAGCATCCTTGCCAAGCGTCTGAATCCCGCAATCTCGAAACGAAAGATCGTTAAGTAACTTCGGCCGCCGGGGAGGGTGGGGGCGAGGTCCTCCTGCCGTCCGGCCCGGCCCCTCCTGCGCCGCCCCTCAGGGGTAAAGCCAGAAGCGCCGGCTCTGCTGCTGGTAGACGTCGGCCTGCTGACGCCAGGTGGCCAGCCAGCGATCGAGATCGATGCGGGCGCCGTCGCGTTTCATCGCTTCGAAAAAGGCTTCGGATCCCATGTGCTTGATGAACAACCCGGCGACCGCATCGGTGGCCTCCCCAAACGGGTTGGTGGGCTCAAGCAGGCAGGCGAGCTTCATGAGGTGAAAATTGAACTCAACGGGGTTCCAGGTGTTCCAGTCGCTGATACTGACATAGAGGCCTTGGGTTTGCTGGCCGCGGGCATCGGGCACCGGCACGCGGCGGATGGCGATGCCGGGCACCGCCATGGCGTTGAGATGATATTCGAGTTGGTCGATGCGCGTGCCCTTGTGCGAGATGCCTCGAAAGGGGTAGTTGGGGCCGAGACCATGGGAGAAGTTGCCGAGGTAGGTGCCCAGGCCCACCATCGGGTAGCCCACGGCGGCCGCAAAGTCGGGAATCATGGGCGAGGTGGGAACCCATTTAAGTCCAGTTTCGGGCCAACGCATCGCGCGGTTCCAACCGCGCATGGGCACGACTTGGAGTCGGCCGGCTTGCCGGGTCGCTTCATCGACATCGAGGACGCCGGGCGCGTTTTTGCCCATGCGGGCCAACTCGCCGATGGTGAGACCGTGCACGTAGGGCACGCGGAACGCCCCCACGTAGCTCTTCCATGCCGGGTCGAGGGGAGGGCCATCAACTTTCAGCCCGCCGAGAGGGTTGGGCCGATCCAGCACGATGAATTCGACGCCGGCCGCGAAGCAGGCCTGCATGGCGAGTCGCATGCAACTGACGTAAGTGTAGCTGCGGGTGCCGATGTCTTGCAGGTCCACCACTAGGGCATCGAGTCCCTGCAGCATCTTCGGCGTCGGCGTCCGGTATTTCCCGTAGAGTGAATACACCGGTAGTCCGGTGCGGGGATCAATTTTGTCGTCGACGGGCACGTTGGCCTTTTCGTCGCCGTAGATCCCGTGTTCCGGCCCGAACAGCGCCACCAAGTTCACTTGCGGGGCCTGTCGCAGCACTTCGACCGTGCTTACCCCGCGCCGGTTTACCCCGGCCGGGTGGGTGAGGAGCCCGATGCGCTTGCCTTGGAGCAATCGAAACCCATCGGACTCCAGCACATCGATCCCGAGCATGATGGGATGAGGGGAGAGGGCGGTCGAGTTCGAGGGGCGGGCCGCCGGCAAGCTCGGATTGGAGGTGGCCAGCACGCTGGTCGGAGGCCGGGCGGGAGTGGCGCGTTCACTGCTGGCGGCGCAGCCGGCCAGACCAGCGAAAATCAGGCCCAAGAGCGGAGCCCAAAAAGGCCCCGGGGAAGAAAAGCGGTGGCGGGTCATGAATCGACCGGTCACTTTGGCGGGGCGCGCGTCGGGGTCGAGTCGGAACGGCGTTTTTGTATGACTCGACGCAGCCGCCGGGCATCGGCCTGTCCGCTGGCGAAGCGCCACACCAGATCCAAAACTACGCCCACCACACTGCCCACGATGATCCCGCCCAACGCCAGCGCGAACAGGGTCATGCCCCAACGCTCCGACCAAGTGCGCTCGGGCCGGCCGAGGGAATCGTCGATGGATTCGAGTTCTTCGATGAGCGCTTCATCGTTCTGCACGACGTGGGGATGCGTATCGAACCCGACGGTCTCCATCACGATCAGTCCCACGTGGTAGGTGCCGTAGTAGAGGGGTGGGGCGGTTAGGGGCGTGGTAATAAATTGCAGTCCCACCAGGATCATCACGTTGGCGCGGAAGAGCAGCGCGAGCACGAAGGCCACGGCGATCTGCACTCCGAGCAAGGGCAACATCGCCACGATGGCCCCGACGTAAAGCGCCGGCCGCACGCTCTCGGTGCGAAACGACCACAGGTAGTCCCGCTTGCGCGCCATTTCGGCGAAGCGCCCGATCAGCGGGTAGCGATGAAACCGGGCCCGCCGCGGCATGAATCGCAAAAACCACTTCGCGCGTCGGATGCGGGCGAAGTGTTCTTTGCGGTGCTCATGGTGTTCGGTTGACATGGGGGATGGCGAAGGTCGGCACGGTGCTGAGCCCCCGGAGGGGGTGCAACCGATTTTGTGAAATTTGGTGCGTTTGCCAGCCGCCGGGGGACTAGCCGCCGAACGTGCGTCGCAAACTGGCTTCCAGATTCGCGGGAGCTCCCGCCAAGGCCTGCGGCAACGTCCAACCTGGTGGCGTGATCACGTGCATTTCGGTGCCAGGCGGGGGCGTTCCCCCTTCCACCGCGCCCGCAAAAACATGGACCGGTTTGCCCTGCGTCCGAGCACGATACAGGAGGGATCCGGGGCCCTTGCCTTCCAACGAACTGTCGTCGAAGCGACCCTCCCCGGTGATGACCAAATCCGCGGCGGCGATTTTTTCGGCGATGCCCAACCAACCTTCGACCAGATCGAAGCCGGGGACCAAACGAGCATCCGCGGCGGTGAGGAGACCGTAGGCAATCCCGCCGGCTGCCCCGGCCCCGGGCGTGGCTTCCAATCCCGGTCGAGCAGCAGCTTGACCCAGCAATTCAGCCACCCGGGCGATCTCGTTTTCCATGGTATCGCGGTCGCCGGGGGGCAGGCCCTTTTGCGGCCCAAACACTGTGGTGGCCCCGCGGTCGCCCAGTAAGGGATTGGCGACGTCGCAGGCGATCCGCAGGGGGGGCAAGGACTTCGCGGGCGGACGAAATCCCGCCAGATCCCCCCAGCCGACGGGGGCCAATTGTCGGACGGGCTGGTCATCGACGGTGACGGCGATCCAGCCGAGCGCGTGCAGCGCTCCCAATCCCAAGTCGTTGGTCGCACTGCCGCCCACCCCCAGCAACACCGCTTCGGCTCCCGCATGGAACGCCGCCATGATGGCCTCGCCGGTGCCGCGGCTGTCCGTCAGCCACGGGTTGCGCTCCGCGGGAGCCAACGACTCCAATCCACTCGCCGATGCCATTTCCACGATGCCTAGCCGGCGCACCCCTGGAAGGCCGAGGTGCTGTTGGACGGTGTCGGGTAGCGCCGCGAGGTCGACCAAGCCAAACCCCGATTCCACCGGCTGACTTCGGGGACCGGAGACCCGCGCGTCCTGCCACTCGCCGCCTCGGGAGGCCGTCAGAATCCGGGCGAAGCCCTCGCCGCCGTCGGTCAACGGGCACGGTTCAAGGTCCCAGTCGGGCTGCAGCTCCGCCAGCACCCGCCGGGCGATTTCGCAGGCCGCCGGCGCGGTCAGGGCATCCTTGAATTTGTCAAAAGCGATCAGCACGCGCATGGGATCACCCTCGCAGCGAGGTTCCCCGTAGGCCAGTCGTGAATTGTAGTTTCGCGTCGACGGACCCGGTGCGGTGTTTTTGGCTTCAGCACTATGGTCGAAACGTCACTCACCCCCTTGGAAATGACCGGTCCCTTGCACGATCCGGCGCCGAACTTTGAGACGCTGAAGATCATTGTGGTCGGTACGCCCAAGACGGGTAACACGTGGCTCACCCACCTGTTAGGCGAGCTCTACGAAATGCCGCAGGTGCGACTGGATGCAGATTTCCGCGGCATGGACTGGGCGGGCTTGGGAGCCCGTTGGGTGGCGCAACAACACTACCAACCCGAGCCGGAACTCATCGCCCTCGCTCGGGAGCGGGGCATCATTTTTGTGACCCCTATTCGCCATCCGGCGGATGTTTTTGTGAGCCTGCGGCACTACACCGACAACCGGCAGGAGCGGGATGACGAGCCGGCGGCGGTTCAGGCGGAACGGCCCGATGCCATGCTCAAAGATGGCCGGGGCATTTACGGCCCAGCCACCCGCCACTACCTGCAACACGGCTTTTACCTGAGTGTGCACTTGTCCATCTATTGGCTGCGGGGAGGCTGGTCGCACGGTGTCCGTTATGAGGACCTGTGGTTGCACCCGCTGGATACACTCATGACCTTGGCGGGTCGATTCCTGCCTCAACCCCGCCACAAAACGCAACGAGCCCTGAGTGCATGTGAGATCAGTATTATGAAGCAGGTCAAGGATCCGGCCGGCACGCTGGTGCGGCACGGTGGGCTCAATGGATGGCGAGACGAATTGCCCCACGAGTTGCAACGCGTGCTGGCAACCCATGCTCCCTATCCCGCACAGATGGCCGCGCTGGGATACTCGATGGACCTGGATGACCCCGTTAATGCCCGGATCACCGAGCCGACCAAGGCGGGTAACCCTTTCCTCGGGGGAATGTTCGCCAACGGCGTCGCCGTCGCCCCAATTCTGCTGCATATTTATTTTGATAAGATCAAAGATGATCCTGATCGCTGGAGCGACGGCACGGAGATTGGAGAAGGGAGCTTCTATGACTGGTTGCACAGTCCCGCGGCGGCAGACCCCTCGGCTGGTCGAGACGCTCCAATCATTACGGAATTTGCCCACTATCTTTACTCGATGCGCGAGGACTTGCCCCATGTCTTCCCCGATCCTTTTGGGGCCGACCGGCGCGGCTTGGGGGACTGGTTTCTGCACAGCGCCCGGCGCGAATTTCAGTTCGATGGCGTCTTTGTCCTGCCGGTGATCGAATCTTGGGCCCGCGGTTAAGTCGTCCGCGGGGTGCACATTTGCCTCTGCGCAGTTAGGCGATCGTGATCACGGGCACGCCGAAGACCGTGCAACAGCCGGTTCAATCACCTGCTCAGTCAGCTCTCAGAGGGCCCCGGACGGTCCTCGGAACGAACCCGTCAGCCCGGACGATCCCTTTCGGTAGCGGAAATTTGAGAACGGTATCCCGGTGGCTCCGATCCACCTCCCGGCTTCCTTCGATCAGCCCGCGGAAGTGGCCCGCAACTGGCCCAACGGCTGCGCGGTGGGAGAGGGCACCTCATACGCGTGGCTCATACCGGCGGAAGCTGATCCTCGCCGCCGACCCCATTATGCCCTGATCACCGAATTCAACCACTGGCTCTACCGGCAACGTCCTGATTTGCATGACGTATATCCCGCACCCTTCGATGAGCACCGCCAACAGTTGGGTGACTGGTTTCTTTTCAGCGCCTGCCGGAAGTATCGTTACGACCGCCATTTTGCGGTGCCCCTTCTTAGTTCCTGGGCCCGCGGCCGCCCCTGAGCGGGGAGGCGGCCAGTCCGGCCCGACCGCTGTTCCGCTAGGACCCGTCTGGAGCGAAGGCGATGTCCACCATCAGGTCCGTTGCGATTTTCTCCAGGTCGTCCCCGATGGCATCCAGATCCGCGGTGTCCGGGACCGCGATCGTAGCGTCGGCGCGGAAGATCATCCCACCGCCCTGCGGGGCTTCAGTCACTTCGCTGGTCAGCTCTTCGACGTTCAAATTATGGCGGGCAAATACGCCGGTAATCTCCCGCAGCAGGCCGGTGCGGTCTTGGCCCACCAATTCGACATTTACCATTGAGGCGCCACCCTTGACCGGCGCAGCGGTGTCGGCTTGCACCGTCACTTTGATCCCCTCGAGGGCGATGCTTTCCAGCGCCCGGCGCAGCGCATCGGCTCGCGTGGAGTCGATGTCCACGCGGGCGAGACCGGCAAACTGCCCGCCGAGCCGACACATACGGCTTTCCAGCCAATTGCCCTCATGTTCGGCAATGGGACGGGCAAAGGCATCGACCAAACCCGTGCGGTCCGGGCCGATGATGGTCATAACAAGCGTGGTGCGCATGACTGGAGGTTGGGCACCTTGGGCCCGGGATCAACCCTCAGATATCGGTAGGGCGGTTCCAGTTGTGAAACGGTCGGGTCTCGGCAACGGCCACCGGTCGCATCGTGTCCGCGAGGGAGCTCAGAAACAGTTTGGCCAACCCCAGTTCCCCTCGATCGAGGGCGTTTTGCAGCGCCGAATGCAGCTTGCCCGGCACCAGACTCACCAACGGCTCAGGCCCCCGGAGGCTCAACGCGAATCCGCCGTGATCGACGGTGGGACAGGCCTCCACCAAGAGGCGAAGCACCGCCACCGTGAGGAAGGGCAGATCGACCGGCACGATCAGCAGGGAGCCGCCCCGGGCCGCCGCCCCCGCGGCCACGATTCCGGCCAAGGGCCCGGCCGAGCCGTCGTCCTCGACCCGAATCACGTCGGCGGGTAACGGCGGGAGAACCTGCTGGGTTCGCGCGGAGACGAAGCAAGCCCCCTTCGCCACCTGCTTCACCAGTTCCACTTGGCGCTCCAGCAGGGGTTGGCCGGTCTCCGGGTGAGGTAGGTGCGCTTTGTCGGCGCCCATGCGACGCGAGTGTCCGCCAGCCAAAACCACCGCATGGATCAATGTGGGATCAATCCTCACGGTGAGCTCAGCCGAACAGGTGCAGACCGCGCACCCCATCGATCACGAGTTGCACGCCCATGCAGAGGAGCAGGAAACCCATGATCTTGGTCAGCGCCCGCGCCCCGGTCACTCCGAGATGGTTCATCAACGCATCGGCGTAGCGGAGAATCAGCCAACAGCATGCGCCCACCAACCCGATGCTGACCGCCCCCATCAGGTGAGCCGGGATGCCACGACCGTGGAGGCTGGAACTGGCCGTCATCACCGCGGCAATCGCCCCGGGTCCCGCCAACAACGGCATGGCGAGCGGGGAGAAGGCGATGTCTTCCTTGGCCATCGCCTCGGCGTGTTCATCCGGGGGATGCGTGCTGTGGGGGTGAGGATTGAGCTGACCGAAGCCGAATCGGGTGATGACCAAACCTCCCGCAATGCGGATGCCCTCTATGCTGATGCCAAAGAAATTGATCAGCACGGTCCCGCCCAGAAAGAACACCAGCAGGATGGCGACCGCGTAGACCGAGCTCCGTCGCGCAAAACTCTGCCGTTCGGCCGGCGTGTTCTTGAGCGTCAACGAGTGGAAGATCGCCGCATTGCCAAACGGATTCATGATCGGAAACAGGGCCGCAAAAATCACCAGAAAGAGTTCGAGGGGAGCGGGCATTGCGATCGGTTCAGCTCAGCCGGCCAGCATAGACGTTGCAACGCTCGTCCCGCAGGAACCCGACGAGGGTCTGCTGGGATTGCCGGGCGAGGCTGACCGCCAGGCTGGTCGGGGCCGAGATTCCGGCGATCAAACCGATGCGGGCGATGAGGGCTTTTTGCACAATTTCGAAAGCGATCCGACCGGAAACCAGCAGCCCGAGTGCTTCCGGGGCGCCGCCATCGAGCAGCAGCCGTCCGATGACTTTGTCGACGGCGTTGTGGCGGCCGACATCTTCGCGCACCACGACGAGATCGCCCTGAGCGTTGAACAGCGCGGCGGCGTGCAAGCCGCCCGTCGTTTGAAACGTATTCTGCGCCGCCAGCAGTTTCCCGGGCAGCGCGTGCAGCAGGGCCGCGGAGGGATGCTGGGCGTGCTCGGTCGGGATCGGGGGATAAGCCGCGCAAACCGCGGCCAGGGTGGCCTTGCCACAGAGACCGCAGGAGGAGGACGTGAAAACGCGCCGGGATAGCTTGGTCAGATCGACGGACCGGGGGTCACGCAGGGTCACCGTGAGGATGTTGCCGATACTGCCATCCGGCGCGGAACAAACATCGAGGTCCAACACGTCATCCGCTCCCCGCAGCACCCTCTCGGTGCAGAGAAAACCCAGGGCGAGTTCCTCATCGTGCCCGGGGGTGCGCATGGTGACGGCCACCGATTGATCCTGCACCCGGATCTCGAGCGGCTCCTCCACCGCCAAATGGTCTTCGACCCGCTCGGGCGCGGCCCGGGCCGGGTGGCGCATGGTGATCGTGGTAACCGACGGGGGGGGGGTGTTCGGGAAATCCCGCATGACGGCACAGCCTGGGCATCCGGCCGGGATTGGCAACGTTCCCTGAATGCCCGTCCGGCGGTGCCTAGGAGGTGGAGACGGGGGTGCGGGCCGCAATCAGGGCCACCAGCATCGCGGCGATTTCGGGCGCACTCAGGTTCGAGGTATTGATCACCATATCATAGTGCCGGGGATCGCCCACGTCGCGGTTGTAGTGACCTTTTACATACCTGCGGCGCGCGGCATCGCGGCGCTGGTTGCGCAGGCGCGCCTCGGTGTGCGAAATAGCGAGATGGTCCGCCATGTGGCGCATGCGGTCGTCGGGGTGGGCAATCAGTCGGAGGTGCATCCCGCGGGGCAGGTCGGCCGTGACAAAGTTGGCCGCACGACCAATGAGGATGCAGTTGCCGCGCAGCGCCAGTCGACGAATGAGTCGGTTGGTTCTTTGGATCATTTCCCAGAGGTTGGGATGGAGGCCGAGAATTTCGCCGATGGAGGCATCGACTTCGGACAACGTGTCCTCGGGGAGGAACTGCGCGAGATGGTCCGGGTAGTCGCCGTCGCTCAACATCGCTTCGACCAAGTTGCCATCAAAGACTTCCCAGCGGTCCGCCAAAGTGGGGGTCCGGCGGTTAAGAATTTTAACCACGGTATTGGCCAACGTGGTGGCGCCTGCCCCGGCTTCGCGAGAGAGGGTCACAAAGGGTCGGGGGGAGGGAGGGGTCACGGCGGGGCCGCGACGACCGGGCGTCAGGTTGAGGCTGAGATAACTGTGGGCCCTTTCGAGGTCGGGATAAGTTTTCATGGCACTGTCGGGGTTAGGTCCCGAGGTTATCCCGCGCGCGGGGCAAAGGGAAGTGCCGCGCACCCGGCAGGACGGTTAGCAGGGGAGCTTACCGGCTGAATCAGGGCCCGAGAACCGCCGGGATCCGGGTTGGCAATCAGGGGGTTTTGATGCGCCAATTTTGATTGGCGTGCATGGGGATCTCGGCCTGGGTTCGCACCCATTCGACGATCAATTCCCGAATGCCGGCGGTGGAGCGCTGCAACACGGGAGCTTCACTTAAAGCGGGAAACCCGCCGCCGCCGTTGCGGCGGTAGTTGTTGAGTGCCACGCGCAGCTTCTGGTTGTCCCGCAGGGGCCGTCCCTGAAACGAAAGGTCGGTGATGCGCTCACCTTCGGGTTGGCTGAGGTCGATCACGTAGTCGACGCCCTCCGCGGTATCAAAATTGTAGCCGGGCACGGCGGGATTGATCGCTGCTTCGGCCGACATTCCGGGTCGCGCGGGGCCAAAGTAGCGGGCGGAGTGCTCCAGCACTTGTCGGAGTTGGGCCCCCGTCAACTCGATGACCACCAGAGTGTTCTCGTAGATGTAGAGTCCGGCAATATCGCGGAAGGTCAGTTCGCCGCCGGGCAGTCGTGCATCGGGGTTGAAGCTCGCGGCCAGCGAGACGTCGGCTTCCCCGGCGTCGAGTTGGGTCTGGTGAATGATGTCCATGATCGCGGTGTCCTCGAGGCGGGAGCGGGCGGCGGACAGAGCGCCGGGGGAGAAGCCGATGGGGCGGTCGAGCCAAGCCTCAGCCGCGGCGTAGGACTCCGCGGAGAGTTGCAGAATCTGCGGATTGGCGGGGACGTCGTCGGTCATGGGGTGGGTCGTGGCGGTTTTGCCGATCACCTGCCAGGGGGCGGTGGGTTCCGCCCGCTCCAACATCAAGGTCGTGCGGGAGAGATACTCCCCCCATTTGCCGGCTTGCGTGAGGAGCACGCCATTGATGTTGAGAGCGGGCACGTCGTGATGGGTGTGGCCCATGAGGATCAAATCGATGCCGGGCACCTCCCGGGCAATGCGCACCGCGGCATTCTCGTCGGGGAGCTGGCCCGGGATGGGGGTGCCGCTGAGAATATCCTCCTCCAGCCCCATGTGCATAGCGACGATCACCACGTCCACCCGGTTCCGGCGGCGTAGCTCACGAACCCAGCGCTGGGCCGCTTTGACGGGGTCGGTGAAGTGCAGGCCTTCGTAGTGGGCCTCGTCTTCCCACCCGGGAATCGCGGGGGTGGTGAGGCCCAACACTCCGACCCGCACGCCGCGAACCTGCTTGATGATATAGGGTGCGTTGGCGGGGTCTTCGGAGCCGACCAAACAAATATTGGCGGAAATCCACGGGAAACGGGCCGAGCGACGAGCCAGATTCAGGGCCTCGAGACCAAAGTTGAATTCATGATTGCCCGGGACCATGGCGTCGTAGCGCAGGTCGTTCATCGCTTGCATCATAGGGTTGGGATCCGTCGCCGCCACCACGGCGGCATGATACGCGTGGGGGGTCCCTTGGATGGCGTCGCCGGAGTCGATTAAAATGAGCTCGGGATCCAGGAGCCGGGCGCGTTTGATAAGGGACCCCACTTTGGCGAGACCGTGGTTGGCGGGAGCACCGGTGTAGGAGTCGGTGGGGTGGATGTGGCCATGCAGGTCGGTGGTCGACAAGACGGTCACGTGGGTGCGCTCGGCCCGCAGGCAGAGGCCCAGCAGCAGTGAACCGAGAATGGCGAGGCAACGGAGCCGGGTTTCCATGGGGCGCAGGTTGAGAGACCTTTTGCGTCAGCGCGAGTCCGGGATTCCGTAAACCGGCGGCCCCAAAGGACATTGCTTAAACCTCCCGGTGGGACCGGAATGGGCAGACCATGATATTCCGCCTCCTCTCTTTGTTTATTGGCTTCAATTTATCCCTGCTGGCTTCGGTGGCAGCGGATGTCGCGGAAACCGAACGTGTTTTCGAGTATCGCGTCTACACGGTGCACCCGGGCAAGATGCCCAACTTGCTGGCCCGGTTTCGGGATCATACCTGCGGAATTTTTGAGCGGCTCGGCGCGGAAAATATTGGCTACTGGGTGGAGACCGAACCGGCGGAGGGCGAGGAGCCGAAACTGCACTACTTCCTCGCTCATCCCAACCGTGACGCCGCCAAGGCATTCTGGGAGACCTTTCGCGATGACGCCGAATGGCAAGCCGTCTGGGCCGCCTCGACGGCGGACGGCAAAATCGTGAAGCAGGTGGACCAGACTTTTATGGCCGCCGCGGATTTCTCGGCCATTAAGTAGCCGTCACGTCCCCCGGATGGCCAGCGCGTCACGCCGCTTAGATGGAAGGGTTCTCCGGCAGGTCGCTGGCCCACACGATCAGCCAGCCGGATTCCTCATCCAAATAGACAAACGGCGAGACGTCCTCGTTTTCGGTCTCCACGTATTCGGCGCGGGCGTAGGCCGTGAAGTGGTCCTCGAAGTGGGACCAGTCGGCGGCGGCAATGGTGGATTCCGCGGGCGTCGCCGGCGGGGTCTGGGACAGGTTCACCATCCCGATGGCGAGGGCACCGGCCCCGGCGAGGGGCAAGGCAAAGCGCCACAGACGCTGCCAAGACGGGAGTCCTGCGGTCGCTTTCTGAGCGGGCGCGGCGCTTCGTATCTGGCGGCGGACGGCGTGCCATTCTGAACGGGCGTCGGGCACCGTCACCGCTTGGTCGCGCTCGCGCCAACTGCTGGCGGCCGCGGTCAATCCAGCGGCGAGCCGGCGACACTGGGGACACGCCTGGAGATGCTGCTCCAAAACGGCCGCATCCGCGGCGCCGAGGGGGGCGTCGCGGGCGGCGGAAATTTGGGTTTCAGCATCTCGGCAGTTCATTGATCGAGCCCGGTCAGGTTACCAGCGCCCCCGGGAGGACACCCAGACTTTTTCTTGGCGATAAGTCCAATGACCGCGTTGGAAGTGCTTAACCCGCCGGCCGCAGTCGTCATACGCATACCAGACTCTTTGGGGCACCCAAACCTTGACCGTGCGGTAGGTCCAGTGGCCCCGTTCAGGCCGGTCGTAATCCCGTCCGTAGTGGCTGCCGCGGGCCGGGCGGCAACTGCGGCAGTGGCAGGACGGGCCGTGCGGTTGGTGGTCATGGGGTGGCGGATTTTTTGGATTCGGGTTGGGG
>JAGYIG010000025.1 GCA_018402455.1 Opitutaceae bacterium
CGCCGCTACGGCATGGCCGACACCGGCCCCGGCAAGGCCTCCCCCGGCTCCCGCGTGATTGAACGCGCCCTCCTGCGCGAAGATCCCCGCCCCCTGCACGTCATCGTCAACGCGGGCAGCAACACCCTCGCTCAAGCCCTCCTCGACCTCGAAGCCCGTCTCCCCCCGGCGGAGTTCGCCGCCGCCCTCGCCCGGCTGCGGGTCTTCGAAAACGGCGCCCAGGACAACGCCGGCGCCTGGATCGCCAACCGCTGGTCAGCCATACACTGGATCCGCTCCAACTACCAGACCTACGCCTACGCGGGTCCCTCCATCGACGGCGGACCGGACAATCGCGGCCGCGCCCTCGAACTCGGTCCGCACACCTGGCCCCCCTACGCCTATTCCGGTCTCGGCCAGCACCAGTGGGCCCTCGAACACCTCAAGGGGAACCACGGTCCGCTGCTGGCCCTGTGGCCCATCCGGCAGTTTCCGCGCGGTGGCGTCTCCTTCCTCGAAGGCGGCGGCACCATCCCTTTCCTCCGGCTCCTGCCCAACGGGCTCAACGCACCCGAGCACCCGGACTGGGGGGGCTGGGGCGGTCGCTACGCCACCACCCGCACCCCGTCGGTCTGGTCCAAGCACGGCGATGTCCGCATCGACGAGGAAGGCTACGGCCTCTTCGCCATGTTCGACGAACTCTCTGACACCTGGACCGACCCCACATCCAGCGAAACCTACCCCGCCAACATCTTTGCTCCCGTCTGGCGCTGGCGCGCCGCCTTCTTCAACGAGTTCGCCGCCCGGGCCGACTGGTGTATCCAACCGTTCGATTCCGCCAACCATCCGCCCCTCGTCCGCGTGGACGGTGATGCCTCAACCGCGCCCCTTCGCCGTGCCCTCGACCCGGGCGGCTCGCTCGCGCTCGACGCCTCGGCCTCCTCCGATCCCGACGGCGACGCTCTCACCTTCTCCTGGTGGCTCTATCGCGAACCCGGCACGCCGGGCCTCGATCTCGCCATCGATTCCCCCGCCGACTCTCGCACCCGCGTGACCGTGCCAGCCAACGCCGGGCCGGGCACCGCTCACCTCATCCTCGAGGTCTCCGACCGCTCTTCACTCCACCCCCTCACACGCTACCGCCGCATCCTTCTCGAAGTCACCGGACCATGACCCGTTTCCCCTCCCTTTCCCGCCTCCTTGCACTCGGGAGCCTTGCCACCGCGCTCGCCGCTGATCCCAAACCCATCGTCTGGATCTACACCGACATGTCCGACGGCACCCTCAAGGGCTCCGAACGCACCGGCCACGTCAACGACCCCGACGATATCTCCGCCATGGCCGGATACGTTCTCCTCGCCAATGAGTTCGACACCCGCGGCATCGTCGTCGCCTCCACCCACCGCCAGGAGCACGCCCACACTCCCGACCAGGGTAACTGGGCCAACGCCTTTTTCGGCGACGCCTATCGGGCCGAAGTCGCCAACTTGAACGAAATCATCGGCGGCTATCCTGCCATCTCCATTTACCTAATCTCAGTCAAGGAATCGTTGAACGCTACGACCTGAAGAGAGCGTACAATTTCGCCTGACGCCTACTCCACCGTCACCCCTTCGACTCGCCGAAGCCGAACCTACTGGTGCTACTATCAACGTCTTCTTGCTAGTTTCGCCTACCGGAGCCTGCCATCTCGCCAACCACTGTTCTCGCCACCGGGCGTGCTGACCTGCTGAAGAAGCTGCGTTTTCATCGCCCACTGGACCAACTGCCCTGCGCCAGGGCACACCTGAATACCCTGAACAGGTCGCCAGTTCGCCGGGAAGACGCCGCCGCCTGCGCTTACCTGAATCCATGGCCGCTGCCGGCCGGATTGACTACTGAATGCGGCGCTATTGGCCAGGCGGCATTGCCGCGGAGTGCTTCGCGGCGGGAGTACTACGTGAAAATCTCAAGGTCAGCTGCCTGCCGGATTTCCGCCGTGCCTGTTTTTGGTAATGTCGACTACCTGACTCCGCTACCTATTGTCCTAAGCTTCGGTACCATGGGCGTCACGCCCAACGACATCCCTGCCGACGGCTCCAACCACGCTACTCGCGAAAAGGCCAACGAAGACACCTTCCGCGCCCACTCGCCAGCCCTCCACGAGGAACTCCGCCGCGCCTGCGTTGCCGCCGGACTCGCTGAGTTTGCGCGCGTTAATTCTCTCCAAGCAAAGTGCTTCGCCTGTACGAATCTTCTTTTCTCATCGCGTTCATCATCGCGCCGGCTTTTTCGGCAAGCCTGAAATCGACCGGCCCAATGTCCTCTTTATCGCCAAACGATGACTCCAGTCAAGACTGGCTGAGCTCGGCGGCCACCTGATGCTCACCTATCTGGACTGACTTCGCCGCACGAGGCACCGTGTTCCAGCTGCGTTACCGTCAGGCGCCAGCTCAGGCCCTTCCCGCGCCTCGTTGCTCACTGGGATCCGGCCCACCACTCCGGCGTTCATGTCAACAACGCCGTGTTCCGCCAGAGCCCCCGGCTCGCCGCCACCGACACGATCCCCAACGCTTCGCCACCACGGCTACTGCGGGGCCGGGAAAATCTTCCACACCCTCTTCCCCGATGCCGCCTCCTGGAACGCCTACTGGCCGTCGGCCGAGGTCCAGCGCCCCATCCCGGAGCCGCAGCCCGGCGGCCATCCGCTCAACGGCCTTGATCTCGGCCACTTCGACTGGGGGCCCATCGCCACGCCGCTGGAGAATTTCTCTGACCGGCAGGTCGCCCGGCATGTGGCCGAGGCCCTTTCCCAACACCACGACCAACCCTTCTTCCTCGCCTGCGGCATCTACCTGCCGCACTTGCCCTGGCACCTCCCGCCCGACTACCTCGCCCGCTTCCCGCTCGATAAAATCACCCTCCCCCCGAGCTTCGCCACTGACCTCGCCGACCTCCCCTCCGCCTCCGCCGCCAACCGGCGCACCGCCGACCATGAAGCCGTCATGGCTTCCGGACAGTGGCGCCAGGCCGTGCAGGCCTACCTCGCCGCCATCGCCTTCGCCGACGATTGCCTCGGCCTCGTCGTCGATGCCCTCGACCGCGGTCCTCATCGCGACAACACCCTCGTCGTCCTGTGGTCCGACCACGGCTGGCACCTCGGCGAAAAGGAAACCTGGCGCAAGTTCACCCTCTGGGAGCGCGCCACCCGAGTCCCCCTCGTGTTCGCCGGCCCCGGCGTGCCCCGGGGCGTCCGCAGCGACGCCACCGTCGAGCTGATCGACATCTATCCCACGCTGCTCGATCTCGCCGGCCTTCCTGCCGACCCCGCCCTCGACGGCCTCTCGCTTCGCGCCTATTTCGAGCAACCCGCGCGGCCCTCCTTGCGCCCCGCCCTCACCACCTGGGGTCTGGGCAACCATGCCGTGCGCTCGGAACGGTGGCGCTACATCCAATATCACGACGGCAGCAAAGAGCTCTACGACCACGCCAACGACCCCCACGAGTGGACCAACCTCGCCGCCCGACCCGACTTGCAGCCAGTGATCGCCGAGCACGCCCGCTGGCTCCCCACCCAAAACGCGCCGCCCGTAGCCGGAACCACCGAGTCATCCTTCTACGAGCGCGAGGCCGAGCTTCGCCGCAAACTCAACCAACCCTGATGCCCCCCCTCCCATCCATGCGCCCGCCCCCCGCCGCCACCCACCGTCTACGTCACCCCATCATCCAACCGCTCTGGCTCCTTATGACCGGTCTCGCCGCTTCCACGCCTTCCTCCCTCTCCGCCGACTGGCAACCCGTCGCCGGCTCCATGCTCACCGAGTGGGGAGCCCGTGTCACCCCGGAGAACGCCTGGCGCGACGCTTACCCGCGCCCGCAAATGACCCGCCCCACCTGGACCAACCTCAACGGGCTCTGGGAATACCAGGTTAGCCCGAAGGGCGCCGCTTCGCCGCAAGAGTGGGCCGGCAAAATCCTCGTTCCCTTCGCCCTCGAAACGCCGCTCTCCGGCGTCGGCCAGCGCCTCACCGCCGACCAGGCCCTCTGGTATCGCCGCAGCTTCTTCTACTCCCCCGTCGACCAGCGCGCCTTGCTCCACTTCGAGGGCGTCGACTACGCCGCTCAGGTCTGGCTCAATGGCCAGTATCTCGGCGATCACCGCGGCGGCAACCTGCCTTTCTCCTTCGACGCCACCCACGCCATCCAAAAAGGCGACAACACTCTTCTGCTGCGCGTGATCGACGAAACCGACGCCTTTGACCGCTACCAGCTCCGCGGCAAGCAACGCCACGACAACAGCGGCATCTGGTACACCCCGTCCTCCGGCATCTGGCAGACCGTCTGGATCGAATCCGTCCCCTCCACCTACCTGGACGACATCCGCTTCACCGCCGACATGCACGGCGTCTTCAAGCTGAGGGCCCTCATCGGCGGACCCGACCAGCCCGGTCTCGCCCTGCGCGTCCAGCTCTCCGACAACGGCCGGGTCGTCGCCCAGGCCACCGCCTCCGGCCACGAACTCTCCCTTACTCTGGATACGCCCCAACTCTGGTCGCCCCAATCCCCGTACCTCTACCAACTCTCCGTCGAACTGCTCGACGCCAATCACCAGATTCTGGATACCGTCGCCTCCTACACGGGCTTTCGCTCGACCGGCAAGGCCCCGGACGCCGACGGCCACTGGCGCTTCACCCTCAACGGCGAGCCCATCTTCCATCTCGGCCCCCTCGACCAGGGCTGGTGGCCCGACGGCTTACTCAACCCACCCTCCGACGAGGCCATGGTTTGGGAAATGCAATTTCTCAAGGACGCCGGCTTCAACATGATCCGCAAACACAAGAAGGTCGAGCCACGCCGCTACTACTACCACGCCGACCGCATCGGCCTGCTCGTCTGGCAGGATCAGGTCTCCGGCGGCGCCGGTCCCCATGAATGGCCCAAGTGGAAGAAGCTCCGCGCCGACAGTGAAGGCTACGAGCCGCGCAACGAAAACTGGTGGACCCCCGGCCACGCCCTCGACGCCGATTGGCCCGACTGGGCCCACCAGCAATACCTGGCGGAGCTCAAAACCATGGTCGACACCCTCCACAACCACCCCTCCCTCGTCGTCTGGACCGCCTTCAACGAACGCTGGGGCCAGCACCGTTCCCTCGAGGTCGGCCAATGGCTTGCCGCCTACGACCCCAGCCGGCACCTCAACCTTGCCTCCGGAGGCAACTTCTTCCCGATCGGCGATCTCGCCGACGAGCACAACTACCCCCATCCCGCCTACCCCCTCGAAAACCCCGTCTACGACGACTACGTCAAGGTCATGGGGGAATTCGGCGGCCACGGCTGGCGCGTCCTCGGCCACCAGTGGAACACCGACATGAACAATTGGGGCTACGGCGGCCTCCCCGAAACCATCGAGGAGTACAAGCAACGCTACCAGGAGTCCATGCGCCTGCTCGGTGAGCTCAAGCAGCAGGGCATCGCCGCCGGCGTCTACACCCAGACCACCGACGTCGAGGGCGAAATCAACGGCCTGCTCACTTACGATCGCAAGGTCATCAAGATCCCCGCCGCGGAGCTGCGCCAGATCCACCAGAAGCACGGCCTCGCCCAGCCCGAGTAAACTAAAATCTCAGCCGCCCGACCGTGCAACCCCCCCTCATCGCCATCAGCGCCCTCCTCTTCGCCAGCGCCTGCTCCGGACCGCAGGACTCGACCCGCAACGCCCGCATGCAGAAAATCGAAAACCACGATCAGGCCATTCACGTATTGGATGTCTGGATGCGCGACCCCTACATCACCCGCGGCCCCGACAATGCCTACTACCTCACCGGCACCACCGCCAACCAAGGCGACCATCGCTGGCCGGCCGACCGCTACAACAGCGGCCTCGACCGGCAGGACATCACCGGATCAACCGTGCCCGCCATCGTCGGCACCACCGTGCGCATCTGGCGAAGCGAGAATCTCGTCGACTGGGACGAGCTGCCGACGCCCTTCTCCCTCAAGGACGGCTACTGGCCCAACGCGGAGCCGGAAGCCTTTGCCTCCGTGCCGGAAAAGGACTGGCGCCTCTGGGCTCCCGAGGTCCACTACCTCAACGACAAGTGGATGATCGTCCACACCAGCCCCTCCCCGGTGCGTCAAGGTGCCAACCTCGCCATCCCCAAGGGCTCCGGTTTCGACGGTCCCTTCTCCCATCCGATGAGGGAAAAGATGAGAGGTCGGCATGACCCCTCCCTCTTCCGGGATGACGACGGCACCCTCTACCTCCTCTGGGGCAATACCTGGATCGCTCCCCTCCTGCCCGATCTCTCGGACTTCGCGCAGGAACCCGTGCGCATCGACCCCTCCGACCGCATCATCGGCCACGAAGGTGCCACCCTGCGCAAAATCGGGGATAAGTACGTGCACTTCGGCACCGCCTGGTCCACCGACCAGCTGCGCAAAGGCACCTACAACCTCTACTACTGCACCGCCGACCACCCCTTGGGCCCCTACGGCCCGCGCCAGTTCGCTGGACGCTTCCTCGGCCACGGCACCCCTTTTCAGGACAAGCAAGGCCGCTGGTGGTGCACCGCCTTCTTCAACGCCAACGTGCCGCCCGTATCCGACGCCAACATCCAAACGCGCGACCTGAGCGACAACGCCCAAACCATCAACGAGCAAGGCGTCACCCTCGTGCCGCTCGAAGTCCGCCTCCTCGAAAACGGCGAACCCTTCATCCGGGCCAAAGACCCCCGCTATCGCCACCCCGGACCCGACGAAGCCCAGCAATTCTAACTCGTGGCGCGGCCCTTTGGCCCGCGATCACACAACCGGGACCCTTCCCCTCATCAACCTCATGACAAAACGACTCTTAGCCCTCGCCCTTACTTTCTTCGCTTCGCTAAGCGCTTCCGAAAGCCTGAATCCCGCCGCCATCAAAGCGGCCCTCGCATCCCACGACCGCGCCGTACTTGTCCACGACCATTGGATACGCGACCCGTTCATCTTTCTCGACGAGGACGGGTACTACTACCTCACCGGAACCACCCTTAAATCCGAGACCGACGGCGTCATCGGCATCCCCGCCTGGCGCAGCCGCGACCTCGCCCAATGGGAAAAGCTGCCGCACCTCTGGGCCATGACCGACTCCTCCTGGTTGCCCGAAAAGCACGGCGGCAAGCACAACGTGCCCGAAACCCTCGTATGGGCTCCAGAATTCTACAAAGTCGGTAACCGATGGGTCATCACCCACACGACCAACGCCGGCGTTGCCAACATCCTGATCAATGACTCCCCGAAGCTAAAAGGCCCCTTCACCGAACCCATGGCTGCCGCCTTCGGCAAGCGCCACGACCCCGCGTTCTACTTTGAAGGCGGAAAGCCTTGGCTCGTCTGGGGCGTGCTCAACCTCCGCGAAATGAAGCCCGACTTCTCCGGTTGGGCCGGCCCGCAGATCGACCTCGCCCCCTCCAACCGCAAAATGGGGCACGAAGGCTCCTACATCATAAAAGTCGGCGAAAAATACGTCTGGTTCGGCACTGCCTGGTCCACCGATACCATGCGCCACGGCACCTACAACCTCTACTACGCCACCGCCGACTCCCTCACTGGACCCTACGGCGAACGGCGCTTCGCCGGACGCTTCCTCGGCCACGGCACCCCCTTCCAGGACAAGCAAGGCCGCTGGTGGTGCACCGCCTTCCACAACGCCAACGTCCCCACCCTTAATGCAGCCGAGGCCGCCAGCCGCGACCTCTCCGGCACCGCCCACACCATCAACCCCATCGGCACCACCCTCGTGCCACTGCAAATCGAGTCGCGCGACGGCGACGTCCACGTCCGCGCCAAAGATCCCGCCTACGCCTATCCGGGACCCGAAGAAGTCCAGTCCTTCTAAATCCTCATGCGCCCTATCGCCCGGGCTCAACGAGCCCGGCTATAACCCCACCCACACCGTCCCACGCTGTAGCCGGGGTCGCTGACCCCGGTTCCACCCAACCCGGTCGCACCGCCTCTCGCCCGTCAACGAAACTGCACCCCTTCCACGTTGCGTTGATCTAGCGGCGCAAAATCTTCCAACGACTCCGCCCGCTCGCCGCCAATCATCACGCTCTCAAACACAAACCCGCGCACCGTCTCCTTGCCGCGCAACACGTTCGTAACGCCTCCCTCATAGTGCGGCACCGACTCGAACCAGATGTCGCGAAAAACGAAGTCCTCGTAACTCACCTCCTCCGTGCGCGAACCAATATAAAACAGCCGATTCACCTGCGCATCCACGCGGATGTCCTCAAAAACCTTGTTCCGCACGGTGAACGCCTGGGCGCTGCGGAAGGTCGCCGTCCATACGCCGCGGTTGGCCGCTACGCTCGGTCCCACCGGCGGCGTCCAGCCGGCCGGCGAGCCCAACCCGTCCTGTCCCGGATTCGGCAGGTTGTCCCACTCGCCCCGCACCACGTCGCAGCGCCGCACGTGCACCGGCGTGTTGTTGTCGCGACTGCCGCTCCAGCCGAACTGAAACACCGCGCCGTTCACCATGCCCCAGTAAACACAGTCCTCGATCGAGCCGTCGTTCACATAGGTCGCGTCATCATTCACCCGCATGAAACAACCGCGTTTGTTTTCGCCGTGCACCCCATCGCTGGAGTAACGCCAGCCGAAGGTTTTAAGGTTCTCGTTGTGCTCCGCCCAGCCCACGCAGAAGTGATACGGATGCGCCACCAGCACGCCTTCGAAACGCGTGCCGTTTTCATCCGAACCGCGCGGCGACCGATAGTTGAGCAGCGGCCTCACCCACTCGCCGTCCGGACTGATCCACGCCGGATAACGCTCGCGCCAGTCCGGCACCGCCTTCGCAAAAGGCCAGCGCGAGCCGATGATCATGCCGCGCCCCGCCACGGTGAACCCCGGTTTGCGCACATCCACCCGACCGTCGATGATCGTGTCATGCGGTACGTAGAGCGCGTCGTAGGGACTGTCCTCCCCGATCAGCAGCCGGTTCAACTCGTCCAGGTGCGGCGAATCCGCCGTGATCACCCCCGGCGGCAACCGCAGTACCCGGCCCACCGGCACCGCCGACGGCGGATTGAGAAACACCATCAGCCCATCCTGCAGCGCATCGCCATCAAAGGCTGGTGCATTGATCTCCACCAACACGCTGCGCGTCACCCAATACGGCTCGATCTCGAACTCCACCCACGTGTCGCCCCGCACCATCGTCGCCTCCAATTCACGCAGCCGCGTCGGCTTCAGCCGCAGCGTTTCGATTTGTGAACCATCGATCAGTTCCACCCGCACGCGCACGCGCTCATCGCTGTCCACCTGCGCCACATGCACCGCCGTCTCCGCGTGTTTGACCGGCAGCGTCTCCGGATCGAGGTAGTCTGGCCACAACTTATAGGTCGCCGTGGCCTGCGACGCCACCTCCCAGACCCCGGCCTCCTCCGCCGCTTGCACCAACACCCGGTAACGCGGCGACACCGCCACCCCCCGGGGATACGGCGCATCCGCCGTCGTGGGCGCGACGGGAAAACGATCCACCGCCGCCGACGCGACGACAGCGAAGCAAAGAGAAAGCAAAGAAAGGGATTTGATCATGAGCCCCCCACCCAAACCCCACCCGCCGTAAACCTGCAGCCCCCCGCCATGTGACCGTCCCGAACGCCCGAAACAGAACAGCTCGCTGCACTCTCGGGACCTTTTCGAAGCCGGAGAGATGGTGGAGGATTCAGTTGTCCCGGAAACCTTGCGGACTGTCCCCGACAGCAAGCGTTACCGCGCTCCCGCAACCGCACCCCAGCAGTCCAACCAGCACCAGGATCAACTCGCGAAACATCGGCGAGGCTGGCGCCCTCGACTGCCCCCGACCACACCCGTTTCCCGGCCGCAAAATCAAGGTATTTAGACGCATATTCTCATGGCGGGCCGGGGGCGCAAATGCTAGCTTGAGAGCCAAATTCCCTCGGTGGGGCGTGGGACTCCCCACCCTGATTCTGGTCACCAACCCAGGCAACCCACTCACCGATGCCGCGCCCCCAACACAACTTCCCCTGCTCCATGAACAAACTGCCCCAACTCCGCGTTGCACTCCTGACCCTGGCCTTGGTCGCTGGCCTGGCGCCGGCCCTCCAGACGCAAGCCGCCCCGGCCCGGAAAACCACCGTCACCCTCGTCGGCGACAAATTTCAGGTGAACGGCAATCCGACCTACCCCGGGCGCGTTTGGACGACCTCAACTGGGGAATCCTTTTCCGTCGAGGGCCTCCTAATGAACTCCCGTATGGTCCAAGGCATTTTCGACGACCTGAATCCCCAGACCCGCGGCCAGTGGGCCTATCCCGACACGAAGCAATGGGACCCGGATCGGAACACCCGCGAGTTCATCGCCGCCATGCCCCTGTGGCGCGAGTATGGTATGCTCGGTTTCACCATCAACCTCCAGGGCGGATGCCCCTACGGTTACTGCCGCACCCAACCCTGGGACAACTCGGCCTTTGCCCCCGACGGTTCACTGCGGGAAGACTTCATGCAGCGCCTCGAGCGGATTCTCGACCGCGCCGACGAACTCGGCATGGTCGCCATCGTCGGGTATTTCTACTTCGGCCAGGATGAACGCTTGGTGGATGAAGCCGCCGTCAAACGCGCGGTGACCAACGCCACGGAATGGATCCTGAAAAAGGGTTACACCAACGTCATCGTGGAAGTGAACAACGAGTGCGACGTGCAGGCCTACGATCACGCCATTCTCAAGTGCGGCCGCGTGCATGAGCTGATCACGCAGGCCAAGGCCATCCGCCACGACGGCCGCTCGCTGCTGGTCGGCACCTCCCACAAGGGCAACACCGTTCCCCTCCCCCGCATCATCGAGGTTTCCGATTTCGTCCTGCTGCACGGCAATGGCGTCATCAAACCGGAACGCATGAAGGAAATGATCGACCAGGTGCGCGCCATGGACGTCTACAAAAACGTGCCCATCGTGGTCAACGAGGACGACCGGCCCTGGCTGACCAAGGAGCAGGGCTGGGGCGACTACGGCAACAACATGGCCGTGGCCGTACAAAACTACGCCTCATGGGGATTCTTTGATTTTCGCCGCGAACCGGAGAACGCCCTGTTCAATGAAGGCTTCCAAAGTGTGCCGATCAACTGGCAGATTTCCTCCGAGCGCAAACAGGCCTTCTTCGATCTCCTCGCCCGCATCACCGGGTATCCGGGCGCGCCCAAACTGGCCATGCAATGGTTCGACGATCCCGGCAAGGTGACCGTCGTCGTGCCGGACGCCGAAAAGTTCCCCGCCCTCAAGGAGGTGAGCCTGCTGGTCAACAACGAGGTGGTGCAAACGCGTACCCAGGCCCCCTACGACTTTGCCCTCCCCGCCATGCCGGAAAGCTGGCACCAGGTTAAGGCCCGGGCGAAATACCAGTCCGGCACCGAAGAGATCACGGTCGAGACCCCGCTGCATGAAAACCCTTGGTGGAACTACGGCGGCGCCCAGCACAAACCCTTCATCGGACAATAGACTCGACCGCACGTTTCTGAAATACGCTCCGCTTTCCCAGCTCGGGTAGAGCAAGACCAAGGGGCCGCCCTTGGAGTTTTTTTTTTGGGGGGGGGAGCGGTATGATTCGTGGCGATCCGCAGTCTTTAATTTGCCTCCCATCCCGTTCGCCCCCGGGCGCCGAACAGGTGCGCCGCTACCCCGCCGGGGCGCCCTGTGACGGTAAAGTCTAGGGAGACTTCCGTCCGGCCCGAGCCGGCCCTTCCCTGCTTCCTCGCCCGCTCCGCCGCCTGCCCAGCCCCGCTCGTCCCCTCAATGAACCGCTCTGTGCTCCCTTTCACCTGCGGAAGCCTTCTTGCCGTGCTTGTTTCCGCCCAACCTCTCTACCTCGGCTCCTCCCATCGCGAAGGGCAGGCCGGCCTCTACGTGACCCATTTTGACGCCCAGAAGGGCTCCCTCAGCCAACCTCGTCGACTGACCGGGAAGCAACCGTTCTTCTTCGCCATCACGGCAGACGGCAGCCACCTTTACGCCTCCGGACACCAGGACGCGGGCGAGACCCCATCGGTGCTCCGTTCCTACGCCATTGAAGCCGATGGCAGCGTCCGCTTGATCGATACCTTGGCCTTCCCCGGCCGGATCCCGCTGCACCTGTCACTCAGCCCCGATGAACGTTTTGCCCTCGTCGCAAACTACCTCACCCCCACCGTCGTTTCGATCCCCTTGCGGCCCCACGGGAAACTCGGGGCCGTGGTGGCAGCGGTGACCTTGACCGGGGCCAGCATTCACCCCGACCGCCAGGACCACGCCTATCCCCACTCTGTGAACTTCTCCCCCGACGGCCGTTTTGCCTACGTCGCCGACCGCGGCACGGATCGCATCGGGGGCTACGCCTTCGACCCGCCATCGGGCACCCTGCAACCGCTGGGGCGCGTCATGGTCACGCGTCCAGGGGCCGGCCCCCGTCACCTTTCGTGGCACCCCGACGGCACTCGCGCCTACGTGATCAACGAAATCAACGGCAGCCTCACCCCCCACCTCTACGACCCGGCGACCGGCCACCTGACCGAGGGCCCCAGCTACCCCACGGTGTCCAATGCGGACCCCACCCTGAATCTGAGTGCCGAGGTGAAGGTGCATCCCAACGGCCGGTTTGTCTACGCCACCAACCGCGGGCCCAACACCATTGCCGTCTTCGAGATCGCCGACGGCACCGGTCTCGAATTTAAACAATCCATCTCAACCGGAGGAGACCATCCCCGCTACTTCGTCATCGACCCCTCGGGCCAGTGGCTGATCGTCTGCAACCAACACTCCAACCGGGTCAACGTCTTTGCCCTCGACCCCATCACCGGCCGCCTCACCGCCACCGCGCAGGGTCTCGATTTCCCCCACCCCACCGACCTGAAATTCGCTCCCTAGCGCCTCGATTCACAGCTGGTCTCACTGGAAATGACCGAGGCGAGCAGAGCCCGGCGTCACCCACCGACCGGCTCCGATCTCCCCTCCTCCTCGTCTATCTTGTCCCCGCTTGACTTCGGTCACCCTTCCCATGCCGCCGCTCCAAAAACTCCTGATCTGTCTGAGTGCCTTGGGGGTGCCCTGCATCACCTCCGCCGCCGTCTGGACGTATCCTTCGCCCCATGACGATTTCACGTCCCCGCACTACGCGGTGACGGTGATCCAGGACGGCGTCCGCCACCCTTCGTTTACCTACCGGCATCGCCACCAGGACCCGCCCCTGATGGATCGCATGTCCGACACCAACCACTGGACCACGTTCTCGTTTGACGGTGAAATCACCGTCGAGATCACCGTCACCGGTTTCGATCCCGCCGGCACCGAAATTCGCCCTCTGCGGCGCAAGCTCACCCCGACCGTCGATGGCAACACCGTTCGCTTCACCCTCTCCGACCCCGGCCAGTTCTGGATCAAGATCCCCGGCACCGAGGAGCATCCCCTCTTCCTCTTCGCCGATCCCCCCGAGGTCGATGTGCCGGATCGCAACGACCCCAACGTCATTTGGTTCGAGGCTGGCAAGATACATGAGATCGGGGAGCGCTACCTCATCACCGATGGTCAGACGGTTTACATCGAAGGCGGAGCCTACGTCATCGGTTCCATCGCCGCCGAAAGTCAGTCCAACCTCACCGTGCGTGGCCGGGGCATCCTGTCCGGCTACGGCTACCCCCGGCGACCGGGGCCGCAGAGCATCCCCTACAACACGATCATGTTCAACGGGCCCGGCACCCACCAACTCGTCGAGGGCATCACCCTCACCAATCCGACCCACTTTTGCATTTTGTCCCGGGGCAAAATAACCACGCGCCGCGTCAAGTTGTTTGGCTTTTGGCATCAGACGGACGGATGGGGCGGTGGCCCCGGCTCGGTCATCGAAGACAGCTTTATGAAGGTCAACGACGACAACGTGAAGTTCTACCACCCCGATCAAATTGCCCGCCGACTGGTGCTCTACCAACAGGTCAATGGGGCTCCCTTCCAACTCGGCTGGGGCGGCGCGGGCCAGCAGGCCACCAACGTGCTCGCCGAGGACATCGACATCATCGCCTGCGAGGCCGCTCACAAGATCACCGATGAACGCAATCAGGCCATCCTCAACCTGCGAAATCAAAACGCGGCCAGCACCATCGATGGGGTGACCTTGCGCCGGGTGTTCATCGACAGCGACATCGCCATGCTCGTCGGCCTCACCCGCGTCAAAGGCACCGTGCGCAATCTGCGGTTGGAGAATGTGCATGTGCGCGGCGCGATGAACGGCCGCCACTTCATCACCACCGAGGACGACGGTAACGTGACCGGCATCACTTTTGACAACGTCACCATCAACGGCGAGCCCGCCACCGCCGACCGCAACCCGCAACACTGGTCCCTCACGGGCGAAAACATCAAACCGTAAGCCCAGCCACTTGCTGCCGTTTCCATCGCAACCAGCCGAGGCAATCCAAGCCACGCCACCGCATTTCCCACCCGGACCATCCTTCCTCCTTGGCCTTCGTTTCCTTCGTTTCTTGGTGTAAAAACCATTCCCCTCCTCCCTCACCCCTGAGCACGCCCCTGTCATGAAACCCCTTCTCCTCGCCATCGCCATGGTGCTCCCCACGGCGTGCACCATCGCCGCCCCCCAGGTCCAAAACCGCTCCGGCTTCCCCGACGTCGCGTTCGGACTGGCCGAACTGCGCCGCGCCGCCGCCAGCCACTCCGATGGGCCCAGCCTATCGCTCCACCGCGACGAAACCCTGCCCCCGCAAGGCTTCCGCTTGGAAACCAGCCCCACGCTCACGCTCCATGCGGCCGACGCCGCCGGCCTCACCTACGGCCTGCTGGAGTTGGCCGAACAAATCCGCCTCTACGGCGCCGCCCGCGTCACCGCCACCACGCAGGCTCCGGCCCAACTCGTCCGCGGTATCAAATTCAACATCCCCCTCGATGTCCGCACCCCCACCTACACCGAGCCTTCCGCCGCTGCCCAAAACGCCATGGAACAGGTGTGGGATCGTCAATTCTGGTTCGACTACCTCGATCATCTGGCAAGCCACCGCTACAACCTCGTCTCACTGTGGAACCTGCACCCGTTTCCTTCCCTCGTCCGGGTGCCGGAATATCCCGGCGTCGCTCTCGATGACGTGCGCAAATCCACTGTCGCTTGGGAGGAAAATTACCGCCTCGAAGCCATCGGCTTGGATGCCCCGGAGATTGTCGACAACCACCGCACCCTTCATCACCTGACGATCGACGACAAGATCGCCTTCTGGCGCGAAATCATGGCCTACGCCAAGGCCCGCCATATCAAGTTCTACGTCATCACTTGGAACATCTTCGTCAACGGCACCGACGGCAAATACGGGATCACCGACGACATCACCAACCCCGTCACCCGCGATTACTTCGCCGCGAGCGTGCGAGCCATGTTCAACACCTACCCCGATCTGGCCGGGATCGGCCTGACCACCGGCGAGAACATGCCCGGAGCTTCCTTCGACGAAAAGGAAGACTGGGCCTTCGACGCCTATGGGCGCGGGATCCTCGATGTCGCCCGTCGCGAACCCGACCGCTCGTTCACCTTCATCCATCGCCAACACCAGACCAAGGCACGCGATATCGCCGACAAATTCCAGCCGCTCATCGACGCGCCCAACATCAATTTCCTCTTCAGTTTCAAATACGCGGAAGCTCACGTTATGAGCGCCACCACCCAGCCCTTCAAAGACAACTTCATCCAAGACATCCCGCCGCAACAGACGCTCTGGACCCTGCGCAACGACGACAACTACCTCTTCCGCTGGGGCGGCGCCGATTTTGTCCGCGAATTCATCCAAAACATCCCCACCGATGTCACCGCCGGTATGTATTATGGATCCGATCAGTGGGTCTGGACACGCGAGTTCCTTTCCACCGAGCCCACCACACCCCGCCAGCTCGCCTTCGAAAAACACTGGTTCCATTGGCTGCTCTGGGGGCGGCTGTCTTTTCAGCCCGAACTCGATAACCAACGGCTCACCGACCTGATTGGCGCCAGATTCCCCGCGATTGACCCCGCCGTGCTTTTTTCGGCCTGGAACGACGCGGCCATGATCTACCCCCTCACCACCGGGTTCCACTGGGGGGCCCTCGATTTCCAATGGTATATCGAGGCCTGCCAAAGCCGACCGGGCGCCGCGGCCACCCCGACCGGGTTCCACGACATCAATCGTTTTATTTCCCTGCCGCCCCACCCCGGCACCAACACGCTCTCCATCCCGGAGTTCGTCGAAACGGAACTGGCTCAAAAACCACCAACCGGAGTGACCCCGCTGCAAATTGCCGCCGAACTCCTGCGAAGGGCCCAATCGGCCTTGGCGGCCGTCGACCAAATCGATGCCACCGGCCATCCTGAACTCCGTCAAACCTTGGAGGATATCCGGGCTCAGGCCTACCTCGGATCCTACTACGGCCACAAGATTCGAGCCGCCACCGATCTGCGGTTTCTCCGCGTAACCCTCGCGGGCCACTACCAGGCTTCGCTCGCCCGCAACCTCAATCAAGCCGCCCACTTCTGGAGACGCTACGCCGCAACCGCAGATGCCCTCTACACGTTGCGACCGCTCTGGACCAACCGGGTGGGCTACGTCGATCTCGCGCAAACCTACCAAAGCGTGCTCTACGACCTGACCATCAGCGGCGTCGATCCCGCCATCCCCCATGTCCCGCCCACCCCCGGCGGCACCTTGCTCGAAGCCGAAGCTACCGACCCGACCCGGTCCCGGGCCGACGCCATGTCGGGATTCACCGGCACCGGCTACCTCGACCTGCAAGGCGGCGAAGGCAACCAGGCCATCACCTGGACCTACGTGGCTCCCCGCACGGGCACCTACCTGCTTGAGTTTCGTCACGCCCAGCGCTGGGGCGGTGCCCGTATCCCGGCCACTCTCACCATCAACGACGAGCCCCAACCGGACTTCGCCCTCACCCACTCCGGCACCAACCGCAATTGGGTCTGGGATCGCGCCACGGTGCTGCTACAGCAGGGCCCCAATACCCTCACCCTCCTGCCCGGCGGCTCGCCCCGCATCGATCACCTCAACGTGATCGACACCGGATACTGAACGCACCCGCGCCCCGCGACCGCACCTACAAGACGGTCCACTGAATCCCCGGTTCCCGTTCCCCGGCCCCTCTGCTCGGATCGGGTCTTGCTTATGAAAACCCTGCTCACCCGCATCTTCGCGCTGGCTTGGTTGGCTTTGGGGCCGACGCTGACCGGTCCCCTGTTCGCCACGCCCTGGGAGCCCGCCGAGGCGCCGCTGATGTCCCCTTGGGCGGCAGACCTCGATCCCCACAACGTCCTGCCCGAATACCCCCGCCCCACCCTCGTTCGCCCCAACTGGCTCAATCTCAACGGCGTCTGGGAGTTCTCCGCCACGACCGCGACCGATCCACTCCCCGTCGGGCAGACCCTCGCCGAATCCATTCTCGTGCCGTTCGCCTGGGAATCCGCCCTCTCCGGCATCCGCCGCCAAATGCCGGAACATCGCGCCGTCTACCGCCGCACCTTCGAAATCCCATCCGCTTGGTCCGGCCAACGCGTGATGCTCAACTTCGGCGCCGTTGATTGGGAAGCCACCGTGCACGTCAACGGTCGCTTCGCCGGTCAACACCGCGGCGGTTTCGATGACTTCAGCTTCGATATCACCCCGTTGCTCAACGACTCCGGTCCCCAGGAATTGATCGTCGAGGTCTACGACCCCACCGACGACGCCGCCATTGCCGTGGGGAAACAGAACCTCGAAAAATTCGCCAATCCCGGCCGCTACACCTACTCCTCCGTGTCCGGCATCTGGCAGACCGTGTGGATCGAACCGGTGCCCGCCCGCCATATCGCGGCCATCCACACCAACCCCGATATCGATCGATCCACGCTCGAGGTCACCGTGAACCCCGATGTCCTCGATGAAGCCCTCTCCGCGGTGGTTATCGCCAAAATCGGTGACACCGAAATCGGGCGGGCCACCGGCGCCATCAACGTGCCCCTCACCGTGCCCGTGCCGGAGGCCCGACTGTGGTGGCCCGACGACCCCTTCCTCTACGACCTCGAGGTCCATTTGCTGCGGGACGACCAAATCGAGGACACCATCACCAGCTACTTCGGGATGCGTAAGATCAGCCTGATGCCCGTCATCGAAAACGGTCGGGGCCCCGTGCAAAAACTCGCGCTCAACCACACCTTCATCTTCCAAATGGGTCCCCTCGACCAAGGCTACTGGCCCGACGGACTCTACACCGCTCCAACCGACGAGGCGCTTAAGTGGGAGGTCGATCAAATCAAGGACTGGGGCTTCAACATGGTCCGCAAGCACATCAAGATCGAACCGGAGCGCTGGTTCTACCACTGCGATCGCGCCGGCCTGCTGGTTTGGCAGGACATGCCCAGCACCTTCAAAAAACGTTCCGACGAGGACAAAGCCCAGTTCGAGATCGAACTCGCCCGCATGGTCCGCGCGAACTGGAACCACCCGTCCATCATCAACTGGATCGTCTTCAATGAACACTGGGGGGCCTACGATGTGGTCCGGCTGACCGAATTCGTGATGGAACTCGATCCCGATCGCCTCGTCACCGGCAATAGCGGCATCGATGCCGGCCGCCCCGACGTCGACTACCAGGTCGGCCACATCAAGGACAACCACAGCTACCGGCCGCCGCACGCGCCCCACCCACCTCACAACCGGGCCGTGGTCAACGGAGAGTATGGCGCGATCGGCTACAAAATTCCCGGCCACATCTGGGACGTCGATGGCGATTGGGTGCACCATAACTACGAGGGGAAGGAGGCCGCCACCGCTGAATACGTGCGGTTCATCGATCAACTCCTCGAATATCGCGACCGGGATGCCTTGTCGGGTGCCGTCTACACCCAATGGACCGATTTGGAAAACGAGATGAACGGCCTGCTCACCTACGATCGCAAGGTCGAGAAACTCGAACGCACCACCATCACCGCCGCCAACCTCTCGCTCTGGCAGGCAGCGCTCGTCACCGCGCCCCGTCGATCCTCCCAACGGGGAACCGGCATTCCCGTCCGCCCCACCACCGGGGAAAGCCTGGCGCCCGGCGAGCCCACCTCCCCCGGCCGCGAAAACGCCCCCGACGGTGGACCGGACACCATCAACTGAGGGCACCCGCGCCCCGGATTCAATCCCCCCCCGCAAAACCCCGCGCCAGTCACCAACGTCTCTCCCGATGTGATGAAACGATTGCGCTATCTCATCCTTTCGTCGGTCCTCTTATCTCCCCTCCCCGCTGCCCTTTTCGGTGGCCCCAAGCACAAGGAGCCGGACGTGCTCATCGTCGCTGACACTTTTGGCCGCTCCCCGGACGCCCTGCGCCCCACCAAAGAGCACCCCGTCTACTACATCGTGCTGGGCACCCGACAGATGGATATCGGCAGTTCCATCGCCGGCGCGCCCATGCCCTCGGTCACCGAAGTCGAGGCCCTCGTTGATCGCACCATGGCATCACAAGGCTACGTGCGCACCGCCATCGGCGGCCCGCTGCCATCGATCGTCTTGGTCACCACCTTTGGCCAAGCCAACGTGGAGTATGACACTTGGGAGGAAACCGAGGTCGATGCCGAAACCGGAGAGATCACCGGGACCTCCACCGTAACCTACTCCACCACTACCACGGCCACCGTGGCCGCCTTGGTCGGGGGCTATCGCGCCCAAAAAAACATGATCAGCGCAACCACGGCCAGCGACCTCAACGACGCCGCCCAAACCGACCGCGCCTACGTCACCGTCGCCGCCCTCGATGCGACGGCCTTGTTAAAGCAACAGAAGCAAATCGTCTGGCGCACCCGCATGAGCATTCCGTCCACCCGCCACCACCTGCCGGACAATCTGGCACTCATGCTCAGGAGCGCCGCTCCGTATCTGGGAAGTGATACCGCGGTGCCCGTCTTCATCGACGAACGGGACCGCCGCAACACCGCGATCGAAATCGGCGATCTCGAGGTGGTCGATGCCGAGGCCAATTGATCGGATTTTTTGCCCATCGAAAATCAACCCGGCGTGAACCCGTAACCATGCATTTAAACCTTTTTCCTCTTGGTGGGCTGATCGGCCTGATTTCCGCAGTGGCGACGCCGGCCCCTCCCGCGGGAGTCGATCTGGCCGGACAACCCGTCGCCCCCCTGCAGGTCAGCACCGGGACCAGGGCCGTCGTGCTTTTTTTCACCGCCCCGGATTGCCCGATCGCCAATCGCTATGCCCCGACGATGTCACGGCTGGCCGCCGAGTTTGCCGACTCCGCCATCACCACGTGGTTGATCTACGCCGACGATCTGGGCGACCCACCGGTGATCCAACAACATCAGACCGATTTTCGGCTCAAACTGCCCACCGCCCTCGACCACGACTTCGCCATTGCCGACTATGCCGGTGCCACCGTCACTCCCGAGGCGGCCGTCTTTGTCTTCTCCGGCGAAGACCGCTCGCCCCAGCTGGTCTACCGAGGAAGGATCGACGACCAATATCAGGGTTTCGGTCAATTCCGCCCCGCGGCCACCCAACACGAACTGCACGATTTACTCACCCGCATCGCCACTGGCGAAGTTCCTGAACTCATCACCACCAAGGCCATCGGCTGCTACCTTCCCCGACCGCAATAAGGAATCGGCCACCCGCACCCCCCATCAAGTCCCACGGCAAACTTCGTGATCATGCGTGTCCAGCTTCAGGTCCGCCGCCGCGCCCGGCCGCGGTTAAAAAAAATCGGCGGCCTCATCGTCGGGGGGTTGGTGGGCACGCTGGCACCGGCGGAGCCCGGGCCTGACTTCGCCACGGATATCGCACCGATCATCTACCAGAACTGCATCGACTGTCACCGACCCGGTGGCATCGGACCGTTCTCGCTGACCGACTACCCTGCGGTCAGCCGCCGCGCCCGCCAGATCGCTGAGGTCGTTGAGGATGGCTACATGCCCCCGTGGAAACCAAACCCTCATCGGAGCCCGGTCCTCATCGGCGATCGCTCACTCCCCCCGGCCGCCATCGACCTGATCGTCGAATGGGCAGCCGCCGGCGCCCCCGCGGGCGACCTGTCCTCGCTCGCGCCTCCGATCGTGCCGACGCAGGACTGGGCGCTCGGCCATCCCGACCTCATTATCGACTTCCCCGCCGCCTATGAACTCGCGGCCGAAGGCCACGACGTTTTCCAAAACTTCGTGCTCCGCATTCCCCTCGCGGAACGCCGTTTTGTGCGTGCCCTTGAATTTCTCCCCGAAGCATCTCTGGTCATTCACCACGCGGTCATCGCCTTCGATGCCACCCCCCAAAGTCGCCAACGTGACGAGGCCGACCCCGGACTCGGTTTTACGTCGATGGATCGAGGCCGTGCCTCCACCCCGAACGGCCACATCATCGGCTGGACCCCCGGGCAGGTGCCCTACGAGGTGTATCCCGGCACCGCCTTCGAACTTACGCCGGGCACCGACCTGGTGGTGCAATTGCACTTGCTCCCCTCCGGCAAACCCGAACGCGTCAGCCCCCGGGTCGGGCTGTATTTTTCCGACGAGCCCCCCACCCGCAGTGGGTTTGTCGCGCTACTGCGGGAGCATGTCATTGATATTCCGGCCGGCGAAAGCGCTTACCCCATTCGCGAGGAGTTTATCCTGCCCACCGCCGCCGCGGTGCTGGGTTTGTATCCGCATGCGCACTACCTGGGCCGGGACCTGCAGATCTACGCCGAGCCGCCCGACGGCACCCGACGGTGGCTCATGCACATTCCGGACTGGGACTTTAACTGGCAGAGCGACTACCGTTTTGCCACCCCCCTCGAACTGCCCGCCGGCACCAAGCTGGTGATGGCTTACACCTTCGACAATTCCGCCGCCAACCCCCGCAACCCCCGGAATCCGCCCGAGCGCGTGCGCGGCGGTTGGAGCTCGTTTGATGAGATGGGCGAGGTTGCGATCCAACTCCTGCTGTCCGATCGGTCCGACCTGCCACTGCTCGAAGAAGCACAGGCGCGCTACCTGATCGATTCCGGTGAGAAGTCCGCTGATACCTTCTACAATCTGGGCCTTGCCCTCGATCGGCAGCACCGCTTCCCGGAGGCCATTTCGCCCTATGAAAATGCCCTGCGGCTCGATCCCACCAACGCGGCTGCCCTCAACAACCTGGGGGGGATTTACGAGCGTTTAAACGCGGCTGATCGGGCGATCCCCCTCTACGAGCGGGCGCTCGCGGCCGATCCCGCCCTCACCGTGACCCGATTAAACCTCGCCCACCTGTTCCAGCGCGACGGGCGGACCGTCGAAGCCGCAAACGTGCTCCGCCAGGGACTGGCCCTGCGCCCCGAAGATCTTCCGCTGCGCCTTGCGCTCGCCGAGTCCCAAATCGCGGGTCGCAATGCCGCCGGAGCGCTGGTCACTCTTGAACAAGGCCTGCCATGGCACCACCAGGACCCTCGTCTGCGTTTTCATCTCGGCCAGATCCGCCTCGTCAACCAACAACTCGAGGCGGGTCTCGCGGACCTGCAGGCGGTCACCAACCTTTCCCTCCTCACCGACGGAAGCGTCGATGTCGCGGCCACCAATCTCATTCGCGGCAATGCATACTTTGCCCTCGCGCTGCTGGCCCAACAGCGTCGCGACCTCCCCGAGGTTGAACGCCGCCTCGCCGACTGCCTTGCCGTCCGGCCTCACCATCGTGACGCCCTGCTCATGTCGGCCGGCGTGGCGATGATCCAGGATACCCCCACCGTCGCGATTCCCCACTTGGTAGGCCTGCTCCAACTCCCCCCCGACCAGCGACCGACTGAGGATGAGGTGCTGGGAATCATGCCTTTCCCGGACGGTGTGCACGTGTGGGCCCAGGCCCTGGCCGCCACCGGCCAGGGCGACACCGCCCGCGAGTTCCTCGCCCGCCACGCAGCCGAAGCCCGCCAGCGCGGCCGACCGGAATGGGGGGAATTGATGGAGTCCTGGTTGCGAGAGCTATAACGGGGCAGTCTTACCCGCAATTCCCCTCCTTTACGGTCAGAGGCCGTCACCACCGCGATCGGCTTTGCCGGCAGCCTTAATCGACGACTCATGACCGCCCGTTTGCTTGGTTCCTTCCTGTTGCTCGGCGTCCTTACCGTCTGCGGCACCACTGCTCCCGTCAAACCTCACCTCTGGGTTTATACGGACATGTCAGACCCCCGCGTGCAGCGCACCGGCGGACACCCCTACAACGATCCCGACGATATCTGCACCCTCGCCGCCCTGCTGCTGCAGGCCAACCGTTTCCACCTCGAGGCGGTGGTCTATTCGTCCAATCACCGCAAGGGGCTGGGCGACGATACCGACTTCGTGGAGTCCATCATGGCCAACGCCTACGACCACGACCGCCCCCACCTCGAAGCGGCGCTGGGTGGCTATCAGGAATCCGTCCATTTCGTGCGCTCGAGCCTGCGTCGCACCGACCCAACCGAGCGCTTTGACCCGGATCGGGACTACGCCGACCTCACCGATCTGCCGACCGTGCAGGCCCTGGTCGACTATGCCACCAAGAATCCGGTCTACGTGCTGCTGTGGGGACCCGTCACCGAAGGGGCCATCGCCGCCCAACATTGTCTCGCCACCGGTAATGAGGCCGCCCTCGCCAATCTGACGTTCATCGCCCACTGGACCCGCTCCTACATCGCCCAAGGCACACCGGAAGCGCCGCACCAAGTGGCCAACTGCAACGACGATGCCCAAGCCTGTCGGTGGCTGCACGAAACCGCTCAGCGCGACCGCCGGGTGAAATTCATCGAAGTCGGTTCCACCGGCCAAACCGGTATCGTCAACGGCTCAGTCGGCTATCCCCATTTTGCTGACTTCACCCAAAGCCGCCTCGGTCAGATCTTCATTCACGCGAAAACCTACGGCGGCAAACCCGACCAGTCGGACGGCGCCACCTTTTGGACGCTGGTGGAGGAGCTTGGCGCGACGCTCGCCGACTTCACCACCGACGGCACGTTCTCCCAAGCCCGCGAAGAAAACGCCCGCGACAAGTTTCTCGCCGACGGCCATGCCCTCCTCGACGACCTGCGCATGCGCTCCAATGCCGCAGCCGTGGCGGCCAACCCCTTCCCCGCCGCCACCATCGCCGAACACTTCACCTACGTCTACCAATTCATCCGTGGCAATTACGGTATGCACCTGCCGCTGGCGGCAGCGGTGACCGTTTTTCGGCCCGACGGCAGCCCACTTTGGTCAGCCGAGAAACCCGCGGGCGACCATGACCTGACGTTCATGCAGGACCAGCCTGTCGGAGATTACCCCGTCACCGTGACTCACGGCGACTTCACCCGCCACTTCACGCTCACCGTCTTCCCCGACGGCCGCGCCCCCCGCGACTGGTAGCCGCCCTCCTCTCCCCCCCTTAGTTTTTAACCGGATTGGTTAAAACCCCTTCAACACCCCTGCCTTTGCCATGAAAGCCTGTCGATTCCTTACCCTTATACTGATGCCACTCGGCACCCTTTTGCTTCCTGCGAAAAGTATCCATGATCTCAAACTGGAGGAGCCGCTGCCCACGTTTATCACGGCGGTCACCACCTTTGGTCAGCGCCCGGACTGGGCCCCCGATGGGAAGAGTATAGTGTTTTTGGAAAAAACCTACGGTGACGTGTATCGGGTCGACATCGCGACCCGGGAGGTGGTGCCCCTGACGCACGACTACTACCACGAAGGCTACACCCGGGCCCTCTATTTGCCCAATGGCGACCTCCTGCTTTCGGGCGCTCGCAGCTTCGATGCGGCGAACCCCGGGGCCTCCCGCAACGAAGCCAATGCCGAGCTCTGGGTCTTTCGGCCCGGCGCGGGTAAACCACCGGTGCCACTCGGCGTCAACTGCCGCGAGGGTCCCGCCGTTTCCCGCACTCAGATGCGAATCAACTGGGCAGTGGGCGAAGCACTCCACCTCGCCGATATCGCCTATGATGCCGACGACCAGCCCTACCTCGCCCATCATCGCGTGGTCCTCACCCACGCCGACTTGCCCTACGACGATGGCCTCATCGAGGCCCAGGATTTTCGCCCCGGAGCCGAGCATGAGTTGCTCATCAATATCTACCGCAAAATCGACAACACGTTGTCCGAGACCTACGGACTTGATCTGCGGGACGGCTCTTTGACCGACTATTCGCTCCTCCCCACCCGCTACAGCGAGCCCGAAGGTGTGTTTCCCAGCGGCGATCACATTCTGATCGAAAGCAGTCGCCATGCGCACAACTACCGCGGACAGAAAAACTACACCGGCATCGATCTCTACATCCTGGCGTTGGACGGGAGTGGGGCGACCACCCGCCTGACGACCTTCAACGAGAATCCCACCTTCAAGGCCTCCCAAGGAGTCATCTCGCCGGACGGCCGTTATATGGCGTTTCAGATTTCCCGCACCACCGACCTCACCGGTTTTGGCTACGGCATCATGCTGATGGATATTCCCGCCTATATGTCGGCTCGGGGGTTGCGCATGCCCGGGACCAACTTGAACTAGCGAGCGAACTCGGACTGGGGAGGTGGTCGGGGCGAGTGGCATTACTGACCACTAAGCGCCGGATTGGAATCCCCTCCCGGCCCTCGCAACCTTCCCGTCATCATGAAACCCCTATTCGTGTCACGCTTGGTGGCCGCCGCCTGCGCGGCTCTGATGGCGGGGCCCTGCGCCTGGGGCCAGGCCGAACTATCCGGCGATACCGCCAACTCCTCCACGCTGCAACGCATGATCCGCGACCAGTTTGATGCGAACCACAACCTTCCCCGCTACGATCAGGAAATCCAAAAAGCCTATTCATTTCTGGCGGAGGGCAATTTCAACGAGGCGTATCGCCATCTCAACTACGCGATCAAGGAGGATCCCAATCGCGCTGAAGCCTATGTTGGTTTCGCCATCGCGGCCCGGGCGAAACAGCAGTATCCCGCCGCCGAACGTGCCCTGAACAAGGCCATGGAAGTCGAGCCGGATAATGTCCGGGTCCGCCACGAACGGGCGCGGCTGCTGTTGATCAAACAGCTGCCGGAGGACGCCCTCACCGAGATCGACCAGGCCATCAAACTCGACGGCGGGGAGGATTGGAACACCCAGCAGGTGCGGGCCGAAACGCTGGTGGCTTTGAACCGGGTCGAGGAAGCGGCCGATCTCTATCCGCAGATCGTGGCCCTGTTGGAAGCGAAGCTGACCGAGGTGAACAAGATGATTATCGCGGAGGAGGGCAAGGAGGAGATCGTGGCCATGGGTAAGGAATATGAGTTGGTCAACGATATCGGGGGAGGCATCAGGGAAATCGAAGTCCTGCGATTTGACACGGTGCCGAAGGAGGCTCCCGCGCAGTGGCTGCGCGTGCGGGCTCGCCTGCGCCAGGCCCTGGCTGCCGCGCAGGCCCGCGCCGAAGAACTGACCAACGTCCTCGCCGCCCCTTGATTCCCCTCATGCGTCTTCGGACACTCACCGCTTTAATCGTTTTTCTGGGGGCCGCCGCCGCCAGCCCGGCCACGCCAGGCAAATGGCGGATAGCAACGGACTGGGGCGAGGGTTGGCCCACCGGTTGGCGTGAGGCCAACGCCTCGACCAAAGAGACGGTCGGAGAATGGACCATCGCCAGCGGCACCCTTGAACTGCCCACGGGAACGTGGAAGCTCCGTGATGCCTACCGACCCACCGGGCACGCGGGAGTGACCGAAATTCGCCGCCAATGGCATTGGACCGGAGACGAGACCCTCGACCGAGTCACCTTGTCGTTCATCGTCAACTTGCCCGAGCTTAGGGATGCCCGCCCCTTCCTCCCGGGTATCAGTTACTACGACAATCCGGCCGGCCGCAGAATCGACGCCACTCGCATCTCGGTCATCAAAGCGAACGCTCCCCCCCCGCCTACCATTGGCGCGCGGGACGGTTCCACCGCAGCCAACGGCTCCGACCGGTCCCGGGGGTTCTATGAGGAACACCGGTATCCGCTGCCCTTCGCCGCCATCGAGGCCGTGCATCAAGACACCCGATACACGTTTGCACTGCACTCCGTTCCGTCGCCAGCCCGCCACGGCAATCGCGATGATCAGTGGTGGTCGCTGGGGGTCGAATTCACCGCCCAAGGCGCAGAAATCGCCGCCTATTCGGGGCCCGTCGCGTCCAACGGCCGCCATGCCATCATCAAAGGCCACCAACACGCTTGGCACGCCTACGATGAAGCGTGGATCACGGTGCCGCCGGATACCATTATCGAGAAAACATTCCACGTGCAAACGGCCCCAACTCCGCACCGGGGACACGGCTTCAGGGCGCCGCTGTGGACCTCGCTCGCGCTCACCCAACCCTACAACCCCGAGGGATTTCCCGCGCTACGAGAAGTGATCGCGCTGAAACTCGCCGACACGGAAAACCGTTGGCGGGAAGGTCCCGGATTCGCCGGCATCAAATCCTTCCCCTCCGATCATCGAGCCGCGCGCAATTGGATTGATCTCGCCTGGGCGGGCCAGTCGGAAGCCTATGCCTACCCCTACCTGCAGTTGGGCGACCGATTCGATGTGGTGAAACCCATCGACCGGATTCAGCGGGGATATGATTTTATCGCCACTTCCTCTTTTACCGAACGGGGTTTCTCCATCCGCTACGATTTTGCGGCGGGCGAGTGGTTGGACGATCGCCGTAACCCGCTCTCCCAAAGCCAGGCCATGAACAATCTGCTGGATGCCCTGCGTCTGGCGGAAAAGCGCGACGATCTCAATACGTCGCAATGGGAAGTTTTCCTCCGCCGGGCGAGTGACCTGCACGCCGAGCGCGTGCTGCATCGGGACTGGCATCCGGTTTCCACCAACGAGGGGTTCCTCATCGCTCCGCTCGCCAAGGCTTCAGCCCAGCTGGGAAATCCCCGCTACCTGCAAGCGGCCATCAAAGCGGCGGAACACTACATGGCGCGGCACCTTTCCATGGATGAACCCTACTGGGGCGGCACGCTCGACGCTCGCTGCGAAGATAAGGAAGGCGCCTGGGCTGCCCTCCAGGGGTTTCTCACGCTCTTCGACCTGACGCAGGATGATCGTTACCTCGGCGCCGCCCAACATGCCGCCGACGTGATCATCAGCTATGTCTATGTCTGGGATGTTCCCCTGCCTGCCGGGCGGCTGACCGATCATGGGTTCAAGACCCGCGGTTGGACCTCGGTGTCCGTCCAAAACATGCATCTCGATGTCTACGGCGTGTTATGTGCTCCCGCGCTTTGGCGGCTCGGCGACATCACCGGCAACCAGGATTACCACCGCCTGGCCCGCCTCATGATCGTCGCCTGTGGCCAACTCCTCGATCCCCGCGGCAGTCAGGGTGAGCAAATCCAGCAAACCAACTACGCCCAACATTATGACTACGAGGATCTCGCCGGCGTCCGGGGAGACTACGTCGAGAGCTGGAATGTGTATTGGATCAGTGCTCATTTCCTCGTCGCCGCCGCCCAACTCGACGAAATGGGCGTCGCCTGGATGGAGTGGTGAAATCAGCCTGCTCAGCCTTACGGTCAAGCAGACCAAACTTCGTCAGTCGCCTCACCGTGCCCGACGGTGGCCCCTCCCCTCATCATGAAAGTCACCGCAATCACCCCCCTCGTCCTCGGCACCGCTTGGCGCGACCTCGTATTTCTCCGGGTCGATACTGATGAAGGCTTGGTGGGCTACGGGGAGGCCCGCCCGCTCAACAAGACGCAGGCGGTGCTCGGATACCTCAACGAGGCCGCTCCCCGCTACCTCGTGGGGCGCGATCCCTTCGACACTGAAGCGCTCGTGCACGACGTCATGAACGGCGATTTTGGCCGCCCGGGCGAGATTGCCATGACCGCGCTCGCCTTGATGGAAATCGCCTGTTGGGACATCAAGGGCAAGGCTCTCAACCAACCCGTTTACAATTTGCTGGGGGGCAAGGTGCGCAATCGCATCAAACTCTACGCGAACGGCTGGTATCGCACCGAACGCATCGCCGAAAACTTTGCGGAATGCGCCCGCGCTGCCGTTGCCAAGGGCTACCGAGCCCTCAAGTTCGACCCGTTTGGCGGATCGTTCTTCGATTTCTCGCTCGCCGAAAAGCGCCTCTCGATCGAACTCGTCGCCGCCGTTCGCGAGGCGGTGGGCGATGACGTCGAATTGCTGATCGAAATGCACGGCCGTTTCACCCCCGCCGGAGCCATCGAGATGGCCCGGGAGCTGGTCGCGTTCAAACCCTCGTGGTTTGAAGAACCCGTGCCCCCCGAAAATCTCGAGGCCCTGCGCCGCGCTTACGAGGGCATGGCTCCCCTCGGTGTGCCGGTGGCCACCGGCGAGCGCATTCACACGCCCTGCGATGCGCAACCGCTGTTCGCCCTCGGCGCCGTCGATGTGCTGCAGACCGACATCACCCACTTTGGCGGAATCGCCAATACCAAGAAGATCATGGCCGAGGCCGATTTCCACTACATCCGCGGCGCACCCCACAACGTCGGCGGGCCGGTCTCATTGGCCGCCGCCCTGCACCTCAACGCCTGCACGCCAAACGTGATGATCCAGGAAAACTTCAATGACTTCGACGTGCCCTACGTCATGGCCGCCGCCGCCGGTTTGCCCCCGATCGAAGACGACGGTTGCGTGGCGCTGCCGGGCGGTCCCGGCTTGGGCATCACCGTCGATGAAGCCATCATCGCCGCCCACCCCGCCCAGGGCGCGCACTTCGACCTCTTCAAAACCGACTGGCAAAAGCGCGAGAAGCGGTAACCCCACCACTGCCGCATTTCAGTTTCGGCCTTTCAGCTTTTCCCATGAACCTCATTCAATTTCTCGACGGTCACGACACCCGGCGCGTGGGCATCGTCACCAACCCCACCTCCGTGACCCCCCTCACCGGCGCGCACTCCATCCGCGAGCTGGCCCTCGCCGCCATCGCCTCGGGCCGCGGGCTGGCTGACCACATCTCCACCCTGCCGACGGAGGCCGGGCAGGACTATGCATCCCTACTCGTCGAGGGTAGGGTGATCCCGCCCGTCGACCACCCCGATCACGCTCACACCCTGGTCACCGGCACCGGACTCACCCACTTGGGCAGCGCGCAGGCCCGCAACGCCATGCACGCCACCCTTTCCGCCGAAGAAAACACGCTCACCGACTCGATGAAAATTTTTCGGTGGGGCGTGGAAGGGGGCAAACCCACCGACGGCTCGGCCCCGGTGCAGCCGGAGTGGTTCTACAAGGGCGACGGCAGTATCATCGTCGCCCCGGGCCAGCCGCTCGACCGGCCACCTTTCGCGGACGACGGCGGAGAGGAAGCCGAGCTCGCCGGACTCTACGTCATCGCCGACGACGGCACCCCGCACCGCATCGGCTTCGCCCTCGGCAACGAGTATTCCGACCACGTGATGGAGAAGAAAAACTACCTCTATCTCGCCCATTCCAAACTGCGGGCCTGTTCCCTCGGACCGGAAATATTGGTCGGGGACCTGCCTGCCTCCCTCGAAGGCCGGGTGGCGGTTTCACGTGCTGGTCAGGAGCTCTGGTCCGCGGTGGTGCCGACGGGGGAGGACAATATGGCCTACACCTTCGCCGGACTGGAGTATCACCATTTCAAATACGACGCCTTCCGCCGCCCCGGCGATGTGCACGTCCACTTCTTCGGCGCGGCCGTGCTGAGCTTCGGGTCCACGCTCGTGATCGAAGATGGCGACGTCATGACCATCACGGCCCCGCCCTTCCACCTCCCCCTTGAAAACCCCCTCCGCCGCGTGCCGGGAGCACCCTACAAGGGCGTGAAAACCCTGTGATTCGTCGGTCTCTCCCTCCCCGACCATGACGTCGCGTCGCCTCGCCCCATGCTTCATTTTGTTTTCGGCGTTCTGCCTTGGCGCCGCGGCCGCGGAGCGCGACCGACCCAACATCGTCATGATCGCGATCGACGACATGAACGATTGGATCGGCGCTTTGGGGGGACCGGCCATCACCCCCCACATTGATCGACTTGCGGCCGAGGGTGTGCTCTTCAACAACGCGCACTGCGTGGTGCCGGCCTGCAATCCCTCCCGCGTGGCCATCATGACCGGCCTGCGGCCCGAGACCACGGGCCAATACGAAAACGCCGGCAACTTCCGCGACCGCCCCCGCAGTGCCGAGGCGTTGACACTACCCCAACTCCTGCAGCGGCACGGCTATACCACGGCGGCGGCCGGAAAGGTCTTTCACCATTCCCGGGGCAAAGCGGCGGAACCCCGGGCCCTTTCCGATCCGCTCTCCTGGACCGAACAGCATCCCGGCAACATCGGCACCGGCGGCGGCGGCGCCTACCTCGACGCCAATGGTATGGCTAGGTGGCTGCGCGGCAACCGGCGGAACATCAAAAACGACTACGGCCTGCGTTCCCCGCTCTTCGGAACCACGCCGGAGAACATCGCAGCCACCGGGGATTGGGAGACCGCTACCTACGGGGCCGACTTCATCGCGCGGGACCACGCCCAGCCATACTTTCTGGCCTTGGGCATCTTCCGTCCGCACGCCCCGTTGATCGCGCCGCAGGCCTTTTTTGACCTCTACCCCTTCGATGAGATCGTGCTGCCGGAAACCCCGGCGGATGACATGGACGACATCCCCGCCATCGCCCAGGAGAATTGGTCGACCCCGTTGTTTCTGGCCATGAAAGAGGAGCAGATGTGGCGCCAAGGGGTGCAGGCCTACCTCGCCGCCATGTCCTACGCTGATGCCTGCGTCGGGCGCATTCTTGAGGCGATCGAAGCTTCCCCGGACCGTGACAACACCATCGTGGTCCTGTGGACCGACCACGGCTGGCAACTCGGCCACAAAAACCGTTGGGAAAAATTCAGCCTTTGGCGCCAAGCCACCCGCACCCCGTTGATGATCCGGGCTTCCGGCATCGCCCCCGGTGAAAGTGACCGGGCCGTTTCGTTGCTGGATCTTTTTCCGACCCTCTCGGAGTTGACCGGAGTGGATGCGCCAGCCGGCTTGGAAGGCACCAGTTTGGTCCCTTTACTCCAGGATCCGTCAGCCCCCCGGGACGAGCCCGCGATTGTCACCTACCTGCCAACCAACCACGCAGTCTTACACGAAGATTGGAACTACATCCGCTACAGCGACGGAAGCGAAGAGCTCTACCACCGCGGCACCGACCCATCCGAATTCACAAACTTGATCAACCAACCAACGGCCCGCGCCGTGGCGGATCGACTCGCCCGCTGGTTGCCCGACACCCCTGCGGCCGACGTTTCCGCCAACCAACGACTGGGCGGTGTGGAGTAACCGCCGCCCCGCCGATACCACGACCCCACCCGCGCCGCCGGACGTAATCCGGCCATCAAACCCGTCCGTCCATTATCATGTCCCATCATCGCCCCTCCCTCTTCCTCCGCATCCTTGGTCTGTTCGTGCTGGCCGGCGCCGCCCCGCTCTTCGCCGCCCCCGCCAAACCCCAACCGCTGTTTAACGGAGTCGACCTCTCCGGCTGGGAGATTTGGATGGGCGATCGAGGCGAGAACACCGATCCCGTCGATCTGTTTCTGGTCGAGGACGGCATGATCCACACCTACCCGACCCAGGAACCCAACTCCCGCCAGCCCTTCGCCGGCATCGTCACCAAGCAATCGTATTCCCGCTACGTGCTCAAACTCGAATACCGCTGGGGCGAAGCCAAGTTCGCTCCGCGTCACGACATGGTGCGCGATGCGGGCGTGCTTTTCCATCTGCATGAGGAAGGGGAAATTTGGCCCGCGAGCGTCGAATGCCAGATCCAGGAAGGCGACACGGGGGACATCTGGGCGATCGGATCCCGGGTGACTTCCACCGTGCAGAACGTCATTCGAAACTACAGCCGGAACGGTAAATCAATCACTCGCGGCGGCAAAGACCAACGCTTCGCCCGCTTTCACCGCAGCTACGACTGGGAACAACCGGGCTGGAACCAACTTGAAATCATCGTGGACGGCACCACCGCCGAATTTTGGCTGAACGGAAATCTCGTGAACGCCATCACCAATATGGAGCGCTGGGACGCCGAGGTCGGCGCCTACGTGCCCCTGACCTCCGGCCGCATCCTGCTCCAAGCCGAAGGCGCCCAAGTCTCCTACCGCAACATCACGATCGAGGAAAGGTAGGTCCCGCGACCAGGACCGCTACAGCCCGCACTAGCTGTTCCCTCCGCGAGCCTATGGCGCTACGGCAGGGCCTGCCACCACGCCAGCGCCGGCCGATCTTCAGCTCAGGCAGGCGCCAATTCTGCAGGCCAATCGGTCCCGCGTAACCCGCCGCCCGCAGGCGGTGAACGAACCCGTCCACCGGATACACGGAGTCCGTCAGCGGGCGCACGACATCGCTCCAATCCCGGCTGCCGGGCGTCACCGCAGCCGGATCGAGCGCCCCACTGATGGACACCAAACGCGTGCGGGGAACCGCCCGGTCGATCACTTCGTTGAGCCGGGCCGCATGGCCAGCGCGCAGTTCCTGATGAAGGTGCAGGCTGGTGAAAAGATTCGGCCGGTCGACGGCGGCCAGCAGTTCGAGAGACGTTTCGGCATCCAAACACCAGGTCATATCGTGCGGATAAAGCACCACCTCACTGCCCCATTCGGCCGCTTCGGCACACAGTTCACGCAACAGGCTCACCACCTCCGCCGACGCCGCGTCCACCGGTTTGAACGAGATCCATAATGGGGCCCCCACCTCGGCCCCGATGGCAATCGCGGCGGACACCAGCGCTCGATGGCGAGGATGGTCCCGATCGTACGGGAAATAGATGCCAAAAACCCGAAACTGACCCGACTGCACCAAGTCCGACGCCACGACTTGTTGCAGGTTATCCAGCAGTTCGTCGTTCCATACGTGCAGGGCGATACCGTCATAACCCGCTTCGTCCAGCCACTCCACCTGCCAGACCGGGGCCGCATCCGGCATCCCGTAGGCCATGGCGAAAAACGGCGGGCGTTCGCCGTGAGCAGGAGTGATCAGAGCCACCGCGAGGAGTAGTGAGCCGAGGGGACCGCGCCTCACAGCACCACCCCGAAAATAATAATGAAAGCGATCATGAGCACCACGCTCAGGCTCCACCACAGGGTGACGCTCTGCCAACCGCGGCCGAGGGAACCACCGATGTTCATCTTCCGCCAATTGAAGGTCAGGTCATCCGTGATCTGTTCGGGTGGAGGCGGTGCGGTCATCAGACTCACCACGGTGCAGCAGATCATGCAGAAGGCCCAGTTAAGCACGCCTTGATTAGCATAGGGCACCAGCCAATCCGGTGCGTTGCCGGTCCCCACCCAGGCCTTCACCGCAATCCCCAACAGGAGTCCGGCAATGACCGTGACCGTGGCCCCGGGGCCGTTGATGCGACGCCACAACGTGCCCAACAGGAACACCGCGGAGAATGGTGGGGCGAAGAACGTGAACAACACCTGGATGTAAACGAAGAGGCTCGCCTGCAACGTGCTGATCCAGATGCCGAACAGGATCGAGAAGACCAACAACCCGGCAGTGATCCACCGTCCCAGTGACACGGTATCGTGCTCCGACACCTCCGGGCGCAGGTAGCGCTTGTAAAAATCCAAGGTCAGCACGGTGGAGGTTGAATTGAGCACCGCGGAAACGGTGGACTGGATCGCGCCGAACAGCGCGGCCAGCAGCAACCCCTTCACGCCCATGGGCACCAGATCTCGGATCAGGTTCACGTAGGTCTTGTCCGCCTCCGGGCGAATGGAATCGATCGTATCACCGGCGAGCAGGATGTCGGGGCGCATGGCAAAGTAGATCAGTCCCGGCACCACCACAATAAAGGGCAGGAGCAACTTCAGGAAGCCGGCGAACGTGATGCCCATGCGGGCGTGATACATGTCCTTTGCCGCCAACACGCGCTGAATCATGAACTGGTTGATCACGGTATACCACAGGCCGATGTAGAAGAAACTGAGGACCCAGTGGGTCCATGGGGTGGTTTCGTGCGTGAGCGGTTGGATCACCGAAAGTCGATTGTAGTCGGTCTCGCCGGGAGTGATCTGCGGTTGCAGTCGATTAATGGCCTCCGCCCACAATCCGGACTCGCCCCGGTTGCGCTCCACCATCACGCGAAATCCGTCGATAATAGAGCCGTCGCCAGCCAGGTGATTCAGGCCAAGCAGGGTGACCGTGAGACCGCCGACCACCATCACGCCGATGGTCAACACATCCATCCACGCGACCGATTTAAGTCCGCCCCAGATCGCCCACATGCCGGCGGCAAACCCAATGATCCCGATGCCAAAATATAGCCCCCAATCGATCTGGTTGCCCGCCGCAATCGCGGCCTCATCCAGCCCCAACAGACCGTTGAGTCCGATGGTGCGCTCCAACGCGAGGCCGCCGCCGTAAATGACCGGTGCGAGGAAAGCCACCACATTGGCAATCACGGTCACCGCCGCGAAAAAGAACCGCATCGTGCTGTTGAATCGCTTCTCCAAAAACTCGGGAGCCGTGAAGACATTCGCCGAAAGCAGAAACGGGATAAAGATCCAGATCAGGAACGAAAAGGCGATGATCGAGCTCCATTCCGGGGTCGCCACGCAGATGCCGTAAATCATGGCCGCCCCGATCATGCCGATGAAGTGCTCGGTCGAGATATTCGCGGCGATGTAGGAGGATCCCACGACATACCACGGCAACGAGCGTCCCGCCAAAAAATAGCCCGACGAGTCGTCCTGTTTTTTTCGACCCGCCAGATAACCGATGACGCTCAGCGCCATGAAGTAGCCGAAGAAGGTGACGTAATCAAACGCGCCGAGAGCGATGGTGTCGTTCATGCGGAACCGTTCAAGGGGTCAGGAAAATATCACCGTCGGCATCAGTGATCCAGAAGGTGTCGTCGACCCTGCCATCCGAGACTCGCATCCGTTCCTCGGCAAAGGAGACGCGGCGCGTGCCGTTGCCGATGTGGTTGTAGAGCACCACTCCGTTTTCAAAGGCACGCTCCGCAATGCCATCCGGACGATCAATCCGCGATCCGATGGGGTTACCCAGATCGGCATCCCAGAAGGAATACCAATCATGCATGTGATCCGGCTGAGGCAACGGATTGGGATCACCAAACAACACACTGCCATCCCCATGGGTCAGGGTGAGGGTCGTCGCCGCTCGCATGCGGCGCAGATCGGTCCGCAGTCCCCACACTTCGAGGCAATTGATGCGCGGTTCGCGGAGGTTGGACTCCATGAAGAGGTAGCCGGCCCGCAGATCGTCCCAGGTGGTGCGGTTGCGGCGCGTCGTCACAATGGGCCCGTCCGGATTACACTCCATGAAGGACCCGTTGATATACGGCTGAAACCGCTTCGCGTCGTCAATGTGGTCGTGGATGTTGACAATGATCACGCCACTCGGCCCCAAGGCGTCCCGCGTGAGTTTTACGATCTCCAGGTGGCCGCTCCAATCCAGCATCACGCCATCGTAGATTCCCGAATCCACCGCGAGCGCACATTGACGGGCGATGTTGGCTTGGAAGTCAGGGTTTTCCGGATCGAGCAAGTAATAGGGTTCGGGACCATTGTCCCAGCCGAGCACCCGCGAGCCATCGGGGTTGCGCTGCCAAAAGGGGCTGTCTTCCGGCAGAAAACTGCCCGGCGCGTCACGCCAACGCACTTCCAGCAGGAAAATCATGCTCGGGTTCATCTCGAGCATGGCGGCGCGGTTGGCCAAGGCTTTGGCCGCCGAGCCGGCGGTAAACCGGGCGGCCAATCCAGCATGGGGGCCCTCCCACACAGCCCCGAGCACCAAGGCGGTATTGAACCCAAGTTGGCTTACCGGCTCTTCCCACAGCACATCATGCTTGGCCGCCGCCCGCAGCCGATTCTCGTTGGTCCACAGGGGAAACTGCTCGGGCATGTCGATCGGGTTCCATGCCTGAAATACCGAGACGCCCGACCGCGACTGCAATCGTTCCGCCACCGTCGATTCAGTGGGGGCGGAAGAGGAGGATAACATGGAGCCCAACAGGACTCCGCTCATGGCGGCTTTTCGAGAGAAGTGGTTCACGGGGAGGGGAAAAGAGAATTCAGGAGATTACCGAGCAAAGAACAGTCCTCGTTTCACATAGCCGATCCGTTCCCGGTAGGACTGTAACAGAAACCGCCCCCCTCCCCGACCACCACCGCGCCTTGGCCTCGAAGACCCGGGTCCGAAACGGCCTCGCCCGCGGGCCGGTCACCGGGAGCCAAAGGGTCTTCCTCCCCTCTTTCATTACGGTCAATCAGCGGTATCCCTGCCCCGCCCACCAGCTGGTGATTCCATGAATCACCCCCATTGATGGACCGCCCCAACATTCTCTTCGCCTTGGCTGATGACTGGTCCTTTGGCCATGCCGCCAGCTACGGCTGCACTTGGGTCCATATGCCCGCCTTCGATCGGGTGGCACGGGAAGGCTTGCTGTTCAATCGAGCCTACACGCCCAACGCCAAATGCGCCCCCTCCCGCGCCGCCATCCTCACCGGGCGCAACTCCTGGCAACTACAAGAAGCCGGTAACCACGGCGGGTTCTTCCCGCCGGCTTTCAGAACGTTCACTGAAGCTCTCGCCGATGACGGCTACCACTGCGCCCTGACCGAAAAAGGGTGGGCTCCCGGAGTCGCTCTCACCGCCGACGGAAAGCCCCGTTCGCTCATCGGTCCCAGCTACGATCGACGGCGCCTCGATCCACCGACTCCCCACATTTCCGCGAACGACTACGCGGCCAACTTCGCGGATTTTCTGGACGACACCCCCACCGGTAAACCGTGGTTCTTTTGGTTTGGCTGCATCGAACCCCATCGCGCCTATGCCTACGGCAGCGGGGCCCGACTCGGCGGAAAGTCGACCGGCGACATCGAACACGTGCCCGGCATCTGGCCCGACACCCCGGAGGTGCGCCAAGACCTGTTGGACTACGCCTACGAGTGCGAATACTTCGACGAACATCTGGCGCGCATGCTGACCGAACTTGATCGTCGCGGCCTAGCCGAAAACACGATCGTGGTCGTCACCTCCGACAACGGCATGCCGTTTCCCCGCGCCAAGGGCCAGGGCTACGAAATCTCCCACCACCTGCCTCTCGCCATCCGTTGGCCGCAGGGCATCACCTCTCCGGGTCGTGTCGTGGACGACTTCGTTAGCTTCATCGATCTCGCGCCCACCTTCCTCGAGGCTGCCGGCATTCCATGGACCCAATCGGGCCTCGCACCCACGCCCGGCACCGGCCTTTTCGACTGCTTCAACCAAGCCGACACCACCGCGCGCGATCATGTGCTCATCGGCAAGGAGCGCCACGATGTGGGTCGTCCCTTCGACGCCGGCTACCCCATCCGCGGCCTGCGCACCGGCGACTGGCTCTATCTGCACAACTTTCACCCCGAACGCTGGCCCGCCGGGAACCCGGAATCCGGATACCTAAACTGCGACGGATCCCCCACCAAGACCGCCGTCCTGCAAGCGCGCCGCCATCCCGCGACCCGCCACTTCTGGGAACTTTCCTTCGGCAAACGGCCCGCCACCGAACTCTACCACGTCGCCACCGACCCCGATTGTCTGACCAACCTCGCCGGGAGACCGGAGCACGCCGCCCGCCAACAGGCCATGCACCATCGGCTCTTTGCCGCCCTCGCCGCCCAGAACGATCCTCGCCTCACCGCCGGACCACAGATCGACGAGTTCCCCCCCGCGATTGAAAAATGGCGCGGGTTCTACGAAAAACACCAACGCGGCGAAGCCTTTGCCCCCGAATGGGTCAACGCCTCCGATTTCGAACCTCCCCCCTCCGCCTGAACCCCTTGCCCCCCTTTTTCCATGCGTCATCGCCACTGCCTGCTTTGCCTGTTCACGTTCACGCTCGCCCTGACCGCAGTCCGCGCCGCGACTCGCCCCAACATCCTGTTCGCGATCGCGGATGACTGGTCGTTTCCGCACGCCAGTATCCACGATTGCACGTGGATCGACACGCCCCACTTCGATCGCGTCGCCCGCGCAGGCTTACTGTTCACCCGGGCCTATACGCCCGTCGCCAAATGTTCGGCGTCGCGAGCGAGCATCATCACCGGTCGCAACCCTTGGGTTAACGAATCCGGGTTTACCCACTGGAACTATTTTCCGCATCAATTTCCCTCCTTCGCCGAGATCCTCGGGCAACACGGTTATGTCACCGGGTTCACCGGCAAGGGCTGGATGCCAGGGGTCGCTGAAACCGCCAGCGGCAAGCAACGCCAACTCCTCGGCAAGGCCTACCAAAAGCACAAACTCACCCCGCCCACGTCGCAAATCAACGCAACCGACTACGTGGCCAACTTTCGGGACTTTCTCGATGACACGAACGACGAGCCGTGGTTTTTCTGGTGGGGCAGCCACCAGCCGCATCGAGCCTACGAATACATGTCCGGCGCCAAGATCGGCGGCAAGAAAGTTGAAGACCTGCCGGGCGTGCCCGCCTACTGGCCCGACACCTTGGAGGTGCGCCACGATATCCTGGATTACGCGTTTGAGGTGGAGTATTTTGACACCAACCTTGGCAATTTCCTCGCTGAGTTGGAACGCCGGGGGGAACTGGCCAACACGGTCGTGATCGTGACCTCCGACAACGGCATGCCCTTCCCGCGCGCCAAGGGCCAGTGCTACGAAATCGCCAACCACTTGCCCCTCGCCATTCACTGGCCGGATGGGATCACGAAACCCGGTCGCGTCGTGGACGACTTCGTGAGCTTCGTCGACTTCGCGCCCACCTTTCTCGAAGTCGCCGGACTCGATCCCCTCCTTTCCGGCATGGCTGAGCCCTCGGGGCGCTCCCTGCTGCCCTTGCTCAAATCCGAGGCGTCAGGGCAAATCGATCCCACGCGCGACTACGTGCTCATCGGCCGCGAGCGCCATGATCCCGGTCGTCCCCACAACGCCGGCTACCCCGTCCGCGGGATCGTGTCAGGCGACTTTATGTATCTGCACAATTTTGCCCCCGAGCGCTGGCCCGCCGGCAATCCCGAGGCCGGCTACCTCGACGTGGACCGCAGCCCAACCAAGGACACTCTCATCGCCGACCGCAGCCGCAAAGGCAGCGACGCGTATTGGTCGCTCAACTTCGGTCGCCGCGACGCGGAGGAATTCTACAACGTCGTCATTGATCCAGACAACGTGAACAATCTGGCCCGCAGCCCGATGCACGCCGCGATCAAGGCAGGACTCAGGGAACGCATGTTCACCCTGCTCGAAGCCGAGGGCGACAAGCGCCTCACCAGCGGCGACCCCAACTACTTCGACCAATTCCGTTTCTCCAACGACAGCTTTAACGACCTCTACGAACGCTGGCAGTCCGGCGACCTCGAGCTTCCCCACTGGGCCGACCCCGACCACCTGAGCTTCGCGCCCCAGCCGCACCTTGCCACAGAACCGGGGTCAGCGACCCCGGCTACAACTGCAACGGAGCAGTAGCACGTGGAAAAGCCTGGGTTGTAGCCGGGCTCGGTGAGCCCGGGGCGTTGCTCCATCGCATCCAGCTCAACCAAGGTGGTGCCCGACTCGCCCGACTTGCCGGACACCTCCAACGCGTAGCCGCCCAGACCGAGTACCGCAGCCAAGCCGGCGCATTCACCGCGGCGCGGGCGGTCAACGCAGCCAACGGGCCGCAGAGCACCAGCACCGAGCAGCACTGCCGCCGGACCGTTAAAACCCGCTACCCGAGTTCGATTTCCCCATGCGCTATGGACAACGCTCAAGCCAGCTTGAGGTAGAGGCACGCATGCGGCTCCAACGTGGCCGTCACCAGGCCGGCGCCAATCGCCACGCCTTCGCCCGACCACAGGTCGACTGCCGTGGCGGCGGGAAGACCGAGTTCCGCAAGGTTGAGCGTCACCGGGAGCGCCGCGTCGCCCAGGTTGAAGACCGCCGCATAGCGCACGCGGTCGTCCCGCGCATCGCCCGCCGTCCACACCACCAAATCGCCCTCACGTTTTGCCTGCTTCGATTCGCAGCCGTGCCGCAGGACGTCGAGCACGGCGTCGTTGGTCAGCAGCGCCGTGGTCACATCATCCAAATCCACCAGTGCCCCGCCCATCATCAACGGAGAGCGAAAGATCGTCCACAGGGTCAGCAGCGTCTGCTGCTCCGCCGCGGTGAACCAGCTGTCGCGTTCTGGTCCTTTCGGCCCCCGCTTCGACAGGCGGCCGAGGGGCAGCATGTCAGCATCGGGCCAACGGCCCGGCTGGCGACGGGTGGACCACCAGTCACAGGAGCCGAACATGCGTTCAAGCCGACGCCAGTCATCCCAGAAGTCGGCTGAAATGCGCCACATGTTGGCGTGCTCAACCACATGCTCCGCCACCCGTTTGGGCGCGTCCCCCGGCGATAGACTCAGCACCATCGGTCGGCCGCATTTTTCGATCGCTCGACCGATCGCCTCAATCTCCGCGGCGTGATACGGTCCGTCGGAATCAAAATTGCCGTCGGCCAGGACATCATCGACTTTCACAAAATCCACGCCCCACGACGCATAGAGTTCAAACAGCGAGTCATAGTAGGCCTGTCCTCCCGGCTTGGATACCTCGACCCCCACCATGTGGTTGAGCCACGTGCAGGTGCTCTCCATGCGAGCGATCTCGCGCGCCCGCACCGTGCGCCCGCACACCCACATGTCCTCAAAGGCCACCTGGTAGGGTATGCCACGCATGATGTGGATGCCGAACTTGAGGCCCTTGCCATGCACGTAGTCCGCCAGGGGCTTGAACCCCGCCCCGGCGGCCGCACTCGGAAACCGTTCCGGCGCCGGCACCAGCCGACCGTGCTCATCGGTGTGCAGCATGGGACTGAATCCCGGCCCTTGGTGGGGATTGTGGCAAGGTCCGGGATGAGGATGGGACCAGCAGAAGTCTATCACCGCATACTCCCAGCCGTGTGGTCTCAGCACGTCGGCCATCACGTCCACGTTGGCGCGGAATTCGTCTTCGGTGACCGCTGAACCGTAACAATCGAAACTGTTCCAGCCCATCGGAGGAGTGGGGGCGACTTGGTCGAGAAAAGACATGAAACCATCAGCAATCCTCCGGACGCGCCTCCTCGCAATCTACCCTCCGCTTTTCCGTCATATAAATGTGGATTTTGCGTCGAGCCTCCCCGGCCACTTTGCTGCGACTTACCCCACCGTCCTCGTTCCATGCGCCTGCCCGCCCGCTTCCTCTTCCTCGCCCTGCTTTGCGTCTGCCCCCGCCTCCCGGCCGCCGACCGGCCCAATTTCGTCCTTATCGCGGTCGATGACCTCAACCACTTCGCCAGCTTCCTGGCCGACCAGCCGGACAACTTTCTCCAAAAGATCTACCCCGACCCGGCCGTGCGCTCCGCCGTCGTCGAGCGCCTCACCCCCAATCTCCAGCGGCTCGCCAACCAGTCGCTCATCTTTCGCCGCGCCTACAGCGCTTCCCCCCTTTGCGGTCCGTCCCGCACCGCCCTGCTCACGGGCGTGCCACCCCACGTGAGCGGCTACTACGAACACAGCCGCCATTTCCGCCTGCATGACTCGCTGCGCGAGGTCGTCACCCTGCCGCAATACCTCGGCAAGCACGGCTACTTCACCACCGGTCTCGGCAAAGTCTTCCACAAGCCCTCCGTCCAGATGATCGACGGCGTGCGCCACGACTGGCCCGACCTCGACCACTCCTGGACCCACTGGATCGAGCGCCAGATGGGCGTGCGCGGTCCTGCCCGCCGCCCCGTCACCCACTCGCCCTACAGCCCAGCTGAGGGCTACTGGCAGTGGGGCACGAACGAGGGGACCGTTACTGACTCGTGGGACTACCGCAACGCCGACTTTGCCGCCAAGCTCCTCTCCACCGGTCGGGCGACGACCACCGACCTGCAGGGCCGGGCCCACGAGGTCGTCCTGCCCACGGATCAACCATTCTTCTTCGCCGTCGGCCTCTTCTCGCCCCACCTGCCCTGGTTCATGCCGCCCGAGTTGCTCGCCCGCTTTCCCACCACTGAGATGACCGGCATCGACCAGGCCCTCATTTCCCTCATGGACCACGACATCGAGGACCTCGCCGGCCCCGTCGCGCGCCAATGGCTGGGCAACGACTTCGACACCCTCCGGGCCAACGCCGAGAAACTCCACGGTCCCGGCGGCATGGTCGCGGGTTGGCGCGACTGCGTGCAGGCCTACCTCGCTGCTTACGCCTTCGCCGATCAGTGCATCGGCCGCATCCTCGACGGCCTCGAAGCCAGTCCGGCCCGCGACCGCACCGTCGTCATGCTCTGGGGCGATCATGGCTGGCACCTCGGTGAAAAACGCCGCTTCCGCAAACACGCCCTCTGGGAAGGTGCCAACCACACCGTCCTGCTGGTGCGCGACCCCGCGCAGCCCGCCGCATCCACCGGCCGTGCCACCGAGCACCTCGTCACCCTGCAGGATCTCTATCCCACCGTCACCGCCCGCGCCGGCCTGCCCCGACCCGACCACGTGCACGGTCACGACCTCGCCCCGCTGCTCGCCAACCCGGCCACCGCCGACTGGACCGACGCCCGCCTCACCACCTTCGAGGAGGGCAACCACGCCCTGCGCACTCCCGCGTATCACTATATCCGATACCGTGACGGTCTCGCCGAGTTCTACGATCTGGCCACCGACCCGTTCCAACTCGAAAACCGCATCGCCGACCCCGCCTTCGCCGAGACCGTCCGCGACCTCGACATCCGGCTGGACGTTCTGCTCGCGCAGCAACCGGCCGATTTCAACTGAACCTCCCATGATCCTCCCCCGCATCGTCCTTGCCCTGTCCGCCTCCGCGCTGCTCGCCGCCGCCGAGCCCGCCACGTTCACCTACCAGAACCCGATCAGCGCCGGCCTCGACCCGCACGGCGTGCGCGACTGCCAGGTCTTTCGCGACGGCGACAAGTGGTATATGACCAACACCTCCTGGCCGCACTGGTCGCGTCAGGAAGATTTCGGCCACCTCAACCCCGGCGTCCCGCTCTACTCGTCCGACGACCTCACGACCTGGACCTTTGAAAAAATCATCGTCCACCGCGGCGGTCCCGAGGTCTGGTATCACCGCCGCTTCTGGGCGCCCGAGGTGCACAAAATCGGCGGCAAATACTACGCCACCTTCAACGCCCGCAACGACGAGGTCGGCGTCGTCGGCCAGCACACCGGTTACGCCGTCGCCGACACCCTGCTCGGCCCCTACACCGTCGTCACCGCCGCCGCGCCCCTGAGCAACGGCAACGACCTGACGCTCTTCGAGGATGACGACGGCTCGGTCTGGGCCCTCTGGAATCGCGGCCGGGAATTCGGCATCGGCTTCGCCCGCATCGATCTCACCACCGGCACCCTCCTCACCGAACCCGTCTCGGCCATCCAACCCGGCGCGGTCGATTACGAACTGTTGCCCGATGGCTCCCGCGCCCAGACCCCCGGCTACGACGGGCGTCCCATCGACAAGGTTTCGAAATACCACGCCTGGGACAGCATCGGCATCGAGGGGGCCTACGTGGTGAAACGGGAGGGGACCTACTACCTGTTCTATTCGTCATGGACCCGTGGATACGAGATCGGCTACGCCACCGCGCCCGCCGTCACCGGCCCCTGGACCAAGGCCGCCAACAACCCCTTCTACGGCGAGCAGAACGAACAAGTCTGCCGCGAGCGCGAGCTGCCCTACACCGGCGACCCCGCCTCGCCCTTCAACCAAGTCGGCCACAACGAGGTTTTCACCGGCCCCGACGGCCGCCTCTGGCTTTCCTGCCACGGCATCATGAAGGATAAACCCGAGCAACCGATGCTGGTCATTGACCCCATCGACTTCCGGCCCGACGGCACCATCGCCCGACGGAATCCCACCTACACCCCACAGGTGATTCCCCTGCCGTAAGCGCGCCGCTACCGCCCCCGCCGTTGCGACCGCCAGTCCCGCGGGGTGACACCCTCCGCCCGGCGAAACGCGACCGTGAGGTATTCGGGATGCGGATACCCCGCGCGTTCGGCGATCTCCGCAATCGAGGCGTCCGTTTCCGCCAGGAGTCGGCGCACCTCCGCCATGCGCTCGCGCTCGATGAGCTCCCGCGGCGTGCAACCGAGCGCGGCCTTCACCCGCCGTTCCAGGGCAGTGCGGGCCATGGGCACGGCCCGCAGGACATCGGCCACGTTGATCCCCGCACAGGCGTGGGTGCGCACGTAACGCACGGCGGCGGCCACGCGTTCATCCTCCACCGCCACGATGTCGGTCACGTTGGGGGTGGCCACGCCAAGGGGCGATCTCCGTCACCACCGCCGGCACCCGCTCGATCCCGCTCAACAAGATCGAGAGCACCGCCGCCGCCTCGCGCCCCGCGCGAAAGGCATCCGGAATCACACTGCTCAGCGGAGGATCGCACAGTTCGCACAGGAGCGTGTCATTGTGCACCCCCAGCACCGCCACGTCTTCGGGCACCCGCAGTCCCGCCTCCTGCGCCGCCTGCAGCACCTCCTGACCGCGGATGTCGTAACACGCCAGCACCCCGACCGGCTTCGGCAGGTCGCGCAACCACTTCGCCAGCGCCCGAAGGTCCGCCTCGGGCGTGCGCTCCTCGATCGGGAACAGATGCACGGAGCGACCTTCCTTCGCCGCCCGCGCCTGCAAGAACGTTCCCCTCAATTCCGCCCAGCGGAATCCCGCCGCGCCCACATACGCAATGTGCGCCAAACCACGCTCACGCAGGTGCGCCCAGGCCAGATCAATGACGCCGTGACTGTCGGTGATGACCTGCGGAAACACCGGCTTCGCCACCGCCGCGCTGACGTCCACGACCGGCAGTCCCGTCGCCCGCAACGACCGCACGATTCCCGTATGCTCCACCCGCGCGATCACCCCGTGTCCGCGCCAACCACGCAGCCAGCTGGGCACCGTCGCTCCGCGCCCCTGCTCCACCAAACGCAAGGCCCACGGGCCGTGCTCATGCTCCCAGGCCTTGATCCCACGCAACAGCTCTCGGCCGTAGTGGTTCGAGGTTTCGATCAGCAGGGCAATGCGGGGACGATGGGGCATGAACCGTGTTGTTGTGCCCGATGACCACCCTCGGATCGACGCAAAACCTCTGTTATTTTGAGGATTTGCTCATGGTCGAAAACCGACCGCTCTGTTACGATCCTGCCCTTCGCTGATGGCGTGACCGTGCCAGGGTCCGCACGCTCCCCTTCCCCACCCCAAACCCCTTCCATGCCCGCCTATCACATCGCGGTTCTACCCGGCGACGGTATCGGCCCCGAGGTCACCGCCGCCGCCCTCCAGGTGCTCGACGCCACCGTCGCCCGCCTCGACGACGTTCAGCTTCGTTACGAAGAACTTTCGGTCGGCGCCGGCGAATACCTCAAAAGCGGCAACCCGTTGCCGGAGTCCGCCGTCGAGCGCATGCGTGCGGCCGACGCCATCCTGCTGGGCGCGATGGGCCTGCCGTCCGTACGCTGGCCCAATGGCGTGGAGATGACGCCACAAATCGATATCCGCGAAAAGCTGGACCTTTTCAACGGCGTCCGCCCCATCAAGCTCTACCACCCCGCCCACTCGCCGCTCAAAGGCTTCGGCGGGGCCGAGGGCAAACCGATCGACTTCGTTATCATCCGCGAGAACTGCGAGGGGCTGTTCTCCGAGCGCCTCACGCCCCGGCCGGAGGGTCGCGACTTCGAAACCGATACGATGAAGATCACGCGCCACGGCGCGGAGCGGGTCTGCCGTGAGGCCTTTAAGCTCGCTGCCACCCGCCGCGGCCATGTCACCCTCGTCGACAAGGCCAACGTGCTGCCTTCGATGGCGTTCTTCCGCAAAGTCTTCGACGCCGTCGCGCCGGAGTTTCCCGCCATCACCACCGATCACGTTTACGTCGACGCCATGGCGCTGTTCCTCGTGCAACGGCCCGAAACCTACGACGTGATGGTCACCGAAAACATGTTTGGCGACATCCTCTCCGATCTCGCCGCCGGCATCGTGGGCGGGATGGGCATGGCGCCCTCGGCCGACATCGGTCCGGCGCATGCCGTGTTTCAACCTTCACACGGGACCGCGCCCACCATTGCCGGCCAGGGCATCGCCAACCCCATCGCCACCATTCTCTCCGCCGCGCTCATGCTTGATTGGCTCGGCCACCCCGAGTCCCAACGCGGCGCGCGGATGATCGAGGCCGCCGTCGCCGCCACCCTGGCCTTCAGCGCTTACATGCGCGGACTCCTTGCCGAACCCCGGTCGCACCACCACCGCCGAAGTCACCACCGCCGTCATCGCCGCCCTTTGACCGTTTCCCGCTTTTCCCCATGCGCCTCATCGATCTCACTCTGCCCGTCCGACCCGGTATGCGCGGCGTAGCGACGGAATCGACCTTCAACGTCGAGCGCGACGGCTGGAACGCCTCGACCTGGCACCTCTACTCGCACAGCGGCACGCACATGGACGCTCCCATCCATTTCGCGGCCGGCCCGGGCACCATCGATCAAACGCCTCTCACCACCTGCATCGGTCCCGCCTGGGTGATCGACCTGCGCGGCTGCGCTCCGCAAGCCCTCCACACCGTCGCCGATCTCGGGCCGGTTGCCGCCACCTTTCAACCCGGTGACAGCCTGCTGCTGCACACCGGCTGGAGTGCCCACGTGGACAACCCAGCGATCTACCGCGACGGCCTCCCGCGCCTCAGCGAGGCTTTGGCCACGTGGTGCGTCGACCATCGCGTGCGCCTGCTCGGCGTGGAGCCACCGTCTGTCGCCGACGTGAACCACCTGCCCGAGGTGACGCGCATCCACCAGATCCTACTCAGCGGTGGCGTGACCATCGTCGAAGGCCTCACTCACCTCGACCTACTCACCGCCGACCGCGTCGTTTTCGGCGCCATGCCGCTCAAGCTGACCGACAGCGACGGCTCGCCCGTGCGCGCCTTCGCGTTCGAAGACGTCGATCCCGATTCCTTTCGCTAACCCCCCCACCCCCAGTCGCCATGCCCCGCCGCTACCTCGTTGTTGTCAGCACCTTCATCATCTCGCTCCTGCTCTACATCGACCGCACCTGCATCCAGGTCGCCGGTGACAGCATCAAGCGCGACCTGAGCCTCACCGACACCCAGTTTGGCTGGATCCTGTCGATCTTCACCCTCGGCTACGCGTTGGCCCAAACCCCGTCTGGCATCATCGCCGATCGCGCCGGCCCGCGTAAACTCCTCGCCGGCGTCGTCGCCCTCTGGTCGTTGCTCACCGCCGTCACCGCGGCCGGTTTCAACTTCACCTCGATGATGGTGGTGCGCTTCCTCTTCGGTGCCGCCGAAGCGGGGGCATTTCCCGGCATGGCCCGCGCCACGCTGTCCTGGTTCCCCACCCGCGAACGCGGTCTTGTCACCGGCATCAACTTCTCCGCCTCGCGCCTCGGCGGTGCGCTGGCCCTGCCGCTCATGGTCTGGCTAATCGACGCGGCCGGCTGGCGCGGTTCCTTCGTCGTGCTCGGCGCGCTCGGCGTGGGCTTCGCGGTCGTGTGGTGGTGGTGGTTTCGCGACACCCCGGAGGAGCACGCCAGCATCAGCGCGGAGGAGCGCGAACACATCCTGGCCAACCGCCAGAAGGTCTCCGCGGCCAACACCCCGCACCTGCGCTTCTCCAAGCTCGTGGCCAACCACAATGTCATCCTGCTCATGGGCCAGTATTTCTGCTCCAACTTCACGTTCTTCTTCTGCCTTTCCTGGCTCTTCAAGCACGTGAAGGACACCTATCAGCTCACCGCATCCGACGCCGGCCTGCTCGCCGCCCTGCCCTTGCTCGGCGGCGCGGCAGGCAACTGGTTTTCCGGCTGGCTGGTTGACTATCTCTTCAAGCAGCACGGCCTCATCGTTTCCCGCCGTTTGCCGGCCATCATCGGATTCGTCCTCGCCACCGTCGGACTGCTGGCGAGCCTCAAGATGTCCACTGCCTTGCCCGCGGTGTTCTTCCTTACCATCGCCGTGTTTGGCGCCGACATGACGCTTTCGCCATCGTGGTCCGCCTGCGTGGACATCGGCGGCCGCAGCTCCGGTGCCGTCTCGGGCACCATGAACATGGCCGGCAACATCGGGGCCTTCGCCACCAGCCTGGCCTTCCCCTACCTGCTCGCCTGGACCGGTGCCTCCACCCCGTTCTTCTTTGTCGCCGCCGGCCTCAACGCCGTCGCGGTCACCCTCTGGCTCTTCATCAAACCCCAGCAGCCCATCCAGGCTGCAACCGCCTGACCCCTCCCGCTCATGAGCTCCGGTTCCGCCACCCCCCGGCTGAAAGGCGTCTGCATCGGCGCCGGCTACTTCAGCCACTTTCAATACGAGGCCTGGTCCCGCATCCCCGAGGTCGAGATCGTCGCCTTCAGCAATCGTGACCCGGTCAAAGCGGCCGAGATCACCGCCAAGTTCGGTCTCACCAAGTGCTACACCGACTACCGCGAGATGTTCGACCGCGAGCAGCCCGACTTCGTCGACATCATCACGCCACCGCCGTCCCACCAGGCCATCTGCGCCGAGGCCGCCCGGCGCGGCATTGCCATCATCTGCCAGAAGCCGCTCGGTCCGTCGCTCGCCGTCGCCCGGGAAATCGTCGCCGACGCCGCCCGCGCCGGCGTGGCCTTCATGGTGCATGAGAACTTCCGCTTCCAACCCTGGCACCGTGAGATCAAACGCCAGATCGCGGCCGGCGCCATCGGCGACAAGCTGCACTCCCTGTATTTCCGCTCCCGCATGGGCGACGGCTGGGGCGAGAACGCCTACATTCCCCGCCAGCCCTACTTCCGCGACTACCCGCGGCTGCTCGTCTACGAGACCGGCGTCCATTACATCGACACGTTCCGCTACCTCGCCGGCGACATCTCCCGCGTGACCGCCTTTCTCCGCCGTCTCAACCCCATCATCAAGGGCGAGGACTGCGGCCTGCTCGTCTTCGAGTTCGCCAACGGCGCCGTCGGCCAGTGGGACGCCAACCGCTTCAACGAACCCGCCTGCCCCGTCTCCGAAGCCCGCTACACCTTTG
>JAGYIG010000026.1 GCA_018402455.1 Opitutaceae bacterium
AACCTGATGCAGGCCCGGACTAAGCGGGAGCGCCGCCGGGTGGTCATGGTCACAGTGACCTTGGTCGGAAGTTTTTGGGCGTTCATCGGTCTGATGTTTGGCATGGTCGGATTGGCCTCGGCCCGGCCGGAGTCCTTGCGCGTCCTCATGGTGGGCAACCAGGCCTTGATCCTCGGATTTACCGCGGCGTGGTGCTGGCTGTTTTTTTACCACATCCGGAAACAGGCGGAACTCCGGGCCGAGGAACGTGAACGCCACCCCGAACAGTTTACCGATCCCCGGTTTCGCCCGGGCTCCAAGATAGCCGAATACAAGAGCCGCGCCACCTTCCTTGGCGTGCCCCTCGTGCACGTGCGATATGGCATGCAAGAGCTAGGGCAGAAGCCGGTCTTCGGTTGGATCGCCATGGGCGATCGCGCGGTGGGCTTGTTGTTCGCGTGGGGCGGAGTCGCGGTGGGGTTCTGCGCCGTTGGCGCGGTTTCCATCGGAGTGTTTTCGTTTGGCGGCATCGCCTTCGGATTCCTAGCGGCGGGCGCGGTCTGTTTCGGTTGGTGGGCCATGGGGGGTATCTCCGTGGGGGTGCATGCATTGGGCTCCCTTTCCGCGACGGCTTGGGAGACGGCGCAGGGTGGATTCTTTGTGCTCTCGAACTACGTGGCGACCGGTAAGTTCGCGGTCGCGCCGCATGCCAATGACGCCATCGCGTGGCTGACGCTCCACAACCCAGACGCCGACCGGCACTGGCTTATCTATTGTATCGTGGTGGTGATTCTCACCCTGCTCCCCATCACCCTCTACTCGAAGGCCGTCCGCCAGCGCTTTCGCAATGACCCCCAATCCTCCAAAAAATCATGAGTGAAACCAAAAAAAGCCGACCCGAGAGCCTTCGTGTTTCTCGGCTGCACCATCCTTGGCGTTGGCTTGGGCCTTTGCTTCTTTCCCGAGCGACTGTTTGTCTTCATCGGCCTCGCCGTCGCCGGTCCGGGAGTGGGCCTACTGCTCGCGGCCTATTTGCCGCCGCGGTCACGCGACTAAATTTAAGGCAGTCCGCTCTTTGCTTGAGCACCTACGCTCTGGCGAACCTCACTAAGGAAACAATATCTCCGGCATCTGCGGAACGGAGTGCTGCGAGGTATTGAATTCTGGTTTCACCGGTAGCCGTTAGATCCGCGCCTCCGCCCCAAGTGAAGGTTGGACGACCCAACGCCACCGCGAGCCGATCCGCGAGCAGCCGGGCGTGACGTCCGTTTCCGTTACGCCATGGATGAATGACCACCAGCCCGTGATGCAGGCGGATGCAGATTTCATCGATCGGGTAGGTTTCAAATTCAATCCAAGCCAAGGTGTCGCCGAGAAGACCAGCCAGGCGTGGGGTGATTTCCGAAGTGGGCACGCCAAGGTTGAGTTCGATGTCCCGGAACTTTCCCGCCCAACGCCAAACACGCCGAAACATTCGACGATGCAGCTCGCGAACGAAAAGGTGATCCAATAGCTCGGCAGCACTGAGTTTTTTCCGCGGTCCAAAGAGCCACCGGCGGGCCTCCAGGATGTTCTCGCGTTCCAAAAGGTTTAATTGGGCCAAGCTGATCACACTGGGAATCAGCCAGCGCTCCTCATCCGCCGAAACCGGGGTCGTTCCGGCGTGGTCGTTTCCTGAGGGCAGGGGAGGCATTTCAGTTCACGCGTGCCGCTGGACTGATGTTGAGATCATCGCTGCCTTGATCCTCCAGCCTCATCGAGTGTTCGGTGGCTTGCAGATGGGCCAGTTCGGGATCATGCTTTGCCGACAATTCCGCAAAGGTTTGTCCACCACCAGGCACGAGGGCGACGACCAGTTCACAATCCATTGCTGCAGCCGCCTTGCGCAGGCTTGCCAGAGTGATGGTGTCGGCTTTCTCCCGTTTTTCGTAGTTCTGGATCGTAGGAACACTGACACGGAGCCTTTTCGCCAGATGGGAACGAGGAAGTCCAAGTGCTTCCCGCACTGCCTTCAACCAGCCGTGCACCGGCCTGTCCAGCGGTCGAGTATTCCCTATCGCAGATTGAAGTGAATTGATGCCTATAAATTTACATTTGTTGTTCAAAGTATGTCTAAAGGCATATAAAAAGTAAATCTAGTGCAACTTAAAAGCATATAATCTGGATCAGTCGACGGAGTGTCCTCGCAGAGCGGTGATTGGATTCGAGGACTTAGTTAGTCTTCGACCGATGCGCTCCAGAGGCCCATGCGGTCTTGCAGGTTAGCGGGCACCTTGGCGGGGGCCGATTGGGCCGTTGCGGCAAAGGGCTGAGGCTTCTTGCGCCGGGTTTTCGAGAGCCTGGGGGAAGTGGGCGCGGCGAAGTGAGCCTCGTTGGGGGTGAACCTGACTGTGACCTCGCAGCCTAATACTTCGGCGTATTTTCGGAGGGTCTTGAGGGTGATTCTTCCGGCCGCTTCCGATCGCTCATAGTCTTGAACGGCGGCAATGGTGACTCCGAGCTGCTCCGCGATGTGCCGGCGGGACAGCCCTTTTTGCTCGCGAATTTCACGAAGCCGGCTTCGGGAGACTGTCGAGGCAGGGCTATCAGAAGTAATAGTTATAACCTTTATTACGGAATTCATTAAGATAGTTAAAGCTATTATAGAGAAATATAAAAGCTAAAACTATTATCTTGGGTGGGTGAATCGGCGATGGCCGCTGCTGGCCACGTTGGCCATGCCGTCAGCCTGAAACGGCGGTCTCGGCGAGACGCGCCCTACCTTGGCGGTGGAGTGGCAGGTAGGGCGTGCTGGCCCAGCGCGCCGAACGCGGTGGAGTGGTTTGGCGTCCTGCTGTTGGCCACGTTGGCCATGCCGCCAGCCTGAAACGGCGGTCTCGGCGAGACGCGCCCTACCTTGACCATTGCGGGTGACTGACTCCGGGGGGTGCTTATCGTAGACTTTTTCGGCTGCAGTTTCGGATTTCTGACGGACGAATCGCATCCTAGGTTCCGCAGATGCCCCCTACCTCCGCTGCCCCGGCGAAGCCTGACCGTCTCTCTTTTAAGGAAAACCTTGGCTTTGGCCTGGGTGACATGGCGTCGAATTTCTTTTTTCAGACGTTCGGTATCTTTCTGCTCTACTACTACACCGATGTCTTCGGGATCGAACCGGCTGCCGCGGGCACGATGTTTTTCCTCACGCGTTTGATCGACGCGTTCACCGATCCGGCGATGGGCGCGATGGCGGATCGCACCCAGACGCGCTGGGGCAAATACCGGCCCTACCTCCTGTGGATGGCCATACCCTATGGGATCTGCGGTTACCTGATTTTCGCCAACCCGGATTTGGAGGGGGCGTCGAAATTGGTCTACGCCTACGTGACTTACTCGGCTATGATGCTGATCTACACCGCCATCAACGTGCCGTATTGCGCGCTTATGGGGGTGCTGAGTCCGTCGTCCAAGGCCCGCACGGTGGCGTCGTATTTCCGATTTACCTGCGCGTTTGGGGGCGGTTTTCTGATTTCGCTGTTCGTGCGGCCCTTGGTGGAGGGACTGGGGGCGGGGGATGAGGTGCGGGGATTTCAGTTCACGATGGCCCTCTTCGCCTTGGCCTCGGTGGTGCTGTTCCTGGTGACCTTCCTCACGACCAAGGAGCGGGTGCAGCCTCCGGTGGGGCAGCAGCACAACCTGAAAGAGGAACTGGGCGAACTCTTCCGTAATAAACCCTGGGTGATCCTGTTTTACGGTGCGGTCGCCTCTACCACGTTTCTGGTCCTGCGGGACTCGGTTACGATCCACTATTTCAAATATGTGGTCGGGGTGAGCGACGAAAAGTATTGGTGGATTTTTGATCAGGCGTCCCTGTTCCTCGGCGCGGCCAAACTCTCCAACGTCGCCGGGATACTTTGCATCGGTCTGTTTGTGGGTAATTTCGACAAAAAGCCTCTCGCCGTCGGGTTGTGTTTAATCACCGCGTTGAGTGTCTTTGCGTTTTATTTCATCCCCGCGGATCAGTTCGGTCTGATGGTGGCGGTGAATACGATCGGCACGTTTGTTTACGGGCCCACCGCCGCGATCATTTGGTCGATGTATGGCGATGTCGCGGCCTATGGTGAATACAAGTTTGGCCGCCGTTCGACCGGGCTTGTTCATTCGGCCCAGCTCTTTTCGATGAAGACGGGCAGTATGATCGCCGGAGTGCTGGGCGGAGGCTTGCTGGCCTATTTTGGATTCGTCGCGAACGAGGTGCAGACGGAACGTTCGCTGCTCGGGATCACCCTCATGTTCTCGGTGATTCCGGCGGTCTTCGCCTTGATCAAAGCGTGGGCGATCTGGGTCTATCCCCTCGATGCCAAAATGATGCAAGAAATCGAGGAGGGGCTGCGGGAGCGGCAGGCGGCGGCGGGATCTCCCTAGCCGCTTTCGAACGGAGACCGGCGGGGAGGGACCGGCTCTGTCCGGTCCGCTGCCGGCTGATGGGATCTGCCCTGCGGACGACACGGAGGTCGTCCCTCCCGGGCGCGGCAGGGTGAGACTGGCGGGGAGGGACCAGCCCAGTCCGGTCCGCCGCCGGCTGATGGGATTGCCCTGCGGACGACACGGAGGTCGTCCCTCCCGGGCGCGGTGCGCCCGCCCTGCTAGCACTACGGGCGGCTGAATCAGGCGTCGTAGTCGAGGTAGGGACCCAGCCACTTCTCGACCTCCGCCAGATCGCGACCGCTGCGTTTGGCGTAGTCCTTGACCTGGTCTTGGCCGAGTTTGCCCACCGCAAAATATTTGGCGGCAGGATGGTTGCAGTAGAACCCACTCACGCTGCTGGCCGGATACATGGCTTGGGACTCCGTGAGTTTGATGCCCGTTGCCGCCTCGACGTCCAGCAGCCGCCACAACTGCGGCTTCTGGGTGTGGTCGGGACACGCGGGATAGCCGGGGGCGGGGCGGATGCCGCGATACTTTTCCCGGATGATTTCCGGCATCGTCAGGTCTTCGGTCTGACCGTAGCCGGAAAAGTCCCGGGCCTGCTTGTGAAAGCGTTCCGCCATGGCTTCGGCAATCCGATCGCCGAGCGCCTGCACCATGATCGCGTTGTAGTCATCCCCGGCGTCCTTGAACTCCCGGGAGAAAGCCTCGACCCCCGGTCCGGCGGTCACGGCGAAACCGCCGATATAGTCGATGCGGCCGCAGGCTTTCGGGGCGATGTAGTCGGCGAGACAGTGGTTCGCCTGATCATCCGGCTTCGGCTGTTGCTGACGCAGGAAGTGGAACGTATCTAGAATTTCACTCCGCTCTTCATCGGCGTAAACTTCGACGGAATCGCCCACCGCGTTGGCGGGGAGAAATCCCATGATGGCCCGCGGCGCGAAGCGTTTTTCGGTCACGATGCGCTGCAGCATGGCCTGCGCGTCGGCGAACAACTTGGTGGCCTCCTCCCCGACCACGTCATCCTGAAGAATGTCGGGATAGCGACCGTGCAGTTCCCAGGCGCTGAAGAAGGGTCCCCAATCGATGTAGTCGATGATTTCCTCGAGGGAGAGGGGTGCAACTGCGGTGGAGGTTGCCGGGTTTGCGGCGAAGATTTTGGGGCCGAGAAAAGCGGGCTTGGGGATATCGATGGTCGCCCAGTCAAACTGGGGAGCGCGCTCGCGGGCCTGCCCGATTTTGAGCAGCGGTTTGTGGTGGCGCCGGGCTTCGAACCGCTCGCGCTGCTGATCCTGTTTGGCGGTGTTTTCCGCCATGAAGGCGGGTTTCTGCGCATCGCTGAGCAGGGAGCTGACGATGTTCACGACCCGTGAGGCGTCGAGCACGTGCACGACCCCGGGCTTATACGCCGGCGCGATCTTGACGGCGGTATGCGCCGCCGAAGTGGTGGCGCCGCCGATCAGCAACGGCACCCCGAGTCCGGCTCGGGTCATTTCCTTGGCGACGTGCACCATCTCGTCGAGGGAAGGGGTGATGAGGCCGGACAAGCCGATCACGTCGGCGCCAATCTCCTTGGCCTTGGCCAGAATCTTGTCGCACGGGACCATCACGCCCAGGTCGACGACCTCGTAGTTGTTGCAGGCCAGCACGACGCCGACGATGTTCTTGCCGATGTCGTGCACGTCGCCTTTGACCGTGGCGATGAGGAACTTGCCCTGCGCTTTGGTGCTCTCGCCCGCGGCGATGGCCCGCGCTTTTTCCTCCTCCATATAGGGCGTGAGGTAGGCGACCGCCTTTTTCATGACGCGGGCCGATTTCACCACTTGAGGCAGAAACATTTTACCGGCCCCAAACAACTCACCGACGACCCGCATGCCGTCCATCAGCGGGCCTTCGATGATGTCGAGCGGACGCGGGAACTTGCCGCTGGCGCGACACTCCTCGGTATCGGCTTCGATGAAGGCATCGAGGCCCTTGACAAGGGCATGGCTGATCCGGGCTTCGACGTTCAGTTCGCGCCACGCGGCGGCGGCGGGTTTGGCCTCCACGGCCCCTCCGGCCTTGGCGGCGTCGTCCGCGGCTTTCAGCTCCTCGGCATGGGTGATCAGCCGGTCGGTCGCCTCGGGGTGGCGGTTGAGCAGCACGTCATCGACGAGGCCACGCAAGGTGGGCTCGATTTCATCGTAAACGCCGAGCATGCCGGCGTTGACGATGGCCATGTCCATCCCGGCCCGAATGGCGTGATAGAGGAATGCGGTGTGCATGGCCTCACGGACCGGATTGTTGCCGCGGAAGGAAAACGAAACGTTGGATACGCCGCCCGACACCTTCGCCCGGGGCAGGGTGTCTTTGATGATCTGGGTCGCCTCGAAGAAATCGACGGCGTAGTTGTTGTGCTCCTCGATTCCGGTGGCGACCGTCAGGATATTGGGGTCGAAAATGATGTCTTCGGGGAGGAAACCGATCCCGGTCAGCAATTCGTAAGCCCGGGTGCAGATGCGCACCTTTTCATCGCGCGTCGCCGCCTGCCCCTCCTCGTCAAACGCCATGACCACGGCGGCCGCGCCATATTGCATCAGCAGCCGGGCGCGGCGGAGAAACTCGGCCTCGCCATCCTTCAACGAGATGGAGTTCACGATGCCCTTGCCTTGCAGGCACTGCAGGCCGGCTTCGAGGACCGACCATTTCGAGGAATCGATCATGATGGGCACGCGGGCGATGTCGGGCTCGGCGGCGATCAAGTTGAGGAACTTGACCATGGTGGCCTCGCCGTCGATCAGCGCCTCGTCGACGTTGATGTCGATGAGGTTGGCCCCGTTCTCAACTTGCTGAGCGGCGATGGCGAGGCAGCCGTCCCAGTCGCCGGCTTTGAGCAGGCGGGCAAAACGAGGTGAACCGGTGATGTTGGTGCGTTCACCGATGACGAGAAAGTTGGAGGCAGCGCTATTCATTTCACTAGGTAGGAATGAGGAAGTCAGAATGCAGAACCGGGCCGGCGCGCGTCATTCTGCGTTCGTCGATCTAAATTCATCATTAGGCCACGATGAGGGGTTCGAGACCGGAGAGTTGGAGATGAGGAGAACGCTCCGGTATGGAGCGGACGGTTCGGCCTTTCACCGCGGCGGCGATGGCGGCGATGTGTTCGGGGGTGGAGCCACAACACCCCCCCACGAGGTTGACGAATCCCGCGGCTGCGAAATCGCTGAGATCGTGAGCCATGTGCTCGGGCGTTTCGTCGTAGCCGCCAAACGCATTGGGCAGGCCCGCGTTCGGGTAGCACGACACGTAACACTCGGCGATGGCGGAAAGTTCCTCCAAATAGGGGCGCATCTCCTGGGCTCCCAAGGCACAGTTGATCCCGACGCTGAAGGGTTTGGCGTGGCGAATGGAGTTGTAGAAGGCGTTGATGGTCTGCCCGGAGAGGGTGCGACCGGAGGCGTCGGTGATGGTGACGCTGATCATGACCGGCAGCGGTTTGTCCATTTCCGCCAAAACGGTGTCGATGGCGAACAACGCGGCCTTCGCGTTGAGGGTGTCGAAAATGGTTTCCACCAGCAGCGCGTCCACGCCGGCCGCGACCAACGCCCGCACCTGCTCGGCGTAGGCGGCAACCACCTGCGCCCAGGTCACGGCGCGGAAATCCGGACGGTTCACGTCGGGCGACATGGAAAGGGTGCGGTTCAACGGGCCGATCGCTCCCGCGACGAAGCAACGCCGTCCCGGGGTGACCTTTTCGGCGGTTTCGGCCGCCCGGCGGGCACAGGCGACGGCCGCGGTGTTGAGATCCGTCACGATGGATTCTAGCGCGTAGTCGGCCTGACCGATCGACGTGCTGCTAAAGGTGTTCGTTTCCACGATGTCCGCCCCGGCGGCAAAGTAGCGCCCGTGAACCTCTTCAATGATGTCGGGCCGCGTCAGCGACAGGAGGTCGTTGTTTCCCTTCAGATCCGAAGGGTGGTCAGCGAAGCGGTCTCCGCGGAAATCGGCCTCCTCCAGCCCGTAGCCCTGTAGCACCGAGCCCATCGCGCCATCCAGCACGCCAATCCTTTGGCTCAAAAGGGTTTGTAGATCAGAGCAGGAGCTGGCAGAAGTCGTGGTGGAAGGCATGGCGAGCTGAATATTCAAGGGGAGCAGGGCTCGATGCAAGATTCATATCATAATATTAAAATATGATGATATGATCGGAGGGAAGAGGTCGGTGAGGACCTCCGGGGCAGGCCGGTCAATCACTGACCAGTGAGTGACAATTCCTGCACCAACTCGGCAGTTGCGCTTGGTTGGGCGGCGGACTGAGAGTCGCGGCGTTCCTTGATTTTGTCCCGTTCAGCAAGAAAGGCCGTGAAAACCGGCCACAGTTGCGCTGCGGTTACCCATGAGTCCGAAGCTCCGTTCGATCTTTCGAGATCGGAGGAAGACCAATCCCGGTTTGCCGGGGTGAAGGTGGAGTGGAGGCAGCTCGCGTCCTGCGACGAGCGACAGTGGGGAGTCCGAACACTTGCCCGGGATGCTCACGCGTCGACCGCGATACTTTTGCGCGCGGTTTTCGTGAAATCTTCATCGCAAAAATGAAGCGTGAGAGCAGCCCCCAGCTGAGTCTTTTCGACGATCTGTCCTGCTCTTGCTCCCAAGACAGTCAGATTGTTCATGAACTCATTCCTCCCCCCGATCCGATCGCGGCCCCCGCTGCGACCGGTCCTATTCGCCGCTCTCGGCCTCGCTGCCGGGCCGTTCCTCCCGGCCCAGACCTCCATCACGGAACTCGATCCGTTCGTCACCAGCGCCACGCGCACCCCGGTATCGGCCTCCCAGTTGGGCTCCGCCGTCGATGTGATCTCCGCGGCCGATCTCCAACGCCGTCAGGTCAATTCCTTGGTCGGCGCGCTCAACACCATCCCCGGTGCCCCCAGTTTTGCGTCGGGGGCGATGGGGGCTTCGGCCTCGCTCTTTTTGCGCGGGGCCAACTCCAACCAGACCTTGTTCTTGGTGGATGGTATCCGGATCAACGACCCCAACACCGATTACAACGCTTGGTTGGGTGGTGCCTGCGTGGCTTCCTGCGACAGCCTGGAAGTGTCCCGCGGGCCGCAGAGCACCCTTTATGGCGGTGAGGCCATGGGCGGAGTCGTGGCCCTGGCCGCTCAATCCGGCGCGGGGGATCCGTCCGCCCGGTTCTTTCTGGAAGCGGGATCGTTTGGCACGGTGCAGGGCACGATCGATCTGCAAGGGGAACGCGGGCAAACCGCCTACGTGGTTTCGCTCTCGGGCGGCCACACCGACAACGATCGCCCGCACAACGCCCTCGACAGCTTCAACCTCGTCAGCCGCGTGGACCACACCTTGCCGTCGGGCGTGCAGATCGGCGCGACCCTGCGGAGCTTCCACGCCGAGTATGAATCCCCGGGCGACCGGTTCACCAACGATCCGGACAACCTCGAAGAGGAGCGCAACTGGCTCGCCACCACCTTTGTGGAGTTTGCCCCCTCGGACGAACTCACCGGGCGGCTGACCTTGGGCGGACAGTGGCGCGAATTTGTCTCCACCAACCCCGGCGCCTTTGGCACGCAAATCACCACGGTGGAAAACCAGCGCGGAGTCCTGGACGGCCAGTTCTCCTACGGCGGCTGGGCCGCCCACCGCCTCACCGCCGGATTCACGGCGGAGGCCAATGCGACCACCAACGATGGCTTCGGCGATATCGACGAGGATCAGAACCTGTTGGCCTTCTTTGTGCAGGACGAAATCACCCTCGGGGAGCGCCTGTGGGTGACGGCGGGTCTGCGTAGTGACGATCATGATACCTTTGGCCGGGCGACCACCGGACGGGGGACGGTGGCCTGGCAGCTCCTGCCGGACCGGCTCAAGCTGCGCAGCAGTTATGGCACCGCCTTTCGCTCGCCCAGCTTCCTGGACCTGTTCGGTCAGAGTGCCTTCTACCAAGGGAATCCGGACCTCGAACCCGAGGAAGCCACGGGATGGGATGTGGGGGTGGACACCTATTTTGCGGCCGGGCGGGGCACCGCCTCCGTCTCCTACTTCGACTCCGACTATGACAATCTGATCATCTTCGACTTTGCGGCGTTTCCCGGCACCACGGACAACGTTGAACGGGCCCGCACTTATGGCGTCGAAACGAGCGGCAGCTGGGTCATCGGGGAGGGCACGGAATTGCGCGGCAGTTACACCTACCTCGAAGCCAACAACGAAACCAATGGCACGCGCTTGCTCCGCCGCCCGCGGCACAGTGGTTCGCTCGATGTCTGGCACGATTGGGGGCGCGGTTTGGATCTCGGGATCGGCCTCGGCTTCGTCGCCGACCGCTTGGACGTGGATGCCCAGACCTTCGCCACGATCGAGGCGGAGGACTACCTCGTCTTGCGGGTCTACGGATCGTGGCAAGTGAACGAAAGCCTGCGCCTGCGCGCCCGTCTCGAGAACGCGCTGGACGAGGACTACGAAGCGGTTCACGGCTTCCCGCAGCCCGGCCTCGGCGCCTACGCCGGGGTGGAATGGAGCTACTGAGAATCCGCCTTTTAAAGCCCGCATGAACCTGAATTCACCCGCATGAGATTCCATGATCACATCGCTCGTTTAGGGCGAAGGATTCGGGTTTGGGCGGGTGCCTCCGTGATGCTGGCCCCGGGGTTGGTGGCCGAGCCGCTGCGGGTGGTTTCGCAGACGGTCGGCACCGACGAATTGCTGATGGCGGTGGCGGCGCCGGAACAGATTGCCGCCCTCAGCCATATCGCACGGGATCCGTCGTTTTCCGCGGTGGCCGCCGCCGCCCTCGCGTATCCGAGCATCGATCGCGGCGATGCCGAAACGATTCTCAAATACCGACCGGATATCGTCCTGGTGGCCGACTATAGTCGGGGGGAATTGGTGGCTCAACTGGAGCGGGCGGGGGTGGAGATCATGTCGTTTGCTCGCTATGCTTCCCTCGAGGATGCGTTCGCGAATCTGCGGAGGCTGGCGACCCGTTTGGGTCCATCGGCGGAGACCCGGGCCGAGGGGGTGATTGCGGATGTGCAGGCGCGTGCCCGCCGGTTGCGCGAACGGTTGGCGGGGGCGACCCCGGTCAAGGTGATCGCGCCGTCGACCTATGGCGTGATCGGAGGGGCGGGCACCACTTTTCAGGACCTGTGTGATTTTGCCGCGGCGGAGAATCTGGCCGCCACCCTGGGCGGGTTGGAGGGGCATGCGCCCATCCCCCGTGAACAGATGCTCACGTGGCCCGTCGAAAAAGTGGTGGTGGCGGGGGAGGATGCGGCCTCGGCTTTGGCTCCATTTTTACGGCTGCCGCCCTACCAATTCATGGCCGCGGTGCGGGAAGCTCGCGTCGCGCTGATTGATTCCTACATGCTCAGCAGTGTGACCCATCACCGGATCGAAGGCTATGAGCGTCTGGCGCGGGAACTCCATCCCGAGCGGTTTCTGGAGGACTGAGCCATGACGCTCGCGACGCGCCAAAAGTGGGCTTTGCCCGGATCTGTGACGCTGCTGGTGGCGGGGGTGTTGGCGTCGTTGGCGACGGGGGACATGCGGCTGTCGCCCGCCATGATCTGGGCCGGGATCACCGGGACCGATGAACTGGTGAGCACGGTGTTGTGGAACATCCGCCTGCCGCGAACGTTGGTGGCGATAGAGATCGGCGCGGCGTTGGCGGCCAGCGGGGTCGTGATGCAGGCGTTCTTCCGCAATCATCTGGCCAGTCCGGGGTTGTTGGGGGTGAGTGCCGGCGGTTCGGCCGGTGCGGTCATCGCCATTGGGATGGGTTGGGCGGCGTGGTCTTATTACCTGGTGCCGGCGGCGGCGGTGGTGGGGGCGATGGGCGCGACGATGGCCGTGGTGGTGCTGGCCAAACAAGGCGCCAGCACGGAGCGGTTGCTGTTGGCCGGGGTGGCGCTCAACGCCCTGCTGGGCGCGGTGACCAGCTACGTGCTGTCGAACTTCACCCTCAGCTATGAGCGCAACGCGCAGATCATTTTTTGGCTGCTGGGGGGGCTGGAGGACCGCACGTGGGAGCACGTTATGATGGCCGCGCCCATCGCGTTGGGGGCGGTGCTGCTGTGGCCGTTGGGTCGGTCGATGGATTTGCTGAGTCTGGGCCGAAATGAAGCCCAGAGTCTGGGCGTCGACGTGAAGCACCTCCAACGCCGTATGATTATCCTCGCCACCGTGATGACCGCGCTGGCCACGGCGGTGGCCGGGACGGTGGGCTTCGTCGGGTTGGTCGTGCCCCACATTTTTCGGTTGTTGTTCGGACCCGAACACCAGCGGTTGGTGCCGGTGTCGCTCATCGGTGGAGCCGCCTTTGTCTTGTTTTGTGATGTGTTCGCCCGGTCGGCGGGGGACCTGCGTCTGGGCATCGTCACCGCCTTGGTCGGAGGACCGTTTTTTCTCTGGATGCTAAGGAGGGCTTCATGAATGCCCTGGAACTGAAACAGGTCGCAGTGCCCGACCGGCTACGGTCCCTTGATTTGACTTTGGCCACGGGTCAGCTGGTGGGCTTGATCGGTCCCAATGGCAGTGGAAAATCGACCTTGCTGGAGGTGGCGGCAGGACTGCTGCCCACCGCCGGATCGGTGGCGTGGCGGGGGCGTCCCCTGAAGGAAATCCCCATCGTGGAGCGGGGTCGGTTGGCCGCTTGGGTGCCGCAGGAGGCTCACTTTGGGTTTGGATTCTCCGTCGAATCCGTGGTCGGTCAGGGGCGATTCGCCCATGGCGATGATGGTCGCGGCGTGGCCGAAGCGTTGGCGCGGTTTGATCTCACGGCCCTGGCCAAACGGCCGGTCAACCGCCTCTCGGGCGGAGAGCGTCAGCGGGTGATGTTGGCGCGGGCCCTGGTGGTCGATCCCAAGCTGCACTTCTGGGACGAACCGCTCGCCGCCCTCGACGTGAAGCACGCCCTGGAGGTCTTGGTTCTGGCCCAGCAACTGACCCGAACGGGCGCCACCGTCTTTATGTCGCTCCACGATTTGCGTTTGGCCCATTGCCTCGACAGGGTCGTGGTGCTCGATCAGGGCGCCCTGCGAGCGGACGGTCCGCCGGAGGACGTGTTGAGCGGAGAGCTCCTGCAAGCCGTGTTCGGCGTGCGGCTGCGCACCGCCCCGGGCATGATTTTGGAACTACCATGAGCAAACCGATTCCCCCCGATTTAACCGAAGACGAGCACCGGGCCAAGATGGCGGAAATGAAGGCCGAAATGAAAACGCGCACCGCCGCCGCCCAAGAGCGGCGCGGTATCCTAATTGTAAATACGGGAAACGGTAAGGGCAAAAGCACCGCCGGGTTCGGCGTGGTCGCCCGCACCCTCGCCTATGGCCGCAAGGCCGTCGTCATCCAGTTCATCAAGGCCACCCCCGACAAGGCGGAGAAGGTGCTGCGGAGCGATCACCTGACGTGGCACGCGGTGGGCGGCGGATTTACGTGGGACACCCAGGATCGGGCGGGCGACATTGCCTTGTGCCAAAAGGGTTGGGGGTTGGCGGAAGCCGCGATGGCGGACCCCGACGTCAGCCTGCTCATGCTCGACGAACTCAACATTGTCCTGAGCATGCACTATTTGCCCGTGGAGCCCATTCTGGCGGCGCTGCGCACCCGGCGGCCCGACTTGCATGTCGTCATCACCGGCCGCGATGCACCGGCCGCGCTGTGCGAACAGGCCGATCTCGTCACCGAGATGAAGGAGGTTAAGCACCCGTTCAATCACGGGATCATGGCCCAGCCCGGCATCGAATTCTAACGCGTCCGCGAACTTGTCCCCCTCGCCCGTCCGGTCATGATCGGATCCATGAGATGGTGGTTTATGGTTTTGGCGGCTCTCTTCCCGGCGCTGGTGATCGCGGTCGAAGAGGGGGATACTCGGGCGGAGGTTTTGGCGGAGCTCGGCCCGCCCCAAAGCACCATGGCGGTGGGCAATCAGGAGTTTCTGACCTTCGCCAACGGTCGGGTGGTGCTGACGGACGGAAAGGTCAGCGCCATGCGCGGGGAGCTCGACCCGGCGGCCTCGCCGAGCGTGAAACCGGCTGCGGTGGCTCCGCGCGCGGCGGCGGCGCCCGTGAAAAGGTCCGCGCCGCCTCGTCGGGCGCGGTGGTATACCGATATTGACGCGGCGATGGCTGCGGCGGCCGACGGCGACAAACGCATTCTGGCGCTCTTCACGGGGAGTGATTGGTGTCCGCCCTGTCAGCAATTTGAGGCGGAGGTGGCCCACGACGAACAGTTTGCCGGAATTTTTGCGCCCGATTTCATTTTCTTTAAATCTGATTGGTTGCGCAATACACCGCAGCCTCGGGCCGTGGCGGAGGAGGTCGACCGGCTCCGCCGGGAGTATGGCATTCGCCGTTACCCGACGTTGAAGATTCTCAACGCGTCGGGGGAGGAGTTGGATGAGGTGGACTGGACCAGCGTGCGCGGGGGCACGTTGAAGGAAGCGATGATCGAAGCCATCGACGACTCCCGGCGGGCGACCGCCGGCGGCAAAAAGGCGTCGGGGAGCTGGTGGCCGTTTTAAGCGAACACCGGCTCAGGGGTTGAACGCGATCTTGGCGTTGTCCCGCAGGTGGTCGACGATCTCGGCGGCGAACACCTCGCCGAACTGCTCCCGCTTTTTTTCGCCCATGCCGAAGATGTCGTGCATGGCCGCGAGAGTTTCGGGGTAGTCCCGCGCCATTTGGCGCAGGGTGGCATCCCCGAAGATGACGTAGGCCGGCACCCCCCGTTCGTCGGCGAGCTGCTTGCGCAGCGCGCGCAGCCGGGCGAAGAGAATCTCGTCGCACTCGATGGCGCCCTTCCGGGGGATACGCACCTTGGCAGCCTGAGGCACGACCATCGCTTTGGTGAGGATGATCGGGGTGCGTTCGCGCAGCACCTGGCGTCCCGCTGCGGTCATCTCGACCGTGGGGTATTGGCCCTCGGACTGTTGCACGTAGCCGAGGCGCATCAGCTCCCGAAACACCGCCAGCCACTGCGGGCGGGAGAGGTCCTTGCCGATGCCGTAGGTGGAGATCCGATCGTGGCCCCAGCGCCGAATTTTTTCGGTGTCCGCCCCGGTGAGCACCTCCACCAGATGGTTGGCCCCGGCGCCAAAGCGCGACACCTGCCCCACCCGGTAGATGCACGAGAGAAACTTCTGCGCGGGGATCGTGCCATCGTAGGTGTCGCGGGGTTCGATGCAATTGTCACAGGACGCGCAGTTGGGTTCCGGATAGGACTCCCCGAAATAGGACAACAGTTCCCCGCGACGGCACCCCGCGGATTCGGCGTAGTGCAGCATCTGTCGCAACTGCGTCCGGGCCACCGACCGTTCGTGTTCATCGGTCATCTCGTCGATGAAGTGGGATTGCTTGGCAGCGTCCCCCGCACTGAAGAGCAACAGGCAATCGCTGGGCAGTCCATCGCGCCCGGCCCGCCCCGTTTCCTGATAATAGCTTTCGATGTTTTTGGGCAGGTCGTAGTGCACCACCCACCTCACGTTGGGTTTGTTGATGCCCATGCCGAAGGCGATGGTGGCGCAGATGATGTTCACCTCGTCACGCAGGAACAGTTCTTGATTCTCGGAACGCACGTCGGCCGACAGCCCCGCGTGGTAGGGCAGGGCGTTAAACCCCCGCTTCACCAAAGCCTCCGCCATGCGCTCGGTGGTGGCGCGCGTCGCACAATAGACAATCCCGCTCTCGTCCGGGCGCTTTTTCACCCAATCCGTTATCTGACGGGCCGGGCCATCCTTGGGCTGCACTTTGTAGGTCAGATTGGGCCGATTAAACGAGGCGACATACACCTGCGGGTCCCGCAAGCGCAGGTGCTTGATGATGTCCTCGCGCACCCGCTGGGTCGCGGTGGCGGTCAGAGCCATGATGGGCACCTCGGGCAAGATATCCCGCAACTGGGCGATCTGACGAAACTCGGGCCGGAAGTCATGCCCCCACTCGGAAACGCAATGCGCCTCGTCGATGGCCAGCGCCGCGATGTTCCAGCCGGTCAGATTCTGTTGCCACTCCGGGAGCATGAGCCGCTCCGGCGCAACGTAGAGCAGCCGAAACTCCCCCCGATGCAGCCCCGCCATGCGCGAACGCGCCTCGGCCGAGGACAGGGATGAATTCAGAAACGTGGCGGCGACGCCGGCGGCTTGCAGCTGATCAACCTGATCCTTCATCAGCGCAATCAATGGCGACACGACCACGGTTAATCCGCGATCAGCCCGCACCAAGGCCGGCAGTTGAAAGCAGAGCGACTTACCGCCGCCGGTGGGCAGGAGCGCAAAGGTATCCTTTCCGGCCAGATGGGCTGACATGATCTCGCGCTGGAGCGGACGAAACTGGTCGTAGCCAAAAGTGAGACGAAGCGTATCGAGGAGTTCAGACAAGGGACCGACTACGCAAAAGACCCCGCCGCATTCTGCAATGCAGGATGTCGCCGCTGGCCCCCTTTCCTGGCCGGACCGGGCCCATAGTGTCACCATAATGGTGACACTATGGGCTCCGGTCCGGCCGGGGTCTTTGATCGGCGTTATTTCAGGCCGAGGAAGCGGGCCAGTTCCGTGATGGCGGGAGCGAAGCGGTGGCCGCGGCGGACTTTACGGCCGACGACGTTGAGTTGGCCGGTCTGGCGATCGGCTTTGAGGTCCACGTGGCCCACCAGTTGATCCGCCGCCAGCACGGGTAGGGCGTAGTATCCGCGTCTGCGTTTGGCCGCAGGCGTATAGACCTCCCACGTGTAGTCGAAATTCCACAGCCGCTGCAGAATGACGCGGTCCAGGATCAAAGGGTCCAAGGGCGCCAACAACCGGGGTTCCGGTGGTAGATCTATTTCACGGTCACGTGCTTTTTCGAGCAGTTCGAGATCGTCCCGCCGACCGTAGAGCAGCGGCCCGCCGTCGGGAAGTTTCAGGGGTTGGATCTGGTTTTTGAGAAGGGCAAGTTCGTCTCGCTTCAAGGTGACGAGGCGATGCTGCCGTAGCTTGAGGTCCGCTTGCCAACGGGCGGCCGCTCGCGCGGTAGGCGGTCGCTGCTGCAGTATAGCTGCTGGTAACAAATTTTCCGGGACATCGTAGACCCGACGGCCGTGGATTCGGCGGGCGATCAGGAGTCGGCCATGGGCGAAGAGTTTGTCCATCACGACCTTGGTGGCGCGTGCGGTGGTCCAGCCGTTGTGCGTGGTGACGTTGTGATCGATGTCCTCGGATGCGAGCGGGCCGCGTTGTTTGATCTCGCGGAGGATGCGGGTGGCCAGTCGGCGTTCATCGGGGGTGAGTTTTCCGCCCCAGTCGCCGGGATGGCGGGCGCGGAGTTTCATGATCGGCTGCAGGTAGGGCCAGGCTTCGGCAGTGAACGCCGCCAGCACGATCCGACCGGGGTGAAAATGTTCGAAGGCGGTGCGGGCTTCGGCTGGTTTGAGTGGCGTTCCTCGCGGCGCGTCATCGGCTATCCCGTGCAGGTGACGGTGCAGGTCGCCTTGTCGGTAGTCCCTCACTCGGTTGCGGGCGATGTGTTCCTGCATGCGGCCGCACACATTTATGGGGTCGATCTGAATGAAGCCGTGGTGCTCCAACGCGGTGTCGATATCCGGGAACGGCTCGCCGAGTCCAGTGGTGAGCAGCGCAAACCGTCGGGCCGTGGCGGTGTCGACAAAGAGCGGAGAGGGAAGCGACACCGGGCGGCCCCCTAGGGGAGTTTCTGCCAGGCTCCGAAGTATTCGAGGCCGTTGGCGGAGCCGAGACTTTCCGCAAACTGGGTGGCGCGAATCTCGAGGCGTTGCAGCGACGTGGTCAGGAAGGCGGCGAATGAGGTGCTGTCCCAGACATGGGCGTGTTCGCGGCGCTCGCGCACGCGTTGGAGGTTGTAGGGCAGGTGCACGGGGTCGACTTCGAGCACGTGGGGAGCGACGCCGCGAAAGAAGTCCATGTAGTGCTCGTCGTCGTTGGTCGTCACGTTGCGGCGGTAGTCGGTCCACAGGTGATCGTAGGGGGTCAGGGGGCGAGCTCGGTCGTAGGTATAATCCTTGTCCGGGGCGGAGAGCACCACCGTGCCACCGGGGCGGGTGATCCGAAACAGCTCCCGCACCAATTTGATGGGGTTGGCGACGTGTTCGATGACGTGGTTGCAGATCACGAAATCGAATTCGCCGGCCGCGAACATCTCCAGTCCGTCGTGATCGATATCGCCGAGATGGTCCACCGTCACCAACGACTCGGCAGGTATTTCGGGAAACAACTCGGCGGCCCGCGTGGCATCGAGAGCGTCAAAATATTCGACGCTGGCGACCGCGGGAACGACCGCGGGCTCGTGGAAGGCGCCAATTTCGAGACCCCGGCCGGACAGGTCGGCGTAAACTTTATCTCGGTGGGGGCGCGATTGCATGAGCGGGAGTGGGGCTGGAGCCGGGGTCGGTCATTCCGTGGGCGCGAGCGAGACGCCCTTGTAGGGGTGGATGCCGAGCGGATTGCCATACCAACCTTTGACTTCGGGCCGGATCAGCCGGGAGTTCACGTAAAAGTAGATTGGTGCGATCGGGGACTCATCGATCAGGATCTGTTCCGCTTCGCGATAGAGTTGGTAGCGCTCGGCTTGGTCGACGGTCTGCTTGGCCTCGGCCACCAGGCGGTCGTAGTCAGGATGGGTCCAACCGGTTTGGTTGTTTCCGCTGTCGGAGGTCATCAATTTGAGGAAAGTCGAAGGGTCGAGGTAGTCGCCCACCCAGGCCATGCGAGCGATGGTGTAGTTGCCCTCGCGCATGGAGTCCGATTGGACCCGGGCTTCCTGATTGTAGAGGCCGATGTCGATCCCGAGTTCCTGTTGCCACATCTGTTGAATGGCTTCGGCGATGCGGCGATGGCCGTCGGAGGTGTTGAAAAGAATCTCCATGGCGGGGAACCCCTTTCCTTCGGGGAATCCGGCGGCGGCGAGCAAGCGGCGGGCTTCGGCGGCGTCGCCGGAGATCAGGTCACCGGCCACGTAGCCGGCGATGCCGGGCGGGGTGAGGTTGCGGGCGGGGACCTGGCCGCCGAGCGTGACCTTGCTCACGAGTTGTTCGCGATCGATGGCGAGGGAGAGCGCCCGGCGCACCCGCACGTCATCCAGCGGAGGTTTACGGACGTTGAAGCGGTAGTAGTAAGTGGCGAGGATGGTGTGTTGGTGCAGGAATTGATTCATCGCGGGGTCCGTCCGGTAGGCGGCGAGCTTGTCGATCGGGACTCCGGTGGTGAGGTGCAGTTGGCCGGAACGGAAGGCCGCCTCCTCGCTGGCGGTGCTTTCGATCGGATAGAAACGAATCTCGTTGAGGTGAATTTTATCGGCGTCCCAGTAGGTGGGGGTCCGGGTGACGCTGATGAACTGATTGGGCTTCCAGGCGGTGAGCCTGAAGGGGCCATTGCCGACGAGGTTGCCGGGGCGGGTCCAACGTGAGCCCCGTTGGTCCATGGCGCCGTGAGCCTCGATGGTGGCCTGATGGACGGGAAACCAGGAACTGTGCGCCACCAGATCCGGCAGGTAAGGCACGGGGTGGTGCAAGTGCAGCCGCAGGGTGTGGTCATCGGGGACCTCCACCCCGACGGTGGAAAAATCAGTGGTTTGGCCGGACAGGTAGGCCTCTGCGCCCCGGAGGGGGAACAGCATGTAGGCGTATTCGGAGGCCATTTTGGGCGAAAGCATCCGGCGGTAGGCGTAGACGAAGTCGTGAGCGGTCAGCGGATCGCCGTTGGACCATTTGGCGTCTTCGCGCAGGTGGAAGGTCCAGGTCCGGGCATCGGGGGAGGATTCCCACCGCCGGGCGACTCCGGGCACGGCGGTCACCTCCTGGGGGTGGTAGCTGGTGAGTCCCTCAAACAGAGCGAGCACGATGTTGAAGTCCTGCAGGCTGTTGATCACATGCGGATCCAGATCGGTGGGTTCGGACAGGTTGCCGAAGTGGAGGGTCTGGGTGCGGTTGCCGCTTTGCACCGCCGTTTCCCGCGGGCCGCAGCCGGTGAGCAAGACGGTTAGCAGACCGGTGAAGAGGAAGGGAAAGGAGTGACCCATACGCATGGGGGAACTGAGAGCCCGCGGGCGCGCGGTGGCAACCTGTTCGAGCGGGATAGGTCGCCCGGTTCGCGGAGGGGGTGGGGTGGAGGTCGGGGGCTATTCGGCCGGGGCGTCGTCCAGCTCGTTCAACCGTTCCTGCAGGGCAGCCATTTTGGTGGCCAGTTCGGCTTCCAGTTTGGCGCGATCGGCCGAGTTCACGATGCTGCCCTTGGAGGCGTCCTTGATGACGTAGGCCGGGAGGGTGAGGATGCGGGTGAGCATTCCGGAGTTTTCGAAGGAGGACACGTAGAGGGAGGCGGTCTCTTGCGCCAGCACCATGGTGTCGCGAGCGATGGCGTGGGATTCGATCAGGCGGTCGTTGAGCTGCTGGTTTTTGGCGAGTTCAGCGGTCAGCACCAAGGACATTTGGTCTTTGATTTCGGCGGAGATCTGCTGGACGGCAGCACGGGTGCGCACGGTATCGGAACTGAGGTTGGCCAAAAGCGGTTCGATGCGTTCGGCCAGCCGGTCGGAAACCCGATCGATTTGGGCGAGTTCCTGGCGGTCCGCCTCTTCGGGGGACGACGGCAACTCATCAAAGGGCTGAATCTTGGCTGCGATGGCCCCGGCGATTTGATCCAAGCGGGCGTCGTTGGCGGCCGCGAGTTCCTGATCGTTGAGAAACAGATCCCCCGAGCGTTGGGCAATCGCGTCGCGGAGCAGTTGGTTGAGCTCGGCGATTTGTTGGCGGGTGGATTCGGCGGCCACCTGCAACTCGGCATCGGTGGCGGATTGGAGTTGAGCGATTGCTTCGCTTTGCGCCGCGGCCATTTGCTTCACGGTGCGGGTGTGCAGCCAGTAGGCCAAGCCGCCGATTAGGACGAGCGTGAGGGCGATGGCTGGAAGTTGTGCTTTGAGCTTTTCCCACATGATGACGCGATGCTGACGCTGCGGCCGCAAAACGCAATCGTGGGACGAAGCCGTGGATTGGGTTTGAGTTTGCCGGCGGTGGAGACGAACGATGCGGCCGCATGAGCCTAAATCGCAGTGAACAGCAGGTGGGGGACTACGTTCTGGCCAATCCGGAGGAACTCAGTTTCTGGCAGGACAAGGTCAAACAAGTCGTAGGCGAAGAGCCCGACCGACATCGGGCGGCGGCGGAACTGGCGGAGCGGTTGCAAGGCTACCTCACGGAGCGCGCCACCGTCATCCCCGAACTGCGAGAGCACGATCGTCACGAAGGCGGTCAAGTCCCCAGCATGCGAAATCTGGCCGAGTATTGGCTGCGCTTATGGGCGCCCCCTCCTCCTAAGAAGAAATCCGAATCAATCAGCTGGTAAGCCTCCGAAATGGGGGGAAAATAGAATCCCGCGTTTACAATTCAGCGGGAGTTGTTCACAGGTTATCCCCAAGCAATGGGAAAACCTAGCGGGGCCAAGGCCCACAAAAAATCACGCGAGGAGATCACGAAGGCGGTGACCAAGACCTTCGTCTTGGACACGAACGTCCTCCTCCATGATCCACATTCGATTTTTAAATTCCAAGAGCACCACCTGGCGATTCCGGTGGAGGTGCTGGAGGAACTGGACGCCATCAAATCCGAGCAGTCCACGGAGCGCGGCCGCAATGCGCGGCGGGTGCACCGCATCCTGCAGGAGCTGTTGCCGGATTCCCATTCCCTGTTGGAGGGGGTGCGCCTTTCCACGGGGGGGACGCTTTCGGTGATCATCAACCGTTACTTTGAGGACGATAACATGTCCTCGCCGGCGATGCAGCGGCTCAAGGCGGTGCTCAACGACCCGCAGAAGAAGGACAACCGCATCATTGCCTGCGCCCTCTACGTCCAGGAGCAGTCCGACCCGCCGACCATTCTGGTGACCAAGGACGTCAACGTGCAGCTCAAGGCCCGGGCGGTGGGACTCGAGTCGGAGGATTACCTCAACGACAAGGTGCCGGAGGCTCAGGATGATGAGGATGGCTATCGGGAGGTGCCGGTTTCCATTTATGAGTTGCAGCGGTTTTGTTCGGAAGGGGTTCTCGACATCGGTGAAACGATGGAGGGTCAGCCCCCGCTGGTGCTCAACGAATACGTGCTGCTGCGTTCCGAGGAGGACAAGACGATGCCGGCGCGTTATGTCGGCCGGGGCGCGGTCCGCCGGCTGCGGATTCCCGATTTCGTGAAGGTTCCGGCGGGCATTCCGATTCGGGCGCGCAATTTGGAGCAGCAGTTCTTCATGGACGCCCTGCTCGATGATTCGATCTCGCTGATCACCTGCTTTGGCAAGGCCGGCACGGGTAAAACCCTCATCTCCACGGTTTGTGCGATCGCCCAGACGCTCGACGAGCATGGGCGCTACGACGGGGTTTCCATCTCCCGGCCGGTCATTGCCCTCGGCAAGGACATCGGGTTTCTGCCCGGCACTCTGGAGGAGAAGATGAAGCCGTGGTTGCAGCCGTATTACGATGCACTGGAAGTGTTGATGCCCTCCAAGCCCCCGAAGGACCCGCAATTTGCGGCCAAAAAGGTGGCGAAAAAGAAAGTGCGCAAATCCTACGAAACCACGGTGTTTGACGCCGGGGCGCCGGCCGGTCCGGTCAAGCCCTACGAGCGATTGATCGCCAGCGGGGTGGTGGAGATTGAGGCGCTTTGCTTCATCCGGGGAAGGTCCATTGCGCGGAGGTTTTTCATCCTGGATGAAGCGCAGCAACTGACGCCCCACGAGGTAAAAACCGTGATCACCCGGATTTCCGAAGGCTCAAAAATCGTGCTGATCGGCGATCCGGCCCAGATCGACAATCCCTATGTCGATTCTCGCAGCAACGGTCTGGTGTATTGTCACAATCGCATGAAGAACCACGCGATTTCCGCTCACGTCACGTTGAGCAAGGGCGAACGCTCCAAGCTGGCGGAGCTGGCCGCTGACTTGCTCTGAGCTCGGCTTCGGCCGAGGATCGGGTCGACGCCGTGGTGGTGTCGGCCTTTTTTTAACCCCTTCCAAAGCTTCACATGACCCCGCTGCTCCGCCTCCTGTCGGCCTTCCTGCTTATCGCCCTGTCCCCCCTGCTGGGGGCGGATCGGCCCAATGTGGTCATCATCTATGCCGACGACCTCGGTTATGGGGATCTGGGTTGTTTTGGCGCGACCGACATCAAGACCCCGCACGTTGACCGCATCGCCCGGGAGGGCATTCGGTTCACCGATTTTTATTCCGCCTCCGCGGTGTGCACCCCCTCGCGGGCGGCCCTGTTGACCGGGCGGATGCCCCAGCGGATGGGCGTCGTGGGCGTGTATTTCCCCGAATCCTTTACGGGAATGCCGACGGATGAACTGACCATGGCGCAGATGCTCAAGACGCAGGGCTACGCGACGGGCATGGTGGGTAAGTGGCACCTTGGGCATCACCACCGCTACCTGCCCCTCCAGCGGGGCTTCGATGAGTATTTTGGCATCCCCTACAGCAACGACATGTCGAGTGTGGTCTACCTTGAGGGTAATGACGTCGTCGATTTCGACGTGGACCAACGCTACACCACCCGCACCTACACCGAAAAGGCCGTCGACTTCATCGACCGCCACGCTGGCGATCCCTTTTTCCTGTATCTGGCCCACAGCATGCCGCACGTGCCGATCTACGCGTCGCCGGAGTTCGAGGGGGTTTCCGCGCGGGGGCTCTATGGGGACGTGATTGAAGAGATGGATTGGAGCGTGGGGAAGGTCCTGCGCGCGTTGGAGGAGCGGGGAATTTTGCAGAACACGCTGATCGTCTTTTCCAGTGACAACGGTCCCTGGCACGTCATGCGCGATCACGGTGGGTCGGCGGGAGGCTTGCGCGAGGGCAAGATGTTCACCTTCGACGGCGGGATTCGGGTGCCCACTGTCGCCATGTGGCCGGCGGGCATCACGCCCGGTCAAACCGTCACCGACCTGGCGGTCATGACCGATTGGATGGTCACCGTTGCCGAGATCAGTGGAGCGACGCTGCCGGCGGACCGGGCGTATGACGGCGAGAGCCTGGTGGAGGTGTTCCGCGGCACGGGCCAACGAACGGGCAACGAATTTCTGTTTTACGATGCCAACACCATGGCCCTGGAGGGTTACCGGCAGGGGGACTGGAAAATCAAACTGCCCTTCGACGGGTTTAAGGGCGCGCGTTACAAAAAAACGGTGGCGCCGCACGGGCTGTTGTTAATCAACCTGCGCGAAGACCCCGGGGAGAGCAACAACCTGGCGGCGGCGATGCCGGATAAGGTTGCGGAAATGAAGGCGGCGATGACGGCCGCTCACGAAGCGATGGGCCCGTTCCCGGAGCCCATCCCCATCCGCAGTGGGGCGGATGAATACCACTTTGATTACCTCATCGAGCGGTATGGCCCGGCTTTTTGGGAGTTTTAAGCGAGGTGCCGCCACCCGGGGGCCGAGCTCGGGGCCCCGGGGGCAAATCATTCACCGGCTCCGGGATCGGCAACTCGGGCGATCACTCGGTGGACGACGGTTCCAGCCGTTTGGAGCTGGTCCGGCCGCGGGTGAGATTGTGGCCTCTGGAATTGCCTCCCGCGACATCCCTCGCCTAGTTTGTTCCCTCATGTTCAAGCCTCTGCTCGCCCTTGCCTTGACGGCGACGCTCTCGCTGGGAGCGCCGTATGACGACACGCCCGAAGCGCAACTGATTCGGTTGCTGGACGAGTGGGATGCGGCGGTGGCCCAGCAAGATTGGGATGCCTTGGAGGAGCGGGCGGCCGAGGCCTACGTTTACGTCGAGCCCCGCCCTGATTTCCGGGAGGAGCTCCCGCCGCAAACCAAGTCGAAGTCAGACCGTTTGGCCCACCGGCTGACCCGCGAGCTGGGTTGGGCGGATGCCACCCCGCAAGTTCAAATCATCGGTGAGACCGCGATTGTCACGGGATCCTACCGGCTGTTCAAACCGGACTTGCTGGTGGAGGGGTCTCCTCGGCTGGTGTCTCAAGGTATGTTTACCACCACCTGGATTCGCGAACAGGGGCAGTGGCGCCTCTGGGCCGAGCACCGCTCGCTCAACGACGTGCAGGCATGGAGCGGAGCTGTGGCGCAGTCTGTGCGGCAGCCGGAGTGGGCGACCGCCCAGCCGCCCCCCCGGGTGGTCGCGGCGCCGAACTCCAGCGGCCCCGAACAAGTGGAACCCAAACCATCGAGACGCAAAATTTATGAAGAAACCGGGCAAACGCGGAGGCATCGGGGAGCGTTCCCCGAATCGTTCATCCACGTCTTTCGTGCTTACGAACCCACCTCAATCGGCATGACTTGGGACGAAGGGGACGATCCCTTTATGGACTTTTCCTTCTCGCCGATGGTGGCGCTGCATGGGTCGGCGGCAGACTATCCGGGAGACATGCGCTGGCGGACGGACCAAAAGCTGTCCCGGCCGCTCCGTTTGTCGGCCCCCAGTCTCTACTTTGCCGCCACCATCCGGGCCGGTCAGTATATCTCGACTCGGCCCTCCTCGCCGGTGGTGGGCAAACGGTTCAACCCCTTGCTCTCCCTGCGCCTCTGGGGCGAGGATGCGCAAGGTCGCCGGGAATCGATGGGCAATTTCCTCGAATTCGTCTATGCCCACGAATCCAACGGTCAGTTCATCTCCTCGCCTCAGCGGTTTGACGAGCAGGCCCGGGTGTATCGCAATCAGGCGCTCGATGCCGAGACGCCCGAACAATTCGAAATCGCCGTGCGCACGGCCCGACGAAGTGCCCGGGACAACATCAGCCGGGGGTGGGATTACTTGGGGGTGCAGTTCGCGCGGGACTGGGATGCCAAACTGCCCTGGTCGCCGTTGCCCGTGACCATGGCCCTGCACGCCCGGTTCAACTATTACCTCGATGAAGGCTTCATGCAGGGGCCCAAGGAGGAGTATAATTTTTGGGAAAATGATCCCGCCGGCAAACCCCGCAGTCAGACCGACGGGCTATCGTTGCGTTACACGGTGTTGGTGGACCCCTGGCGCGAAGGACGAGACTTCACCTTCCGCCAAAATCTCATCCGTTTGGAGCGTCGTTACGACCTGACCTGGACCACGGGTTACGAGAAGCCTTTCCAATTCAATACCCTGAAGGCGGAGGCGACCCTCATGCTGCTGGATGTGGTGCCCCTGACCATCTGGGCCCGCTACGGTTACAACAGTGACCTGACCGATTACTACCGGCGCGATCGTAGTCTGGGCTTTGCCCTCTCCTACTGGAATTTTTAGGCCGCGACTCCGGGCGGGATTCCGCTCGCGCTTGATGCGTGAGAGGACCTCCGCGCGCGGCCGGTCACGTCTCGGGGGAGCTGGCCTCCCGGGTTTGCCGGGCGAGTTCCTTGATGTCAGCGTCGATGCCTTGGCGGACCTTTTTGGCCATGCGGTCAATGAAGAGCACCCCGTTGAGGTGGTCGACCTCGTGCTGGATGCAGCGTCCCAGCAGCCCATTGCAGGACATCGTGTGGGGCGTGCCGCTCACGTCCTGAAAGGTCACGCGGATCTGATCGGGTCGAACGACGTCGCCGTTGATCCCGGGAAAACTGAGACAACCTTCCTCGTAGATGGTGTCCTCGCCGGCCAGGAACGCGACCTTGGGGTTGACCAAGGCCATGGGCATGATGAGGTCGAGGGGCGTGGGCACGCCGTCCAAGTTCCATTCGAAATCGCGCTCGGCTCGAGCGAGGTCGATCACACAAAACTGCCGGGCCTGCCCGATCTGCTGAGCCGCCAGACCGATGCCGGCGGCGTCGTGCATGGTGTCGATCATGTGGTCCGCGAGTTCGGCGAGTTCGGGGCCGAATACGGTGATGGGGGCACCTTTGGTGCGAAGAACGGGATCGTTGTAGTGAACTATTGGGAGAACCATGGGTCGCAGTCGAAACGGTGGATTTGCGTTCGACCGGCCGCAACTCGATTGTCTCGCGTCATCAGCGCTCCGCCCTGTCGTCCGCCTTTTTGCCCTGACTTACGGCGGTGGTGGGTGGTGGAAACGGGAGTCGCTCCTGCGTGATGGTGCCGTCGAGGCCCCCGTTGACGGAGACACCCCATCAAAATGCCGCGGCAAGGCTCGACAGCCAGCGCCACCGGGATGAGCGTAGGCCGCCCGTTGGGGTCCCGTGGGGGCGTCGGAAGGTATTTGATTCATGAAGTTTTTGACCGGTTTCCTCCATCGGGTTGGCGTCCAGCTGCTGGGAGCGGGAGGCGTCCCGGCCGAGCGGCGCATTCCGCGCCGGGCGCAACGCTATGGAGTGGCGCAACATTGCCCAAAACCGGGCTCGGCTGGTGCCGATTCTTAACCGCTGATCGTGTCGGTGCGCCTTCCATCATCTGGATTGTCACCACCAGTGGCGGGGACAGGCGTGGGGCGGAGCGGGCGATCCCCATGCGCCCACGCCGGCGCTTGGCGCGCGCTGGCCCGGAGCGGGGCGAACCACCGGCTGGCCACCCTCCGCACCCCCTTGGTCCGTTTGCTCCAGGCCGCGATGCTGACCGTCCCGTGCCCGCAGAACGGGGTGGTCGATTACGATCCGCTGCCGTTTCGGCTCGCACCGTGGCCCACGAGATGCAGGCGCGCGGCTATCAAACCGCCTACTTTGGCAAATGGCATCTGGCCGAGCGGGACCGGCAAGCCCCGCTGGGGCGAGGCGCATGCGCGACAGGTGGTCCCGAAGGAGGGCCGCGGCGGATTTGCTTTTTGGGAAGGCTTCGAGGCAGGTTTCTCCTCAACGGGCCCTGGCTGCACGGGACCCGGTTGCCAGTCCGACCCGATTTGAGTTACCAAAGTGAGGTGGTCCTGCAGCGTGCGGGATTGGCTATCGGCGCAGGCCGGCCCCGTCTTCGTGGTTGCCAGTGTTGAAGCCCCACATCCGCCCTATGATGCGCCGGTTTCGGCGGGAACCACGCGTCGCCCCTCCGCGGTGCGGTTGGCCGCCAATGTCCCGCCCGCCGCTGCGGCTGCGCGTCGGGAACTTTCCGGCTACTACGCCCACATCGCCGCCACCGACCGAGCCATCGGCCAACTCGTCGATCGCCTCCCGAAAAGTGTCACCATATTGGTGACAAGTGTGCACGGCGACATGCATGGCGCGCAGGGGCTTTTTCGCAAAGGCTGGCCGCATGAGGAGAGTGTGCGGGTGCCCCTGATCGTGCGCGGTGAACCGGCGCCGGCGGCCGGCGCCGTCAGTGATGCCCCGGTGTCGTTGTTGGATTTACCCGCGATGACAACGGCTTGGGCGGACGGCGTCGCCTGGCGCTGTGAGCGGGAGCACGCGCCGATTTCCATGCCCTCGGTGGTCGCGCTACCGGATCAATGCGACCGGGTCTGGTCGGGTTGGCGTTCGGCGCACGCCAAACGCGTCACGCTGGCGGACGGTTCCCCGTGGGAATTGGGGGAGTGAGGGCAATCCCGGGCCCCAGAGGTGACTGTTTGATCGGTTCCTACGATCAGCGGGTGAGGCCTTCGATGTCGCGGCGTTCGGACACCTCGCGCTTCCACGAATAGACCTTGTCCGCCACCATCAGGATCTCAGTGACTTCGACGATCACCGAAACCTGAGGCTGCAGCACGGGGACATCCAGTTCAACCACCACGCGTCTGACGGGGTCCCAATAAAACTGGCGTTGGGTATCGGTGATGACCATCTCCGCATCGGTCGCAACCTCGCGGTGGTAGGCCCACACCACGGCTTCCACCGAATACTCCGCCAGTGGATGCTTGAAATCGGGTTCACCCAGATTCTCCACCAATTCCGCGGCGGACATGCCGCGCGTGACCACGAAGTTCTCTTTGAGAGAATTCAGCTTTTTATGGGTCCTGGTGGTTTCGCAGCCGGTGAGGGCGAGGGCCAGGGCGACCAAGAAGAATAGGCGAAATAAGGATAAGGACGATGGCATGAGCAGGCGTCTTGGTGGGGACGGGTTGAACGGGATCAGACTCCCTGAGTCGCCCGGGGTTCCTCCTCAATATCGGTGGTGCCGCCGGACCTCAAGGGGTGGGGGGGCAGGGACCAGTGGGTGGCATAAATTTGCGAGCCGGAAAGAGATCCGTCCACAGGGGAAAGATGTAATCGGAGCCGAGTTTTTGGAGATCAGTGAGGTCTCCGGAACTGACCCGCCCATTGGCCCAACCTTCGTAGCCTTCCTCGGCTTTGAAGATGAGATCGGCCATCCCGACCGCCATGCGCTCGGTGACGTCCCGGCTGGTGGGGGTGTCCGGCCAATTCCCGGTGACCTTGAGGGCAGCGGCGGTGCCGAGGTGAATCATGACGCAGTCGTAGGCGTAGCCGAGACTGGTGCGGAGCCCGGCGTTGTCCATCGCTTCAAATTCGTAGATCATGCCCATGCGTCCCTCGTAGGGAGAAACGGTGGCGTCACTCCGACGGTTGAGGAGTCGGCCGGCGCGGTCGGCATCGACCCTGACCGGAGTGCGCCCGGCCTTGGACCAGAGGCGGTCGGCCTGAGTCAGGTAGATTTCCCATGGCTGGTGCAGGGTGCGGCCCCGGTAGGTGAAATCCTGCCGAATGCCGCGGCCGTGGCCGGCCGGTCGCCCCGGGCGTTGGTAGGCCCCGCCGTGCATGAGCAGCGCGGCCATGGCCGGTTCGTTTTCCCAGGTTTGCAGGATGTTGCGAAACTGCCGGGCTTCGAGTTGTTGGCGAAACACCGCGTAGTCGAACGTGTGGAAAAACGTGTTGAGGGCGTCGGCTCCGAAGTAGAAGGACGCGGCGATCATGACGCCGGCGTAGCCCTCGATGTGATTGGGGTTCCAGCTCTTGTGATACCAACTGATGCCGTCGAGGAGCACGTGGTAATCGTTGGCATCGCCGTGGGTGAAGTGTCCGCCGACCGCCAGGGCCTGCATGAGCAGGTCGGCGCGGTCGCGGTCGTCCGCCGTGAGCAGGGCCCAGACCTCGGGGGTCTGTTTGGCGATGAGCAGCGCCCAGGCGGCGGCATTGTGGGACCAACCACCGATGCCGCCCTGCGCTTCGGGCTCGCGGGTGTTGCCGTCGGCATCGGGACCGTCGTTGCGCAGGAAAAATTGAATCTTGGCAGCGAGGCTTGCAGCGAGGGTGGTATCGCCAACGGCGTGGTGGGGGTGCTGGGCCGCGGCGATCGCGACGAGTTGCATCGCGAAGGTTTCGGGCAGTTCGCGGTAACGCGTGCCGCGGACGAATTTCCAGCGCGGGGGCTTCTCGGCGACGGCGCGCTCGAGGAGCTCCGGGTCGAAAGCAGGGGCATCGGCGTGGGTCTGAACCGGAATCACTGAAGCCAGCAGGATGACAAGGGGCAGGATTTTTTGGGTCACAGAGTTCACCGAGGAGATACAGAGTTTAAAGAGGGAGATTCGGGGTTGGTGCAGTGATTCGGATGCGGAGGGGTTCGGCGAAAATCACCTTGTTCTCTGAGATCTCCGGGTTCCTTCCGTGATCTCTGTGACCTAATCTACTCGCCTAGCGTGATCGTGTGGGTGCCGGCTTTGATCGGTCCGTGGCTGGTGGTCGTGCGGGCCACGTTGGGCCAGATGATTTCCAAGGCGTTGACTTGGGTGGCCTGACCGAGGCCGAAGTGGACGATGCTGTCGCTGCGTTTGCCGGCGTGACCGCCGGGGCCCAATAATTGGCGGTGCAGCCAGACGTCGGGAGTCGTCGGGTCGTTGTCGAGATCGACCGCGGCTCTGACGATCGCGCCATAAGCGTCGCGGGTGACATTCTGAGTCGGATCACCGATCAGGCGAAGCACCAGACCCGCGGAGTCGTCGGCGAGGGTATTGCGATAGAGGCGGAGGCGCGGGGTGGGTTTGGCGTCTGCCGGGCTGTCGGCGGTGAGGGTGCCGTTGGCCAGGCCCGCTTCGCGGCGGCGTTCCGCGTTGAGGCGGTTGAAGGTCTGGCCGACGACCAAATCCAGGTCCCCGTCATGATCGAAGTCGAAGAGCGTGGGTTGGCCTCCGCCGAGGTGGTCGATGCCCAGCTTGGCGGTTTCATCGACAAAGGAGCCGTCGGCCTGCTGCAGGTAGATCCGCAGGCGTTCGTCGTGGGGAGGGGGGTCGCTGTAGTCGGAGGAGCAGAGGATCAGATCCAGTCGTCCATCGTTGTTGAGGTCGGCCAGTTCGGCGAAGATATCCCCTTGGTTGAAATTGCGGTTCTCCGGGGTGACGATCGCGGGCACGCGGTCCACCGAAAGATTTTTGGGCGAATCAAAGGTGACGGTTCCGGTCTCCCGCAGGCGGTTGACCAGAAAGCGGGAGCGGTCGGAAGAATCGCCGGCCCAGTTGTGGATGATGGTGGAGACGAAGGCGTCGAAATCGCCATCGTTGTCGATGTCCCCGATCGCGACATCAAAGGTATTGCCGTTGGCGCGGAAGGGCGGCTCATCGTCGCGTTTGAAGCGCGGGTCATCCTTGGCCCGATCTTCCAACCATTGGGGATGGATGCCGTGACGGATTTTGTCGCCGTCGAAACCGGCGGCCGGAGCGATGTCGGGCCCCGCAGTGCGCGAGCCATTTCGTCGGCGCGGTAGTCGGGATGGCCTCCGGCGACGAGGGGAGGAGGATCATCGGCATCGCGTTTTAAAATTTTGCCCGGATGCGGCGTCGGCAAGGAGAGTGGATACAACCGGTTCCAGCGGCGGCCGTAGTTGAGCTCAATGAGGTAGGGCAGCTCCCCATCGTCCAGCCGTGCGATGGCGGTGCCGTAGGTGGGGCGGCCACCGGAGTCGGTCTCGCCATCGATGGGGAGGGATTCGCCGGGCACCGACCAGCGCACGAAGGCGGTGGTGGCCCCGGCGGCGGGCACCTGCAGGAGCAGGTCGTTGGCGAAACTCTCGTAACCGGAGAAGTAGCGTTCATACCAGTTGCCGAGCCAGAGGTCCGGCAGGCCATCGGCATTGGCGTCGCCGACGGCGATGGAAGCGGTGGTCGCAGCGGGAGCGGCGGCGATCAAGGCGGGCTCGCCAAAGGTGCCATCGCCCCGTCCGGGCAGCAGGGCGGTGCGTTGGGGGCCGGCCTCGGGCGGCGCGAAGTCTGGCTGCAGGTAGTCGAGGTAGCGCGCGAGGATGGCGTCCGGCCAACCGTCGTTATCGATGTCGGCGAAGGTCAGGACGTCGCGGGTATTGAGCTCGGGCAGACCGGTGGGGGAGACCTCGGCAAACTGGCCGGTCGCCGGATCGAAGAGGAACACCCGGGCGTCGTGATTGGCCCGACCATTGGGGCGGGCGATGAGGTCGGCGTGGCCGTCCTGATTGAGGTCAACCGAGACGACTCGCGAAGCGTCGAGATCGGGCAATCCGGCGGCGGCGGTATGGTCTTCAAAACCCGCGATGAGCGGGGCGGCCAAACTACAGAGGAGCAGGGGTATTCTAGACATGGAAAACGAAGGGCGGCGTTGGATTGGCTCCGTGACCTTTGGGGGCTACTCCGCGCTCTCGGTGACAAGATGGCGGAGGAGGGGAAACGGGGAGAACGAGAACGATAAAGAGAACGAAAAATACGGGCGGACTCAGCTGAGCCAGCGGTCGAGATTGGCCGCGACGAAGGCATCGTCGACCAAGTCGGGGTAAGCGGCAGTCACGCGGTCGAGTTCGGCGGCCTGGCCGGGAGAGAGGACTTCGTGGGGGTTCAGGCAGTGAGTCGTGGGCACGAGGCCCTGACGCCGGAGCACTTCGAGAATGCCGGGGATGCAGCCGGCAAACGCGTTGGCGGCATCAAAGAGGGCGGCGTTCATATCGGTGACGGCGGCGGCGCGTTGGAGCCAGCCCGCCTCAAACTGCGGCTGCAGGCGTGCGGCCTTGATGTTTTCGAGGAGTTGGACCGCGGCGTGCGACCAAACTCCCCAGTGGCCCAGGAGGCCGCCGACAATCTGACGGGTGACGGATCTGCCGCCATGCTCAAAGGTAAAGGGGGTGAGCAGATCGGTCACGATGGTGTCGTCGTTACCGGTGTAGAGGGCGATGTCCTCCCGACCGGCGGCAATCACGCCGCGGATGACCTCCAGGGTCTGGTAGCGATTGAACGGGGCGATTTTGATCGCGAGCACGGACTCGATCTCGGCGAACTGACGCCAGAAATCGTAGGAAAACACCCGTCCGCCGACCGCGGGTTGGAGATAAAATCCGATCAGCGGAAGCTCTTGGGCGACGGTCCGGCAGTGGGTGAGAACAACGTCTTCGGGTTGATCGTTGAGCGCGGCCAGACTGAGCAGGACCGCGTGGTAGCCCAGGTCGCGGGCCAAGGTGGTTTCGGCGACGGCTTGGGCGGTGGGGCCGCAGGCGCCGGCGATTTTGAGAAAAGGCCGTGGGGCGGCGGCGAGGTGGCGGTCAATGGTCTCCGCCGCGAGTTCGAGCACGGGGGCGAAGAGGCCGTGCGCGGGATCACGAATCTCGAATTGAGTGGAGTGGACCCCCACGGCGATGCCGCCGCAGCCGGCGTCGATGTAGTAGCGCGCCAGGGCGCGTTGGTGGCGCTCGGAAAGCCGCCGGTTCTCGTCGAGGGCGAGGGGATGAGCGGGAATGGCCAGTCCTTGGAGCAGGTGCCGGCGGAGGGCTTCAGAATTTTCCATCACGAGTTTCAAAGTGAGTGGGTTTGCCGAGCAGAGGGGCGCCCGCGGCCACGTGACGCGCGACCGCTTCGACCATCCAGTCGAGGGAGTGCGGGGGCACGCCAAAAAGGTCGTGGGACTTGCTGGCGTTGGCCAGCCAGGCGGTGTCGGCGGGGGTGCCGGTGAACTTTGCCTCGGTGCCAAACTTCGCGGCGAACGCTTCGGCAATGGATTTCACCGCGATCCGATCTGGTCCCGTGATGTTTAAAGGCACGGGCGGGCAGGCAGCAATCTCCAGGCAACGGATGGCGTGGGCCACGGCGTCGGTTTGCCAGATGAGGTTCACATAGCCGGTCGTGATGTCGATGGACTCGCCGGCGCGGACCCGGGTGGCGATATCGACGAGCACGCCATACCGCAGCTCGCAGGCGTAGTTGAGCCGGAACAGGTTGACGGGGGTCTGGTTGAGCTTGGCGAAGTGGGTGAACACCCGTTCGCGGCCGACGCACGAGCTGGCGTATTCACCCTGACAGGCCAAGGGCGTTGCCTCATCGGCTCCGGGGCCATCGACCGCCGTGAAAGGATACACGCAACCGGTCGAGAACACCACCATCCGACTGGCCGTGAAGTGCCGCGCGACCAGACTGGGCACAATGGTGTTTTGAATCCAAGTGGCTTCGGGCGCGTCCGTGGTGCCGAACTTTTGCCCGGCGAGAAAGAAGACGTTGGCCGGGGTCGGGAGTTGGGCCACCTCCTCGGGGGAGCCCAGGTCGCAGGCCAGGGTTTTGACCCCTTCGGCCTCGAGAGCGGCCCGCACCTCGGGGCGGCTGAAGCGGGAAACGCCGGTGACGGTGGCGGATCGTCCGGACAGGCGGATCGCCGCCTCCAGCATGAGGGCGAGGGTGGTCCCCATTTTGCCTCCCACCCCCAAAACCAAGTAGTCACCGGAATGATTTTTCACGGCCTCCACCACGGCCGCAGGAGGCGCGGCCAGCCATCGGTCGATTTGTTCATTTTCCTCTGGGAAAGCAGGCTCCATTACGCCAAAACGGATCCTTAGTTCGATCGCGGCAAGTGTTTTAATACGAATTGCTTAACTATGAAATTTCATTTCCGGAATCTGACCCCATTTAACCCTTGAGGATCATCGACATTCATACGCACCCGGTGTTTTTCAACGCCGGCATCGAACCGGCCGAAACTCAACTGATCATGCGGCGGGCGCGGCAGTTGGGCTTTGTGCACATGATCTCGTTGGGCGATGTGTTGCGGTTCGGGCGCAACCCCGACGAGGAGCAGAGTCGAATCATCAACGATGAGACGGCGGAAATCATGAAACGGGGCCGGGGATTTTTTATCGGCTTCTGCGCCTTGAATCCGTTGCTGGGTGAAAAGGTGGTGCGCCGCGAGGTCGATCGCTGCGTCGGTGGGATGGGTTTCAGGGGGATCAAACTCGAAGTCTCCTGCAACGCGCAGCATCCCGCCATGGCGGGGGTGATGCGCGCGGCCGTCGAGCACGACGTCCCGGTCTTGCAGCACTCCTGGAATCAGCTGAACAAACGCAGTCGCTCCTACCATTCGGATCCCGAAGACACCTGTGCCCTGGCCCGACGCTGGCCGAACGTGCGGATCATCATGGCCCATCTGACCGGGTGTGGCTTTCGCGGTATCCGGGCGGCCCGGGGTCTCGACAATCTGGTCGTCGATACGTCGGGCGGCGGACCCGAAGCCGGGCTGGTGGACTACGCGGTCGAGCAGTTGGGTGAGCACCGGGTGGTTTACGGGTCGGACCTGCCGATCCGCGACCTGCCCACCGCGGTGGGGCGGATCACGGGTGCCGGCCTCTCCGCGTCAACCCAGCAGCGCCTGCTGTATGACAACGCGGCCGAACTTCTGAGGATATGAGTATGGAAATTTATGATACAAATGCCTGGGTGGGGTCATGGCCCTTCGCGCCGGTCGGACATGTTGATGTCGCCGCCCTGCGGCAGCATTGGCGGGCGGCGGGCGTGACGGGTGGGCTGGTGTCGTCGCTGGACGCGCTGTGGTTGCTGGATCCGACGGCGGTGAACGCGGAGCTGATCAAGGCCACCCAACGTCTCGCCGGCATCGATCCTCTGCCGATTCTCAACCTGTTGGACCCGGCTTGGGCGGAACAACTCGCCGCGCTCCTTCGGACCAAGGCCGTCAAGGCGGTGCGCTTGGCGCCGGGTTATGGGGGGTGGAAGCTCAATGACCAGCGGGCCGTGGCGGCCGCGAGCGAGATCGTGGCGCAAGGCCGTCAAGTCGTCTTGACCGCCCGGCTGGTGGATGAACGGCACGAGCACCCGTCGGTGAAAGTGAAGCCGGTCGCGGTGAAGACCATCGCCCGCTGGATCGAAAAGGTGCCCACGATGACGCCGCTGGTGCAGGGGTTGGGGCGCTGGGAAATTGAGGAGCTGGCCAAGACGACGGATCGATTTCTGACCGACCTCAGTTTTATGGAGTGGATGGACACGGTGGGCGTCATCAGCCAGAAGGTGGATCCCGGCCGGATTGTGTTTGGTTCCCTTACCCCGTTGCACGGGTTGGCGGCGCACGTGAACAAGATCACGCAGTCGCCGGCGACCATGGCCAGACGCCGCGCCCTGGCGGCGGGCAATGCGCGCAAATTTCTCTCGGCATGAGCCCAAACGCTTCAGGCGATCGTTTGGCGATCGACGGCGGTCACCCCGCGGTCACCACACCGATTCCCCGCCGGCGGCGGTGGGGCGCGGAGGAGTTGCAGGCCCTCACGGAGATGGTCGAGCAGGAGTCGTTGTTCTACTGGAAAGGACCTCAAACCGAAGCGATGTTGGCCAGATTCCGGGAGTTGTATCCGTTGGCGTATTGCATGCCGTGTTCGTCGGGATCGGCCGCGCTGCAGATTGCGGTGTCGGCCCTGCACCTGGAACCCGGATCGGAGGTCATTGTGCCGGCGATCACCGACATGGGTTCGGTGATTGGCATCCTTTATCAGCAGCTCGTGCCGGTGTTTGCCGACGTGGACGGGGCGACCGTGAATTTGGATCCGGCAGATGTGCGGCGGCGAATCACGGCCAGGACCCGGGCGATCATGCCGGTGCATCTGGCGGGCTGCCCGTGCGACATGGCGGCGCTGCTGGCGATTGCGCGGGAACATGACCTGCGGGTCATCGAAGACTGCGCGCAAGCGTGGGGGGCGCGGTATCAGGGGGAGTTGGTGGGGCTCAAGGGTGATTTGGCCTGCTACTCGTTTAACGAGTTCAAACACCTGAGCTGCGGCGACGGAGGCATCGTGGGCACCAACTGCGCGCAATGGGGGGAGGGGCTTTCGAAGTGGGGGGACAAGCACTACGATCGGGTCAAGGGCGGGCGAAATCCCGCGACCCTCTCGCCCAACTACCGCATGACCGAACCCCAGTCGGCGGTGGCGTTGGGTCAACTGGCCAAGCACGACGCGCTGGTCGCCCATCGCATCACGATGGGGCGGCGACTGCGGGCGGGATTGGCCGGGGTGCCCGGGGTGCGGTTGCAGCCGGAACTCCCCGGCGACACCCACAGCTATTGGTTCATTATGGTGCGCCTGCCCGCCGAGCTTTGGCGGGTGGATCGGGAAACGATTTTCGCGGCCCTCAGGGCGGAGGGAGTGGTGGGAGAGATCGGCTACCTGCCGAGCCCGGTCCACCGTTATCCGGTGTTCCAGAATCATGATTTCTTTGCCGGCCACTGGCCGCTCAAACAAGCGGGACTGACCACCATGGACTACCGGGAAGTTTCCTGCCCCATGGCCGAGGCCGTTTTGGCCGACTGCATGACGATGGTGCTCAATGAAGCCGTGCCCGCCGACTATATCGATGGCGTCATCGCGGCCGTGCACAAGGTGTGGGCGGCCTTCCGGGCCTAGTTAAATGCCCGCCCCTGCAATGGTCGGACTTTACGACCGCTGGGCTATCGTTTGATCCTGATTTTATGCCACGACCACAGTCTATCTTTGCCCACCTGCGGGCTTCGCAACGGGAAGTGTTTTTGCCGCCTGATCTGGAAGATCAGATGAAAACAATGACCGACCACTATGAATGGCAGGAGTTGCCTGATTACACGGAGGCGGCATTTGCGGAGGAGCTTTTCCGACGGAATCCCGAGGTGCTGGTGGGAGGCTGGAGCACCCCGCGATTACCGAATCCGTGGCCGTCGAACCTGCGTTACGTGCTCTACCTGGCGGGGTCCGTCAAAGGCATTGTGAGCCGCGAGCATCTGGAGCAGGGGCTCGTGGTCACGAATTGGGGTAACTCGATTTCGCGCATCGTGTCGGAGGCCGCGCTGATGCACATCTTGAATTGCCTGCGTCAGACCAATCACTGGAGCCTGCACATGCATGTGACCAAGGGGTGGAATGAAGATGCGCCGCCCGCGTGGTCATTGTATGGCCGTCGGGTGGGAATCTATGGCTTTGGCTTTATTGCGCGGACCCTGAGCAAATTGCTCGTGCCGTTTGGTGCGCCGGTGGCGGCCTTTGCGCCCGGCGTGCCGGACGAGGTATTGGCGGAGCACGGGGTCACTCGAGCGGAGAGTTTGGCCGCGTTGTTTGCCGAAAATCCGGTGGTCGTGAATCTTGCGCCGCTGACCCCCGAGACCACCGATACGATCAAGCGCGAGCACCTGATGGCCCTGCCGGAAGGTGAAGGCGTGTTGGTGAGCGTGGGGCGCGGACCGGTGATCAATGAAGCGGCGCTCATCGAAGTGGCGCAGTCCGGGCGCATCCAGCTGGCGTTGGATGTGTTTCACGAAGAACCCCTGCCGGCGGACTCACCCCTGCGGGGCCTGCCCAATGTGATGCTCACGCCCCATCGGGCGGGACCGACCCAGGATCGCATGCGGGACGCGGGCGAATTCGCCCTGGACAACCTGCGCCGCTACGTGAACGACGAAGCATTGCTGGCGATTGTCACGCCCGAGATTTACGACGCGTCAACGTGAGGACGACCCGCTTCGTGCGCGGGCGGTCTGGTTGGAGCCGCTCTTGAGCTCTGGGCGAAAAGGTGGTTTACGGTGGCCCCGGAGTCGTTAGGCGCCACCGCGGCCGCCCCGGGCCCTATCCGAGGAGCTCGCGGTGGACGGCGAGCAGGGCGGCGGCGATGTGATCGGCGTCGTCGGGGGTATATTGCCAGCCGATGGGCAGGGCGATGAAACGCCGGGTAAGGTCCTCGGTGACGGGAAAGTCCTCGGGCCGGTAGCCGGGACCGGGCCAGGGTTTCAGGTCGCGGAAAGGAGACGCCGCCGGGTGGTGGGAGCGGCCGGTGAGGATGTTCTCGCGATAGTATTGCGGATAGGTGCCGGTGCGCGGCAGGCAGTTGACCTGACGCTGATCGAGGGCGGTCTGGAAGGGTTTCACCAGCTTCGGGTCATCGATAAAAAAGTAGAGTTCGAAACCGAAGTCCCCCGCGGGATCCGGGATGGTGCGCCAGGTGATACCGGGAAGTTCTCCGACTTGTTCGCGGATGCGTGATTGGAGGGCGCGGCAGTGGTCTTTGATCGCATCGACCTTCTGCAATTGCACCAGCGCGATCGCGGCGGTGAGTTCGGACATGCGGAAGTTTGAACCCGAAAAGGCCGGTTCCTTTGGGGGGGTGATTGCGTGATGGTAAGGTCGGTATTGGCCCAGATCCGCCATCCGCACGGCGCGTTCGTAGGTGCGGATGTCGCGGGTGACCACCATTCCGCCCTCGCCGGCGGTCATGGGCTTGTTGTGCTGAAAACTGTAGATGGCGACGTCGCCCCAAGCCCCGACGGGCCGACCCCGGTAGCGGGTGCCCGGGGCCTCGGCGCAGTCCTCGAGCACGAACAGCCCCCGCCGATGGGCGGCGTTGATGATGGCGTCCAAGTCCGCCGCGACCCCCTGATAGTGCACCACCAATACCGCGCGGGTGCGTGGGGTGGTCAGCCGCTCAATTTCGGATGGCGCCAGGCACAAGGTATCGTCGATCTCGGCGAAAACCGGGAGCGCGCCGAGGCGCACGATGGCCGTGGCGCAGGACAGCCAACTCCACGCCGGCACGATGACCTCGTCGCCCGGTCCGACGGCAATGGCGGCGAGCGCGGTTTCGAGTGCGGTCGTGCCGCTCGATACGGCGACGGCATAGGCGGAGCCGATCCATTGGGCGAACTCCGTTTCCAGCCGAGCGACCCGCTGGGGCGGGTGGGCGGGATCATCACCGTAGTAGCGAAACAGGTTCTTGCTGCGCAGCACCTCGACGGCGGCGTGTTGTTCCTGTTCATCGAGGGCGGCGGAGCCCAAACCAAGTTTGGGCCTCACGTAGGTATCGGTTGCCGAATTCATGATGGGGAGGAGGGAAGGGGAAGGGTCAGAGCCTTGATCAAATCGCTTTGGTGAAACACAAAACCGAACTCCACCGCCACGCGCCACAAGGCCTGATGATACTCCCGGCGCTCGGACTGGGTGGCGGCGTTTTCGACCGCCACCGTGGCCTCGGCCACGGTGGAACACAGGTAGCCATAGCGCTTCATATCCACCATGCCCCCGGGGGACATGAGCAGGCACCAGTTGAGCGCAAAACCGATGTAGATGAGGTGATTGATGCCGCGAGCCTGACAAAGTTCATGCAAGGTGGCGGAGGTCTCAGCGGTGGCTTCGTCGGGCAACGGCGCGGCGGCGGCGGCGAGTTGGCGACCTTCGAACCCGGCCGCCACATCGGCCTGATTCATCGCGCCGGGAAACACCTTGTCCTCCCGAAACGCCCGCAGCTGGGACCAAGTGGGATCGACGGGCACCGCGGGGGCGGGCTGGTCGGCTGGCGGCACGTTGCCCGTGACGTGAAAGACCGGCAGGCCCCGGCTGCGCACCGCCGAGAGCAAGGGTGGAAACAGGGTGCGGAGGACGGGTCCGATTTCCTGCAGATAGGGCACGGCTCGTTGCCAGCCGGGATGTTCTCCCGGAGCCGGCGGGGCCCAGGCGTGCATCACGACCACCGCGGTATGCGTGGCGGAAAAATCAAGCGCGTGTTCATGCCAGCCATTGCCGTCTCGCGGGGTGAATTGCTGATAGGTCAGCACCGGGCAATGGAAGGTGGAGGACATGGGTTGGGGAGGACGAATTTACGATGGGGAAATTTGTTTGGGACTTTGAGGCAGGATTTTTAACCACGAATGGACCCAAATAAACACGAAGGGCGATGCGCCTACCGGCGCGGCGTCTTGCTGAGCAGGGGGTGGCCGGGCGTATCGGTGGCGGAGCTCATTCGTGGTTTGAGAGGCGTGGTTTTAGGGAAAATCTCAGGCGACATGGCGGGACTTGGCCGCCAAGCGACGCAGACCCAAGCCGAGGAGCAGGAGCATACCGCCGGCGATGAGGTTGATATAAGCGGGGGCGATGGGGCTGCCGGGCAGGAAGGAGCACAAGGCGAGCACCGTTCCAAGGATCAAGCACACACTGCCGATCATGCCGTAGACCTGCATGGCCGCGCCGCCGAATTCGGTGTCGGTGGAGACAACGGGAGTCCGCAGATCGCGTTCCAGTTCATGGAGTCCGGCATGTTTGGGGTCGTCCGGGTTGAACCAGAACGAGGAAAGTCCGAAGACGAGGGAAGCGACGACGGCTTCGACGATCATGTTGCGGGCGAAATCGTGTTCGGGGAACACGCCCAGCACCATCAGGGTGATGGCGACCACCAAGGCCGCGGAGGAGGCGGCGATGGCGGACCACCACGGGGTGCGCCGGAAGATCATGCCGAGAGCGACGGGCATTTGGAAAGCCGCCACGAGGGAGAAGTAGATCAGGGCGAACTCAAAGGCCCCGCCGAAGCGGGGGATAATGAACGCGACCACCACCCCGAGCACTCCCACGATCGTCATCGTGGTCCAGGCCACTCGCAGCTGGGCCTTTTCCCCGAGGGTCTTCCCCGTGAAGCGTCGCCGCAACGGCACCACGATGTCGCGGGTGATGGTGGCCGCGAGCCAGTTAAAGGCATCGTTGGCTTGGCCCAAGGTGGCCGAAAGGATGGCCGAGACCACAAAACCGATCATCCCGTGAGGAAGCAAAAGGAGAGCGAGACTGACGAAGGAGGCTTCGGCGGGGTTGGCGAACTGCGGCCAGATCGCGCCCATATCGGGAAAGATCACCTTGGCGGCGAAGACCGGCAGGATCCACATGAGCGGACCCACAAAACTGAGGATGCAGCAGAGCAGGGCCATCTTCCGGGCGCCGCTCTCGTCGGGCACACTGTTGTAGCGTTGGACCAGGTGCCACGCGACATTGTAGCCGAGCATCATGTTGATGGCGTAGCCGATGATGAACCACGGGTTGGCCGCCGGGCCGTTGAGGGAAAAATAATCGGCGGGCACTTCGGCCAGGAGGCGGTCGATCCCGGCCATGATCCCGGATCCGGCGCCGAGGTGGAGGTAGGAAAGAGGAAGAATGATGAGGGTCATCACGCCAATGATGATGCCCTGCACGGCATCGGAGAGCACCGCCGCCCAGAGCCCGCCCACGGCGGTGTAGAGCACCATGACGAATCCGGTCACGATGGTGAGCGCTTGAAACCCGGACAACGTGAACGAGCCGATCGCAAAGGACACGTCATTGAGCCCGAGCGCCGTCGACACGAAGATACACAGGATGTAGAGGCCTTGTCCGATGCCCACGATGGCGGGAATCACCGCGGTCAGCGAATAGAAGTAGGTGGTTGACGGCGAGAACCGGCGGGTCAGGAACTGCAGGGGAGAGGATAGCCGACAGCGTCGCCACCGTTTGGCGAAGTAGAGAAAGCCTACCAGATATGCCCACGTGGCGGCCGTGAAGAGCACGGCGGCGCCGATGCCCCATTGGTAGGTGAATCCCGCGGCCGCCACGAACATGAAGGCGGAGAAACCGGAGACCCAGTTCGACAACCCGGCGAGAAACCACGGAATCTGACCGCCCCCTTCGAAGTATTGGTCGGTGTCCTTGTTGCGGCGGGCCGCATAGAAACCAACGAAGATGATGATCGCGAAATAAATCGCGATCAACGCGTAGTCGAAACCGTTGACGGTGTTGAAGACGGGCGTTTCCAAATTAAAGGGCCGACTCTATGCGAACGGCAAATCGCGTTGGTTGAGGTCGATCGCCACGTCGATCGCGAGCCCGCGATGCGTTCCCTGCACGAGCCAGCCGTTCGGATTCGGGGTGACGCTCAGGGGGGCGATCTTTTCGCCGGCCGGCGCGGCGGCGACCACGGTGAGGAGGGCATGGGATGAGGCGGCGGCGGAATGGGCCGCGATGAACGGGAACTCGCCTTCTTCGGCGGGCAGATCGAGTCGATCGAGTTCCAGTTTGGCCTCGGCGTCGTGGGCATGGCTGGAACCCACCAAATGCGCGAAGGGGCGCGCCAGGGTGAAGGTGTGGCCGTCCACCTTCGCCTCGCCCTGACCGTCTTCGTTGAAGAATTGGAAACGGGCGGTGAACGCAGCCGGCTGGGCGCTCTCGAGCCGGTCAAGAATCAGCAGCACGTCCGGTTTCACATACAACAGGCTGCGTTGGACGTATTGCACGTGCGGCAGCACGAGCCGGTAGGCCTCGGTGGCGTCGCTGCTCACCTGCATGCGCTCGGCGTTGGCGCGGTAGCCGGTCACCGTCGCCCGTGCCCACGACGGGTTGGTGCCCTCGCTGCCGTCGTGGTATTGGTGCCCCTGACCGTCGATCAAGACCGCCGTGTGGGCCTCGGTCAGTCGCAGCAGCCACCGCGGGTGGGTGGGGCTGTAGGCGGCTTTGAACGGATCGTGGAACAGGCGCTCGCCGTGGGCTTTGAAGATGAGGCTGTTGCGATCGGCATGTTCATGGTTGGCCGGTCCGCCACTGCGCAAGGCCACCACGGTGGAGCCGGGCGACCAGTCGGAACGGGACACCACCCAGTCGTTGTCCAGTCGGGCGTTGAGCCATGCGTCCGGGGGCGGAGCCTGCGGCGCCGTCGGGTCGAACCAGATCGCGCCGGGCAGGTGTTTGATCTCGCCCAGCTCCGCCGCGGCAAAGTTGGAGTAGGGGTCGTCGTGGGTGCGACCGGTCCACGCCGCGATCGTGGTGTCGGTGCCGTGGCCGGAGTCGCCGAAGTTCACGATATCGATGGCCGGGTCCATGGTGCCCTTGGGCACGAAGTTATAGGCCGCCTGCTCGTTGAGATTGTTGTAGGCTGAGCCCAAGCGCGGCATGCTCATGACCGTGGCAAACCGGGTGGAGCCCGGGTAGTTGATCAAGTCGCGTTCATCGATGCCAAGGCGGCGATAAACCGCCTCGGCCAGCATGGCCATGTGCAGGGTGGTGTAGCCCCAGTAGCCCACCCCCTCGTCATAGGATCCATCGAGCCCATACATCGGGGCAAACGACTGGGCACTGCGGCGGGCCATCTGCAGCCAGCGGTTGGCTTGCGGATGACGGTCGTGCAGCCAGAGGGCGGCAAAGCCCAAGGCACAGGTGGGGATGATTTTCAGGTTGGTGGAGTTGAGAATCAAAGGCCACCGGCTGAGATCGAAGTTGGCGGGAATGTCGTCGTCGCGATGATTGATCGACCATCCCTGCACGCGATCCGGATACATCAGTCCATAAAGGGAGAGGTAACAGGCGGGAGCGCCCTTGGTGGCGATCTGGTGCTCGGCCTCGGTGACCAAGGCCGGATCAAGGTGATCCCCGATCCAGTCCAAGGTGGTGCATACGGCGATGGTCGCTTCCGGCGCCCGCTGGAATCCGATGGGATGCGTGTCGGCCTCCAGAAAATAGTCCCACGGATCGTATTGGAGGATCCGTTCGAGTGCGGCGGTGGCGAGTTCGAGATCGCGCGGATCGGCCCAAACCGCGTAGGCGAAGGCGGCGTTTTCGAGGTCCTCGCGGATTTCCCGCATATGACGCACGCGATTGCGCAGGCTGGACTCCTCGCGGATGAAGTGCAACCGCGCCTTGTGGTCGACGTCGCGCAGCTTGGTGCGCACCGCCTCCAACCGCGGATGCTCCAGATTGCGGCGGATCTGGGGGAGATCGGCCGGGTCGAACAGGAGTCCGGGAGGGGAGTCGGGCGTAGAGCCCGAGCCACTTTTTGCTCCGCTCAAACGAGTGAGCGGCAGGGCCGCCGCGAAAACGGCGGTGGAACGGAGGAAGGCGCGGCGAGGTAAGGGCATGGGGGATTTTCGACTGGGGATTTTCGATTGGCAGTGGGACCAGCGCACCGGGGTCACCGACCCCGGCTACAGGGCCCCGCGCAAATGACGAGGCCCTGTAGCGTAGTCCTGGGTTGATACTTGTTACTTGGCACCTCGCGCGCGCCAGCGCGCGTTACGGATTCAGGTCGATGGGATCCTCTGGTTCCTGGTAACGGGTGCGGTAGGTCTGGTTGCTGGCGGCGAGCTTCATGAACTTGTCGACCGCGACCACTTCCACGTCGTCGTTGAGGGCATCCAGAATGCTGGCGACCTGCTCGATGGTGGTGCGTTCGCGCACATGAATGAGCAGGAAGTAGGGACGCTGGGGGTTGAGGCGGATAAGCTCCTCGAGATCGGCGGCGGCCTCCTCCAGCGGACGATGCACACCGAGGTAGTAGTCGTAGCTGATCATGGGACGGGTATCGCGCAGATCAAAGGTGCGGGCGGTGCCGTATCCGTTGATGAAGCCGATCACGTCGGGGAACTCTTGATAGTAGAGATCGACGACCTCCTTGGTCAGGTCGGTATTGCCAACGTGGCGGTTACCCTCGGAGTAGTCCATGATCTCCATGATGCGCAGATCGAGGAGCTCCATAAGGGGCCTGGCGTCGGCCATCAGCGGCGGGAATTTCTCGGCGGGAATGGACTTGGGATACATGTAGCCCGGACCGCTGAGACCGGCGACGAAGTAGTCGTTGTCGGTCTTGGTTTCCTGGAAGTATTGGAGGGCGGGCGGATTGAGCCAGGACCAGTTCATGAGCACCTGCCAGCCGTAGGGGATGAGGCCGCGGCCGGGTTTGGTCCAAGCACCGATGCCCATGGAGTCGGTAGCGAGGGCGGCGACGTAGACCTTGTCCTCAGCCATGACTTCCTCATCGGGCTCGACGGTATGGTTATTGGTGAACTCGAAGTCCGGTGTCCAAGGAATCTGCGAGGTGAAGGACACGTTGGGCAGGTTGTGCAGGCCTTCCATCTTGAGGCCGTAGTTGCCGGTGAGCGTGGTGTGCTGGCCCTCGGTATCTTTCTTGTAGGAATGCCACCCCATGACGATCGAGGCTTCGTTTTGGTTGCCGAGCACCCGGTTGAGGAGAGCAAGCTCCTCGGGATCGGCGGGATTGGCGGAAAGGTCCGCCATCCACGCGCGTTGCTGCACGCCGAAATCGGCGACCCCCGGCTTCATCACGGCGCCCCATTCGCCCCCGAGCACGACGTAGAGGTCGTGATTGGAACGGTGGTAATACTCGTCGTAGGCCCACTGGTAGATCTCGTGGTCGGGTTGGCCGGTGAACTTCCCGCGGAGGTCCATTTTTACCTCGAGGCCATGTTTTTCGGCGATGGCGAGCTGGTCTTCGTTCACGAGCAGTAAATCCTCGATGCCGGAGATGGTGAAG
>JAGYIG010000027.1 GCA_018402455.1 Opitutaceae bacterium
TGGTTTGGCTGCTGGACAAGACTCCGGCAATTTTGCTGGATCGGGCGATTATGATGGAGGATCGACTCGCCTACCAACTGACGCAGCCGCTGTTCGACGAGATCCTGGTATCGCAGTCGCTGCGACCCACCTCGGTTGACGGGTTTCACGAAGTGGTGCTGGAGGAACGCTTGCCGGAGCAGTTCGAATTGGAACGGGTCACGGAGCGACGGTTTGGCACCCGCATCGCGCGACTCAGCCGACTGGTCGCCATTCACCCCCCGGCGGAGCAAGAGACGGCCAACGATGAGTGACCCGGAAATCACCTACGACTTGAGCCTGCTGCAGCAGAGTCACCGGAAGTGGCAGGCCTCCCCGGCGCTGCGTGCGGTGTATCAGGATATTTTTCGGGCCATGGCGGCCCAGTGCACGGCGGGGCCGTCTTTGGAGTTGGGCGCGGGCATCGGGGTGGCCGGGGAGGTTATTCCCGAGTTGGTGACCAGCGATCTGGTCAAAACGGAATTCGTGGACCGCGCCGTTTCCGCCTACGAGATTCCCGCGGAGGATTGGGCCAATATTCTGGCCATGGACACCCTCCATCACCTGCAGCGCCCGTTTGCGTTTATGGCGAGTGCGGCCCGGGCGTTGCGGGCGGGCGGCCGCATCGTGCTGATGGAGCCGGCCGGCACCTGGGGGGGGCGGCAGTTTTACCGCTGGTTTCATCACGAACCCTGCCAGCCGGACGCCGTGGTCCCGCCGTATGATTTTGCGGCGGATGCAGCGGGTGAGTTTGCCAACATGGGCATGGGGGTCGGTCTGCTGCGTATTCATCGTAAGGATACGGAAGATCGGCTGGCGGCCATGGGACTGCGGGTGGTCCGCGTCATTTACCGTGACCTGCTGGCTTATCCGGCCACGGGGGGCTTTTCCCAACGCGCGCTGCTCCCCGCGCCGCTGCTCAAAGGGCTGCTGGCGGTGGAGCAGCGGTTGCCGCAAGGGCTGCTGGCCCGTCTCGCTCTGCGGATGATCATCGTGCTGGAGAAGTCCGCACCGCTTCCCGCCGAACGCTCATGATGGCGGTCGCACAGGTGGCCTTGATTGCTGCCGGGTTGATATTGCCGGGGTGGGGCTGGGCCCGGCGGTGGGGCGAAGGGGTGTTGGTCGCGATGGTGGTGTCGTGGGTTTCGATTTTTGGTTGGACGGTTTTGGCGGCGGTGGGGTCCGTGCCGCTCAGTGGCACCTACCTGCTGGGCGGACAAGCGGTGGTGGGGGCGGTCGGCTGGGCGATGGCCCGACGGGCGGGCGTCACCGATTGGCGGCCGAAGTGGGACCTCCAGCTGGGCGTGGGCTGGGGGGTGTTGCCCTTGGTGGTGGTGGCGGTCTGGAAGGCGGTGGCCCAGCCCCTGTCGGGGGTGGATGCGGATTTCAGGTGGGATCATCTCGCGCGGATGATGGTGAGTCACGAGGGGCTGGGGTTTTATCCGCCGCAGACGGCCGAGGATTTTGGGGTGTATTTTTGGGCGGATGGGATCCCGCCGTTGATTTCGAGCCTCTACGCCTGGGCCTATTTGGTGGCGGGGGAAACCCATCGCGGCTGGACGGCGATACCGGTGCTCGGTCAATGGCTGGCCGTGCTGATCCTGGTGAGAAAACTGGGCGTCCTTTGGGGGGGCGGTCGAGCTGGGGGAAACTGGGCGCTGCTGATCGCGGGGGCCACGTTCCTGCTCCAGTTTGCCGGCAATTTGGGTCAGGAAACCAGCAGCACGGCGATCGGCGCGGGCGTGATGCTTTACGGCATCCTCCGCCGAGAGGCCAAGGGGGCGCGGTCGGGCTCATGGATCGCGGGGCTGGGCGCAGCTTTGGTGGCCTCCGCCCGCGAATACGGCATCGCGATAGCCCTCACAGGGTTGGTGGTTCACGCGATCGCAGTGAGGCGAGCGGGTCGAGGATGGAGCGACCTGCGGGGCTGGTTGCTCCTGGTGTTGCCGGCGGGGTGGTTGCTGCGCACCTGGATCCGCTCCGGCAATCCCTGGCTGTCGCTTTCCATGGGCGGCGTTTTTCCGGTGAACCCGATTTTTCACGAATGGATTTCCGGCTACCGGGCCCTCTACGGCGAAAGTCTGGCCACGGTGGCGGGATGGCAAGAAATCGGCCGATTGACCCTGTTGGCGGCGGCTCCCGCGGTGGCGGGATGGTGGGCGGGACTGGTGATGTTGCGGAAACAGGGGGGGTGGCTGGCCGGGGTGGCCGTAAGCGGGGCAACTTTGGTCTGTTGGCTCCACGCCATGCGGGGTGCTCAGTCGTCCGTTGTTGCTAGTGCTTGGGGCGGGCGGTGTCGTTCGACATCTTAGCCCGGCGGATTCTGTCCACGTACGCGGGTTGGGGTTGATCGGCATCGATGCGTCGGCTCGCGCGTTGACGGCCACCGCCAACCCGTGACGACGCCCGTGGCGTCGGCCTAGCGTCGGTTATGCGTGGCAGCAGGAGTTCTGGCGCGAGCAGGAACCGTTTTTCGACACCGTGATCGCCACGATCCCGGGTCGATTCGTCGGCGACGCGGCAGGCTTGCAACGGCTGTTCGCCGCGGAGGGCCGGGATTATGTGCCGTGGTGGAGCCCGGAAGTGCGGGAGATGTTTCTGGCGGAACCGGCGGGCGACCCGATCGAGGTGCTGCGCTCCCGCGGCATCACTCACATGGTCTTTCACCGCACCGCTTTCACCCAACAGTTTCTGGAGCGGACGGGGGTGCTGGCACGGCTGGACGGTCGCATTCGCGGAGTGTTGGCCAATGACCAGTTTGTGGTTTTTGAGCTGCTGCCAGCCCATTAAGGCACGACCGGATTGAAGGGGCGGGTGGCGGCGGTTTGGATCAACTGGACGAGCGCGGGAAGTTGCGCGTAGAGCGCCGCGTCGATTTCCGCCTGATCCAGTTCAAAAATGAGGATGGAGTAGCCGATCATGGCGTCGGGAGGACGCACCCGCAGATACTCGCACAAGCGGGCGAACCGGAGTTCGTTGTAGAGGTTCCACGCGTGATGCCACTCCGCGGCGGTCGCCCCGTCGCGCAGGTCGGGATGGTGTTCGGGGTGGCCGGCCATGGTCCGGAAGCTGGGTTCCAAGTTACGGAGCGTCTGATAGGTGGTCTCACTCTCGGCAGACCACGGTTGATGCTGCTGGCGATACACGTGCTGGAGCAGGGTGGCGCTGATCGCGTAGGTGCCCGCCTGCAGCGTCGGCCAGCCGGTGGGTTGATCGAAGCTGGGCAGACGGGTGATCCACGTGGGTTCGATTCCGTAGTGGGCCGGTTCCCCCGTGCCGAAGTAGGCCAGATAGATCGGCGGCTCGGTGGCATCCCGCTGCTCCAGCCATTTGGCCAAGCCGGGCAGATCCTGCCCCCAGTCCAACGAACTGTCGGCCAGATGCTGATAGCCGCGGGTGGACCCACCGCTCAGCGCGTTGAAGTAAGCCAAATGATGGGGATGGACGGAGACCATCGACAGCACCTGACCCAACCCCAGCGCCCCGCCAACGACGGCCGGAGCAAAACGTCCGCGAAGCAGGGGCAGCGAGCTTTTGCCCAGGGCCCAGATCACCGATCCGGTGGCGATCAACAACCACGGATAGGTCGGTAGAATATGGCGGTGCCCGATGTTGAGGTGGGAAGTCAGCGAGAACACCCAATAGACGACCAGCAGCGTGATACCGGGGACCCAGGAGTAGAGGCGACTCCCCAGATCGCGGGGTCGTTGCCGTAGCCACCAAATCAATACGCCGACGACCGCGAGCAGACTGATGAGTTCGAACAGCGGGGTTTTGTAGAGAAAGGTTTTTGGAAAAAACTCCACCCATCCCGTGGTGCTTAACTGGCCATCCAGAAATGCCCCGCGGGCGAGGGAAAAAGCCAACACGTAGGAAAATCCGTAAAGAAAGGCTTCAGGCAGCACGCGCAGATCCCGCAGGGTGAAGATCAGCGGCTCCCAACCGGGATGGGCCGACAGGACGTGGGCCCACGCGAGGGGCATGGTCCCGGGCGGCACCCCGGGTGCCATCATGGAGAACCGGAATCCAAAAAACAGCCAGATGACGGCCACCGCGACCACGCCGTGTCCCCCCCACCACCCCGCAAGATTGACGGCTCGCCGCACCGGGTTGTCCGGTCCGCGCCATGGATGAGGCACGGCGGGACCGCTGACGCAGCGCACCGTGATCATGAGGGCCATCATGGGTAGCAACAGCACCGCGCTGAACTTGGCTACGCACGCCAGCCCAAAGGTCAGGCTGCTCACGGCAAAGGTGATTAAGCCCGGGCGGTTGAGGTGCCACCAAAACGCCAGGACGGTCGCGACAAAGAAAAACGTCATGGCCATGTCAGAAGTGGCGATGGCGGAGTGGGCCAGAAAGGTGGGACTGAGCGCCCCCATGGCAGTGGCGAACAGGGCCGCCCCGGGGCCGAAGCACCGGAAAGTGGTGCCGGCCACGAGCAACAGGGTGGCCAGTCCCCAGGCGACATTCATGGCTCGGCCCGTGAACAGCAGGGCGTCGGGATCGTTGCCGGACTGGTAGAAAAAGTCGTAGCTGAACTGGTAAGCCAGACCTTGAGTCCAGGGGGCCGCCGCCAGTTCGGGCAATGTCGGGCGAGTCCAACTCAAGGGCAGGGCATGCCAGCGCTGAGGCAGGACCCCGTTTTCCGGTTGGATGCGAAAGTCGCCCAGCGTGTTGAAGGTGTATCCGCCGGTGAGGTGCGCGATCTCATCGTTGGTGGTGGATTTATGAGTGGAGGCCTCCAGCGCGATCCAAGCATGGACCACCAGCAGCCCGAAAATCGCCCAGCAGAACTTGGGGGAGGGGCGGGGGGGGCGAGATGAGGAGGGCGTCATCGACGGAAGACGATCTCAGCGGCCGATGGGGGATTCTCAAGGTCCGAGTGGGGGCGCCGCGGAAGATTGGGGATTGAGTTTAGGGATCGAGCCCGACATCCGGAAAGAGGCTGATGGACACTGCTGAATACGAGAACCTCGCACGGGTGGAGCATGCGCATTGGTATTACGTGGGTAAGCGGGAATTTGTGCGCCGGTGGATTCAGCGGGTGCGTCCGCCGGCGAAAACGGATCGGCTGTTGGATTGCGGGGCCGGAACGGGGATTTTTGCCGACGAAATGCGGGACCGGTGTGACGTGACGGTGATGGACACGTTTGCGGAGTCATTGGCCATGTTGCGCCAACGCTTCCCCGCGGATCGGGTCATCACCCTGGAGAACGGGGAGGTGCCGCTGGCCGACCACTCCATTGAATACGTCACCGCGTTGGACGTGCTGGAGCACGTGCCGGATGATCGGGCGGTGGTTAAAGGATTCGCCCGCATGGTGAAATCCGGGGGCGTGGCGGTGGTGACGGTGCCGGCGAGCATGGCGCTGTGGAGTGACTGGGATGTGGGGTTGCAGCATTATCGCCGTTACGACCGGGCTCAGCTCATCGACCTCTTTCCCGCGGCTGACTGGCATCTGGAACACGCCAACTACACCAACGTGCCGGTATTCCCGTTGGTTTGGCTGATTCGCCGGTGGCAGCGCGGCCGCCCCGCCGCGGCGGCGACGACCCGCGCCGAGGACAAGGTGCCGCCGGCCCCGATCAACGCGCTACTGCGGTGGCAGTTTGTGCGGTTGGCGATGTCGCGAACCCCCATGCCCTTCGGGGTGAGTTTGGTGTTGGTGGCTCGCCGTCGCTGAGACCTACTCGAACAAGGCTTCCGCCAATACCGTGCCGGATGCGTCTTTGATGACCACGCCCTTGCCGCGAAAATCCCACTGCGCCGCGGCGCGGTCGGTGAGGGCGGTGAACCGATAGATTCCCCGTAGCATGCCGGCCGACTCCAGGGCGAGGGATTCGCCCATTTGCGCCCCATCCCGTCTCACGGGCACAAAATCAATATCGCCAAAGCCCAGTTCGCTGGGGGTGGCATTTCCGTTCGCATCAAAATTGATCACTTCCAAGCGCTCCGGGGTTCCCTCCACCACAACGGTCACTTGCAGCTGATAGGGGTCAACGGTGGCGGAAGCATCGGCCTCGGAACCAAACAACAGCGCCCAGCCCAAGGGGGCGATGTCCTGCCCGGCCGCGACCCGAAAATCAAATCCGCGCAATTTGACGGCGGAGGTGAAGTGATGCTCCACAAAGTCCTGCAGGGGGCCCTCGACCGCGACGTCGATGGTGGCGAGAAACGCATCGAGCGGCTCGTTGACGATGAAGGCGGCCCGCTCGGTGGTGGTCAGACGCTGGATGATGTCCCGCTGCTCCTGCTCGTCGAGCAGCCAGAACCAATGGGTCGCATTGCGGGCGGTGGGGGTGGGCACTTGGCTCCAGATATTAAAACTATACATGCCTTGCCGGGTGAACAGCACGTCGCTGTGCACCATCGCGTTTTGCACCATGGCGATGAGCGCGATCCGCGTGCGGTCGTCGACCCGGATATCCCCGGCCCCGGCAAAGGGCAGGGGTTGGGAGCTCCGATACCGCTCCCACCCGGTCTGGGCGAGTTGCCCCGTCCCGGCCGCGGCGGCGAGCAGCATGGCGGCGGCGGCGATGGTGCCAAGGGCCTTGCCGCGCGTCCGGGCCAGAGTGCTCAAGTCGCGCTGCACGCCGCTCGCGATGATGGCGGCGCTGAGAAAGCAACCCCACCCAATCTGGCTGCCGGCGACGGGGAAGGCGTGCAGCACCTGCGTCACCGCGAGAAAGGCCAACCCGGCAATCGCCGGAAAGGCGCGCGCCGTTGAATCCCCGCGGGCGCCGACCAGCCACAACGGCAGGAGCGGCAGCACGTAGTCCAGCAACGTGAATCCGCCCCACGGGCCCGGCCACCGCAGCGCAAAGCCCACGAACCCCACCACCAGCGCCATCCGCAGGCCGAGGGCGACCCGCCGCACGGTTATCCCGATCTCGCCGGACTGGCGGAGATTCCACCCGGCCCAACCGACCACGGCGAAGCTGACCGCGGCGAAGATCCCGGAATGCATCGAATTGCGCGGCGGCACCGTGAAGTGACCGGGCTGGCGTAGGGGATCGATGAATACGGCAGTGATCAGATCCCCCAGCGAGGTGCCTTGGCTCAGGGTGAATCCGACAATCGCCGTCGTGCCGACCAGAAACCACCCGGTGGTAAGCGCCCAGGTTCTCGCCGGGAGGGAGGCTTCGCCGGTGGGGCGGGGCAGGACCCACCAGATCGCCATCCCCCCCAGTGAGGCCTTGAGCGCGAATCCTCGCATGGCGGGATCATGCAGATTGCCGGCCATCAGGAGCCAGGGCAGCACCGCCAGGCCCGCCAGCGCCAGGCCCGCGGCGGGTTTGCGCCAGGCGGGCGGCCAGCGGGTGAAGACCAAGGCGAAGGCCCCGACGCCGGCGATGAAGAAGGCCCCGACGTTGATCTTGGTGAGAATCAAAATCGCGCCCGCCCCGCCCAGCACGCCCGCCACTTGGGCGTGGGCCTGTCGGCGAATTGCCCCCACCGCGATCGCGGCGGTGACTGCGAGAACGGCGGCGATCATGCTGCCGGGATGACTCGGTTCGGCGATCATCTGCCACAGCAGGTTGAAGGTGAACAAACTCGCCCAGACCCCGGTGGCCCACCGGTGCCGCTCGACCAAATGGGCGGCAATCCAACCCACGCTCACCGCGCAGGTGACCCAATGGATCACGGTGAGGAGGCGGCCGAACATGTGGGTGAGCTCGACCGTGCCGCCGAGGGTGAGGAGCCAGTGGTAGAGGTAGGGGGCCGGCCCATACTGGGAAAACACCGCGTCATAGAGCGGCTCCCCTCCGAGAAAACGCCGCAGGCTCATCAGCACGAAGCCCTCGTCGTCATAGACCATGAAGGTGGTCATGACCATGAGGTAGGCGGTTACGCCCAGTCCGGCCACGCCGGTGCCGACCAAGGCCCACTTGGCGGGTCGTGTGGTCATTCCCGGTGGGTGCGTTTTTTGATCAGGTAAAGCGGTCGCTGCTTCACTTCATCGTAGATACGCCCGAGGTATTCGCCCAGCACGCCGATGCCGATCAGTTGGATGCCGCCCAGGAAGAGCACCAAGGTCACCAGCGTGGTGAAACCGGTTTGAGCGACCTCGATGCCAATGATGCGCCGGGTGGCGTAGAAGAGCCCGAGGCTGAAACCGATCAGCGCGACGAGCAGACCGGCGTAGGACACGGCGCGCAGGGGCAGTCGCGAAAAACTGAACAGCCCATCCAAGGCGTAGGTGATCAGCCGCCGCAGGGACTGCTTGGGTTGTCCCGCGGCGCGCTCCTGGCGGTCGTAAGTCACCTCGGCCACGTCGAATCCCACCCAGGCCCGCAGGCCGGGGAAGAACCGATTGCGCTCGGGCAGGCGGCGGAATGCCGCCAGGGCGCTGCTGCCCATCAAACCGAAGGTGCCCGCGTTGTTCTCGGTGAGCTTTTGATCGGTGAGCCGACCGAAGCTGGCGTGAAAGATTTCCATTCCCAGCCGTCGGAGGCCCTTTTCCTGGCGACTCCGGCGGGCCGCGAGCACCACCTCGGCTCCGTTGGCCCAACTCTGGAGGAGGGCAGGGATGAGCTCGGGAGGATCCTGCAGATCCGCATCCATGGTGATGAGGGCGTCGACTTCGCCCGCGCACTCAATCCCGGCGGCGAGGGCCGCTTGAAAACCGAAATTGCGCGCCAGCGTCACGACTTCGAATCGATCGTCTCTGGCGGCTTGGTCGCCCAAAAGCTCCCCGCTGCGGTCCCGGCTGCCGTCATCCACCAACACGGCCCGCCAGCGGTAGCCGGGTTGGGCGTCAAACAACTGGCTCAGTCGGGTGAACGTCTCCGGCAGCACGGCCTCTTCATTGAAGACGGGCAGGACGATGGCGACAGCGGGGAGGGCAGAATCCATGGAGAACGGGTCCAAACGGGGATCGGAAGGCACGGTGGTGGAATGGGGTTATGAGTGCTCCGGGCCGATCCGGCGAGCGTAAGAATTCCGTCGGGGCGCGCGCTTGACCCCGTCCCGGCAGCCTGCGCATGGTCCCGCCATGTCGTCCGCGGAAGATGTGCCCTCTCGTCGCAAAGGATTGCTGATCAAATTGGCCGTGTTGGCCGTGGTTGGCGCCATTGCGGGCGGTTTGGTGCTCCGCGGACTGGACCTCCGTTATTGGATCGACGGGGGCATCGCCCTGGTGCGGGAGGCGGGGCCGTGGGCATTTTTTGCGGGTATGGCGTTGCTGCCGGCGTTTGGGTTTCCGCTCTCGCCGTTCACCTTGACGGCGGGCTCGGTTTTTGCGCCGACCTTGGGCTGGCCGGTGGTGATTGGCGCGACATGGGTGGCGCTCGCGATCAATGTCACGGTGACCTACGTCGCCGCCCGATGGATCGCCCGACCCTGGCTGGAGAAGCTGGTTACCCGGCTGGGTTATACCTGGCCCTCGGTCCGGGCGGAGAATTATTGGAATATCACGGTGCTGTTCCGGGTGACGCCGGGTCCCCCGTTTTTTGTGCAGAGCGCGATCCTGGGATTGGCCCGAATTCCGTTCCGCATTTACCTGATCGGATCGACGCTCATCGGCGCCCTCTATGGCACGGTTTTTGTGGTCTTTGGGGAGGCGCTGCTGTCGGGCAAGGGGAAGATGATCCTGGTGGGAGCCAGTGCGATGGTGGCCCTGACCCTGGGCGCCCACCTGTTGCGTCGTCATTTGGCGAGGAAGAAGCTGGTGGTGGAGACCTGATGGCGGACTGGCGTGACATGGTGGAGCCCTCGGCCGACTCTCGGGTGCAAGATCATCCGGTGGAGAGTGTGACCGAGCTGACCCGGCGGGTGAAGCACCTGTTGGAAGGCGGGGTGGGCCAGGCGTGGGTGCGGGGAGAAATCTCCAATCTACGCCGACAGAGCAGCGGGCACAGTTACTTCGTGCTCAAAGACGGAGGAGCTCAGATCTCCTGCGTGCTCTTCCGAGGAGAGGCCACCCGCCAAACCGTGACGTTGGCGGACGGGCAACAGGTCGTCCTGGGCGGGCGTCTCAGCGTCTACGAAGCCCGCGGACAGTATCAGTTGGTGGTGCAGACGGTGAAGGAAGACGGGGTGGGCCGGTTGCAGCGGGAGTTCGAACGGTTGAAGCGGCAGTTGGCCGACGAAGGTCTGTTTGAGGCTGACCGCAAGCGACCGATCCCGGCTCTGCCGCAGCGGATCGCTTTTATCACCTCACCCACCGGCGCCGCCGTGCAGGACTTTACCCGTATTCTCCTGCGGCGGCAGTGGCGCGGACGTCTCACGGTGGTAGGAGCGCGGGTGCAGGGCGCAGAGGCCTCGGCCGAGATCGTGGCGGGGGTGGAGTGGGCGAATCGCAGCGGTGATTATGACGTCCTCGTCATTGGTCGCGGCGGGGGGAGTTTGGAGGATTTGTGGGCCTTCAACGAGGAGGCGGTGGTGCGGGCGGTGGCGGCTTCGGTCCTGCCGGTGATATCAGCGGTGGGGCACGAGATTGATTTCACGCTCAGCGATTTTGCGGCGGACCGGCGGGCCGAAACTCCGAGTGGCGCGGCGGAGTTGCTGTCGAGCAGCTACCGGGACATGAGCGACAGACTGGATCGAGCGGGCCGCGCTCTGGGCGATGAAGTGCAGGCGCAAATGCGGGAGCGTCGTCGCGATTGCACTGGCCTGCGGGACCGGCTGCGGCTGCTGACGCCCCGGGCGCAGATTGAGCAAGGCTGGCAGCGGCGCGATGAATTGGCGGCCCGGTTGCAGGCGGGATTGACCATCAGCCTACGGCACGCGCGGCAACGGTTGCAGCCGGTGTTGGCGGCGTGGCGCGGCAATGACCCGCAGAAACGGGTGGAACGCGAGTCGCAGCGCCTCTTGAGCCTGTGGAAGCGGCTGCAGTCCGTGAGTCCCCAAGCGACCCTGCAACGGGGCTTCACCATGGTGCGCGACGAGGCGGGTCGACCGGTCATGCGGCAGGCGGGCATGAAGGAGACCGAACGCTACGAAGTGGAGTTTGCCGACGGCCGCCGCAAGGTTCGGCCGGTGCGCAATTCTGAAGGCGAGGGACCGGGCGACGACCGGCCCCGCTCGGTTGACGGGCAAAAGGGATGAAGACCGCGCTTGCCGCCATCATTTGATTGGGTTTAACAAGCATTACGCATTTATGGCAAGTTCCGACCCTGACGAAGCCACCCCCTCTCCTCGTGTCATTCTGATCGAGGATGAGACGGTTTTTCGGCAACTTTTGAAACGATCGCTGGAAAAGCGCAAAGGGTGGAAGCACGTCGAAGATTATTCGAACGGAGCCATTGGGTTGGAGGCCTGCATGGACGATCCTCCGGACTTGCTGCTCGTTGATTTACAGCTGCCCGGAAAGCACGGTTTGGACATCGTGGCGGAGCTCATTCCGGCGCATCCGCAGGTCAAGGTTCTGGTATTGACGGGGCACGCCGAGCCGCAGCTGCCGGCCAAGTTGATGCGTTTGGGCGTGGCTGGATTTGTCGACAAAACCGCCCCGTTGGCCTACGTCATCCAAGCGATCGACACGGTCATGGCCGGCGGGATGTTTTTCGCTTCCCACGTCGCGGCGGAGACGGGGCCGGCGGCGGGGAATTTACCTCCTGCCAGCGGCGCTTCCCCCTCGGTTCTTTCGGCCCGCGAGCTGGAAGTCGCCCGTTTGGTGGCCGCGGGGCGTTCTTCGAAGGAAATCGCCTCCGATCTCGATTTGAGCACGCGCACGGTGGAAAAGCACCGGGCCAACATCATGGAAAAACTGGGCGTGCGCGAGGTCGCCAGCTTGGTGCGATGGGTACTGCAGAACGGGCTGGGCTGAGCCGGTGTTCAGGTTTTGATCTGGTCGCGGCGACAACCCCGGCGCGGGACCGGCGATCCGGTTGGGCCGAGGATCGTCCACTGGCTGATCATGCCTCGTCCGCAAGTCGGGCCAACGCCGCTTGGTCGAGTCGGCAGGCAGTCCATTCGTTCATCATCTTTGCCCCGAGTCGCTGGTAGAATTCGATCGAGGGAGTGTTCCAATCGAGGACGCTCCATTCCATCCGCCCGCAACCCTCGGCGTGGGCTTTGCGGGCCAAGTGGAGCAGGAGCGCCTTGCCATGACCGGCGCCGCGGAACTCGGGTCGCACGAACAGATCTTCCAAGTAAAGGCCGCGGCGGGCCAGGAAGGTGGAAAAATTATAAAAGTAGAGCGCGAATCCGACCGGGGTTTCGCCGTCAAAGGCCAGCACACTTTCGGCGGCAGGTGCCCCCGTCTCGGGAAACAGTTGCGCGCGCAGCGAGGCCTCGTCCGCGACCACCTCGGCCGTCATTTTTTCGTAGTCGGCCAATTGACGGATGAAGTCGAGCACCAGTCCGGTGTCGTCAACGGTGGCCGCGCGGATCACGGTGGGCATGGCGTCGATCGGCTACTTGATTCGCACTTCGCGTCCGGTGGCGGCGGAGCGATAGATCCCATCGAGGATTTTTTGCACCGCGAGGGACTCGGTTGGCTTCACGTAGGGTTCGGCTTGGCCCAGCAGCACATCGATAAAATGGACCATCCGGTTCTCGTTGACCAAGGGCGTGGAGGGAACGATTTCCTCCGTCACGTAGCCGGTGCGGCTGGGTCGGATCAGTCGCAGCGGGTTGAGCATCACGCCGGCCTCGGTGCCGAATACCTGCGAAGTGAAAAACTCGCGTTCGGGTAAATGCGCCGCCCACGAGGCCTCCAGCAGTACCGTGCGACCGCTGCGGAGTTTGATCAGAGCCACCGCCAGGTCATCGACGTCGAATTTGGCGTCTTTATCGATCTCCCCCTTGCCCCAATTGCCGTCGCCTTTGCCGAGGGGGCCGAGTTTCGAGAAGGTCTGGCCGCTGACGCTGGCCGCGTCGAATTCCCCCATCAGAAACAGAGCCCGGTCCAGGGCGTGCACGCCGATGTCGTAGGTGCAACCCCCGCCGGCAAACTGCTGCTGGGTAAACCACGAGCCGATCCGGGGGATCCCGCTGCGCCGCGACCAGCAGGTCTTGGCGTGGTAGACCTCGCCCAGCTTGCCTTGATTGATCAGGTGTTTGGCCGTCTGCACCTCCGGGGAGAACCGCATGTTTTGGCCCACCATGAGCTGGCGGCGGTGTTGCTTGGCGGTGGCAACCAGCTTCGCGGCGTCCCGGGCATTCGTCGCCATGGGTTTGTCGATCATCACGTGCTTCCCGGCTTGCAGTGCCTCGATCCCCACCGGGGCGTGCAGAAAATTAGGCAGAGCAATGGAGACGACCTCCACATCGCTGCGCTGCAAAAGCTCACGATAATCCGTGTCCAGGGTGTCGATGCCGAAACTCTCCGCCGCCTCCCGTCCCCGTTCCGGGGAGACTTCGGCAAGGGCAATGACCCGGGCGGCCGGGTGCTGCCGGAAACTGCGGATGTGGTCGAGACCGATGGCCCCGGCGCCAATCACGGCGACGTTGAATGTGCGGGAGGTTTTTTTGGGCATGATGAACGAATCGAGGATGCGGGAAGAAAGGCGGTGCCGCTTCAGGCGCGGCCCCACGCCTGCATTTGGGCGAAGGAGCGTTGCACGGATTCCAAGGGCGCATGCTGGTATTTCTCGACTTCGATGACATACCACTCGGCGGTTCCCACGCTGTCGGCCGCCTCAAAAACCGCCTGAAAATCAACCGGTCCGGAACCGATTTCACTCTCGTCCTTGATATGGAGTAAGTGGATACGCCGACCCTGCTGGCGGATCATGGTGGCGGGATCCTGACCGCCGGCGTGCACCCAGTAGACGTCGGCTTCGAAGCCGAGGTTCTCCGGCGCCGCGGCGTCCAGCAACCAATCGATTCCCGGACGCTGGTCCTGCAGGGCGATCTCGTGGGCGTGGTTGTGGTAGTGGAAGCGAAAGCCCATCCCCCGGAGCCGGGCGCCGATGGCGTTGAGCTCGGCGCCGATGGTGCGGCACGCTTCGGCTGACTGGAAGTGGTCAACGGGCCAGAACGGACAGATGATGTCGCGGGTCTCACACTGCCGGGCCTCGGTGATGACGGTGTTGAACTCGCCGCGCAGGCGGTCGATGCCGATGTGCATGCCGGAGACCACCAGGCCCGCATCCTTGATGGCGCGAGCCGCATCCGCGGCCGTCAGGTTGCCGTAGCCCGCGGTTTCGACGCCGGCGTAACCCATCGCCGCGACCGCCTTCACGGTGGCGGCGAAATCACGCGCGGTGTCCTCGCGAACAGACCATAATTGAAGAGAAGTGCGGGGAAGAGCCATGGAGCGAGAACTAGGGGGACGGCGGTTGCGGGGTCAATTTGTCCGGGAGCGCGACGGGCACCACAACGGTGAACGTGGAGCGGCCGGCTAGAATTTCAGTTCCGCTTGGGCATCGTCGCTGACCATGCGGGCCTGATGGTTGAAATAGTAATCGCTCAGTGAGCGGTGGACCGATTCCAGCATCGATGCGACTTCGGCCAAAACGGTTTCGAGGGGAGTGGCCGTCGAGCTGGAGCCGGTAATTGGCGTGAAGTAGGGTTGCAGATCCAGGTCTTGGAGGCGGCCGATACCCCGTTCGATCACGAGGGTGGGCGGACTGGGATTGGCGCCACCGGTGAAGTGATGGATGGAGGCCAGACTCCCGCGCATTTGCCGAAAGTTATGGAGGATACTGCGGGGGGCATCCGCTTGCTGCAGCAGGAGTTGAGCAACGAGTTGAGGTTGGCTGCGCGCGCGGAAGAGGCGACGATACGCGTCCTGTGAGCCGAGCATGCGCAGGAGGGCGGACAACTCGGGATTGTCGCGGTAGGGATAGGTGTGTTGGGCGGTGCGTCGGGGCTTTTCCGCCGCGGCGCCCGGCAGCACATGGCCCAACGTGGCGGCGGTGAATGAAGCCCGTTCCAGTTGCTTGCCCAACTGCATGAAATACCAGCCGGCGTCGTGCAACATGGTGCGGGCGGTCGATCCGAGACAGGCGTTGATTTCCACCAACACCGCGCTCAGGGCGTGCGAAGCAGTTTGGTTGCGCGTCTGCTGGGCCTTCTGGCTTTTGCCGGTGGGCGCGTGGCGGGCTGAAGCGCGGAGCCTGAGATCAACGTTGGTCAGAATGCTGCCGGCCTCGGGGCTCACCCATTCCCGGAGTTCGCGGGCATTGGCGGCGGCGGCCCCGACGGTGTTCAGCAACGAGCTGGGGTGTTCGCGGCCCAGCGTCATGCGCCAGAGCAGGTCCTGCGTGAGGACGCGTCGGGGGTTGTGTTGGGCGTTGATCTTTTCCTGGGCGTGGCCGGTGGCCGCGAGCAGTCCCCGCCAGAGAGGAAGCCATTTCTGGCGTTCGGCGGCGGGTATTTCCTCGAGGGCAACGTCGTCGAGGATGCCCAACATCCGCGCGGTCGATTCGGCGCGTTCCAGATAGCGGCCCAACCAAAACAAGGACTCCGCCGCCCGGGAACTCGGCGGGGGCAGCGAGATCGCAAAACTGGGTTGTGCCTCAAGGTCCGCCAACGTGCCGACGGTTTGTTCGTCCGCGGAAAGCACCACGGCATCGGCGCAAAGTCCGACGCGATCCCGCGGATGGGGCCCAGGACCGAGGTTGACGATGCCTCCGGGCAAAACCGAGGTCTCCCGCCCGGAAGTGAGGACGAAGGTGCTGAGTCGGAATCCGGGGTCGCGCCGTCGGCCGGCGACGAGGGGGACGGATTCCAGGCGCTCCTGGGCGACGTAGCGCGACGGGTTTTCCCCCAGTTTGGGCGGCAGCCGATCGGCCCGCAGCAGCGGTAGAGGAGCGGAGGGGCGCCCGATCCGCGGGGGGTGGGTCGGCAGCAGGTCCAACTCGGCGGATCGCTCGAGAATGGTGTCCACCTGATCGGTGTCGGTGAACACCCAAGTGGGGATCGAAGGCAGCAGCAGATTCTCCCCGAGGTAAAACCGGCACAAGGCGGGGGCGTAGGCGTGGAGCGCCCGGCTCTCGGCGACGCCGGACCCGATGGTATTGGCGACGGTGACGTTGCCGGCGCGGATGCATTGCATGAGGCCGGGGATCCCCGCGCTTTCGATCTCGGAGGAGAAAACCACGGGGTCGATGTGGGTGTCGTTGACCCGGCGGTAGATGACGTCGACACGTTCCAGCCCGGCCACGGTTTTGAAAAAAACCTGGTTATCGAGAACCAGCAGGTCGCTGCCCTGGGCCAACCGGATGCCCATTTTTCGGGCCAAGAACGAATGTTCCGAATAAAAGGGGAAACGGGGGCCGGTGGTCAGCAAGACCATGGTGGGGCGCTTCACTTTGCGCGGGGCTAACCGTTGGAGGTGGTCCACCAAGTCGAGGGGAGCATTGATGATGGACTGATAGTCGGGCAGTTTCCGGTAGTAGCTTGCGGCCTCCTGCGTGAGAAACCGGCGGTTTTGCACCGCATAGCTCAAGCCGACCGGCGCGTTGGTGTGCACCTCGGTCACGTGCCACCCGGCGGTGGTTTTCACGAGGTCAAACCGGATGAGAGAGGCCGGATCCGACCGTTCGGGCGTGAGCCCCAGACAGGGGCGGCGGTAATAGGGATCGGCGAGGGTAAACTCGGGCGGCACGGCATGAGCCCGCAGGGCGTCTTGCTTCCCATAGAGATCGCTCAGGAAGGCGTTGGCCAGCCGCGCCCGTTGGCGCAGGCCGGATTCCAACAGCGCCCATTCTGCGGCGGGGATGATCAGCGGGGTGGGCTCGAGCTCCCAGAAGGCAGTGCGCGATTCATCGCGGGACGGCGAAAGATCGGTCAATCCCGCGTCGCGGATGGACTGCCGCAAACGATTCCGCAGGGGGCGAATCTGGGCGGATGGCAGCTGGGGAATCGAATGTGGGTTTGGGGGCACGGGAAAGATGCGGAGTGTTGATAGGATCGATCCCGGTCAATGAATCAAGCGTGGGGAATCCTTAACCCGGTGAACTTGGTGGGATCAATCTCCGTGGTTGCTAAACGGGCCGATTCCAGACACGGCTGATCCTTTATTGTTATGTTTAAGAAGATTATCTCGGCGTTCAAACGCTCCTCCAAGCCAGCGTCTGAAGCCTCCCGTCCGTCGACTGATTCCCCTCCGCCAACCGCTCCCCGCAGCTCGCCACGCGCTGACCGTGCGGGCGAAGGGGGCACGAATCCCTCGGACGGCAGCAGACGGGGACGCGGTCGGGGCTCACGCGGGGGTCGGGGCAGCGAAGGCGAGAAGCGCGGTCGGGGCGGCGAAGGGGAAAAACGCGGTCGGGGCGGTGAGCGCAGGGGTCGGTCCAGCGAACGCGGCGGAGAGCGCCGCGGTCGGGGGCCGGACCGAGGCGAACGGCGGGGGGCGCGCCCGGTGCGCGATGATTTCGAGCACCCCCAGCAGCAGTCCTTCAAGCCGACTACCCCGGTGGACATTCCCCCGCAGGACACTGCCTTCAGCCGACTTGGGTTGAACGATGCCCTGGCTTTTTCGGTGGCCGAGAAAGGCTACACGGAACCCACTCCCATTCAGGCGCAGTCGATTCCCTTGATTTTGGCCGGGCGTGATGTCATCGGCTCGGCTCAGACCGGCACCGGCAAGACGGCGGCGTTTGCGCTCCCAATTCTGCAAAAGCTGGGGTCGCACGGCAGGATGCGTTGTCTGGTGTTGGAGCCCACCCGGGAACTGGCCTTGCAGGTCGAAGAAGCGTTCCAGCAGTATTCAAAGTTTACCGACCTCACCACGACCATCATCTATGGCGGGGTGGGCTACGGCAAACAGCGAGAGGACCTCCGCCGCGGGGTCGACATCTGCGCGGCGACCCCGGGGCGCTTGCTCGATCTGCTGGAAGACGGCACCACCAACCTCAATGATATCGACATCCTGGTCTTGGATGAGGTGGACCGGATGTTGGACATGGGCTTCCTGCCCGACGTGCGCCGCATCGTCGGAAAGTGCCCCGCCTCTCGCCAGACCCTGTTCTTCACGGCCACCCTGCCACCGGAGATCGCGTCGCTGGCCGACTGGGCCCTGAACAATCCCGAACAGGTCAAGATCGGCATTCAACGCAAACCGGCGGAGACCATTTCCCATGCGTTTTACCCCGTCGTCGCTTCGCAGAAATTTGATCTCTTCAAGGAGCTCATGCGCCGCACCGACTTTCACAGTGTCTTGGTCTTCACCCGGACCCGCATGGGCGCGGACCGCATTGCCCGTCGGTTGAAGGCGGACAACCACACCGTGGGGGTCATGCACTCCGATCGGAGCCAGCGGGAGCGCGTCGAAGCCCTGCAAGGGTTCAAGTCCGGCGAATTCGAGGTGCTCGTGGCCACGGATATCGCCGCCCGCGGTTTGGACATCGCCGGGGTCTCCCATGTGATCAATTACGATGTGCCGGAAAACGCGGAGGATTACGTCCACCGGATCGGTCGCACCGGGCGGGCCCAATCAACTGGGGATGCTTTCACGCTGGTCACGGAAGATGACGTGCGCAACGCGCGTTCCATCGAGCGCTTCATCGGGGCCGAAATCGAGCGCAAGCAGATCGAGGATTTCGACTACATCTACTCCGCGTTGTTTGATGCCAAGGTGCAGGCCGATGCCGCTCCGGTGAAGCCGAAGTCGCGCCTGATGCGCGGCATGCGCCGCTGAGCCAGGTCGCACCGCCGTGTGCCGCCGGAGTTTCAGGGCCGTCGGCCAATTGTAACCGGTTTCCGGGTTGTCAGGTGCCGCACTCGTCTGTGCGGTGAAGAGCTCTATGCAAATTGATTTTCCCACCCGTGACTTTGAAGGCTACATCTTCGATCTCGATGGCACCCTGATTCATTCGATGCCGGTGCACTACCGGGCCTGGGATGCCGCCATGCAACAGGCGGGCATCGGCCAGACCCTGGATGAGGAGCTGTTCTATTCGCTGGGGGGCGTGCCGACTCCCGTGGTCGCCGTGAAGCTCGGCCAACACTACGGCCTGACGGTTGACGGTGAGGCCGTGGCCCAGCGCAAGGAAGCGCTTTATCTGGAACTGATGCACACGGTGGCGTTGATTGAACCCGTGGTCGCCTTTGCTCGCCGCGTGGCCGCCTCGAAGCGCGTGGCGATTGCCACCGGCGGAGGGCCGGAAGTGGCGATTCCCACCGTCGAGGCGTTGGGCTTGAGTGATCTTTTTAAAGTCCTTGTCACGCCCGCGGACGTAGCCCCGGGCCGCGGTAAACCCGAGCCAGACATGTTTTTGGAAGCGGCGCGCCGGATCGATGTGGCGCCCGCCGATTGCGTGGTTTTCGAGGATGCCCTGCCGGGCATGCAAGCTGCTCGCGCTGCGGGCATGGCGCTGGTTGAGGTACCGAGTCGATTGATTTGAGCACTGCCGCCCGTCGGCTCCATCACCGGCAGCCGCAGGGTGGCCCGGGCAGCATCCGGCTCAGCCGAAGCTTCTTAACCGCAAGTGGAATTTGTTTTTGTCTGAAGTTTGAATCCTGTTCAGCTCAGCGCGATGAGTTTGTCCGATATCGTAAATCCCCATATCCTGAGTCAGCCGGTCTACGAGCCCGGTCGCCCGATCGATGATGTCGCGCGGGAGATGGGGCTGGACCCGGCGGGCATCATCAAACTGGCCTCCAACGAAAACCCGCTGGGCACCTCGCCCCAGGCGCTGGCGGCCATGGCGCAGGCCCTGGGACAATCGCACCTGTATCCAGATGGTGGATGCCTGCGGCTGAGGTCCCGGCTGGCGCGGCGGCACGACGTGGACCTGGCCCGCGTCGTGGTGGGCAACGGCTCCAATGAGCTTTTGGAGCTGCTCGGCCATGTGTTTCTCAATCCGGGCGATGAGGTGGTGATGGGGCGGCCGGCTTTCATCGTCTACAAACTGGTGACGTTGTTGTTCGGGGCCCGGGCGGTGGAGGTGCCGTTGCGCGATCATGTCCACGATCTGGCAGCCATGGCGGCCGCCGTCACCGACCGGACCAAGATCGTGTTTCTGCCGTTGCCCAATAATCCCACCGGCACGCGGAATCCCAACGCGGACGTGTTGGCGTGGGTGGAACGCCTGCCGCCCCGGGTGGTCATCGTGATTGATGAGGCCTACGCCGAGTATCTCGAAGCGCCGATCGACTGGACCGGAATCTTTGGCACCGGTCGGCGGTTGGTGGTCACCCGGACGTTTTCCAAAATATTCGGCCTCGCCGCGTTGAGGGTGGGCTACGCCTTGACCACCCCGGAGATCGCCGCACTGCTGCAACGCGCTCGCCAGCCGTTCAATGTCAATGCGGTCGCCCAAGCCGGGGCGTTGGCGGCCTTGGATGACGAAGACTGGATCGACCACTGTCGCCGAGCGAACCAACGCGGATTGCGGCAATTGGAAACCGGATTTACGGAACTGGGGCTGGAGTGGGTGAAGAGCTCGGGAAATTTTGTGTTGGTGAAGGTGGGCGACGGCGCTCGGGTGAGTCAGACGCTTCAATCCGACGGCATCATCGTGCGGTCGGTGAACGGCTATGGGCTGCCGGAATGGATTCGGGTGAGCGTCGGCACGGAGTCGGAAAACGCCCGGGTGTTGGCTGCCTTGGGCCGATTGGGCGGGGGGTGAGCCTCAATTGGCACCGGCAAGGTGGGGGGTTGCCTTGCCTTGCAGTGATTCCAGTAGCCGGTCCAAAAGATCCTGACGGTCTGGCACAAAGATAAACCGGTCCTCTCCGAGTCGGTCATAGATCGCGCGCAACAATTGAGGAGCGGCTCTGCGCATGGCCAACAGTTGCGTTACGTTGGTGGGCAGCTCGGGAGCGTCGGCGGCGGCAAGATCATGTCCGATCAAGCGGGTGAGGGCCGCTTGATTCAGCGGATCGCGACGTACGGCGTGGTCCAGCACCTGTCGGGCTTCCCGGTCGGCTCCGACGGATAGCAAGCGTTCGGCGACCGCCACCAGATTCTCGGCTCGGACCTCTCGCAGTTCCAAGTAACTGTTAAGGAACAGATTCGCATCCTCCCGATCGCCGAGGGCAAAGTAGCAGATCGCCCGCAGGCCGTTAAAAACCGGGGCCAAACGCTCTTCCCACTCGGGGTGGACGTCGAGGGCCTCCCGAGCTTGGACGAGGGCGTCTTGATATCGCGCGGAGACGAGGAGGGACTCCACGAGGATGAGGGTTGGCCCCTCCAAAGGCATTTGAGACTGGGTGGCGTGCGCCAGGACCTGCGACGCCAAGTCGACCCGCCCCGTATTGGCGGCAAAGTCTCCGACCTGTAGCACCACGGCAAATTCGGAGCCAAAGTCGTGGAGCAGGGCGTCGGCTTCCCGCGACACCTCGTGTTCTTCGCCCGCTTTGTCGAAGGCGTAGAGCAGATCGATTCGGGGTTGGGCCTGCTCCGGGAAGCGGATCCGCCGCAGCAGGCTGGCTCGACGCGCCGAATGGGTTTCGCCCTGCTCGATCAGCCAACGCACCTGCGTGCGGTAAACCTCGGCATTGGCGGGGAAATCATTGGCCAGTTGATCGATCAAGGCCATGGCCAGTTCGGTGAACCCGCGATCCCATTCAATCTTCGCCGCCAGGAACCGACCATCGGGCGTGGACGCCAGCCGGTGGGTCCGCAGGACATCCTCCGCTTGGTCGAATCGACCGCGAAAGTAGAGGGCATTGGCCAGGGACATCGCGAGGAAGTGGGACTCGGCTGATTGCGGTTCGAGCTTGGGCAGAAGCGCGTGCGCAATGCGGGCAACCGCATCATCCTGTTTCCGGGCGAAAAGAAACCGAACCGTTCGTTCGATGTAATCGCGGTTCAAACCATGATGGGGGAGCCCCTCTTGTAGCGTGTTTTGGGCAAGATCTGGGCGATTGGCCGCCATGAACATCTCGCTCAACAACAGGCGCCCTTCCCGGTGATCGGGATACCGCGCCAGCCCGGACCTCAGTTGGTGGAAGGCTTTGGGAAAATTGCCGGCGGCCAAACTTTCTTCGGCCGCGTGGATGTAGGAGAGGCCGCGCGCTTGCCGGTAGGTGGACCAGTTGGGAGGATAAATGCGATCAAACCAGGAAATTTCCGTCAGGTTGTGCCGGTATCGATCATTCCAATATAACGCGGTTCCCGCGGCGAGGTAACCGCCGAGAATCAGGGTGACCATCCAACCTATAGATAGGGTCGGAGAAATGTGTAACTTCCATCCAGACGGTCTCTTATAAATGAAAAAAGGCAGCCACCGCCTCCAACCGGAAAGTACCTTGGTCCCGGGGGTTTCAGGCAGGCGTTCTTCCGATTGATTTGGCATGGATAATGCAAGCAGTTTGACTGAAAGAAAGCAGACAGGTAAAAAAAACTTGGCATGCCATTTAGACATTCAAAGTGTTTGCGAATGGCGAAGTGGGCCTCCGCCTTCACCAAGGACTAACTTTTAGTAGACCCAAACAATCACAACTAGATACATTTTTCGAGCCCTCGCAAAGATTTTGCTTCTCTTTCCTGCGTGGGGTCTTTCTCCTACTTAAGCACCAAAAACTTACCTATGAACAACAGACTAGCCACCGCCGCACTCAGCGCCTTGATCGCAGGCAGTGCTTACAGCGCGCCCTTTATGGCCGTTGGCACCAGCTCCGAGATCTTCGTGACCGCGGATGTATCTATCAGCTTCAATGATAACGTCACCCTCGGGAACGACTTCGTCGCTCCCGGAGGCACCCAGCCCTTCAACCCTGTGCGGGATGACGTGGTGTGGCGGGTCGCTCCGGGGCTTTCCTATGAATTTGGCCGCAACGCCCTCATCAGCGGCAAGCTCGCTTTCGTGGAGAACATCGACGTTTACCAAGACAACTCTGACCTGGATTCGTCGTTGTCTAATGTAACGTTCGATGCCCGGCACGATGACGGGGTGGCCAAGACCTCGGTGGCGGCTTCGTTCCGTCAGCTCAATCAAAACACGGTCGATTTCCGGCTTCCCGGACTCTCCCGCCGTGATGAGCTTCGCGCCAAGATCGACCACGAGATGGAATTATCCGCCAAGTCCTCCCTGATGTTCGGCGTGGACTGGCGCGATACCGATTATGACCGCGCCACGCTGACCGACCGGAGCGTGACTTCCATTCCCCTGCGCTACTACTGGGAGGCTACTTCCAAAGTGGACCTGAGCTTTGGCGGCACTTATCGCCGCACCGATACGGATCTGTCGACCTCTTCCTCCGATGACTTTCTCGTCAATGTGGGGGCTCGGGGAGACTTCACTCCCAAGATCAAGGGTTTTGTGCGCGTGGGTTTTGTGGATCGGAGTCTGGACAGCGGGGCCAGCCGTGCCTCGTTCAACATGTCCTCCGACCTGAGCTACCTCTATTCCGAAAAAACCACCTTCAACTTTGGTGTGGGTAACGATTTCGGTAGTTCCGGTATCGGTGAGAACCAAGAGAACTTTGACGTTTTCCTCGGCTTCCGCTCGGAGATCGCACCTGACTTTGCCCTGCGGGGTCGCCTCTCCTACCGCGAGATCGATTACTTCTCCCGTGGCGCCGACGAGTACATGGAAGGCACCATCGGCGGCGAATACACCGTCAATGAGTACTTCCAGATTCACGGCATGTTCAACTACAAGAACAACGAAGGTGATCTGCCGACGGGCGACTTCGACAATTCCGTCTTCTCCATCTCGGCGAAACTGCGTTACTGAGATTGTTGAAACCCTAATTCCCTCCTTGCTCAATTGGGGAGAAGGCCGTGATGGTCTTCTTCCTTTTTTTTTATGCGATCGATCACACTCATCGGCTTGGCTCTGATTCTGGGAACCCAGGGTCTCCTTGCTCAGGAATCGAATGCTTCAACCGCGCCCATAGCCGGGTTTCGAGCATCCGACGACTACATCCTGCAGCCTCTCGACCTCCTGCAAATTCGGGTGTTTCAAGAACCCGAGATGGACCGCGAGGTCAGAATGTCGGGTGAAGCGGCGGTCATGTTGCCGTTAGTAGGTCGGGTGAGCCTGGCAGGTCTCACCATCCGACAAGCGGAGGAGTTGGTCCAAGGGTTATACGACCGAGACTACCTCGTTAACCCTCAGATCAACATCACCGTGTTGGAATATGCCCGGCGAACGGTGAACGTGTTGGGATCGGTAGGGAATCCCGGTGAAATTGAATTCCCTCGCGAGGAAGGGCTATCTCTCCTTGACGCCATCTCTCGGGCCGGGGGGTTCACCCGTTTGGCCGACCGCCGCAAAATCCGTTTGACGCGCCAGACCGAGTCGGGCGAAGCGGAGAACTTTATCGTCGATGCGGATCGAATGATTGAGGGTGCTTCGACAGACCAGTGGATTTTACAAACGGGTGATCTTATTTTCGTCCCTGAACGGTTTCTTTAACGCTGCTTAATTTAGATGGGATCCTCCGAGAAAGATAAAGGGCCGGGCGGCTATGCTCCGGCAGACTACGGCGCTGGTTACGGCTATGGCTACGGCTATGGCGGGGGCTACGGCAATGAAGACGGCACGGCTCACCGGAGCGTCCAGGACTACCTGCTCATCTTGCGGGAGCGCATCTGGTATATCGTGGTCGTATTCCTCGTGGTGTTTTCCTCCGCCCTGGTCTACACCTTCAGCGCCACGCGAATCTATCAGGCGACCGCGACCGTGCAACTGCTCCGCGATGATCCGACGATCATGCAAGTGCAGGATGTGGTCGAAACCCAGATCCGGGGAGCGGAAGATCTGAACACCCAAGTCAAGCTGCTGGAGAGCGCCAATCTGATCGCTAAGGTGGCCGAACGCCTGACCGGAGATGATTTACGCCAGTTTTTGGCCCCTTATCAGGATGGCAGCGAAGACGATCCGGTCACCCCTCACGGTCTGCTCGCCAAAAACCGAGAAGTCGTTCCCCAGCGACTCAGTTTGGTCTTGGCGGTCCAATTTGAGCATCCGGATCGGGCGATAGCCGCCAAGGTGGCGAATTATTTCGTCGACGAGTTCATCAATTTCAACAACCGCCAGCGAATCGAGGAATCGCTCAAGGCCGTGGATGATCTCAAGGTCCGGGCGGAGGATCAGAAACAAAAAGTCGACGAGTTGGCTCGCGGGCTGCAGCGCTATCGCGAAGAGAATAATATGGTCTCGCTTGATGAGCGCCGGGACATCGTCACGGATCGGCTGAAAGCCTTGGGCATGAATGTGACCACGCTTTCTACGGAATTGAAGAATGTGGAAGTCCGGTGGAACCAGCTGCGGGAACGGGGCGGCAATCTGGAGGCCATTTCAGAGCTTCCTTTCATCGCTTCGGACTCCCTGATTTCGTCGCTCAAACAACAGGTTTCGGCCGAAAACATCGCCATTGCCGAGCTGCGGGAGCGTTACCGGGCCAAGCATCCTCGGATGATCGAAGCGCAGCGCAAGCTGACCCAGACGCAGGAGGAGTTGGAGCGGGCCATTCGGGGAATGGTGAATCAAATCAACGCGCAGTATGAGGCGGGCCAAAACGCCTTGGCAGAGGCACGGATTGATTTACGGGAGCAGGAGCAGGAGTCACTGGCGCTGAGCCGCGCGGCGGTCGATTACAGTGCCCGGGAGCGCGAATACCTCATCAATGAAGAGCTGCACAACAGCATCATATCCCGGATGCGCGAGACGTCGGTCACCAGCACGATGGCCAATCAGAACGCGCGCATCATCGACCGGGCGGTGCCGCCGTCCGAAGGAAACTTTGTCTCGCCAAATTTACTGCTCAATCTCGGCCTGGGCGTGGTGGGCGGAGCCGGCCTGGGACTGGCCTTCGCCTTCTTCGTGGCCTTTATCGACGACCGGGTTAAGAGCTCGTTCGATATCGAATCGGTCATCGGGGTTCCGCTCATTGGAATCATTCCTCATATCAAGAAGCTTGATCCGGTGCAAAAGGCCCAGGTGGTGCTGAACAATGCGGATCGCCAAGTTTCCGAGGCATTTCTCACGTTGCACTCGGCGCTTCGGCTCAAGGAGGAATCCAAAAACGCTAAGTGCGTGCTGACCACTTCAACCATCCCTGGCGAGGGCAAGTCCTTCGTCACCACCAACGTGGCCATGACCTTTGCCTCGCATGGTGAAAAGGTGGTGATCGTGGATTGTGATCTGCGGAAGCCAAATATCCACAAAACCTTGCAGTTGGAGAACTCGAAGGGGGTCATCGATATTGTCGGGGGATCCGCTTCCATCGACGATGTCGTGAACAAGGAAGTCGCTCCCAACCTCGATGTGATCACGACGGGGGGACGGGCTAAAAATCCAACGCAGGTCCTGAACAGTCGAAATTTCGAACAACTCCTGCTGGACCTCCGTCAGCGTTACGATCGGGTCTTCATCGATACTCCGCCACTGGCGGCGGTCAGTGATGCGATGGTGATCCTGCCGTTGGTCGATGGCTCGCTCTTTTCCATCTTCTTCAACAAGGTGCGACGCAAAGCCGCCCAATTTGCCGCCAAGAAGCTACTTGAGAGCAACGTCCCCGTCTTTGGTGCCGTGCTCAACGGGCTCAATCTCGCCGTGTCGGGATATTACTATGCCCAATACTACGACAAGTCCTACAAGGACTACTACGTCGTGATGTCGAAGAGCGACGACACGCCGGAACGGTAACCCCCGAGTCAGCCCGCGCGGTCACGATTTGGCCGCGGCCCGGCGCATCCGGTCATTCAACGTTTCAGCCCAAGGGTTGTCGGAGGGGACCTGCTGCAGTTGAATGGCCCGGTAGCCCCGCCCATCCAGATCTCGGAGGAGCCGGTAGAGGCTTTTGGCCGCCGTTTCACCATCCCCCTGCGGGGAAAGCACAAAGTGGTTTTCACCTTGGGCGGTCGAGGTGTCTCCGGATCGAAAATGCACCCACGCGTCGCGTGCGGACATTTTTTTCGGAAAGACCCGCCGCAGGATCGTGGCAGTCTGGGGGCTGTAGTGCCGTTCCAGCTGTCCTGGTGCCGTAGGTTTGACGTTAGCAGCGCGAGCGGGCTTCGGCCGGGTCACCCGAACTCCGGGCGCTATTGCTGATTTGATCTGCTCGCGGGAAATGGCTCCGGGACGGAGGATTTGAATGCTCCGTTGGCTGACCACCCGTACGATGGTGGACTCCACGCCAATCGGACATTCGCCGCCATCCAGAATGGCGGGGTTGGCCCGACCGGTACGAATTTTTTTAAACGCTTCCCCCGCCAGCACGTGGGCCGCGCGGGTCGGACTCACGTAGCCAAATAAATTGGCACTGGGAGCGGCTAACGGCACGCCGGCGGCCTGCAACACCTTCTTGAACAGCGGGTGCGCGGGCATTCGGATCGCCACGGTGGTCAGGCCGGAAGTTACGATATTGGGAACGCAGGATTTGCGTGGCAATACGAGGGTCAGCGGACCAGGCCAGAACCTTTTCGCCAAGGTTTTGGCCAACGGGTTCCACTCGGCCAATTGCCCTGCCTGCGCCAGGCTGGAAACATGCACGATGAGCGGGTCATCCGCCGGGCGCTTTTTGGCAGTGAAGATCGCCGCACACGCTGCGGGGTTGGTGGCATCGGCCGCGAGTCCGTACACCGTCTCCGCCGGGACCGCCACGAGCTTTCCGCGGGCGAGCATCCGTCCCAGTCTCCAAATATTGGTAGGAGTCGGTTGGTAGCTGCTGGTTTTCATTCCAATTCCCGGGCATGAAAAAACCGGGGCTGATCAGCACCGGCTTCGATAGAACTGATTTTCAACCTCGGTCGATTACTGACTGAAAAGCAGATTGCGGGACCGCTTGATGGTCTTGGTGATGCGTCGCTGCTCCCGAGCGGACAAGTGAGTATACTTGCGGGGGAGAATCTTCCCCGTGTCGGTGATGTATGGCTTCAGGGCTTCGGGCATTGAGAAGGGAATCTCGGCCGGGGAAATACTCTGTTGGACGGTTTCTTCGGAGGTGGTCATGACGGAAAAAGGGAGACTAAACCGCGTGGCCCCTGGCACTGTCAATCGGGATTTTCAACTGGCCGTGGAGCACTGGCTCAGTGCCCACGTGGTCAGGGTAGGGGAATGACTTGATTGATCAGCACGGTAATCGGGGCGACCCCTGGCAAGGGATCGACGAGAATGCCAAACCAGCCTTCCGGTCCAGAGGACCATGAATGGAAGTGATGGGTTTTCGAATGGGGATTAAGGCGGTCTTGCCAGGCGATTTGCACGCGACCTCCCTTATACCACAGCACCCGCACGAGGGGCATCATGTCGTCGGCTGAGGCCTCGGGAGCGACTTGAATTATTCCATTCAACGCCTCCAGAGGGTGGTTGGCCTTCAGCCAGATTTGTCCGCCGGGCTCCACCACGTAGCCGTTTTCGGTGACTCGTCCGCCTCGGAGCAAGACGTCGTCTGGCTCCCAGTCGGTCTGAAGGAAAGCCGCGAGTCGCTCGGGGCTGGGGCTCGACTCCGCCGAGGGCTTGCGAACGAGGGGCGGCGGAGGCCCGGGGGAGGCTTGGGAGTGCAGCAGCGTGGGAGCGAACCAACCCGCACTGGCGAAACTCACCGACTCTTCGTCCATCTGGACGCGGAATCGGACGTCACGTTGCCGACCATCGAAAATCAATTCGAAGGTCGCAAGGTGCTCGCCCGGCGGCAACTCCAGCTCACGGCTTTCGATGTAGTGCCAGTCTCCGTCGAGCGCGTATTCGATGTCGAAGCGGGCTTTTATGGGCCTCGAGTCGCTGGTCTCGAATCGGCGTAACACTCCACGAGCCTTCGCCCGACTACCCCGCCAGTCCAAATAGACGATTCCGGGATCACCGTTTAAGATGCCGAAATAAATCTCACCGTCTGGCGTCGATTGAAACACGATGTTATAAAACCGCAGCAGTTTGGTCTCAAAATTGGTGCCAAACTGGTTGATCAGATTGATTTCGTCATTGTCCGCCCGCAGATCGGCTTGGGTTCGGTACGTCCTCAGCGCACTCCCACTGTTGTTCACATCGGTAAACAAAGCCACGGCGACATGCGACTGACCGGGCCAGTGGTCCCACGGAACCGAGGCGACCAGCACGTCATAGCGGGATGGGGGCATAATGAGTTCGTATAGCAGCTTGCCCTGTTCCCACTGGTAAGAGGTTCCATCGTGCATCCAAAGGGGGAGTCCCTTTACTTTTATCGACGGCCAGATTCGTTCTAACCATTCCACGCCGGTAGCGTACAAGACGGGGTGAAGCCCGGCACGGTTAGCCGGCGGGATGTGGTGATGCAGCTCGCGATAGGAGTCAGCCATCTCTGGGGGAATCAGAACACCTTGCAGGTATCCGAACTTTGGATCAAGGGCCGCCAGTTCGACGTAGTCCTCCCTTGCCGCCCCTGAATGGCCAAACTGTGATCGGTCGCCTTCCCACCCGGACCACCAAGCCGGAGTTCCGTTGATCATGGCAAAAAACCCCAGCCAAGCCAGACCGGCTCGCGAGATGCGGCCATGGTCTGTAAAGGCCAACAAGAGGGCCATTCCGAGAACCACGCAAGCCCCTCCGGAGATGTAAGCGATCTCATGATTGGTGACCAGTAGCGCACTCGCCGCAAAGGCGCAGCCCAAGGCCGCCACTCCGAGGAGAAACCGATCAAGCAGGGAGCGTTTCCAGCCCAAAATGAGGGCAAGGCCGATCATACTGACCACGAACCAGAGGCCGAACTGCGGGACTGGCAGCGGATTGTAGTAATCGTGCATCGGTCGAAGGTAAGCACTCCACTCCTGCAAGGCCCCCAGATAGACCGCACGGCTGGACCCTGCCAGTCCGATAACATTGGCGTGCCAGATCGCCAGATTTACCCCGGTCAACCAGAGTTCCGTGATCAGCGGCAACACGACGCCACTGCAGAGAACAAACCCGAGCAGACCGACATTGGCCCGGATGCGGTCGCGCCGAATCCATAAGTCACGAACGATGAATCCCGTCGCACCGACCAATGTGAGGAGTTGAAAGCTGATCTTATTAATGCCTCCAATCCACAGCGCCAATCCCAGCACCAGATGCCAACCGATTTGGGATCGATTCCAGCGCGGCGCGCACGCTGCCGACCAGGTCGCAAACGCCAAACAAATCACCCCGAGTGGATTGTGCCAGATGATGGTATGCTGGGAAGCCGTTGCAGTGGTGAGGGTGGCCGCATAAAACAGCGCCCAAGGCACTGCCAGCCGTCGGCTCAGGAGCCAGGTCATGGCCAAAAATGAGACCACAATGAGCGCCAATCCACCATAGGTCATGCCCAGGTAATCGCCGCCGCCGATTTTTTCAGCTAGGCGGTTGAGCTGTAGGAATCCGGCCTGAATCGGGGTGGTAAAGTCCCGATAGGGGTTTTCGCCAGCATCCATGCGACCCACCGCAGCCATCACCAGCCCGTAGTCCATAAAATCGCGAAGGTGGTCGTGGTTGCGGATCCAGGGTAGCGCCACGATCAGGGTCAAGGCTCCCAGCGCCAAACCCTGCCACCATGACTTGAAACTATGCTGGGATGGAAATGAGTTCGGCATACGGCTTCGGAGGGGTAAGATGATTCGACGTCACGACCGATCAAGGGTTTATCCTCCCTGCTCAGCCGCGTGGTTTGACCCACCTTAAGGGAACAACGGGTCCGTTATCTCCGTCTCACTTTCGCATGCACCGAATTTTGATACTTCTTTCCTTCCTGGCGCTCGCTCCTTTCGGGGGGGCGGCGCCCCCGCAAAAAGCGACGCTGGGCGCGGGCTGTTTCTGGTGCGTCGAGGCCGTTTATGAGCAGTTGCCCGGCGTCATCGAAGTGGTATCCGGCTACGCGGGGGGACCGGAAAAGAATCCGACTTACCAACAGGTCAGTGCGGGCCGCACCGGCCATGCGGAGGTGGTGCAAATTACGTTCGATCCGGCTCAGACCAGCTATCGTGACTTGGTGGACTATTTCTGGAAAACCCACGACGCCACCGATCCACGGGGGGTTTGGCCTGATTTTGGGCCGCAATACCGCAGCATCATTCTAGCGCACGATCAGGAGCAGTTGACCCAGGCGCGGGCGTCACTCCAAGAGGCGGGGCGAGCCCACGATAAACCGATCGCGACCGAACTTGTGATGCTGGAAAAATTCTACCCCGCGGAAGCCTACCATCAGGATTTCGTGAGAAGAAATCCCTCCTATCCGTACGTTCGCAACATCGCCTACCCCAAATTGGACAAGCTCGGACTCAAGCGCCCCTGAGGGCGTGGTCTTCCATTCGCCCGATCCATCACATCGCCGGGCTTCATCTCACATTCCGCCGAGGACCCTGTCCGATGGAGCGGGCTGTCCGGCCTTGGGGGCTACCGTCCGCAACACTTCTTGTATTTCTTGCCCGAGCCGCAAGGGCATGGATCGTTCCGTCCCACCTTGGGAGCGGCGCGAAGCGGCGCCGGGCCTTCGCGCAAGGGTTTGGTGAAAATCCATTCCCCGTCGATCAGCTCGAACTCGGACTTTTCGTGCAGGACTCCCTCCCGACCTTCTTCGATGAAATGGGCCGAAAAATCCACCTGCGAGACTCCCGGTCGAACCTCGGGCTCGTGTTGGTGGACCACCAGTTGAGTCCACTCCAGCGCGTTGCCATACTCCTCCTCGCGGTAGGGCGTTCCGCGGGTCTCGGCGTAGGTCCGATGCAGGTAGGGAAAGTCGTTAAGGGCATGGGCGGTGTAGCGAGAGCGCATCAACCGCTCGGCGTCTGGCGCGGGCGATGCCCCGCTCAAAATCGGCGCACAACAATCACCAAAAGATTCGCTGCTGCCGCAGGGGCAGGGATCGGTGGAAGGGGGGAGGGGACGTTTGGTCACAGGATTCTGGGTGAAATAAAAACGAAGATTAAGCGAGCTCTAGCTCTAGTGACCAACGTCCTGCAGCCCAGGCCCGATTGGACGGTTGAGGCCTTCCCACTCGAACTCGCCCTCCAGCCCGGCGGGCAACGTCACGGTTCCGGTCAGTTTTCCGGTCGGCCCTCGCTGTAAATCCACTCCGATCATCCCTTGCGGGTGCGGCACCGTGGCCTTGATTTGGTTCAAGTCCCCAAAGTGAGGTTGGATCAAGACCCGCTTGAAGCCGGGCGCGGCGGATTGGATTCCCGCGACCGTGTTGAGCATACCCAGAAGGGGGTGGGCCCCCCACGCATGAGAGTCCGACCGGGAGTCGGGGGCCGGCGTCTCCGGCACCGTCGTCAGACCTTGAGCGAGCACCTCCCGCCACGGGGCAAGCCAGTCCGCAAAGTGCGCGCCCAAGCCGCTCCGCTGCCACGCGGCGTGAGTGTAGAAGCAAAAATAGAAGGTGGCCGGCGTCAGATCGGCGGCAGCCAAAACCCGCTCGGCCAACGGCTGCAGTTCCGCCGCTGTCTTGTCACTGGTCAGAATCCAGAAGGCGTTGGCGTGCTGGCTGAAGTCCCGGCGGTGGGCGTTGTCGGCGAGCAGCCCCCGCGCTTCATCCCAACAGGTGGCCTCGACCTGTTGCCGAATGCGTCTGGCCCGATCGCGATAGCGGGTCGCCTCGTGATCGTCGCCCATGGCCGCCATCAATTCGGCTGCCTGCTGCAGGGTGTAGACGTGTTGTAAATCGATAATCGCGGAGTGGCCGGACTCGTCCAGCGGGGGCACTCCGCCCAGCCCCGTGACCTGGTCCTTGCCCCACTCCGGGATCCAATCGACGAAGTTCCACCATTCGGTGGCGTGGTAGGATCCGGTCACCGGATCGGCTTGAGTGGCAAAATAGCGCAGCACCTCCCGGATGGCGGGGAGTTGGCGGCGGACGAATTCCGGATCGTCGCGCAGCATCCAATAGTCGTGGACCATGCTGATCCACACCAAGGAGTAGGGCGGGATGATTTGGTGGCGGGAATCGGGCCACCGCGAGGTGGTCAGGCCGTTGGCATTGCGGCGTTGGCCGAACGCATCGATCGCCTTGCGCATCATGCGGTCGTCCCCGCTTACCCAAAGGCTGATCAGGGCTTCAATTCGCGTGTCCCCCACGTAGCTCAACTGTTCGTAGTAGGGGCTGTCGGTAAAGATTTCGTGGGTCCCGGTGCGCATGGTGCGCCAGGCGATTTCCCAGATTGCTTCGAGCGAGGGGTCATCGCTGGTGAAGGACCCGTTTTCCGCGAAGGGGTAGGCGGTGAACTCACCCTTCAGGTCCACCAACGTCAGCGGGGCCGCCTGAGTTACGACGGAGATTTCGAGATAGCGATAGGTGCGCCAACGGAGGGGACGGAAGGTGCGATGTTCGCCGTCCGGGCGGAAGATGTCGCGAAAACCGAGCATGAACTTCCCGGCGATTTCGTCGCGGTGCCCCTTGACCTTCGAGGAGGGATGTTCGGGACCCTCGTAAAGCGATTCCGCGTAGGTCAGCGTGACGACGGCCCCGGCCCCTCCCGTGACGGTGAGTTCGGGGTAGGCGGTGGTGTGAAAGTCCTGATCCAACAGCAGGGTGGCGTGAGTATGGGGAGGAACCACCACGGGCTGTGTGCCCTGAGTAAACTCGGGGGACACTGCGACGCCCTCCGCGCGGCGCACCCGGGCCAAGCGTTGGGGACGCGATTCCATCAAGGGAATCTGCCGGGCCACCAGGGGCCAGCGGCTGTCGGTGCCCGTTCCCTGGGGGAACCCGCGGCGCAGCGTGACGGCGGATGGCCAATGCGCGTCGGCAAACGCCGACTGCTCCCATCCCCAGGGATACCGGGCCGCATCAACATCGTCCCCCGGCCCGACCACAATGTAAGTCCACAGGCGGCTGGCGGCATCACTGATGGGTTGATAGGCGGGATTGGTGAAAACGCGCCAAGTGGAGTCGGTATTCACGACGGCTTCGGGAGGGGAGTTCCCTTGCACAATGAATGCCGTTTGGTCGGTCTCCTGGGCCACCGGGCCATGTTCGGCAAAGTTCCACACTTGGGCCGCGATCACGTTGGCTCCGGCCTGAAGCCAGGGGGCGATGTCCAAGGTGTCGAACCGCCAGTTGCGCAAATCTCCGCGGGCCGGACCAATGTTCACGGGATGACCGTTTACGAAAAGCCGGTATCGGTTGTCAGCCGAGACATTGATGACAAAGGACGCGGGCGCTGCCGCCAAATCGAACTGCTTACGAAAATGATGCACCCCATAAATCCGGGCCGGTTGGTCGGCGGGCATGATCCACTGGGCGTCCCAAATCCGGTTCAACACTCGCGGCGACGGGGCGGGGGTCTCGGGGGCATGATGGCGAGGTTGCGCCGGCAAACCGGAGGCGATCAGCCCGAGCAGGGCCAGCAATCGAAGGGTCATGGATCCAGCAAGCACCGCGGGCGTTTAAACTCAATCCCTCTGTGGGGTGGCGAGGGGAGGGAAGCCCGGACCGGCGTCAGTCCGTGGCCTCGCCCAGCGCGCCGATGTAGGCATCACGCAGCACTTGGATGGTGTGGCGAATCGGGATCGGCGGGCCACCGTCCTGGCCCAGATGGGTGCGCAGTTGGGTGAGGCAGCCGATGTTGCCCGAGACAATGATATCCGGGGCCAGATCCCGAATGAATTTTGCCTTCTGGCGTCCCAACGATGCTGCGATTTCCGGCTGGTCGATATTGTAGGTCCCCGCCGAGCCGCAACAGGTGCCACCGTCGGGTATTTCCACAATTTCCACCCCGGGGATGGCACGCAGGAGGTCCCGCGGCGGCAGCCGGACCCCTTGGGCATTGGCCAAGTGGCAGGCATCGTGATACGCGATGCGCAGGGATCGACCGGGGTCGGGGACCGGAACCAGCGGTCCCAGTTTTGCCAGATGCACCGTGATGTCGCAGGTGCGTTCCGCTATGGCTTGGGCCGCGGCTTCAGCCGATGACCCTTTGAGGATCAGCGGATACTCATGGATACCGGAACCACAGCCGGCGGCATTGGTGATGATGGCCTCCACCTCGGCGGGAAAGGCGGCCAGATTGTTGATGGCAAATCTCTGGGCATCCTTGAGCTCGCCCACGTGCCAACTGAGTGCTCCGCAGCAGCCTTGGGTTGGCGGGATCACGACTTCGATGCCGTTACGGTTGAGGACCTCGATGGTGGCATCGTTGATGTCCGGGTCGAGTGCCTGTTGGGCACATCCCAACAACAAGGCGACCCGGTGCCGAACCGCCTGGCCCGGCGGGGGGGGCACGACCGGGGGATACACCACCATGGGCGGGAGCGCCTCGGCGGGCAGCAAATCGAGCATGGGCCGCAGGGCCCGGGGCATCAGGCCCGCCAGGGGTTTGAACAGTCGACCCAATCGGGCACCCGCTTGGAACCGACCGGGGTAGGGGATCGTCATTGAGACGATTTTGCGTTTGAGCTTCTCGGTGAGGCTGCGTTGGCGCTGGGCGTTGGTTTTGGCGCGGTAGGCACTGATCAGATCCCGGTAGGGCACGCCGGAGGGGCAGGCCGGTTCACAGGCCAGGCAGCCGAGGCAGGCGTCCACATGCGGGGCGGCATCCGCCACGGTCAGCGTGCCCTCCAGCACTTCCTTCATGATGACGATGCGCCCGCGCGGGGAGTCGGATTCGCTACCAATTTCATGATAGGTGGGGCAGGCGGGCAGACAAAACCCACAGTGCACGCACTTGGTGACGGCCTCGGCCATGGGAGCCGTCAGCGCTCCGTGGGAATCCGGTTTGATGGTGTGTTGCACGTTGAGGGAAGGTTTTAAGCAGAAGCGTCGAAAAGATGGTCGGGGTCGCGCCCGGCTGGCAATCCGAGATCCGTCTCCCGGCAGAAGGATTTGGCCGACCGGAGCGTTCCCACCCCCGGTTGCGGGGAGGTCGGCCCGCGGGCCCCTGCGGTCGGCCTTTCCGCCGCGGTTCTAGCCGAACACTTCGGGGTTCACGAGATTGGGCGGGCGTTCTCCGCGGCAGACGGCGAGGCAATTTTCGGCGGCCATGTTGCCCATTTTGGTGCGGGTGCCGATCGTGGCGCTGCCGAGGTGGGGAGGGATGACCACATTGGGCAAATCATAGAGCGCGGGCTCGAGGGCGGGTTCCCGTTCAAACACATCCAACCCGGCTCCGCCGATCGTGCCGTTTTGCAATGCCCGCACCAACGCCTTCTCATCCACCACCGGCCCGCGGGCCGTGTTGATCAGATAGGCGGTCGATTTCATGGCCGCCAATTCAGCTTCGCCGATCAAATGAGTGGTCTCCGCGTTGAGCGCCACGTGCACCGACACAAAATCCGCGGTGGCCAACACCGCTTTTTGTTCGAGGTAGGTCATGCCCAGCTCGTTTTCTTCGGCTGCGCTCAGACGGGTGCGGTTCCAGTAGACGACCTTCATGTCGAAGCCCTTCGCCCGCTTCACCATCGCCCGGCCAATGCGGCCCAGGCCGATGAGTCCGAGGGTGGCTCCGGTGATGTCCTGACCCAGCAGTTGCATTGGCCCCCAGCCTTGCCAACGGCGCGAGCGCACCAGTTGGTCACCTTCGACCACACGGCGACCGATGGCGAACATCAGGGCCCAGGCCATGTCCGCCGTGGAGTCGGTCAGCACTCCGGGAGTGTTGGTCACGGGAATCTTCCGGGCGGTAGCTGCCGCGACGTCGATGTTGTTGTAACCGACGGCGTAGTTCGCCACGACCTTCAAATTCGGGGTGGCGTCTAGCAGTTCGCCGTCGATGCCGTCCATGAGCGTGCACAACAGGCCATCCTGGCCGACCATGCCCGCGATGAGCTCCTCCCGCGAGAGGACGCGGTCATCGGGGTTGAAGGTCAGTTCAGCTTCGCGCTCCAGCAACGCCATCGAGGCTGGAGGAATCGGGCGGGTCAGAAAAATTTTGGGTTTCGACATGATCGGGGGGATTAGGCGGTGACGCGGGACCAAGCCTCGACGAGTTTTCGCTGGCCATTGGCGATCAGGGTGCGGGGGTTCTCGTTTCCGACGGGCTTGAGTTCAAACGATACGGCTGCGCGGGTTGATCCATCGATCTTGAGGTAGTCGATGGCGAAGAGCTCTTCGAGGAACGCCACCAACTCCGGCACGTCGTTGGCGCCGCCGGGATAGCCGAAACGGGGGTGCAGGTCACCATAGGCGGGATCGGAGGGATCGGCCAGGTAGGCGTTGCCGATGTGAATATGAACGACGTGATCCTTGATCGGTTGGAGGGCTTGGGCGGGGCTCTCCCCGAGAAGGGGGATGTGGGATAGGTCCACCAGGAGCCCGAATGTCGGGTGGCTGGCTTTGACCCGTTCCGCGATTTCGAGGGCGGAATCGGCGGGGCCAATCAAACACTTCTTGTCGATGGCCCGGTCAAACACCTCCAGTGCCACTTTAATGCCATGATCGGTAGCGTAGGCGCAGACCTCGTGGAGCGATGCGGTGAGCGCATCCATGGCCGCGGCGGCGTGATCTGCTCCGGGATAGGGACCGCTGAGCAGGGCAAAATCGGTGATGCCCAAACTGACGGCTTCATCGATGCCGGCTTTCATGTCGGCCACGGCGCGCTCCCGGGCGGCCGAATCGAGGCTGTTGAGATCGAGTCCCTGGGTGAGCAGTCGGGGCTGAGCCCCGTATTTCACGGTCACACCACTCGAGCCGAGCAGGGCCTTGGCTTCGGCCCGAACGGCGGGATCGTTGATCCAAGAGATCTCGATGACCTCAAAAAAGGGATCCGCGAGCAGTTCGGTCAGGGATGCCATGATGGGTCCTTCACCTTTGATGACCGGATAGGCCATAAAATGAACGATCCCGGGGCGCACGGTGTGATGAAGCGGAGTATTCATGCGGGGAACAGGTTTTATTGGGGATGAGTGCGGGGGCGGCAAGACGGGGATGACGCGACGCGGCAAAAATCACGAAGTAGAGAGCGGAAAATCGGGACATGAGCACGCCACCTGCTTTAGTGCCACCATGATGTTCAGACGGATCCTCCTATCGCTCCCCTTGTTGGTTTCATTTGTTTTGCCCGTCTTGGCCGAGCCGTGGCCGATCAAGGTCGTGGTGGTTTCGATGTTTGAGATCGGGGAGGACACCGGGGATACGGCCGGGGAATTTCAGCGTTGGGTGGAGCGGGGCAATTTCACCAACCAACTCGATTTCCCCCTGGGGCTGCATGATATCTACCACCGTGACGATGGGGTGATGGTGATTTGCACCGCCGGTGGGGTGACCAACGCGACGGCGACCATCATGGCGCTGGGGCAGGACGCGCGCTTTGATTTGTCGAAAGCCTACTGGGTGATCGCCGGCATCGCCGGGGCTGATCCGCAGGACTGCTCGCTCGGTTCGGCCGCCTGGGCCAAGTGGGTGGTGGATGGGGACCTCGCCTACGAAATTGATGGCCGCGAGATCCCGGCAGACTGGGAATATGGTTTCATTGCGCTCGGGGCCAAGCGCCCCAACACGCTGGAGGACGGTTGGACGGTTGAGACCATCGCCTACGAATTGAACCGCGACTTGGTGGAGTGGGCGTTCGAGCTCACCAAGGACGTGCCGTTGCCGGATCACCCGGAGATGGCGGAGTTCCGTGCGCAGTTTTTACCGGATTTTCCGAATGCGGCAAAACCTCCGTTTGTGCTGATGGGAGATTCGCTGGGATCGAGCACCTACTGGCATGGGGCCCTGCTGAACCAGTGGGCCAACGACTGGATGAAACTGCACACCGCCGGTGCCGCGAACTTCGTGATGAGCAACATGGAGGACAACGGCACCGTGACGGCCCTGTGGCGTTTGAGCCGCGCCGGATTGGTCGACCCGCAACGGGTGCTCGTGCTGCGCACCGCCAGCAATTTTTCGATGCCCCCTCCCGGCAAGGACGCGGGCTGGAGCACGACCGCACCCTATCCCGCCGGGGGGCAGCCGGCGGGTGAATCCGCCTATCTGGTGGCCAACACCGTGGTCGAGGCTTTGGTGGCAGGCTGGAACGACTTCGAGAGCGATACGCCGTCCGTGAATTACTAGTCTGCCGGGAACGCTTTCATTTCACCGGTTGGGCCCAACGGATTTAGGGTGCCGGTGAGATCAAAAGGGGACGAACAGCACAAAGCTATCAGCCTTAAACCGGACGGCCCGGCGGTCCGTCGCTACCTTGCCAAACCCGCGTAGGTAGGGCGTGACCGCCGGGCGCGCCGAGCAGTGGAGTGGAGCCGGACCTTGAGGATTTATCGAGGAGACCGATGACACGCTAGCTCACGGCGAGCCACGCTTTCGTTCGACAAACAGAAAGCGCGCCCAGGTGGGCGCGCTTGAGAACGAGTAGGATTAAGAGGACGAGAAAGATGCTTACACCTGCTCCAATAGTTTGTAGAGGCGCTGCACCATGGTCGACGGGTCCTCGAGGAGACCCGCGGCCAAGAGCGCGTTGTCGTGGAGCTGCTCCGCCATGAGCACGGCCTTCTCGTGGTCGGCATCCTTGATTTCCGCCAACCTTTTGACGATGGCATGCCGGGGATTGAGTTCCAGGTGCACCTGCATCGGCGGCGCTTCGCCGGCCTCACCCTCGGGTTTCATCGCCTTCATCATCCGGCGCATTTGCGGGGACATGAACTGATCGGCGTTGAGCACGGCGGCGGGGGAATCGACCAAACGGTCGGAGGACTTCACCTCGGCGACTTTGTTGCCGAGGGTTTCCTTCAGCCACTTGATCAGGGCGTCGAGCTTGTCCTTGTCGAGGGCCTCGCCTTCCGACTCGTGGTCGCCCAGCTTGAGGTCGGCGGAGTCGGCTGCGGTCAGGGTCTTGCCGTCGAACTCGCGCAGGTTGCGCATCACGTAGTCATCCACCGCCTCGAAGCAGTAGAGCACCTCCAGATTACGCGCTTTCAGGCCTTCCAGGTAGGGGCCGCGTTCGATGGCCGCGCGGCTGGAGCCAATCAGGAAGTAGATATCCTTCTGCTCTTCGCCCATGCGGGAAACGTAGTCGGCCAGTGACGTGGTTTTGCCGGCATCGGTGCGGGACGATTCAAACCGGAGCAGTTTGGCCAGGGCGTCCTTGTGGGTGAAGTCGGTGGCGGCGCCTTCCTTGATGAAGATACCGAATTCGTCGTAGAATTTATCGAAATCCTCGGGACGGTTCTTCGCTTCCTCCGCCAGAAACTTTAGGAAGCGGGTGGTGATGACTTTGCCGAGCTTCTCGATCAACGCGCGGTCCTGCATGGTCTCGCGGGAGATGTTGAGCGGCAGGTCTTCGCTGTCGACGACGCCCTTCAGGAACCGGCCCCATTCGGGCAGCAGGTCCTTGGGGGCCGGATCGATCAGGACTTTGCGGCAATACAACGACACCGCCGGCTCGGCGCGGGTCATGCCGAATTTTTCGGTGTTGGACTGCGGGACGAAAAGGATGGAGTTGATCGCGAGGGGGGCGTCGGCCGAGAAGTGCAGCTTCAGGCGTGGCTCGTCCCAGGCGTGAGCCTGAAACTTGTAGAATTCGGTGTATTCCTCGTCGGTGATTTCGTTCTTCGAGCGGAGCCACAGGGCCGAAACTTTGTTGATGCGTTCGCCGTTGAGGTTGATCGGGAACGACACGAAGGCGCTGTAGCGCTCGAGCACGGTCTTGATGCGGGCGGAGGTGGCGTAGTCCTTCTCCTCGTCGGTCAGATCAATGATGATCTTGGTGCCCCGCGTTTGGTCGGCGACCTCTTCGATGGTGTAGGAGCCGGAGCCATCGCTGGTCCAGACATGGGCGGGGGCGTCGGCCTGCCAGGAGCGGGAGTAGACCTTGACCTGCTTGGCCACCATGAAGACGGAGTAGAACCCCACGCCGAATTGGCCGATCAGATTATCGTTTTTGGCGCCGCCTTCCTTGATCGCTTTCAGAAAAGCCTTGGAACCGGAATGGGCGATGGTGCCGAGGAACTCGACCAACTCGTCCCGGGTCATGCCGATACCGTGATCCTGGATGGTCAGGGTCTGGGCCTTGTCGTCGGTCGTGAGGTTGATTTCCAACTCCAAGTCGGGGTCCGCGATGGCTTTTTCGGTCAGCTGCGTGTGTCGCAGCTTCTCGAGCGCATCGGAGGCGTTGGAAACCAATTCGCGAACGAAGATCTCCTTTTCGGTGTAGAGCGAGTGCACGACGATATCGAGCAGCTGCTTAATCTCGGCTTGGAATTCGTGAGTTTCAGGCATCTTGGATCTCAGTTTTTGGGTTAGGGAATAGGATTGAGTGAACCCGCGACTGTAGCCGCGGAAAAAGTTGAGCGGGCAAGTCTTGGGGCCTGAGCCGGAAAATCAAGTGCGCTTCGGACTCCGGGGGAAAGGCGACTTGGATTCGGCGCGGGATTATGCCTTCTTCGAGGCCCTTCCCCCCTTTTGGGCCCCGTTTGGCCCGAATCCTGTTTACCGATCGCCTTATGTTTAATCGTTGTTTTCTGACTCGTATCCTGCTGATTGCCCTCCTGGCCGCCCTCCCGCTGGGGCTCGCAGCGCAAACCGAGCCGCCTGCGGCTGTCGACGAGGTCAGCCTCGATGCAAAAATCGACGCCGTCTTTGGCCAGTTGGCCGACGCGGTCTCGACGGTCATCTTTTTTAAGGTGCTGGGTTTTCCGATCGTATTGGGTTGGCTGATCATCGCGGCGACGACGTTCACGGTTTACTTCAAATTTGTGAACTTTCGTCGGTTCGGGCTGGCGGTGAACATCGTGCGCGGGCGCTACGCCAAACCGCTGGAGGAGGGAGAGGTGTCGCATTTCCAGGCCCTCACGGCCGCCTTGTCGGGTACGGTGGGGCTGGGAAATATTGCGGGCGTGGCGGTAGCGGTTTCGCTCGGGGGAGCGGGGGCCACGTTTTGGATGATTGTGGCGGGTCTGCTGGGGATGTCCTCGAAATTCGTGGAGTGCACCCTGGGCGTAAAGTATCGCGAGATCGGCGAGGACGGCCGCGTTTACGGGGGCCCCATGTATTACCTGTCCAAGAGCGGCATGGGGGCTTTCGGCAAGTTGCTGGCCGTCGTCTTCGCCGTGTTTTGCATCGGGGGTTCGTTTGGCGGGGGTAATATGTTTCAGGTTAATCAAGCCTTCACCCAGCTGAACAACGTCGCGGGCGGACGTCTCGATGGGTTTGGCTGGTTGTTCGGCCTGGTGATTGCCTCGGTGGTGGGCGTGGTGATCATCGGCGGCATCCGCAGCATCGCCCGGGCTACTTCCCGGATCGTCCCCATCATGTGTGGCATTTACGTGATCGCGGCGATCGCCGTGTTGATCGCCAATTTTTCCGCACTTCCGGGGGCGGTGGCTTCCATTTTCACCGAGGCGTTCTCCAGTAAGGCCGCCGCCGGCGGGGCCCTGGGAGCCCTGATCATCGGCTTCCAGCGCGCGGCCTTCTCCAATGAAGCGGGTATCGGCTCGGCCTCAATCGCGCACTCCGCAGTGCGGACCGGGAACCCGGCTTCCGAGGGACTGGTCTCCCTCCTCGAGCCCTTCATCGACACCGTGGTGGTGTGCACCATGACCGCCTTGGCCATTTTGGTATCCGGACAACACCTGGTGGGCGGCGCCGACGGGGTTGCGCTCACCTCCAACGCGTTTCAGACCGTCATCCCGTGGTTCGACAAGGTGCTGGTTGTGGTCGTCACCCTGTTCGCGTTTTCCACCATGATCTCCTGGAGTTACTACGGCGAGCAGGCATGGTGCTACCTGTTTGGTCAGACCGAGACCATGAAGACGATCTACAAGATCCTGTTCTGTTGCTTCGTTGTGGTGGGGGCGGCGTCGTCGCTCAATGGGGTGCTGAATTTCTCCGATGCGATGATCCTGGCGATGGCCTTTCCCAATATCGTGGGACTTTATTTCCTGATGCCGGTCGTCCGTCGCGAACTCGACGACTACGTGTCTCGCATCGAATCGGGTGAGATTGAGCGCCACAACTAAACGAAGCCAGCCGACTCCGGCACCCGGGGTTTAATTCCGCCTTGGTCCGGTTACGAGGGAACTCAAGGGGTTTGCCCTCGTCAATAGAAGGCAGGTTCCCAACATGATTCCCTGTATGCCCGAATCCGTTTTGTCTCTGATCCGCGCCGGCTTGGCCGCTAGCGGGTGTTTGTGGGGGGGAGTGATGATGACAGGCTGCCAAAGCCCGACCGGGAACCAGGCGGCCGGTTCGCCTGAGCAGGTGGAGACGACTGCCCCGATTGAGTCCGAGGTTGCAGCGAGCTCGACCAGCGTCGAGGTGGACGAAGCTCAAGCCCAGGCGCGGGAGGCGAATCGCCAACTCGAGCGCGACAAACAGGGCCTGCAACTCACGGCGTGGCAGCACGTGAAAGCCATTGTGGGGATGTGGGACGACTTGCCGCCCGAATATTTTCCGGGGCTGACTCAGTTGGTGGAGCAAACCGAGGCCTTGCGCGCGGAGATCGAGGAGGAAGAGACCATCAAGGTGGGGAAGATTGATCCGGTGGCCTTGACCACGAACAATCCCGCCTATTGGCGTGCCGTGATGGAGACCAATCCGGAGGACCCGGTGGTGGATATGTTCGAGCAAATGCTCTGGGCGGCCCGGGGAGATTTTGATCGGGCGATCTGGCTGATTGAACTCAACCGCTACGGCCCGGCCCTGCCGACCACGGTGCACAAGGTGCTCTACTCCATGGCGGACGAAATGCGGCGCATCCGCACGCGGGAATCGGTGCGGCGCAATCAACTGCTGGAAAATGTCCCGGGTGATCAGGTGGCGCAGGTCATTGGCACGGCCCGTTCTTTTCGGCCGCAGGATCCGGACTGGGCCTTGATGGCCATCGTGATGCGGCTGCAACGGGCGGGCCTGCAGCTGAGCGAACTTGATGACCACCCCGATGAGGTGGATCGACTGCTGCGGGAGCGTCAGCCCGACTGGCAACTGGTCGCCCGCGCCAATCCGATGGTCGGAGCGCAACTCTCGCCGGAACGGGAGGTGCGCATCGCGGCCGATGCCTTGGGTCAGCTGCTGGGGGATTTGGCGGAAAGCCGGGGCGCATTTGGGGGACGTGATTTGGAGCGGCTGGGCGACGCGCTGGCGGCCGTGGGTTTTTATGGTGAAGCGCTATTGGCCAAGCAGAGGGCCGTTGCGTTGCGGGGGTTCAGCGTCCCCTCGGACCTCGAGATGTGGTGGACCTGGCTGCCTCAGCTGATCGGCGAAGACGCCACGGAGGAGCTCCGCCAAGCGGCTGATTTTGGACTTATCCGGCCGGTCACATTCTTCCAAACCGAGATGGGGCCCGAGGGGGTGAGCCTGTTGCCGTTGCATCCCATATTGACCGATCGGAATCTGCGCCGCCTGCAGGAGGTGCAGCGGCGCTTGGAAATGCCGGATCAATCGGAGGCCGCCAAAGCGGGAGCACTCATCACCCTCGCGGAAACCCTTGGTCATCTGGGGCGCTGGGATGAGGCCCGGGCGGCCTTGGCCGAAATCCCCCCGGAATTCGCCCCGGCCGGTGCTCCCATGGCAGTGTGGATTGCGTTGTGGAGCGGCGAGGTCGAAGGCATCGGCGAGAAAATTGAGCGGGTGGCTCCCCAGACCCGACAAGGGGCTCCGGCGCTTCCGGCTCTGGTCGAAGCGGCCCAAGGCAACTGGGCCGGGGGGGCTGACGTGTTCCTCGAAGCGGCGCAAGCGACGGAACTCTCCGGGGAATACCGCACCTATTACACGCTGATGGCCTCCGCCTTCGAGCGCTTGGCCGGCCAGGATGCGGAGGCCGACGCGCTGATCGAATCCGCGCGCGAGTTGGCGCAGGGACATGAGTGGGTCAGCGCCTTGGTCGCGGAGATGGCGGGGGAGTCTCCCCCGGAATCCGTCGGTGAAAACATCACCGAGATCACCGAGGCCGGTCGCGTCTGCGAGCAACGGTTTTATCGCGCCTTTCAACGGGACATCTCCGCCGCCCGTCAGCGGGCCTTGCTGGAAGCCTGCGTCGCCACGGGGGTGGTGGATTTTGTCGAATACACCGCCTCCCTGATTCGACTGCGGGAACTGGATCCGGAGAACTGGGACCCGCAGTTGGCTCCCCCTCCTGCTGTGCCGGAAGATCCCGACGCGGCCGAAGATGAAGACTGGACCCGGGGCGCCGAACCCAGTTGGTCGATCCCCTCATGAAGACGACGGTGCGTTATCAATGGGTCTTGCTGGGATTGGGGGCCGTCGCGGCCGCCTGGCTCGGCGGGGGGTGTGCGACCCTGTCAACCGGACCGGACCTGCAAGCAGCGTCGCTGCGCGATGTGCAAGACCAGGCCTGGGGCGAGGTTAAAGACCTGCACGCGTCACTGGCGCGATTGGATCCCGAGGATCATCCCGGGGTCGCCGCCTTGGTGGAGGATCTCGCGGCGGTCATGACCAAGGTGGACGATCTGGCCGGGCCGCATTACGATGCCATTGAGCTCGACCAGCTGGTGCGCCGGAATCCCGACTACTGGAGAGCCCTGCTGGAACTGGACCCCACCGATCCGACCCTCTTGGTCCTCGAGGGCATGTTGACGGCCGCGACGGGGCGAGTGGAGGGAGCTGCTGATTTGTTGGAACTGGTCCGGGCCGGCCCGCTGCCGGAAGAAACCTTGGACCAAAAATTGGTTTTGCAGCGACGGGTGATCCGGCAGTGGCGTTGGAATCCACCGGGAGTCGATCTGGCCATGGTCTCCGGCGCTCCGCCGGCCGACCGCTGGCAGCCCACCAAGCTGGCCCAGCAGATGCACCCGGATTCGGCCACCGCCGCCCTGGCGGTGCTGCAGATGCGCAGCGATCTGGCGGGCGTCGAGCTCACGCCCGACGACCGCGACGATCTGCGCATGCGCGACAAGATCCTCGAAGCCGAACCGGATGCGGTCGCCACGCTGCGGACCCAACAACCCCTCCGGGCCGCGATCGTGACCGCGACCGGGGAAGCGGCTGATTCCGCCAAGCGGGTGGGCAAGATGCTGGAGCCGGATCCAACCGGCGTGATCAATTTCAGCGCGGAGGATTTTGCCGCCCTGGTGGCGGACCTGAGTCGGCTGGATGTCCCGGATTGGGCGCTGCGGGCGGCGCGGCTGCAGATGGCCCAGCAAGGGGGGGAGGGGCCGGGGGATATCGAGGTTTGGCGATCGTTGCTGCCCGCCTTGATCGGGGAAGTCGCCGCCGCCGAAATCGTGGCGGCGTGGGAGAACGGCCGCATGCCCGCGACGCGGATTTATGCGTCGTCGGATCAACGGGTGACGCCCACGGATCAACCGATGGATCCCGTGGTGGCCGGAATTTATGAACGACGCTACCGGGACGCCTCCCTCACGCTGCAGCACACCCTGCCGCTGCCGTTGGAGCGGGAAGCCTTGCTCGCCCAGCTCGCCGAAAGCGCCCGCACCTTGGGACGTTATGAGGAGGCCGAACGCGCGTTGAACGAACTCGCGACCCTGACCGAAAACACGCGATTGGTGACGGGGGAGCGACTGGCGCTGGCTCTGGCCCGCGGCGATGAAGTGGGCGCGGCTCAGGCGGCGGCGGCGATGCGCCAGGTGGACCGTCGCCTGCAGAGCTCGAATTTCAGTGTCGGCAATGCGGAAATATTGGCCGGCAACTGGCGGGC
>JAGYIG010000028.1 GCA_018402455.1 Opitutaceae bacterium
TGGAATGTTGTATTTCTGGCGATAAACGATAGCGCGGTCATTCATCCAGGAGCCGAAGACGGCGCCGATGGCCCCTTCGAGCTGTTGCCAGGGGTCGGTTGGGAAGGCCTTGCCGGTGCGATCCTTCACCAGCTTCTTCATGCGGGCGATGACCTCTTTGAGGTGATCCGCAGTGAGGTCGGTGTCCTCCGCATCGGCATTGCCGAGCAGGTCGGCCTTGGCGTGCTCGATGAGGAGCTCAAAGGGCTCGTGGTCTTCATCGGGGCGCTTTTGCACGCCGATCACGACATCGCCATACATCTGGATGAAGCGGCGGTAGCAGTCCCACGCGAAACGGGCGTTGCCCGTGGCTTTCTCGAGCGCGACGACGGTCTCGTCGTTGAGTCCAAGGTTGAGAATGGTGTCCATCATGCCCGGCATGGAATCGCGGGCGCCGGAGCGCACGGCGACCAGCAACGGGAAGCCGGAGGCGTCACCGAACTTGGTGCCCATGATGCGCTCCATTTTCTTCACGCCCTCCTCGATCTGGCCTTGGAGCTCGGTCGGGTATTTGCGGCCGTGGTCGTAGAAGTAGGTGCAGACCTCGGTGGTGACGGTGAAGCCCGCGGGAACCGGCAGGCCGATGCGGCTCATTTCCGCGAGGTTCGCGCCCTTGCCGCCGAGCAGATTCTTCATCTTCGAGTTGCCATCGGCTTTACCGGCGCCCCACGAGTAGACGTATTTCGGCGCCGAGGCGGCGGACTTCGTTTTGGCCGGAGCCTTGCGGGCTGCGGAGGTTTTTTTGGCCACTTTTTTGGTGGTCTTCTTGGCTTGGGTTTTTGCTGCCATAAGGATCAGTTGTTGAGAGAAATCGAACTCGCCGGTCAGTGACGTAAAAGAGAGATCCCATAGGAGGGGAGGCTAACCTGTCAACGTCGGGCTTGGCCGGAGTGTCGAGCGTTGCGCAACTGCGGTCCAACCTCGTGCCGCAAAGGGCATTTCCCGAGTTGCCTCCAAGGCAGGCGCCCCCTGGCATGGCCCGATGTCCGATATCCCGGAAAATACTCGAATTCGTTGTGGGGTGGTGGGCGTGGGCTCGCTGGGTCAGCACCATGCCCGGGTTTATGCCGAATTACCCAATGTGGAGTTTGTCGGTCTGTTTGAGACCGATGATGCCCGGGCGGCGGAAATCTGTGAACGGCACAGCTGCGTGCGGTTTGCCACCCTCGAGGAACTCGGGGCGGCGTGTGATGCGGTTTCGGTCGTGGTGCCGACGAATTTGCATGAACAAGTGGCCCTGGCCTTGTTGGCGGCCGGTTGTCATCTCCTGATTGAGAAGCCCATCTGCGCCTCGCTGGCGGAGGCCGAAAGGGTGCTGGCCGCGGCCAAGGAGCACGATCGGATCGTGCAGGTCGGTCACATCGAACACTTCAATCCCGTGATGGGATTTCTGGAGCAGGAAGTGGTTTCGCCAAAATTCATCACCGCGGAGCGTTTGGCTCCCTTCACGCCCCGCGGCACCGAAGTGGGCGTGGTGCTCGATCTGATGATTCACGACATTGGCATCGTGTTGCAACTGGTGCAGTCGCCGATCCGCAAGATTGATAGCGTTGGGGTGAACTTGGTTTCAAAAACGGAGGACATCGCCAACGCGCGAATCGAGTTTGAGAATGGGTGTGTCGCGAACTTGAGCACGAGCCGGATGAGCCTGAAGAAGGTTCGGGAGATCCGCGTTTTTCAGGAAACGGGTTATTTCTCCTTCGATTTTATGCGGCAGAGTGGCCACTTGGTGCGGACCACCGGACTGCTGGGTTACGCCGACAAATTGCGCAAAGGTGAGGTCGACCCGACGGATTTGTCCGCTTTGCCGCTTGAACCCGTGCCGATCGAAAAAGGGGAGCCGCTGGCGCTGGAGTTGGCGCACTTCACCCAGAGCGTGGCCGCCACCCACCAGCCCAAGGTGGGTGGAGCCCTCGGGCGGCAAGCCCTCGAGGTGGCGATCACCATCACCGAGCAGATCCGGGCGGCTAAATAATCACTGCGCCGGTTGAAAAAACTCTGCCGCTCCGCTCATGACTACCGCCCTGCCGTTTAGGTTGCCGCCCCCGGTCGATGGACGGGTGGATCTGCTCGTGATTGCGGCCGAGCACTCGGGGGACCAGCACGCGGGCAGGATGGTGCAGGGGCTGCTCAACGCGGAACCGGATCGGCGGGTGTGTGCCCTGGGCGGTCCGGCGTTGGCGGCGGGGGGCGCTCAGCTGTTGGAGGACTTGACCACGCAATCGACCATGGGCTTTGCGGTGTTTGGACGCCTGTCTTTCTACCGCGCCTTGATGGCGGAGGTGGTGCGCTGGGTGGGGGCCCACCAACCTCGAGCCGTCTGTCTGGTGGACTCGTCGGGGTTAAATCTGCGCATTGCCAAAAAGCTTTTCGCGGCGGGCTTGGCGGCGAAGGCGGGTGGCCCGACCCGCTTGGTTTATTTTATCTCGCCGCAAATCTGGGCCTCCCGATCCAAGCGCCGTTTTCAGATGGCCCGTCATCTGGACGGACTGGCCTCAATTTTTCCGTTTGAGAAAGACGTCTATGCCGACACCGACCTGCCGGTTTCGTTTGTTGGGCATCCCTTTGTCGCGGAGGACTACCGGGCCCCGGTGGCGTTTGATTCCGCGGGTCCCATCCTGCTCCTGCCGGGCAGCCGCCAGAGCCTGGTCCAACGGCTGATGCCTGTGATGGTGGCGGCGTGGCAACACGTGGGCGGCGATCGCCCGGCGGTCGTGCTCTATCCCAGCGAAACGATTCGCGGACTCCTGGCCGGGATGGAACTGCCGGCGAATGTGGTCCTGCGGGCGACGGAGGACTCGCCGGCGCCGGTGGGCGCGTCTGCGGTGCTCACCACGAGCGGGACCATGTCGATGCACTGTGCCTTGGCGGGGATTCCCGGCGCGGTCACCTACAAAACCGATCCGCTCACCTATTGGCTCGGCCGCATGATCGTGCAGGTGAAGTTCATCGGCATCGCCAACCTGCTGCTGCAGCGGGAAATGTATCCCGAATTGATCCAGGGGGCCGCCTCCGCCGCCGCGATGGCCCGGGAGCTTGAGGCTGGCCTCACGGATCGAGCCCGTCTGGCCCAAATCCAACAGGACGCGGCGGAGCTTCGCGCCCTGCTGCAGGCTCCAGCGGACGGGTCGCCCGCCCAATGGATTGCGAATCAGCTCAAATAAAGCTGGAGGTTTCCCGGAGGCTTGCGCTGTGCTGAGGTTTTCCCCGCAAAGCCATGGCCACCCGCACCCTCACAGGCATCACTCCCTCCGGCACCCTGCACGTCGGAAACTATTTCGGCGCCATGCGCCCGGCCATCGCGGCGCAGGATTTGGGCGACTGCTACTACTTCATCGCCGATTACCATTCGCTCACCTCAGTGTTCGAACCGGAGGTCCGGCGCAAGCACACGTGGGGCATCGCGCTTGACTGGCTCGCGTGTGGGCTCGATCCCACCAAAAGCGTGTTTTGGCGCCAGAGCGATGTGCCCGAGGTCTGCGAGCTGACCTGGTTGCTGGGCACCCTTACGCCCATGGGCCTGCTGGAGCGGGCGCACAGCTATAAAGACAAAACCGCCAAAGGCATTGCCCCCAATTTTGGTCTGTTTGCCTATCCCGTCCTGATGGCGGCCGACATCTTGCTCTACGACACCACCGTGGTGCCCGTGGGCAAGGACCAGAAGCAGCATCTGGAGATGACTCGCGATATCGCCATCAAGTTCAACCAGACCTACGGCGATACCTTCGTGGTGCCCGAGCCGTCCATCGCCGAGGAGGTTGCGGTCATTCCGGGGCTCGACGGTCAAAAGATGAGCAAGAGCTACGGCAACACATTGGAGATATTTGGCGAAGAGAAGCAGCTGCGCAAAAAAATCATGTCCATCGTGATGGACAGCCGCACCCGGGAGGAACCCAAACCCGACGGCGAGCAGCTGCCGGCTTCCCAACTCCTCAAATTCTTTGCTCCGGCGGACGTATATGCGTCCATCATGGATCAGCTCAAAGCGGGGGGGTATGGCTACGGCGACCTCAAGAAAGCGCTGTTCGAGCACTACTGGGAGTTCTACCGCGACGCCCGGGAACGCCGCGCGGAACTGGCGGCGAATTCCGATTACGTGGAGTCGGTGCTGCAGGCGGGAGCCGCCCAGGCCAAGGCAGTCGCCCGGGACGTGATGGATCGCGCCCGACGAAACTGCGGGATCGCGTAGTTGCAGGATCAGTTTCCGGCGGCGTCCGGATGGCCTTCACGGGCGATGTAGTCTTCCAGCCGGAACAGATCGCTGCCCGCCCGACGCGCAATCTTGAGCAGGGTGTCCATGCTCGCGACCTCCTCGACCTGCTCTTCCAGGAACCATTGCAGGAAGTTCTGGGTCACCCGGTCATTGTGCTCCGCCGCGGCGTCGTAGATCGCTTTGATTTGGTCGGTCACCTTCACCTCCTGATCGTAGGAAAGCTTGATGATCTCTTCCACCGATTTGAATTCCGATTGGGGGGCCGGCAGCGGGGCGAAGGTCACGGTGCGATCGGTGTCGTTTAGAAACTGCACCATCTTGAGCGCGTGCATGCGCTCCTCGTCCGCCTGCTTGGCAAAATACTTGGCCATTTCGGGCAGGGCCTCGGCGTCGCACCACGTGGATACGGCGATGTATTGATAGGAGGCGGAGAACTCGTGGCCAATCTGTTCGTTGAGGAGTTGAGCTGCTTTATCGTGAATCATGGTGAGTAAATTTACCTGAATTTGTCGGGAAGTAAACCGTCCGCGGGCGCCCTCAGACAAAATGGCGGATGATCCACCAAAAAACGGGAATGCCGAAGATGATATTGAGGGGGAAGGTGATGCCCATGCTCATGGTCAGGTAGCGCGCGGGGTTGGCCTCGGGCAGGACATCCTTGAGGATGGCGGGGGCCACGATGTAAGAGGCCGATGCGCACAGAATCGTCAGCAACAGGGCGTCGCCGTGAGCAAAGCCGAAGAACTTGCTGATCAGGATGGCGATGCCGCCGTTGACCAACGGGGCGAGCACCGCGAAGGCGATGAGGATGAAGGGGAAGGACTCGATCGCCTTGAACTTCCGCCCGACCATGGTGCCCATGTAGAGTAGAAAAAAGACCAGCATCCCCGTGAACATGTCGCCGCCGATGAACGCGGACAGGGGCGAGTCTTCGGTGCCGAGAGATTTTAGCACAAACCCGATGATCATGCTGCCCACCAGCACCAGCAGCGTGCCATCCGTCAGCGCATCCTTGATGACATCCTTGGTGCCCTTGGCTCCCGTCCGGGGCGAAGCCATCTGCGCCATGATGACCGCCAGAATGATGGCCGGCGTCTCCATCACGACCAAGGCCACCGTCATGTAGCCCTCGTAACCCACCCCGATCGAGGTGAGGAAACCGGCGGCCGTGATGTAGGTCAGGGTGCTGTTGGATCCGTAGGTCGCGCCCACCGCCGCCGCGTCCGCCACCCCCAACGGTTTTTTCAGGAGCAAGTAGGTGTAGATCGGCACCAGCACACTCATGGCCAGGATGATGCCGATGATGATGATGCCGTCGCCGAAGAGGCTCGATTCCGACAAACTGACGCCCCCCTTGAACCCGATGGACAACATCAGGTGAAGCGAAACGAACTTAACGACCGGCTCGGGGATCGTCAGATTCGAGTTAAGCAGGACGGCGACGAATCCGAGGATGAAAAACAGGACCCCGGGATTTAGAATGGTGGTGAGAACGTCCATGTGGCTGCGGCAGACCCCACCAAGCCACCGTCACGCCGTCGCGCAACTAAATATGACATATAATACGTGTATTTAATTACGTGATATGAAATACCAACGTAACCCCCGGCCCGAAGGTCGGGCTCAGCGCCGCTTCAGCCGCAGGAACAGTTTACCGTCGGCATAGTAGTCGAGGTAGTTGGCGGAGGTCTGCATGCGGTCGGTCCAAGCGTCGGCGGCGCGGCCGGAATTTTCCTGGGCGACCAGAACCTCCTCGCCGTTGAACCACTGGCGGTAGGGGCCACCTTCCTGCATCGAGTTTTTCATCGTCAGCTGGGCGTTGCGACGGTCGGGCTGCAGCTTGATGAAAATGTCATCCCCGGAGACGCGCACGTCCTGGAGGTATTCCTCGACGAACACCACCGCGGTCCAGGGACCAAAATCGCGCTCCGTGGTGGCCGTCTCGGCCTGAACCTCGGCGCTGCCGAGGCTGGCGATGAGGGCGATGAGTAGGGCAGAGAGGAAAGGGGAGCGCTTCATGGCGTTCATCATATCGGGGTGCCACCGACTGGATCAAGCGGCGTTAGCGCCTTTTAATTCAAACCCCGGCCAGCCGGGAGGACGTCCCTATTTGAGCGCGTCGAAAGGGTTATCGCTGCGGGTGACAGGATCGCCCATCCCGCCGCGGTGGCGTGGGTGGCGTGGGTAGGGGCGGCGCTTGACGCCGCCCGGGGCGGTCGCGCCATCAGGGCCGGAACTCGTCGAGCGGGTGCAGCCAATTGAGTCCTCGAAAACGCGAGAAACCTCGGTCCAGCGAGGCCCATTGACTGCCGGTTTCCATGGCCAAGGCGGCGTGGTAGGCATCGGGGATGAGGTTCCCGCGGGCGTCGTTTTTACGGCAGAGATCGAGAAAAATATTCCAGTGGTTCTCACTGGGTTCAAGCACGTGCACCCGGGATCGGGCTCGAAAATCCTGCACAAATTCGAGGGCGGATTTTAACGGGGTGGGTCGACTGAAAATTCGGGAATGGGTGACCACTCGGAGACAACCGCTCAGCGCGAGATCAGAGACGGCCACCCCCGCGGGTTCTCGCAGTCGATGATGGAGCCACTCGCTAATCGCCGCGTGGCTGTCGGCGTCCTCGCGATGAACCTGAACCAGAATATTGACGTCGAGGAGGATCACGAGTGGTCCATCAAATCCGCGAGATCGGCGTTGGAGTGGAGATCGACTCCGGTCTGAATTCCGGATCCAGCGAAGGTTTTGAACGGAGTCGTGGCCGCGCGCTGATCAGACTTCGGGCGAGGAAGCAGGGTTATTCTCAACGCTTCCTCAACTTCCGCACTTACCGATCGATTATTTCGCAATGCCGCTTGTTTGGCCCGTTTGAGCAGCGCGTCGTCAATGGTCAAAGTTGTCCGCATGCATCATGATGCAGCAAAATTACATCATGATGTCAAATGGAGTCAGCATACCTGCCACCCTCGCTGCGTTTATGCTGGCTCGGCCCGGATCAAATGACCGTTACGCGGGGACGTTCCAGCTGGGCGATCGCAGCCATGATGCGCTCACTGGCGATTTGGTAGCGTTCTTTGCCGGCAGTTTTATCGTCGATATCCGCCACCTGCAGCGGGGCGCCATAGATGATGCTCACGGGCACCCCCGGAGTAAACCGACCGCCTCGACCCCAGGCTTGGTGAGAATCAAAAATCCGCACCGGCACCACGGGCACGCGGGCCCGGCAGGCAATCATGCCGACCCCGGATTTGGGGGGTTGCAAGCTGCCATCCTTGGAACGCGTGCCTTCGGGAAACAGAATCAGAGCTTTCCCTTCCTGGAGCGTTTTCAACACCCGCTTGATGGCGGAGACGTCGGACCCGCCATCGCGGTCCACGGGAATGCAGCCGGCCTGATCCATCCACCAGCTCAGCACGCCTCCCTTCCAGAGGGTTTTGCGGGCGAAGAATGAGATTTGCCGCGGCACGTTGCTCCCAATGGCGGGCGGGTCGAGGTGGCTGGCATGATTGCCGGCCAACAAAAAGGCGCCCTCCCGGGGGATGTTTTCCACCCCCGCCACGTCGCCGCGGAAGAACATGCTGAACAGGGTTTTGAACAGGTAGTGGAAAAAACCGTAAACGGCCGTCATCTCGACCTGGGGGTAGGCCTGGCTCATGACGCGGGGGGCAGGCGGGTGGCCAAGTGGGCGCTCAAAAGCGCGACGACTTGATCGAGATCGAGGTGGGTGCTGTCGATATCGGTCGCGCCGTCCGGGCAGGCCAGTGGCGCGGTCTTGCGGGAGCGGTCGAGTCGGTCGCGTTCGGCGATGGAGTCCTCCTGACCTTCCGCCGCCCGCCGGCGTGCGCGTTCGGCGGGATCGGCGTGCAGGAAAAAGCGAAAATCAGCGTCGGGGAAAATCACGGAGCCGATGTCACGCCCCTCCATGATTAGGCCCGGAAAGTGGTGGGCGCGGGCGACCTCCACCTGACCCCGTTGGTAGGCGAGCAGGGCATCACGCAGCGCGGGCACGGCGGCGAAGTGGGAGACGTTGGCGTTGACCGCGGAGGTGCGAATTTCGGCATCCGGCACGATCCGGCCGTTGATTTTCATCAGAGCGCGTCGACCTTCCAGCGCGGTTTCGAGGCGGACCTCCGCGCTGGCTTGCGCGATGCCAACGGGGTCGTCCGCCTGGACCCCGGCGCGCAGCAACTCCGCCGTCAGGGTGCGGTAGAATGAGCCGGTATCCACGTGCAGCAGGTTGAAGCGCTCGCTCAACGCCCGCGACGTGGAGGATTTGCCGGAAGCGGCGCCGCCATCGATGGCGACAAGAGTGAAGGGCGCGTCGGTCACGCTGCGGAGGATTTTGCCCGGACGGACTCCAGCAACTTAAAAAAGTGCGGGAATGTCTTGGCGCAGACTTCGGGATGGCGAATCGAGAGCCAGGGCTTGCCGTCGCCCCGCAGGTTGTGGCAGCCCAGAATTCCGAAGCTCATGGCAAAGCGGTGATCGCCGTAGGTTTCGATCACTTGATCCACCTTCAGGGGTTGCGGGGTGATGGTCAGGGCATCCTCTTCCTCGACCACCGTCTGGCCGAGTCGCCGTAACTCGGTGGCCATGCCCGAGACCCGGTCGGTTTCCTGATGGCGGGTGTGGGCGATGCCGGTGATGCGGGTCGGACCATCCAACAGCGGCGCAATCGCCGCGAGGGTGAGAAAGGTATCGGAGATTTCCTTGAAATTCTCCTCGAGGAGGGCACCGGCCGGACGCGTCCACACGCGTTGGACCACCTGGGCAAATTCGGCGTCGCCTTGCAGGCCTTGGCCGGGGGGGCGCAGGTGGGGCAAACGCAGGGATCCGCCGACGAGCAGCAGCAGCGCCTGCCAGTAGCTTGCCGCGGTCGCATCGGGTTCGATCGGGTGTTCGGCGGGCGGGGAATAAGGTTGGGGATCGATGGTGAAGCGATTTTCCGCGGCTGGTGCGACGGTCGCCCCGAACTCGGCCATGAGGCGTCGGGTCATTTCCACGAAGGTCCAGCGCACCGGGCCCACCAATTGAATCGAGGTGGGGCCCTGCGCGAGGGGGGCCACCATCAGCAGCGCCGACAGCAACTGGCTGCTGGCGCTGGCATCAAGTGCGATGGCTCCCCCACGCAGCCCTTGGGCGTGGATCTCCAACGGGAAAAACCCTTCCGCCCCGAGGCACCGCACCTCGGCGCCGAGTTCCCGCAAGGCGTTGATCAGTCCCGCCATCGGGCGGTGGCGCATTTGCTCCACCCCGTCGAGCCGGTAGATTCCGCGAGGCGCCGCGGCGCAGAACGCCGTGAGAAACCGGGCGGCGGTCCCTGCCAGCCCCACAAAAAGTTCGATGGGCTCGGTCGATTGGAAGAGGCCCTCCTGCCGGGATACGTTCAACGTGAGCGCGGACTCATCGGCGGCCACTTCACAACCCAGCCGCTGCAGGGCCGTGACCATCAGGCGGGTGTCCTCACTGAACAGCGCGCCGGTCAGCGTCACCGGGTGTTGACCCAAGGCAGCCAGAATCAGGGCCCGGTTGGTCAGGCTTTTCGAACCCGGCAGCACGACCACGTCATCAACGGGTCCGGTGAAGGGACGAATGGGCAGGAAGGCGGGGAGGTCGCTCACGTCTCGGAGGGGGGATTTAGGGCCGCAGCCCGGCGCGCCACGATTTACCGCGTTCGAGCCGGGACCGCAGCTCGGTCCAGTCGCGATTGGCCAAGGCAGCATGAAAATGATGCAGCTGGTCTTCGAAGCCGGTGAGCGCCCGGAGGATTTCGTCGCGATTTTGTTCCAGGATATCGATCCACATGGTGGCGTCGCTGGCGGCGATCCGCGTGGTGTCTTTTAATCCGTTGCCGGCGAGGTGGCTCCATTGCCCGGGACGGGTGCTCAGCAGGGTGCCGAGCGTGGTGGCGATGACTTGGGGCAAGTGGCTGATGTGAGCAACGATTTCATCGTGTTGGTCCGCCGTGGTGGTGACGACCTCGCTGCCGAGATCGCGCCAGAAGCGGACCACGGTTTCGACGCTCGCGCCTGCGGCATCATCCGACGGCGTCACAAAACAGGTGCGGCCGGCAAACAACTCGGGGTCGGAATTTTCCCAACCGGTGAGGGCGCTGCCGGCCATGGGGTGGGAACCGACGAATGTGGCGGGCGACGCGGCGAGGGCTTCGCGCGCTTTTCGGCAGACTTCGGCTTTCACGCTGCCCACATCCGTCACCACCGCCCGATCGGGCAAGGCGCTGGCGATGCGTTGCAGGAGTTCCGCGATCCGGGCGACCGGCGGGGCGACGACCACCAGGTCGGCGTCGGCCGCGGCCGAAACGCAGGAAATCAGTCACCTCGTCGCACCACAGCTGCTCGGCGAGGGTGAGCGCACACCTCCGGGCGACGGGCCCAGATGACGATCCGGAGGCGACCCCGCGCGCCCCCGCGCCGCCCGGAGCCACGGAGGCACCAAGCAGCCAGGAGCAAGGATGGCGAGCGTATCGATCACGTTGTTGGTGAAATCTCAGCTCGTGCGGGATGTCGAGCATCGGCTGCCGTTCGTGGTCTCGATGCGATGGCGCATTGATTTCTGCCGGTGAGGAGTTTGTTCGGGGTCCGCATGCCTTATTACCGTCGGAAACGTCGCCGCTACCAATTATGGGGCGCTTTACTCCCCTTGGTTTTGGGGAGCCGTGGGGCTGGCGGCGTTGGGGGGGCTTTGGTATGGGCTGATGCACGTGGGGCCGCGCGAGGTCGCGTCACTGCCAGGCGTCCCCAGCGGCGACGAAGGAGGAGGTTGCGGCCCAAGCTCTGTCCCGGGAAGTGGAACAGCTGTGGGGCGCCTTGCACTTCCCGAACCAGCACGCCGGATTGCGGTGTTGGAGGAAGCGGTGATGAAGCAACGGGAGCTGGTTGACCTCGGGAGCGGAGGACAGGCGGAGAGTCAGGCGATTGGCCAGACTCGAAACCCAACTCGAGACGCTTCGCGCCGTGGCGTTGAATCGCCAGATCGACCAGTGGGTGCAGCGGGCGGAGGAGGGGCAGGCGCCGCTGACGGGGACCCGCGGAGTGCGGTGGCGGCCTGGCAGGAAGCGTGTGCGGTTGCAGCGTCAGATCCAACCGGGGAGGGGCCGCCGCGGTGGAAGAATTTTGTGCGGGAGCAGCGGATGGAGCAACGCCTGCAGGAACTGGAAACGCAGCCGTTGGCGGACGAGGTGGCGGCCGCGTGCAGGCGGCGGGAGGCGTTGGACGATCAGCGGTGGGCGGAGGCGCTGCTGGCTGACCTCGGCCAGGCGACACAGTTGCGAATCAACCAGAATTCTCCCGATCCCGGTTCGCGAATCCTGAGCCGGCTGGACGAGATCGAGCGCGAAATCGAGACCTTGGATGCGACGGCGGTGGCCATCGAGGTCGACGAGCAGGAAACGGCGGGCGACACGGCCATGGCGGCGAGCGACTTCGAGGCGGCGGTGGCCGCTTACGAGCAGGCGCGCCAGACCCAATTGCGACTCAATCGGGAATTCAGTCGCAGCCGGTTTCTTTCCTCCCCGCGGGTGGAGGAGCTCGAGGTGAAGCGTCAAACTGCGTCCAGTATACCCCGGCTCGAGAACGTGCGGGCAGAAGTGGGGGTGATCGATTCGCTGCTGCGGCGCCGGGAAGTGGGCCTCGCCGCGGAGAAAATTGCCCTTGCGGCGGATCAGCTCGAAAATGTGTTTGCGCAACTGCCGAAGAGCGAAGCGCTGGAGGCGCCCCTCCGGCTCAAATTGTCCTACCTGGCGGCCCAGACGGCCCAGCTGCGCGAGATTCAGGATGTGTTGTATGAAGGGCTGCGGCCCTTGCCGGGAGTCGGGGAGCGACGCTTGCTCCAGACCGAGTTCCCCCAAGCCCTTTATTTGCAGGTCATGCGGGTCAACCCCAGCCGCAACCCCGGTCGGGCCTTTCCGGTGGATTCGGTCAACTGGCTCGAAGCGCAGGCCTGTTGTGAGCGCCTGTCGTGGATCTTGGCTCGGCCCGTGCGCCTGCCGACCGTTGATGAATTCCGGGTGGCGGTGGGGGACGCGACACGCCAGCAAATCGAAGCGACGGACGCTTCCGTCAGCCAGGCGATGGCGACGGGACCGGCCAACGAGGCCGGGTTCTACGACCTGCTGGGAAACCTCGCCGAATGGCTGCAGCCGGCGTCCACGAGCGACCCGCTTTTGGCCCCGGTCGGGGGCGGAAGTTTTCGGGATGATGTCTCCACCCGGCGGACGATACCGGTGCAGGAATTGGCCCGCACGGAACGGTCCCGTCACGTGGGATTTCGCGTCGTGGTGGAATTTGATGAGCCCTGACCCGCGCCGCCGCCGTGGGGCTGCTCATCTCCCACCGAGCTTCACAATCCGATCAAACTCGATCTTGGTCAGCGGAATCACGGAGAGTCGGCTCTGTTTGATCAGGGCGATCTGGGCGAGCTTGGGGTCGGCCTTGATTTGGGCGAGGGAGACCGGACGGGGTAGGGCGGCGCCGGCCTTGAGCTTCACGGCCACCCAGCGTTCGTCGTCGATCGTGGGGTCCGGATAGGCGGTCTGTTGTACGGTGGCGATGCCCTGCACCTCCTTGTGGGTCACGCTGGCGTAAAAGAGGACTTGGTCACCTTTCTTCATCGCCTGCAAATTGTTGCGGGCTTGGTAGTTCCTCACGCCGTCCCAATCGGTGGTGCGATCACGCTGGAAATCCGCCCACGAGTATTTTTCGGGTTCCTGTTTAACGAGCCAGTATTGAGTTGTCATAAATCGGTGAGATTAGTGAGCTTGCGGAGCTGTTTCCGGCAAGCGTTCGGCGGAAAATCCCTCTTTGATCGGGGAACTTTCCGGCCGAGGGCAAGCCTCACTCCCCATCGACATGAACAAAACCTTATTTCCCATCCGTGTCCTCTTTATCGCGCTCAGCGCGACGGCCGGGTGGTTGGTGGCCTACACCATTCGGGAGTGGGACGAGTTTCGGGTGGTGGCGGCCTTTATTGGCCTGCTGATTGGGGTGCTGGTCGTGCTCGTCGACCTGATGTTGAAAGGCTTTTCGCTGCGGGGACTGTCGGCCATGACCTTTGGCATCGGGATGGGCTCACTGGTGGCTTACCTGTTGAGCACGTCGCCGCTGTTTGGGGCGGGAGATGAGCAGGTGATTTACCTGGTGAGGTTGGCCCTGTTCCTGATCGTGACCTACCTGTGCACGGTCATCGCGCTGCGGGGGCGGGATGAGTTCAACCTCGTGATCCCCTACGTGCGCTTTGTGCCCCATGAAGTCGATGTGCCGCTGGTCGTGGTCGATACCAATGCGCTGATTGATGGTCGGATCGCGCGGATCTGTGAAACCGGCTTCCTGTCGGGCGCGCTGGTCATCCCCCGCTTCGTGCTGGAGGAGCTGCAACGCGTGGCGGATGCGGAGGACGCCGTCAAATCAGCGCGGGGCCGCCGGGGGTTGGAGGTGCTCGGTGAGTTGCGCCGCCTCCCCTATCTTGATTTGCGCGTGCACGAAAGTGATGCCAAGCCGCATGAGGTGGACGCGAAGCTCGTGTTTCTGGCGCAGTCGATGAAGGCCAAGCTGCTCACGACGGATTACAATCTGGCCAAAATGGCGGAGTTTCACGGCGTGCCGTGGCTGAATCTCAACCGCTTGGCCAAATCGATGCAGCGGGACCTGATGGTTGATGAAGAGATCGAAGTGGATCTGGTGAAGACCGGACGGGAGGACAACCAAGGCGTCGGCTATTTTGAAGACGGTTCGATGGTGGTGGTGGAAAAAGCGAAGGCTCTGGTCGGGACCCGGGTTTTGGCCCGGATCACCAGCGTGCTCCCCTCGGCGGGCGGCAAGATCGTCTTCGCCCGGCTGCTGGGCCCGGTGGGTTAGACGTTCAATCGATCCACCGGTGGCCGATGCGGCGGGAGACCTCGCGGGCGGGACGATATCGTCGAGACGATGGCAGTGCAGGTGGGCCATGATCACCCTGCCCGAGGCGGAGCGACAGGAGCGGCGTCATCGGTGCCTTTGCGGAGGGGCTTCGGGACCGGGGGGATGAGGTCGTTTTGCATCGCGGGGACTGATCAAATCAACCCCACTTTACTGTCCAATATTGAAAACCGAATTCGGAATTGAATTTATATTTGACTGCCCTGGGGTTAGATTCTTTTTTTGGTGATAGGTTTCAAATATGAACATGTCTGGTGCGTCCCGTTTTTGTTTGGGCTCGACAGCCAAAGCCTCCCCTCAGCTCCGCCCGAACCCTACACCTGCGATGCAACCTAGAACCCCGATCGATGAGGCTGCCGTATTCATCCCTGCTAAACGGGTTCTCGGCGCGCTCGCAGGCCCCTACCTGACTCGCGCCCAGGTGTCCGTCCAAGGCACCAACCCGACGGCCTACCCCAATTCCAACCCTGAGCACTGCATCTCTGGCGTCTCCGGCCCGTGATTTTGGAAGTTAACCACACCCTTCAGGATGGTCCCCAGGAAAACCTGCACCAATCGATGGGGGGTAAAACCGGATCTCACCCGCGCTTGCAGCAGTTTGATTCCCGGGACGAATTCTCGGGCTTCACCCGCGATGTCACCCACCGGTTCGAGGGTATCAACCACTCGTTTTCAGTGAAGTTTGGGGCCAACCTGTGCGAGCAACCGCATGACCGCATGCGACCGGTGGAAAGGGGCCGCTTGAGTTAGACGCGCGGCAGGGGCGACAACCGCGGGTTTTGCCCCCCCCGGCGGGCGGCAATCGCACTCCGCCCTTGAGCGCTTAATTCTCGTTAGGTTATCCCGTTCCTTTTATGAAGCATTATTACGATGTCCATCCCGACGACACCATCGCTCTGTCGTCGTCTCAACTGCGCGAACGCTTTCTCATCACCGACCTGTTTGGGGCGGGACAGATTGCGCTGGCCGGTTGGGACGTGGACCGAACCGTCCTTGGTGGGATCGTGCCGACGGCCGATCCGCTGCCCTTGGAGGCCCCGGCCGCCCTCGGCTGTGCCGGCTTCTGTGATAGGCGGGAACTGGGTATCATCAATCTGGGTGGTGCCGGTGCGGTTAAGGTGGGCAACGCTACCTATCAGCTCGATCCGCACGACGGACTCTATTTGGGCCGGGGCGAAGCGGATCCGGTCTTTCACTCCGCCGACGCGGCGGACCCCGCCCGGTTTTATCTGCTGAGTTATCCCGCCCACTGCACCCATCCCACCCGGCACATTGTTTTTGCCGATTTGGCGGGAGTGGAGCTGGGTGCGGCGGAGACCGCCAATGCCCGCTCCCTTTACAAATACATCGCCCCTGGATTGGTGGAAAGTTGTCAGTTGGTCATGGGCTACACCGTGATCAAACCCGGCAGCGTATGGAACACCCTGCCGCCGCATACTCATCCACGCCGGTCCGAAGTGTATTGCTACGACGGTCCGGAGGGGGACGGCGTCATCATGCACCTTATGGGCCGACCGGACGCCACCCGTCACCTCGTGGTGCGCTCGGGTGAGGCCGTATTGTCGCCTCCGTGGTCGATCCACGCCGGGGCCGGCTCGGCCGCCTATGGATTTGTTTGGGGCATGGGAGGCGAGAATCAGGATTTCGCGGACATGGATCCGACCCCTCTGGCCGCTCTGCAATAAACCCTACGCCCAGCCTGCCCCATGAACATAATCTCTCCTTCATTCCGACTGGACGGCGAAGTGGCCGTGGTCACCGGCGCTTCCCGCGGGATCGGCGCGGCCCTGGCGGTCGGGTTGGCTCAAGCCGGCGCCGATGTTGCCCTGATTGCCCGCGGCGACACCGCCCCAGTGGCGGCGGAAATCGCCTCGGCGGGTCGGCGGTCCTCTCAGGTTACGGCCGATCTCGGTGAGTCGGGAAACAGCGAGGCGATTCTGGCGCAGGTAGCGGCAGAGTTGGGCCGACCCAGCGTGCTGATCAATAACGCGGGGATCATCCGACGGGCCGATTTTGTGGACATGACGCGGGAGGACTGGCGCGAGGTGCTGGCGGTCAATTTGGATTCAGTGTTTGAACTCAGTCAGGCCTTTGTTCGAGGCAGTCTTGCCGCGGGTGGGACCAGTCGCATCATCCACATCGCCTCGATGCTTTCGTTCCAAGGCGGCATTCGGGTGGCCTCCTACACCGCCGCGAAGAGCGCGCTGCTCGGCCTCACCCGGGCCATGGCCAACGAACTCGCTTCGCAGGGAATCAACGTCAATGCCATCGCCCCCGGCTACATTGCGACGGACAATACCGCCGCGCTGCGGGCGGATGCCGGACGCAACCAAGCCATCCTCGAACGCATTCCGGCGGGCCGTTGGGGGGATCCGTCGGATTTGGTCGGCGCCGCCGTGTTTTTGGCTTCACCGGCCGCGGCCTACGTGCATGGCGCGGTCCTGCCGGTCGACGGGGGTTGGCTGGCCCGCTGAGGAACCCCGAATGCGATGAAACTGCATCCTGACTTTTGGTTCGAAGGGGCCATGGCCCTGAACCTCACTTCGTGGTCAGCCTCCGGCGACCGTTTTTTGGTGACGGAGCCTTCCGATGGGTTCACCTCCCGTCCGGCGCGGTACGATGACCTGCTCTGCGCGGAACGAGCGCGCGATAACCACCAACCGGGCGTGCGCAACGTCGAACTCGGCCCCATCGTCAGCCCGGCGAGCTCGCGAGTGATCTTCAGGCCGGGCTTAACCGGAAATTTGATCGATGATATCCGTCCCCCCAACCTTACCTTTCACGGGGTGACTTCGAACGAGGCCCTCCGCACCCCAGCCGGATCGGCTTGGATAGAGGAGAGATCCTCTCCACCCGCGGCGTCACCGGCCGCAACCGCGTGGCCCCGCCGGTTTCCGCGCAACCTTGACCGTGCAATCCTTCCTCCGCTGGATAATCTCAATGCCCCCGGCCGCGCGAACTGCGTGACTCCAACCCCTGACCCGTTCCTCCCCCATGCTTCGCAAGGAAACGTCCTTTCTCTCCCTCGGTTTGGTTGTCGGGGCTTTGCTGACCGCGACCTGTTTTGTCTTCATCCAGCGCCAACAGATTTCCGGCGGCGCCCGCACCGTGCTCAAACTGGGCCACGCACTCGACCAGTCCCACCCCGTCCACGCGGGCATGGAATTCATGGCCCGGCGCCTCGCGGAGATTTCCGACGGCGCGATGGAGATCCAGATTTTTCCGAATGGCCAACTCGGCTCCGAACCGGAAACGGTGGAACAACTGCAGCGCGGGGCCCTCGCCATGGTCAAAACCTCCGCCGCCGCCATGGAGGGGTTTGTGCCGGAGATGGCCGTTTTCGGTCTGCCCTATCTTTTCCGCGACAACGACCACTATTGGAACGTGCTCAATGGCCCCATTGGCCAGGAGCTGCTCGCCGCAGGGGCCTCCGTGGGCATCCATGGATTGTGTTACTACGACTCGGGCAGCCGCAGCTTTTACACCATCGATGGTCCCATCCTGACGCCGGATGATGTGCGGGGTGAAAAAATCCGCACCCTGCAAAGCCGGATGGCGATGGACCTCATCTCCACCCTGCAGGGCGCGCCGACCCCGATTCCGTGGGGCGAACTTTATACCGCCCTGCAGCAGCGCATGGTGGACGGGGCGGAAAACAATCCCCCCAGTTTTCTTTCCAGCCGGCATTACGAGGTGGCCAAACACTACTCGCTGGATGAACACACCCGCATTCCCGATATCGTGATTTTCAGCCAAACGATCTGGGACTCGCTCAGTCCGCAACAACAGGCATGGGTTGAACAGGCCGCGGCGGAGTCGGTGGCGTTCCAGCGTATCCTCTGGGCCGAAAAAACCGCCGAGGCCCTGACGGAAGTGGAGGCCGCCGGGGTGACCATCTACCGTCCGGACAAGGCTCCCTTTGTCGCGGCCACCGCGCCTTTGTATGAACAATTCAAGGACACCGCCATCGGTCACGTGGCCGCTCGCATCCGGGAGGTAAAATGATGAGCGGAATGACTCGAAGCGGCCACGGCATGCGGGGGCACCGCCCGCGACCGAAGGTCGATGCGCTCACCCGGAGGCCGGCCGCCGGCCTCTGTCAAAATGCCGACTGGAGTGATCTCCGGCCGACAGGCTCCAATGAGGAGGGCGCCGCATGAGCTACCGCTTTGGCAACGAACCCCCGCCCGGCAACCGGCTGTGGGCCGCCCTGGTCAACGGGCTGCAATGGCTTACGGTGGGGCTGTTCTCCTTACTCACCCTTGATGTCCTCTGGGGCGTCGTCTCGCGCTATGTGTTGGGCACCCAGAGCCGTTGGACCGAGGAGTTCGCCATCTATGCGCTGGTCTGGGTTTCGCTGTTGGGGGCGGCCCTCATGTTTCGCGAGCGCGGTCACCTCGGGGTGGACTATTTTGTGGGCAAACTGGATCCCGCCGCCCGGCGGTTTGCCGCGGTCATTGCCGAGATCGCCATCATCCTTTTTGCCGGGTTTGTGCTGGTCTACGGAGGCGGTATGCTGGTGTTCGAAACCCTGCGCTCGGGCCAGGTGACCCCGGCGATGGGATGGAAGGTGGGCTACCTCAATATCGTGGTGCCTCTCAGTGGTCTCTTCATCATCGCGTTTTCGATCGAGCATCTGATTTCGGGTCGCACCACCGCGTCGGCCGACGCGGTCGGAAAGGAAATTCTATGAGTGTCGAGGTGCTGATTCTCCTGGTGCTCTTTGTCGGGCTGTTGGTGCTCAACACGCCCGTGGCGGTCTGCATCGGTTTGGCCGCGGCCGGCACGCTGGTGAGCATCGGCGGCGACTCCAATGGCTACGTCATCGCCCAGCGGGTGTCGTCGGGCATCGCCAGCTTTCCGCTGTTGGCGATTCCGTTTTTTGTCTTTGCCGGCGGGCTGATGGGGGAGGGCGGCATGGCCCGCCGCCTCACCAACTTTGCCTACGTGTTGGTCGGCCGCCTGCCCGGCGGTCTCGCCTACGTGAACACCCTCACCTGCATGATGTTTGGCGCGGTCTCCGGCTCGGCCGCGGCGGCCGTGTCTTCCATTGGCGGTTCGCTGATTCCGGAGATGGAGGCCAAAGGTTACAAACGCAGCTTTGCGGTTGCGCTCACCGCGACCTCGGCCACCACCGGACTACTCATCCCGCCGAGCAATATCATGATCGTTTATGCGGTGGTCGCGGGCAATGTGTCCGTCGCCGCCCTGTTTTTGGCGGGCATCTTACCGGGCGTGGTGATGGGCCTGCTGATCATGGTGGTGAGCCTGATGCTCACACTACGCACGGGCGCCCTCCAGACCTCGGCCGGTCAGGTGGAGATGCCGGCCTTTGGCCCGGCGTTGATGGGCGCGTTGCCCAGCCTGCTTCTCGTCATCATCGTCATGGGCGGTATTCTCGGTGGCGTGTTCTCCGCCACGGAGGCCTCGGCCATCGCCGTGGCCTACGCGTTTGTGCTGGGCGTGGTGGTCTACCGGGAGATTCCGTTGTCGCGCCTGCCCGACATTCTGCTGCGGGCGGCCAAGACCACGGCCGTCGTGATGCTGCTGGTGGGCACCAGTCAGGCCATGAGCTGGGTGTTGGCTTCTGAGCGGGTGCCCCAGCTGGTCAGCGCGGCCATGATCGGTTTGTCCAGCAACCCCATCGTCATCCTGCTGCTGATCAATGTGCTGCTGCTGGTCGTCGGGACCTTCATGGACATGACGCCGGCCGTGCTCATTTTCACCCCGATTTTTCTGCCGGTCGTCATCGAACTCGGCATGGATCCGGTGCAATTCGGCATCGTGCTGATCGCCAACCTTTGCATTGGCCTGTGCACCCCGCCGGTGGGCGCGTGTTTGTTCGTGAGCTGTAGTGTGGGTCGGACGACCATCGCCCGGGTGGTGCCACCGATGATCCCCTTCTTCTTCGCCATGCTCATCGGCCTGCTCCTCATCACCTACTGGCCGGCCCTTTCCACCGCGCTGCCTCGCTGGCTCAACCTCATGTAGTCATATCCACCCGACGGCGGGGCGGGCGGTGGTTGGCCCGCGGTGGCCTCGCCGGATTCTCGAAGCCGCGTGAGTGCGATGTCTTATACCAACCGGTCGCTCGATGCGGGAGTACGCACGGACGATCGATCGATTCTCGACATTTTCCCCCGGCGATGTGGCGATGGGCTTATTCGTAAAATGACAATTGACCTGCGTTTAATAGCATCCCCAAGGATGGCAATTTACCTTACGGTAGCCGTCCCCCTGAACCGCTGACCCAACGTCCTTCCCTCCATGCCTCGCGTTCTCGTTACCACCACCTCGTTTCAGGATACCCCTGGAACGCATCACGATCTTTTGGCTAAAACCGGCTGGGAAATTGTCACGGCGCGCGGCCCGCTGAACGAGGCCGACACGCTGGCGGCGGTGGGAGAGATCGATGCCTACATTTGCGGGGACGATTTAATCACCGATGCGGTGCTGGCCAAGGCTCAGCCGCGCTTGAAGGTCATCTCCAAATACGGCATCGGGGTGGACAAAATCGACGTGGATGCCTGCACCCGCCGGGGCATCCCGCTGCTGTTCACCCCCGGGGTGAACCACACCACGGTGGCCGAACATGTTTTCCTGCTGATGCTCTGCCTGCAGAAACACCTGCTGTTTCACGCCGATGCGGTGCGGGCGGGCCAGTGGCAGCGCAAGACGGGTCACGAACTCTGGGGCAAAACCATCGGCATTGTGGGACTCGGTCGCATCGGCAAGGAGGTCGCGATTCGCGCCCGGGCCTTTGGCATGCAGGTGGTCGGTTACGACCTCTATTGGGACAAGGATTTTGCCGAGGCCCATGAGGTCAGTCGGGCGGAATCGATGGCGGAGATCTTTGCGCAATCCGATTACCTTTCCCTTCACACCAACCTGACCCCGGAGACCCGGGATCTCGTGCGGGCCGAAACCATCGCTCAGATGAAGGACGGGGTGCAGATCATCAACTGCGCGCGCGGCGAAATCGTGCACACCGCGGATATCGTGGCGGCCCTCAATTCAGGTAAAGTCGCCGGCTACGGTGCGGATGTGCTCGAGGAGGAGCCACCCCCGCCTGATCATCCTTTGCTCAAGCTCCCGAATGTGGTGATCACCCCGCACGTGGGCTCGCGCACGGCCGAGAGTGTTCAGCGTCAAGCGACCAAGGCCGTCCAGAATCTCATCAACGTGGCCGCCGGGGATGCCCCGCTGGCCCAGGTCAACGGCGACGTCCCCTTCACCAACGGCAAACTCGCCTAACCCCGCTCACCATGTCCGAAACGTTCTACGTTGTCGCCGAATCCGATCACAACGCGCTGGTCTCCGCCGCGTATCAACATCGTGGATTCAACGCCGCCGAAGCTGCGGCGGGAGCCCGGCTTTGCGCCGACGCCGCCCGGCACGGCATTCGCACCCATAACGGCATCAAGGCCCTGCACTTGGATCACCTCTTCGGCTCCGGCTCCAAGGGCTGTGTGCCCAATGTCGAGGTTGAGGAGAAGCCGACCCGGTTTCCGGCCGCCAAGATCTGGAATGCGAATCGCCAGTTGGGCCAGGCGACCGCTTACGCGGCGCTCGAAGAGGCCATTCGCCTCGCCGACACGTATGGCGTCGGCATGGTCTCGGTGGACAATGCCTTCCACTATCTGTGGGGCGGTGGTTACGTCATGGAGGCGGCCAAGCGCGGTTACGTCGCCTACACCAACTGCACGGCGGCCTTGGCGGAAGTGGTGCCGTTCGGGGGCAAGTTTCCCACCCTCGGCACGAATCCCCATTCCTGGGGCCTGCCCACCACGGAGGCTCTGGGCTGGCCCATCGTGATCGATTGGGCCACCTCGGTGGTTTCGATGGGGCGGGTGCAGCAGTTCATTCGGGAAGGTCAGTCGCTCCCGCCGAATTCCGCCGTGGACGCCAACGGCGAGCCGACGACCGACCCGAAAGAGGCCAAAGCCTTGCTGCCCTTTGGGGCGCACAAGGGCTACGGCCTTTCGCTCATCAACGAACTTGTCGGTGCCTTCATCGGCGGTTCCCTGCCCACCATTCGCAATCGCTGGGATCAAGTCGGCGAGGGCGAAAAAGGAACCTGCTGTTTCTTCTTCCAAGTCTGGCACCCTGACGCGATGTCGGGCGGCAACTTCGCGGCCGGCCGCGACCAGAAACAGAACGTCAAGGCGGTGCTCGATGACCTCCTCGGTCACGGCAACGAGGGCTGCATGCTCCCCGGCCAAATCGAAGCCCAGGCCGCGGCCCGCAGCGCCGAACACGGCGGGTTGCTCTTCAGCAAGGCCGAAATCGACGGCTTCAACGAACTCGCGACCGAAGTCGGCCAACCGCTCTGGTCGATCGATAAACTGAAGGCGATCTAGGCTCACCCCATTCTCTCCCCACCACTATCAACCGAAAGTTTCTCCCTCCACCATGTCTTTGAATATCCGTCCCACCGAAGATTGCCAATTTGACCAAGTCTCCCTCGGCGAGGTCATGCTCCGTCTCGATCCCGGCGAAGGCCGGATCCGCACCACGCGCTCCTTTCGCGCCTGGGAAGGCGGCGGCGAATACAACACTTCGCGCGGTCTGCGGAAATGCTTCGGTTATCAGACCGCCGTGGTCACCGCCTTCGTCGACAACGAGGTGGGCCATTTGGTCGAGGACTTCATCATGCAGGGAGGCGTGGCCACGAATTTCATCCAATGGCGCGAAGACGACGGTATCGGTCGGCGGGTGCGCAACGGGCTGAACTTCACCGAGCGGGGGTTTGGCATCCGTGGGGCCGTGGGCGTGCCCGATCGCGGCAACACCGCCGCTTCGCAACTCAAACCGGGCGACGTCGACTGGGACTACATTTTTGGCGATCTGGGCGCGCGTTGGTTTCACACCGGCGGAATCTATGCCGCCCTCGGTGAAACCACGCCGGAGGTGGTCATCGAGGCCGTGCAGGCGGCGCAGAAACACGGCACCATCGTTTCCTATGATCTCAATTACCGACCCTCGCTGTGGAAGAGCATTGGCGGGCAAGCGCGTTGTCAGGAGGTCAACCGCGAGATCGCCCAGTATGTCGATGTGATGATCGGGAACGAGGAAGACTTCACCGCCTCCCTCGGGTTTGAGGTCGAAGGGGTCGACGAGAACATCAGCGAGATCGAAACGGACGCGTTCAAGCGCATGATTGAAACGGCGGTGAAGGCCTTCCCCAATTTTAAGGCGGCAGCCACCACCCTGCGCCGCGTGATCACGGCGACCAAGAATGACTGGAGCGCCATCCTCTGGCATGACGGCGCGTTTTTCGAGAGTCGCCCGTATCCCGAACTCGAGATCATGGACCGCGTCGGCGGCGGCGACAGTTTTGCTTCGGGCGTGCAGTTCGGTTTCATGGAGTTCAATGATGCCCAAAAGGCGGTTGAGTATGGGGCCGCTCACGGCGCCTTGGCTTCGACCACTCCGGGTGACACTTCCATGGCGACCCGTAAGGAAGTCGAAAAACAAATCGCCGGCGGCGGCGCCCGCGTCGTGCGCTGAAGTGAGCTCACCACGAATCGACCCGAATAATTCCGTTATCACTTCGCTTTAAGACTCGAAAAAAGAACCTTCGTTTGGAGTGAACGGCGCTTCGGTAGTGAAGCCATTCGGGTCCATTCGTGGTTAAAAAATAATTCCCCTTATGTTCGCTGAAGAAACTCGTAATCGTCTTAGTGCCGCCGGCGTGGTGCCGGTGGTGGTCATCAACGACGCCGCTCGCGCGGTCCCCCTTGCTCGCGCCCTGCTCGAGGGTGGCGTGAAGGTCATCGAGCTCACGCTGCGCACCGCCGCGGGACTCGACGCGATCAAGGCCATCGCCAACGAAGTGCCCGAGATGCTGGTGGGCGCGGGCACGGTGTTGTCGTCCGATCAAGTCCGGGACGTCAAAGCCGCCGGCGCCGCCTTTGCCGTGGCTCCCGGCACCAACCGCACCATTTTGGCGGCCGCGCAGGAAGTGGGCCTCCCCTTCGCTCCCGGAGTGATGACGCCCACCGACATCGAATCCGCGCTGGGCATGGGCTGCCGCATGCTGAAATTCTTCCCGGCTGAGAGTGCCGGAGGGGTGACTCATCTCAAAGCCATGGTGGCACCCTACGCGCACCTCGGCGTGAAGATCATGCCCACCGGCGGCATCAAGGCGGCGCAACTGGCTGATTACCTCGCCGTGTCGGCGGTCGCTGCCGTGGGGGGCTCTTGGCTGGCCACCGGTGCTCAAATCGATGCCGGCGATTGGGCGGCAATCTCCGGGCAAGCCGCCCAAGCGATGAAAATCGTGCAAGCCGCCGATCGCTAGGTTGCGCTTGGCAAACCAACGGAGCAGAGGAGATCGCCCCTTTGCCGTCCGTTGTCGAAACCCTGCAACGACCTGGGATTTCAGTTGACCGACCGCACCTTCCCAAACGCTGAGTCGAGGGCCGAAGAGGACCCGCCTCCGGCCGCACTATTGAGCTTGGAGGATGTAAGAATAGCGCCCGGTGTTGCCGCGGAAATCTCCGGTGGCCAGATTGCCATCATCAAACTTGGTGTCGAAGTCCAGTAATTGGGCCGCGGTGATGGTGGCATCGGTGACGGAAACCGCGGCGACATTGCCAAATACGTTGTGGTCCCAGTCGTAACGCCCACCGATAGGGGTGGGAGCCGCAAAGGCGGTTACATCGAGTGAGCTGTTCGCGTTGGTCATTTCAGCAGGCACGACCCCGATACCCACGTCGGCCGGCCAGGAGCCGTTTTCGTGGGAGTAGGTCTCAAACGCTTGGGCAAAGGTGCGCAGGTCATTGGCCAAAGCCGCGTGACGGGAGTTTTGGCGGACCTTCTGAAAGGCGGGAATCGCAATCGAGGCCAAGAGTCCGATGATGACGACCACGATCATGATTTCAACCAGAGTGAACCCCCTTTGTCGGCGAGCTTGTGTTTGCATAAGAAGTGGGGGGCGGAGAGTTAGTTGGTGGGGGCTGAACCCTGCTGAAGCTGCAAGGTTTCTGATCTAGGCTCCCCGTGTCGAGCCTCGGAATCTACGGAGGCGGGTGGGGGGAGAATACTCAGTTGGCCGCCTCCCGCGGAAAGGGAGATTGACCGGGCTTCGGTCCACCGGTTCACGCGGAACTGACGTTGCTCTCTCCGCGTATCTGAGTCAGGTCTCGATGCCGTGATGAGCGCGTTGCTGCCTTCCCTCCTGCGTATACTCGGTGCCGTAATGGGGCTGTATCTCGTGCTGGGCGGAGTGGTGTTCCTCGCCCAGCGGTCGTTGCTCTACCATCCCACGCACCGCGTCGTGGCAACGGGCATGGAACGTTGGATTCAAGCGGGGGAATATTGGGGCCATAAACGCGAAGTTTCCGATCCCACCGGCGTGTGGTTGATCCTGCACGGCAATGGCGGCCAGGCGGCACACCGCGACTACTTGGTGGAACAGGTCGTGGATGATACGGCGGTCTTCGTGCTGGAATACCCGGGTTACGGCGAGCGACCGGGCCGGACGACCGAGCAGACGATCAACGCGGCCGCGGCCCTCACCTGGCAGCACCTGCGGGCGCGATTCTTACCCGGACCTGCCAATTGGCGTCATGGGTGAGTCCATTGGCAGCGGACCCGCCTGTTGGCTGGCCGGCCTGCCCAACCCGCCCGACAAGATCGTGCTGCTAGTGCCCTTTGATCAGCTTTATCGCGTTGCGGCGGAGCAGTTCTGGTGGCTCCCGGTTAAGAGGCTGATGCGCGACAACTGGGATAATGTGCGATCGCTGGAGGGATTTCATGGCGAGATTGAGATCTACGCCGCAAAAGACGACGAAATCATCCCGGCGGAGCGGGCGCAGGCCTTGGCGGAGGCTCACCCGCGGGCGCGCTTGGTCATGATGGAAGGTGGGCACAATTCCTGGCAGTGGGACCAACCCTTTCAATTGCCCCCCGGCTCGAACGTTGCGGCGGGGGAGGCAACGGCCGTTAGGTAGATGATCTCATAAAGGCCCATGAATGCCTCCGCCCATTTACGCACGACCCAACTCGAAGCTGCCTTGCCGGAGCTTCGCGCGGCGCCGCGTGACTTCGGGACCTTGCAGCTGATCATTCGCCGTCCGGCGGAAAATGACCGCGAAGAGCTGCTGGTGGCCGAATTGTCCCGCGAGGAGGGTTTGGTGGGAGACAATTGGGTGCGAGGGGCCGCCCACCCCGATTGCCAAGTTACGGTGATGAACTCCCGGGCCGCCCAACTCATGGCACAGTCCCGCGACCGCTGGGCCCTCGCCGGTGACCAGCTCTACGTGGATTTCGATCTGAGCGTTGCTCACCTGCCGCCTGGCGCGCGGATCGTCATCGGCGAGGAAGCGGTGATGGAGGTCACCAACGAGCCGCATACCGGCTGCGAAAAATTCGTCAGTCGATTCGGCCGTGATGCCATGCAGTTCGTCAATTCTCCGGTCGGACGAGCCTTGAACCTCCGGGGAATCAATACCCGGGTGCTACAGCCGGGAACGATTCGCCGCGGCGATTGGGTTCGGCGAGTGAGCTAGCCGGCGTAGGTCGGGTCCAGCTCCAGACCAAAATAGTCGCGGGCATTGGCGAAACAGATGCGGCGGACGAGGTCACCAATCAGTTCCATGTCATTGGGCAGTTCGCCACGCGCCATCTCCGCGCCCAACAGATTGCACAGGATGCGCCTAAAATACTCGTGCCGCGGGAATGACATAAAGCTGCGGGAATCAGTCAGCATGCCCACAAAGCGACTGATCAAACCCAGATTGGAGAGGGCATTCATTTGCCATTCCATGGCCTCCTTCTGATCGAGAAACCACCAGCCCGTGCCAAACTGCAGTTTGCCGGGCAGGGTGCCGTCTTGGAAATTCCCCATCAAAGTCGCGAGCATGTAGTTGTCCGACGGGTTGAGGTTGTAGACCACCACCTTCGGCAACTCGTTGGTCGCCGCGAGAGATGACAGGTATTGGGTCAACGCCGGACCTTGACGGAAATCGCCGATGCTGTCGAAGCCGGTATCGGGTCCGAGCTGCCGAAACATGCGCTCGTTGTTGTTACGCACCGCCCCGAGGTGCAGCTGCTTGGTCCAGCCCCGCTTCGCGTCCCAACGGCCGAACTCGAGCATCAGGAGTGCGCCAAATCCCGCCTGTTCCTCCGCCGAGACCGGTTGGCCGTCGAGCACTTTGGCAAAAATCCCCCGGGCCGCGGCAAGCGAACAGGGGTTTGCCAGCGCGGTTTCAAGACCGTGGTCGGAGATCCGCCCGCCGACGGCATGGAAATCGGCATGCCGTTTTTCCAAGGCGGTGAGCAGTTCGTCGAAACTGGTGACCGCCATGCCCGCTGTCGCGGAAAGCTTTTCACAGTAAGCCCGGTAGGCAGCCGGGTCGTGGAGCGCGTAGGCTTTGTCGGGCCGGAAAGTAGGGTAAACCCGGGTGCGCAAATTCGTCGCCCGGATGGCGATGTGCGTATCAAGCGAATCTGCCGGGTCATCCGTCGTGCAGGCGACCGCCACGTTCTGCTGCCGGAGGATATCCTGCGTGGAGAGCTCCGGCAGCCGGGCGTTGGCCGCCTCCCAAATTTCATCGGCGGAGTCCGGCCCCAGCGGCCGGGAGATCCCGAAGTAGCGCTGGAGCTCCAGCGCCGTCCAATGGTAGAGGGGATTTCTCAGGGTATGCGGAACCGTCTCGGCCCAGACTTGGAATTTTTCCCGGGGCGAAGCGTTGCCCGTGAGCAGCCGCTCGTCGATGCCGTTGGCGCGCATCGCCCGCCACTTGTAGTGGTCGCCCTCCAACCAAATCTCCGTCAGGTCGCCGAACGTATGGTTGCGGGCAATCAGATCGGGCGAGAGGTGATTGTGGTAGTCGTAGATCGGCTCCGCCCGGGCAAACTCATGAAACAGGCGCTGGGCCTCATTCGAGTGCAGCAGGAAATCCTCGTGGATGAAGGAACGCATCATAATTGTATTAAAATCAATCAGTTAAAACCACTTGTCATCTAGAGATGACAAGTGGCGAGGGGGCGGGGGAGGGAGGAGGGTCAGATGGTCATGGCTCCAAATCCGCCGTCGACTTCGATTTCGGTGCCGGTGACGAAGCTGCTCGCCCCGGAGCTGGCGAGGAACAGCGTGGCTCCGATCAGTTCGGTGGATTTGCCGAAACGCTTCATCGGGGTGTGGCCCATGATCTGTTCGACGCGGTCGGGGGTCAGGACTTTGCGGTTTTGTTCGGCGGGGAAGAAGCCCGGCACAAGAATGTTCACCCGCACGCCTTGAGTGGCCCACTCCCGGGCGAGGTTTTTGGACAGGTTGTGCACGGCCGCCTTGGATGCGGAGTAGGTGAAGACCCGGGAAAGCGGGAGTCGGGCGGAGGCCGAACCGAGGTTGATGATCGAGCCGCCTTGGCCGGATGCCACCATGGTTTCGCCGAATACCTGACAGGCAAACAAGACGCCTTTGAAATTGGCATTCATGATGCGGTCGAATTCGTCTTCGGAGATTTCCAGTACCGGGGTGGGTGAGTTCACGCCTGCGCCGTTTACGAGGATGTCCACCCGGCCGGCGCGGGCGATGACGGCATCGCGCAGGGCGACGAGGTCGGCTTTGCTCGTCGCATCAGCGGCGTGAAACCAAGCCTTGCCACCGGCGGCTTCAATTTCGGCGATCCGGGAGGCGGCTTTGGTTTCGTTGCGTCCGACCAGCACGACCTCGGCGCCGGCCTGCGCCAGGCCGAGGGCCATGGTGCCGCATAATTCACCGGTGCCACCGATCACGACGGCGACTTTTCCAGCGAGAGAGAATAGGGAATCGAGGAAGGAGGGATTCATGGAAAAATTGGAGTAAAGAAGGTAACAGGTCGCCGGAAAGCGCCGCAGGCGATAAGACGCATAAGCATTTACATTTTCCGCACCTACGGGTGTTTTGATTTGTGGTCGAACGGAAGCGCAAACGGATCGGTATCATGCTGTCGATTGAGACGGAGCATTGGCACGGGGTGCTGCAGGGGTTGGCCGAAGGCTTTCGGGCCGCTTCCGATATTCAGGTGATCAAGGTGGCGCGACCGGCGCGGTTGGAACTGAGTGGATTACGGAAATTAAAATTGGACGGATTGATCACTCGCATCGTCAACCGGGCGGAGGAGGAGATCCTGTTGAGCCTGGCGGTCCCGGTGGTGAATGTGTCGGGTCGCTACCATGCCGGCCGAGTCGACAATGTGTTCAATGATGACCGTCGGGTGGGTCAGATGGCGGCGGCGTTTTTCCATCGCCGCGGGTTCCGGAATTTCGGGTTCTGCGGGGTGCAACAACACCGCTCTTCGCGCCTGCGACAGCGAGGATATGTCGCGGAGCTGACGACCATTGGGGTGACGCCGGCCGAGCTCGTGCTACCTGATTTGCCCGAAGGAGATGCGCCTTCGATCAAGGCGGTACGTCGGATTGTGGCTTGGTTGCGAAAGCAGCCCAAGCCCATTGCCGTTTTTGGTTTCAACGATGCGGTGGCGCGGGCGGTGGCGGAGGCCTGTGGAGAGGCGCAACTGGATATCCCTGAAGGCGTGGCGATTTTGGGGGTGGACAATGACGACATCCAACTCGGCTTTGCGGCGGTCGCGCTCTCGAGCATTGAGCTGAATCGCCGCCGCATTGGCGGACTGGCGGCCAAGACCCTGTTGGCACGATTGAACGGGCCGGGGGAGGCTCCCGGCACGACCAAGGTGCCGCCGCTCAAGATTGTGGCCCGGGGATCGACGGACAAGCTGGCGGTCAACGACACGGTGGTCGTGGAAGCCCTCGATTACATCACCGAGCATCTGGCCAATCCGATCTATGTGGAGGAGGTCGCGCGAGAGGTGGGCGTGTCCCGTCGGTCTCTGGAGATTCGATTTCGCGCGGCGCTGCAGACCTCCGTTTATGCGGAAGTGCAGCGCCAACAATTGGACCGCGCGCGCGTCTTACTGCAGGAGGATCCTCGGATGACCATTGCCGAGGTTGCCTACGCCTGTGGGTTTCAGGACGCCCGACATCTCAGCGTGGTCTGTCGAAAAAAATTGGACTGCACCCCGGGGGCCCTGCGGGAAGGATAAAGGGGAGAAAAATCCGCCGCGAACCAGGTCCGCCGTTGCCAAGGCCAAGGCGGACAGTCCTCGAAACACCCACTGGTGGAGCTGAGGGGAATCAAACCCCTGACCTCTTCATTGCGAACGAAGCGCTCTATCAACTGAGCTACAGCCCCATTTCCAGCGTGGATCGGAGGTTTTGCGCATTATTACCGGGCGAGTAAACCTCAATTTTTGGGCGGAGAAATCCCGGCGGGTCACGATCAGGAAAAAACTCGGCCAATTTTACATTGGCCCTTGTTTTGCTGTTGCGACCCTTGCGATTGATGCTGCAAAGCAGGCGCTGAGTCGCAAATTCAACCACCAACCATCTACCTATGAGCAAGAGCACAAAGTCCAAAACGCCCGCCGCCCCACGGGCTCAGAAGTCGGTCGCCCCCAAATCGGCGACCGTCAAAAAAGCGGCGTCTGCGAAAGCACCAGCTGCTCCCGCCAAGCAAAAGGCACCGGCCCAGCGGGCGGTCAAGGCCGTCGAAAAGACCGCGGCCACCGCGAAAAAGGCCGTCGTGAAAAGGACCGCGGCGATAAAAAAGGCCGTGGTCAAACAAGTCGCCGCGGCCACCAAGCCGACGACGAAACGAGTGGTCTCCAGCCAGAAAACGGTGATCAAGGCCAAGATCGATATCGGGTTCGGCAACACCCTTTTCCTTCGCGGGGAGGGTCCAGGTTTGTCCTGGGATGCCGGCGTGCCGATGAACAGCGAGGGTTCCGATACCTGGACCTCGACGGTCTCCGGGGCGAAGTCGCAGGTGATCTTTAAGTTCCTGGTCAACGACATCAGCTGGAACGTCGGGGAAGACTACGTGGTCGATCCGGGCAGCACGGTGGAACTGGCGCCGTCTTTCTGACCTGATAGAGAACTCACCGGGACGGCTGATCCTTCCGTTTCCTCCCTGCACGCTCCGGCCCCCCGGGGCGTTTTTTTTGGGCCGAATCAATGGCGGGAGCCGTTTATCTCCGTCATGATGGCGGTCAGCTCGGCCAGCGCCTCTCCGCGATCCGAGGGAAGGTCCTCGGGCCGTATTCGGCGACAGCGGACGGTCATAGTGGTGAACGGCAGAGGAATGATGAAGCGGTCCCAACTACGGAGCTGTTTGACCCAAGTGAACTCAATGCCCAAGAGCACCAAGGGCACTTTCGCCCGTCGGGCGATAATGAGGCCCCCCGGTTTGAATTCATAAATCGGGCCCCGCGGCCCATCAGGGGTGATCCCCAGATCCTTTCCCTCTTGGGCAGTCCGGATCATGGCGTTGACGGCCTCGCGTCCCCCCCAGCTGGAAGAGCCGCGGATGGCTTTAATGCCCAACATCTCGAAGAAGCCAACCAGCCAGGCCCCGTCCTTGCTGGCACTGATGATCCCGTGAAAGGGTTTGCCGCCCCGCACCCGCCGGACCAATTCAGCCCCGATAAAAAGACGGTTGTGCCAGATGAACATAGCGACGGGCCTATCGCAGCGGGACAGGGCTTCGCGATCGGCCTCGGCAATACGCATCCGCATGGAGCGCGCCCACAACACGATCACGCCGCCCATCAACCAGAGTCCGAGGCGTTGAACACCGCGGACTTCGAAGGCGGCTTCCTTGCTCTCGGGGTGGTGTGACATGGAGTGGTTTTCCCGCATGTCACGCGGGCCGCCAAGCCTTCTTTGTGGAGGAGGGATTGACGGCTGCGCGGAGGTGCTTCACGTCAGGCCGATGCAATTGCCGCTTTGCCCCCATCTACCGACGCCCCGCCGCGGAATGGATTGGCGGGTTTATCAACGCCATGGGGGGAATCGCGGAGCCGACTTCTATGGCACGTGTCTGGAATACGCGCATGACCTTTGGCGAAGGGGTTTACCGGCGCGCGCGTTGCTTTGCTTGGATCGGGCGATGGGTGCCGATGTCACGGCGCGGGATCCCGTGGTGGGTTCCTGGCCGATGCCTTACGCGGCGATGGCGTGGATCATGCGTGAGGTGCCGCGGGAGCTGTTTTGCGGAAACCCCCGGGTGCATTTTCAACACTATGCCGATCGGATGAATGAACCGCGCAAGGCGGTCCGGGCATGGCGGGCTTGGGCGTGCTGGGCCTTGGCGTGTCGGGTGCGACCGGACCTGCCGGGGGACCCGCGTCACCTGGTGCAAGAGCCGACCCTGGCGGATATTGGGCAGGGATTGCGCGACCACGGCCTGCCCGATGAAGCCGAGCATTGGCAGTGGTTACTGGCGGAGGTTTGTCCCTGAGGCGGGACGGATGGGGCAGTCCTCCCCCCAGAAAAAATCCCCCGCTTAGGGCGGAGGATTAAAAATGGCGGGATGGACGTGGGACTCGTCTACGAGCGTTGCGCTCGTGGTACGAGTCACCCGCGGGGGCTCGCGCAGCGAGCTTGGCCGCGGCTCGAGTCTGGGAGGGGGTGTTCAAAAATCCCTCGCTTGGGGCGGAGGGATAGTTGTGTGCGTCAAGTTCTGCAAAAAAGAGATGCAGTGGTGAGCGGTTTGATGGGTTAATTGGATAAAAGCGATTTTAGGATGGGTGCAGGGGAAGGGGTTATTCTCGCCTCCCGGTGTTGGTTTTAGGCGGCGGGATTGGGGTGACGGATCGATTCGCGCAGCGGTTCCATATTCAGGTAGCGGTTCGAGTCGATCCAGTCCTCGTGGGTTTCGGGATGGTGAGGGGCTTCGCACCAAACGTGGTGCGCAACAGGCCCGTCGGTGAAGATGCGCACGACGTGGGTGCGACGCTTTAACTTCTGGTTGAGGCGTTCGAGCAGGTTGGTCGATTTGAGTGCTTTGTGTGGGTGCGGAGCCGATAAAAGGTGAAGGTTCCCGATATTGGCCTCCACCAGTCGCACAGTTTACGATGTTGGCCGCCTAGCAAACAGCCATTTGGTCAGATCATGGCGCGCCCGTTCATTATCATGGCGGTCGTAGAGTTTCAGCGAAGTCTCTGGAGCACGGTGCGATCAGCCGTGCGTGGCAAGTAGTCCAGTGTTGGGTAGGAAGTGCACGTAGCAGCGTTGCCAATAGGCCGCGGGCAGCACTTCGGCGATGGCCTTAGCCAAGCTCCGCATGGTCATCGGTCACCGCCAGATACACTCGTGCAGCCCCCGGCTTTTAGTCCCAAAAGGAAGTGCCTGCTACCGGTGCTTTCGCGCCGGCCCCACACCCAGGTGATTGCCGGCGACCCTCCCAGTCGACCGCCAACCACACCGCCTCGACTGCGGGATCACCCCCGCTGCGCACGCGCCATAGCGTGCGTCCAGGGATCAGGTAGGGATATTCTTCTTCGAGCTGGCGGTTCATAAAGCGGTGCAGCTCTTCATCGAGGGCCTTCAGCCAATACACTCGGAGACCGCACTGCCGAGAACCCATGCCCGCACAGCTCTCGGTCGCACGCACCTTGCGCGTCGAGATCGCCGTGCACATACATCTGGGCGAGCGCCAAGAGCAAAGCTTCACTACGCCGGAAAACGCGAAAACACCTCGGTGCTAAACAGTCCATCACGGTCTTGGGGGATCCGCAGTTCCAGCGCCCACGCGGTGATCAATCGACGCCGAGTGGCCGCCAGCCTCGGCGACCGGCGGCGGCTCGCCCGGCTGGCCCCCAGGGCTGTCCATCTGGCTTCTCGAGCACCGCTGCGCACGGTGCTTTCTCCAACAGCTGCCCGAATGGCGTCGTCTTCCTGTAAAAGCGCCGCACTTACTCGCGCGATGACTTTTCGGTCATGTCCTTGGTCGGACGGGATTGTGGTCTTTTTTTCATGGTGGTGGTGTCGCTACCAACCACTTACCTCACAATCCGTTCTTTGCCGGAACTTTTGCACACCACCCGAGGATTAAAATGGCGGGACACTCGTCTACGAGCGTTGCGCCGTGGTATGACACCCCGGGTGGGTTTCGGCGCAGCAGGCCGCAATTGAGTCCGGAGGGGTGCCGCCAAAAATCCTCGCTTGGGGCGGCGATTAAAAAATGGCGGGATGGACGGACTCAGTTCACGAGCGTTGCGCTCGTGGTATGACACCCGTGGGGCTGCGCAGCGAGCCGGGCCGCGGCTCGAGTCCGGGAGGGGCCGCCAAAAAATCCTCCGCTTGGGGCGGAGGATTGCAAATGGCGGGATGGACGGGACTCCACTCGAACCCGCGGCCTTCTGCGTGACAGGCAGACGCTCTAACCAACTGAGCTACCACCCCATAAAGGGAAAGGAGGCGAGACCGTAGAATCGGCGGAGGTCAAGTCAAGCGCTCTTGCGGGTCTTTTTTAAATGGATCCGATTCCATCGGCTGAAAGGACCCGCAACTGACCCCGTCGCCAGTCGAGCTGACCGCCGCGTTCCCGCCATCAGCCGGGGACTCGCCGTGACGCCACGCGAGACGGTCTAAAAATCCCACTCGATGCCTGATTGGATGATGAGGCGGCCTTTTTTAGCCGGGGCGAAGCTGCCGTAGATCGGGCCCAACGGACCCAAGCCCGACAGGATGGGGGCGGGAATGGGGCCCAACGTATTATCGTAGATATAGTTTCCGGTGATGGTGAAGGCGATGGACTTGGAGAGGGCGGCGCGCAGTTTTACCTCCGCATCTGCCTTCCACACTTCGGTCTCCTCGAAGCCCATCCGGAACTTCAGGCGTTGTTCCACGGAAACGCGCTCGTTAAAGTGGTATTCAAAGCGCTCGAAGAATCCCCCGGAGACGATCCAGTCGCCGTCGTAGATGGTGCCCTTCTCGGATTCCGAAAGCCCGATGCCGGGCCCAAAATCGAGCGTGAGCTTGCCGGGATGATCGACCAACTTGAACCCCAAGCCAAAGAGCGTTTCGAACTCATGATCGATCAAGGCGATCTCATCGACAGCGTAGCTGACACTGCCGAAGGTGTAGCGACGGGGGTTTTTGAGAATATTCAGGTAATTGGCCTCCGCGCCGTAGGAGTCCACCACCCGGCCCGCCGGTTCATACTCGGCTTGGTTGAAGTTGCCCCGCATTTCCAGGACCGAATTTTTGGTGGCGCGGATGTAGAGGCCCGAGACGCCGTAGTTGTAGGTCACGCCCTGCAGACCGAGGGCGGCGCCGGTGTCCGGAAGTCCCGCCGGGATGCCGGCCCCCAGAGGGCCCTGGCGGAAATTGGCGGTGCTGTAGTTGCCATTAAAAGACAGTGACCTTTTGACGTAGGGCTTGGCGGGATCTTTGGCGGTCTCATCCCGGGCGACCTTGACGGGGTCGGGGGCGGTCACCCGTTCGACCGCGGCGCTGGCGGCGGGTTTGGCCGGTTCCGGTTGGGACGTATCCGTTTCGCGGGTGGTACTGTCAATATCAGCCCGAGCCACGGTAATCTGGCCGATGAGATCGGCTTGGATCGTGACCTGATTGCCATCGTCCTGGAGGATTTCACCTTTCAGCACGGAACCGTTCTTAAGCCGGATGGTGGCTGCGGACGCGGTGGCAATGACGCCGATGAGATAAACCAGCAGAAGGGGTCGGAAGCGCATGCCACTCACAGATGCCTGTCGGGAGGGGTGGGGCAATTTAAAAAAGTGCCGGAGGCGTCGTCGCGGAGAAGTGGAGACGAGGCAGACCGGGGAGGGCGATTTGGCCCTAAACTTAAGCTCGCTTTGTCGGAGAGGGCAGCCCGATGTTTGGGCCGTCGAAAACGACGTTTTTTGGGGGGGGCAATCCGACCCTCCTAGGGTATTTATGAAATTCTGAGCATGAGTAAGAGCTACCGCTTTAAAGCTGGCGATCCTTGGCGAGTGGTTCCCTTCATGCTCCTCGGAGCGGTTTTGCAGGGGGGGCTGGCGATTGGGGTTAGTGCGGCGGACTCCCTCTTCATCTCGAATATCGGGTCCGATCAGCTGCCGGTTATTTACGCCTGCATGCCGTTGCTGATGGTTGCTTATATTAGTGCCTACACCCGAATTCTGAACCGCTGGGGAATCGACCGACTGTTTGTGGCGACCATTGGGGTGTTGGTGGTGGGAGGGTTCGGCTTCGCTTACCTGCTGCGGGCCGAAGCCCCTTCGGACTCGATTTACTACATCGCGATGTTTTACGGGTCCTTGTGGTACATCGCCCTGTATTCGCTGCTATGGAATTTCATCGATGGATTTTTCGATCTCAGTGAAGCCAAACGTCTGTTTGGACTCATCGCGGGAGGGTCGGCGGTCGGCGCGATTGTGGGGGGATTTTTAGTATCCACCTTGAGTGGAATCATGGGCGTGGCCTGGCTGTTTGGGGTGTGGGCCACCTCGGTATTGATGGCGCTGCCGATCGTGTGGTGGATCGTGCGCAACGTGCCGCGCGTGGTGGGCGACGACGGGGGCGAACCGGCCGATGGGAACGTAAGCCTCAAAGACACCCTGCGCCACGTGTTGGGATCGCGTTATGTGACGATCCTGACGCTGGTCATCTTCATGGTATCGGTGGCGGCGACCCTGTGTGAGTTTCGCTACTACACCATTTTTGAAGAACACTATCCTGATGAGCAGGCGCTGGCGGGGTTGTTTGGTCAGCTTTACGCCGGGGTGAACCTCTTCAATTTGGTGGTCACCCTGTTTCTGTTTCGGGTGATGGTGCGTTGGATCGGGGTGCGCAACGTCGCCATTATCCAACCGGTGGTGTTTTTGCTCGTATTTGGTTTTATGATACTCAATGGCGGGTTTGCCGCGGCGCTGTTTGGCTTCGTGGCCTTCCAGGGGGTCATGACCTCGATTGAGTATAATAATCAGAATCTTTTGTTCAACGTGCTGCCGGAGCGGGGCAAGGAGGCGACGCGGACGTTTGTGGAGGGGATATGTGATCCCGTGGCGACGGCGTGCGCGGGTATTTTCCTGATAGGCGCGCAGCATCTGTTTTCCGATACGGGACTGTCGGGGGTCGGGTTTGGGGTTTCCTTGGTCTGTTTGATTCTGGTGCTGGTGCTCCGGGTGGAGTTTGTGAAATCCATGATCCTCAACGTGCGTCGCAGTTGGTTGGATTTCAGTCGGACGGAGCGCCTGCAGTCGCTGGTGCGCCCCACCGATCTGGCGTTCCTGCGGGGGCGGGCGGATGATGTTCAAGCGGCGGAGCGGGAACGACTGGCCGCGATGGAGCGGCTCTGGCACCTGGATCCGGTTGATACGGTGGGTCGGCTGCTGGATTTTTTCCCGCACATGTCGCCGGCGCTGCACGATGACGCGGTGGAGTTGCTCGACCGCATCCTGCTCTCGGACAACCCCAAGGTGATCGACCGCTGTTTGACCTGGGCCGAGGTCAACGGGGCGGGCTGTGACCCGCTGGTGTTGGAGTATTTTGGGCGGCAACGTTTGGTGCCGATCGAAGTCGGCCGGGCTCGCGTGCGGTCGGCGGACCCCTGACCGAGCGCTGGGGCGGTGGTGTTGTGGGAGAGTGGGTGGGTCGCGGATGTGCCAAACCGCGCTGCGGGTTATCGACGATTTACTGGAGGGCGGGGCGGCGGCAGCCGAGTCGGGCTGGCACGCATTGAGCATGATCGGGGAGATTCGGTTTATCCCGCGACTGCTGCCGAATTTGCGTAGCGCGGATCCCGTTTTACGGCTGCGGGCGCTGCACGCCTTGCAACCGCTGATGGGTCCGGACACGTCAGGAGTGCAGCGGGACCTACTCCGTCTGATGGCCGGAAACAAGCGCTTGGAGGAGCGAATTTTGGTGATTGAAGCGGTCAAAAGCATCGGGGATTCCGCCATCATAGAGCCCCTACTGCGGCTTACGAGTGACACTGTGCCGCAGGAACGCCGGAGTCTGGAGCACCTGTTGACGAGTTTTGGCCCCCGGGGCGTCCCCGCGGCGGTCAAGGTCTTGCGGGGGACGCAGTATCCGCTGGCCTCTCGATCCATTGCGGCGAAGGCCCTGGCCCGCGTGGCGTTCTCGCAGCTTGAGCAGATGGTGCCCGAATTGATCGAGGACATAGTGAGGCGGGCCTATGTCGTGGTGGCCTACCGCCACGTCCTGAGCCGCAATGCGGCCCGGGGACCCGGCACGCGGGCGCTGGGATTGGTTTACCAGGATCTGCCGCGCCTCATGCTGGAGCTGGTTTTGGAGCTGCTGAGCGTGATCGGTCGATTGTCCAGCTACGAATCGGTGTTGGCGGCCCTGCGCGCGGAAAACGGTCGGGAGCGGGGCTATGCCTTGGAGAGCATCGAGCAGGCCTGCGGTCGCCAGTTGTTTGACCGGTTGCTGCCGATTCTCGACGAGCGCCCGGAACCGGAAATAATGGCGATGGGACTGAAGCTGGGGGTCGATCAGGACATTCCGGTCAACACCATCATCGACCAGTCCTTGACCTCCGCATTCGCGATGGAGGTCTCGGCGGCGTTGCAGGCGAAAGTCGAGGCCGCCCCGGATCGGGTTCAGGAAATTTGTTTAAATTCCTTGGTGGCTCAGGCTCAGCCGATGGTGCGGATGACCGCGCTGTCCCTGATGCGTCGCTCGGATCCCCGTCTGGCGCATGAATCCACCGTGGTGGAGCAGGTTTGCGAATTGGTGCAGCACGTTTTCTTTCGCAACTGGGGCGTACGCTCGCTGGAGGCCGTGGCTGAGCAGTTGGAGGAGCGCTGGCACGAGGTGGGGGAGGTGGTGGTCGATATGGGTTTAAAAATGGACCGCTTTGGGGTGGCGCTGGAGGGACGATTCGAGGCGGCGGACACCCGCGAGACGGTTTCCTTACCCTCCCCGGCGAACTTTGGCCGAGAGTCCCTCGGGGAGGGACGGTGGGATCAAAGGCGTTCGGTGGTGGTCACGGAACGCGCCCGGATTCTTTGGATGCCCGCCAATGCGTTGCGGGCCTGTCTCCAAGCTCAACCCCGACTGGCCATCGATCTGCTGGTTTGGAAACTGGCCCAACCGTGAAACGTCCGACCCTTCAGTTCAAAGTCCGCACGTGGCTGCAGTTGGGCTTGCTGCCCGCGCTCGCCGGTATCGCCATTTGGATCGGGTGGGGGCTCTACGTTGATCTGCGCCGGATCATTTTGGATGGGTTTGATCGGCAACTGACGGCGCCCAGCGTGGTCGCCGCGGCGTTCATTGACCCGGAAGAACATGCCTGGTTGGCTGAGCAGCGAAATGTGCGGGCGTTGGCCTATGCGAGCAGGCCGGACGTTTTCTATGCGCTGGCCGATTTCGCCGGGGTGACGAAGTTGGTGGAGCTCTCCCCGGAGGACGGTCGGATTCCGGAACGGGGGGTGATACTGGACCCGGCGATACGCGATCTGGCCTTCGATGCGACCAGCGGCAGCTTGATCGGTCTGACGCAAGACCGCGGCGCGCTGGTGCGGATAGATCCCGCCACCGGCCGGGGTCAGGTTTGGCCCGAATCCCCCGCGGGGGTTCAGGAAATCGCGGACGCGGGGGAGGCGGGAATCTGGCTCAAAACCGATGCGGTTTGGCGCTGGAGCCCGGCTTCGGCTGCCGTTCCCGACCGGTTGCCGATCCCCGCCGGGGAAGGCGACCTGCGGCTCGGCGGCACGGAACCGGGAGGTGGCGACCTCATATGGATCAGGGCGGCAGCCGACGGGTGGGTCAGGCAGGGGGTTGCCACCGGCGGTTTCCGCGAAGTCCCGTGGGTTGGCGAGGTCAACTTGCCGCAGGAATTGGGCTACGACGGGAAGCGGCGCCGTTGGGTCGCTGCTCAGGAAAAATTGCGGCTGCTCGATTTGGCGAGCGGCACGACCGTGCCCGATTCGTTTGTTTCCGCCTATGGTCGGGAGGACTCGGCGGAGTATCGGCGGCTGCTGGACCCGCTGATCCGCATCCACGCCCGCTTGGGGCTGAGTTACCTTTACACACAAGTCGTTGAGCCGCCCGACCGCATTCGGTATGTGGCGGACACCCCCGAGAGCGGCACCCATTCCCTGTTGCTCTCAACCGATGTGCTGCCGGCGACCGAGGTGGCGGGGGTCACGCGACTCAAAGCGGAGGGCTCGCTGCACTACACCGATCTGCAAAAATGGGAACAGTGGGGGTGGTTGAAATCGGCGTTCGCACCGATCTTCGACGAGCAGGGCAAAGTCATTGGGATGACGGGAACGGATTTTAATGCGAGCGTGATTGAGCATAGTTTAAGGCGGGCCCTCTTGGCGGTTTTTGTGATCGGAGGGCTCACGCTGGTCATCGCCTCAGGTTGGTCTTTGGTCGTATCGCGCTGGTTGCAGCGTCCCATCGAGAGCCTCAAGTCGGGCGCCCTGGATGTGGCTGCGGGCGATTTTCGTGCGCTGACGGCGACCGGATCGCGCGAGGTGAACGCGCTTACCGAGGTCTTCAATCAAGCGAGTGCGGTGATGGAGCGGTCGGTCAAGAACCTGACCGACGAAGTAAACCTGCTGCTCCGGCGGCGGGACCGCGCCGAGGTGCAACGCGTGTTTATCGATTCTTTGTCCCCCCATCGGGTATTCGAGGAGGAATCGTCGGTCGCCGTTTCGCACTACCAAGCCGGGGTCGGCGGTGCCATTGCGCTGGGCGGCGAGCGGCGGTTGATTTGGTGGGAGGAAAGCAGGGAGGGCGAGGCGACGCCGGAATCCTTGGTGCGGTCGGGGGGCGTGGCCGGGCAGGTGCGCACCCGCTTCGGCTCACTCCGCACATCGACGGATTCGCCCTCGCGGTGGCCTGATCGGGTGCGGGCCGTATTGGCGTTGGACCTGGCGCGCCGGACCGCGGTGGTCTGGACGAAACATCCCGAGGATCCTTTGCCGGTTTCCCGTCATGAAGAACGGTTCACCATGGGCTGGTCGGCCAGCGGACCGGTGCTGGTGGTGTCCCACTACGAATTATCGGAGACCCCCACGTCATGAGTCCCGTGGAAATCATGTTCGCGCTTCAGCGACACGCGCCGTTTGACAGCCTCACGGACCGAGAGCTGGAGATTGCCGCCACCGTCGCGGTCGAACGTCGGTTCGCGCCCGGGACATTGGTATTGGGACCGGGCGAACCCTTTCATCGCCTGTTGATCAGGTTGGAGGGATCGTGGTGGCTGCAAGATCGAGAGCTGCCCGGGGTGTTGGGCATCGAGTCGCTGTTGGTCGGAGTGGAAGGGCCGGGCGAGATTCGGGCGGGAACCAATGGGGTCAGGTGCCTGACCCTCTCGCGAGGGCATTTTTTCACGCTGATCAATGAGTGTCCGGCCCTGTTGCTTTCGCTCCTGTCGGGCGCGGATCTTCCCGCCGAGGAGCGGGAATTTTTATGAAATTACGAACCCAGGCGCTGTGGGGGGTGGTGCCCCTGTTCCTGATGATCGGCTTGGCCGGGGTCGCCGCGAAGATGCTGCTCAAGTCGCACGATTGGCGCCTAGGCGCCGAAGAACAGGCCCGGGGCAGGCCGTGAGCCTCGCGGGAATACCTATGGGGATTCAGTGGCATGGAGACTGCCGCAGAGCAACGCCTGCGCGAGGCCGAAACCAAGCTGGCCCGTTGGGATTTTCTCCGGGAAATTCGAGTTTGGGATGCCGAGGGAAACTTGATTCATCAGTGGTCCGTTTCGCGTTCGCCGACGGAGGCGACGATCGCCCCGACTCCGTGGTTGCGCGCGGAGGAAGCCAACGCGGACAACGCGTTTTCGATCAGTCGACTTCGGTTGAGTTTGGCGGAGGAAGATGCGGTCGTTCACGGTGGTGCGGTGGTTTGGGGGGAGGACGCAAGTCGTCTCGGCTGGATCGAATGTGAGCTCGACGCACCGGGTTGGTTGGAAGCGATTGGCTGGCGGGATGAACGCAACAACCAGCGGGCGGGCGTGCTCGAAGTCATGGTGGTCATTACCCTGCTCGGTGTCTTGATCGCGCTGCTGTTTGCCCGGTTGGTGCGGGGCGATATTCAACGCCTCATCCGCTCGGCGGAAAAGGTGGGCGGCGGCGACTATCAGCCGCCGCCGGGGATGCGGGTGATGGAGCTGCAGGATCTCAGTGAGACGTTCGCGGTGGTCGACAGCCTGACCAATGAGAACCGCCGGAAGTTTCAACGGTCCCTCATCGAGAATGAGATTTTTCGCACCAGTGAGGTGTTGGTCGAAGAGTTTCAGGCTGCGGCCATGCCGGATATTGACCAGGTGGTGGCGGGGAAGCGGGTGGTGAGTCGGCTCTTTGACAAAGTCGAGGGCTCGCGTTGGCACGGTCTCGGTGGCGATGAGCAACGGGGATGGCTTTGGCTGGGCTCCCTCGCCGGACCCGACGGAGTCGAGCGGGCGGCGCAAGCCTTGGCGGTCACCACCGAGTTCGAATCCCTGCTCTTACGACAGGCGGTTCCCGCCGACGCGGCCCTGTTGGAATTGGGCTCCCTGTATCAGCTGAAACAAGCGCAGGTGGTGACGTGGGCCAAAGATGCGAGCGAGTGGGAAGTCTGGCACTGGTCAGCCGGGTCACCGGACGCGACGCGGCAAGTGATCCCCGGCGGGAAACGTTACCTGGCCCACGACCTCCGGGGCGAACTGGCGACTACGATTGACTTGGTCTGGGCTGGCTCCGCTTCGCGGGAATTCGATGTCGCGTTGGCGGAGTTGGAGCAGGTTCTGGGCAATACCAATGCGGTGGTGGCCGCCCTTGATTCGCGATGATCGTGCCCGCGCTCAGCGGGGCACGACCGACTCGTTTTGCACTCGCGGGCGGCTCCGCTCGGCGGTGGTTTTGAGGCAGGTGCGGAGGATGGACATCCCGGCGTCGAGGGTGTCGTCATCGATGGTCAATGGCGGCAGAAGTTTCAGGACGTCGCCTTCCGAGCCACAGGTTTCGATGATCAGTCCCTTGCCAAAAGCCTCCTGCGCCACCTGTTTGCACCGGGCGGCCTCCTGAAACTGAAGGCCGTGAATCATGCCGATTCCCCGGTAGCCGGTGACCAGACCGGTGTTTTCCGCCACCAATTCCGTAAGGTGTTGCCGCAGCCGCACCCCTTTTTGGTTAACGGCGGCGGCGAAGTCATCGTGCCGCCAGTGCTGCAGTGCCTGCTCCGCCGCCACAAATGCGAGGTTGTTCCCGCGGAACGTGCCGGTGTGTTCTCCCGGTTTCCATTGATCATGCTCGGGTCGAATCAACAACACCGACATGGGGAGCCCTGCTCCGCTGATGGATTTTGAAAGGGCGACCATGTCCGGCTGGATTCCCGCCCGTTCGAAGCTGAAAAAGGTCCCGGTCCGGCCACAACCGACTTGAATGTCGTCGACGATCAGCAAGATGTCGTGCTGTTGGCAGAGTGCCGCCACGCCCCGCAACCAGATGTCCCGGGCGATGTTAACGCCGCCCTCCGCCTGCACGGTTTCGAGCACGATCGCCGCAGGCAGGTCCACGCCGCTGGAGCGATCCTGCAGAGCCTTGGTCAGGTAGGCGAGCGTATCGACTTCCTTCCCAAGGTAACCGTCGAACGGCATGAAGGCCGCATCGAGTCGTTGGATCCAGGATTCGTGGCGGTAGTGACGGTTCGCGGTGATCGCCATCGCCCCGGCGCTCAGCCCGTGGTAGCCATTGGTGAAGGCGATGACGTTGCGTCGACCCGTCACGCGGCGGGCCAGTTTCAGCGCCGCCTCAACGGCATTGGCGCCGGTCGGGGCCGTGAATTGGACTTTGTAGTCCATGGCCCGGGGCTCCAACACGATGGACTCAAAACTCTCGAGGAACTTTTGTTTCGCCACCGTGGCCATGTCCAAGCTATGCAACACCCCGTCCGCCTGCAGGTAGGCGATCAACGCCGCCGTCATCTCGGGCGGATTGTGGCCGTAGTTCAGGGCCCCGGCTCCGGCGAAAAAATCGATGTAGGGTCGACCCTCCCGATCAAACAGCCGGGCCCCTTCGGCGCGCTCAAAGACCGTGGGGAAGGAACGACAATAGGAGCGGATTTCTGATTCGCGGCGTTGAAAAATATTCATGAAATTAAAATTACGAAGTCCGCCGACAGTGGCAGCAGGGGATTACCAAGAGATTCCCGCCAAAATGTCACGCAGCGTCTGAGCGTTGACGTCCAAATTTGGCGGATACAATAGTTCGTTATGCGAGCCGTTGGCGGGATGAATGTGGTAGCGCCCCCGCGTCACGTCCCGCCAACCGTGGGTTCGGGTGATCAGGGCCCCTGCGGTATCGTGGTAGTCGCGTGAGTCGGCGCAGACCAAGCCATGAATATCTGCCGTAATTTGATGGGCATCAAGCGTATGGCTCATGTGTTGGTAGTAGGCGGCGATGACGCGCGCCGCTTTTTCCCGCAACAACGGCGTGGAAACATAGGGTTTGATGCTGGCGTGGTCCAAAAATGCCCGGGTCACATTGGCGCACTCCTCCGGCGGAAACGCGATTGGTCGGACCACTTGAGCGGAGTCCAGCATCACCACGGCCCCGACCACCCGGCCCTGTTGCTCTAGCATGGCCGCGAGGTGGTAGGCGAGATTGCCGCCCGCGGAATAACCGCCCAGCACGATGGGGCCGGTGGGGCTGGCGGTGTCGATGAGCCTCGCGTAGGTCTGGAGCCGGTCGTTGGCGGGTAGAAAATTCAACCCGTGGACGGCAATGTCGGGGAGCAGTTGCGCCAGCTGGAGGTAGCCGAGGGCGTCACCGGTGCCGGGAGGTAGCAGGAAAAAACAGGGGCGTTCCGAGACCTCGGACGGGTTGAGCAGGATCATGGTTTCATCAATCCCCGCGTAGCCGAAACGGGCGGCATCGACGACCAGAGCGGCCTGTTCTCGCACCGTCGTGGCCGTGAACAGCGCCGTGAGGGGCAGCGGCACGGCAAACGTCTCGCGCAGCCGGCCCGCCAGTTTGGTGACCTTGAGGCTGTGCCCCCCCACGGCAAAAAAATTATCAGTGACCCCGAGGTGCGGCATCTCCAGCACATCCTGCCACAACTTGAGGATGGTGGTTTCGGTCGTCGAGGCCGGGGGCACCCGCGCGGGAGTGCGATCGTCCGCGGCGGGCAAAGGCAGGGCGGCTCGATCGACCTTGCCGTTGGCATTCAGCGGCAGGGATTCCAACCCGACGAAGTGCGCCGGCACCATGAAAGCCGGCAACTCCGCG
>JAGYIG010000029.1 GCA_018402455.1 Opitutaceae bacterium
TGGCGCAGATCGCCAAGGCGACCGGGCCGCCGCCGCCCGGGTTTTGGGGATCGGCGAAGCCGAACTGGATGAGTTTTCCGGATAAGGCGGCTGGCGGGGGAGTTCCGGCTTGCGCACGGGGAAGCGCCTTCCAAGCGTCTGCCGAGCCTACGCCATGCCCAAGCGCGACGATCTCTCCTCCATCCTCATCATCGGTGCCGGTCCCATTGTAATCGGCCAAGCCTGTGAATTCGATTATTCGGGCACCCAAGCCTGCAAAGCGCTCAAGGAAGAGGGTTACCGGGTCATCTTGGTAAACTCCAATCCGGCCACCATCATGACCGATCCGGAGTTCGCCGATGTCACCTACATTGAGCCGCTAACGGTGGAGTTTCTCGAGAAGATCATCGCCCGGGAAAGACCGGATGCGCTGCTGCCCACCCTCGGAGGTCAAACCGCCTTGAACCTGTCGATGGAACTTCACCAGCAGGGCATTCTGGAAAAATATCAGGTGGAGATGATCGGCGCCAAACCCGAGGCGATCGACAAGGGCGAGGACCGGGAACTCTTCAAGCAGGCCATGCTCAAGATTGGCTTGGACGTGGCGCGCTCCCGCACTGTAAAGTCGCTGGCGGAAGCCCGGGAGGCGGCGGAATTCATTGGATCGCTCCCCCTGATCATCCGTCCTTCATTCACACTGGGAGGATCGGGCGGTGGCATCGCCTACAACCAGGAGGAATTTGAAGCCATCGTCGCCAACGGGCTCGACCTCTCCCCCGTGCACGAGGTGCTCATCGAAGAGTGCCTGTTGGGCTGGAAGGAATACGAGATGGAGGTCATGCGGGACCGCAAAGATCAGTGCGTGGTGATCTGTTCGATCGAGAATTTTGATCCCATGGGGGTTCACACGGGCGACTCCATCACGGTTGCTCCCGCCATGACCCTCTCCGACAAGGAGTTTCAAGCGATGCGCGATGCCTCGTTTGCGGTGATTCGCGAAATCGGGGTGGAAACCGGCGGTTCCAACATCCAGTTCTCGCTCGATCCCCAAACCGGCCGGCAGGTGGTCATCGAGATGAACCCGCGGGTTTCCCGTTCGTCCGCCCTGGCCTCCAAGGCGACGGGCTTTCCCATCGCCAAGATCGCGGCCAAGCTCGCGGTCGGTTACACGCTGGACGAACTGCGCAACGACATCACCCGGCTGACCCCCGCATCGTTTGAACCCACCATCGATTACGTGGTCACCAAGATTCCGCGGTTCACCTTCGAGAAATTCGAAGGTTCTGATGATTCCCTGACCTCCGCCATGAAGTCGGTGGGCGAGGCCATGGCCATTGGCCGCACGTTCAAGGAATCCATGCAAAAGGCGCTGCGATCCCTCGAAGTCGGTGCCCGCGGATTCGGCGGCGGGGGCAAGTGGGGGGCGGATACCCCGCCGGATCGGGCGGAGATTGTGGCCAAGCTGGCCACTCCCAATGCGGCCCGGGTCCACTACCTGCGGTATGGGTTCCTCGCGGGCATGACCCTCGATGAAATTTTTGAACTGACGAAGATCGACCCCTGGTTTCTACACCAACTCCACGAGATCTTTACGATGGAACAGGACCTCAAGCAGCTCTCGCTCGACACGATTGACACCGGGGCGTTTCGCCGAGCCAAGCGGTTCGGGTTCAGTGATGTGCAGCTGGCCCACCTGCTGGGCAGTGATTTTGATACGGTTCGCGCCGCCCGCAAGGCCCGGGGCATTCTGACCACCTACCGGTTGGTCGATACCTGTGCGGCCGAGTTTGAGGCCTTCACGCCCTACTACTACTCGAGCTACGGCGATGAGAACGAAGTGATGCCCTCGACCAAGCAAAAGATCATGATTCTGGGGGGCGGGCCGAATCGGATCGGGCAGGGGATCGAATTCGATTACTGCTGTGTTCACGCCAGCTTCGCTCTGCGCGAAGCCGGCTACGAAACCGTGATGGTCAACTCCAATCCGGAAACGGTTTCGACGGATTACGACACGTCCGACCGACTTTATTTCGAGCCGCTCACCCTTGAGGACGTTCTCGAAATCTATGAACAGGAGAAGTGCGACGGCGTCATCGTTCAGTTCGGCGGCCAAACGCCGTTGAACCTCGCGACCGATTTGAAGCAGCGGGGAGTGAACATCATCGGAACCTCGCCGGAGTCGATCGACGCCGCCGAAGACCGGAAACTCTTTGCCGCGATTCTGCACAAACTCGGGCTGCAACAGCCGGCCAACCGGACCGCGATGAATGAACACGACGCGCTCGCCGCCGCTCATGAAATCGGGTTTCCCGTGCTGCTGCGCCCCTCGTTTGTCCTCGGCGGTCGGGGGATGTTCATCGTTTACAGTGAAGCTGAATTCAAGGGGGTAGTGCGCCAAGCCTTTGACGTCATGCCCGACAAGCCGGTGCTGATCGACAAGTTTCTGGAAGACGCCATCGAGCTCGATGTTGACTGTATCAGTGATGGCACTACGGCAGTCATTGGTGGCATGCTCGAGCACATCGAATTTGCCGGGGTGCACTCGGGGGATGCCGGCATGGTCATGCCGCCACACACCCTCTCGGCCCCCATGCTGCAGCAGGTGCGCGACGCCACCCACGCCTTGGCGCGGGAACTCAACGTGATCGGCCTGATGAACGTGCAGTTCGCCATCAAGGAAAATGAGCTGTTCCTCATTGAAGTGAACCCCCGGGCCTCGCGGACCATTCCCTTCGTGGCCAAGGCCATGGGCACCCCACTGGCGAAACTGGCGGCCCGGGTGATGGCCGGTGCCACCCTCGAGGAGTTGGGCTTCACCCGGGAAATCGTGCCCAACCACTGGTGCGTGAAGGAATCCGTGTTCCCGTTCGTCCGGTTCCCGGGCGCGACCATCACGTTGAGCCCGGAGATGCGTTCCACGGGCGAGGTGATGGGGCTGGACCAGGATTTGGGGGTGGCCTTTGCCAAGGCTCAGGCGGCGGCCAAGCCCGGCTTGCCGACGGGCGGCAACGTGTTCCTCTCCGTCAAAGATGAGGACAAACCCCGCGCCGTCGATCTCGCCCGACGTTTGGTGCGTTTGGGCTTCAAGGTCTTCTCCACCGGAGGGACCGCAAAGATTTTGGCAGAAAATGGGGTCCAGGCCACTCGGCTGGCCAAAATCAACGAAGGGCGCCCCACCGCCGTGGACATGTTGAAGAACAACGATATCCAGTTGGTCATTAATACTCCCGGGGGCATGATTCCGCGCAAAGATGAAAACACCATCCGGGCTGCCGCCTACGCGCACAACGTGTGCCTCATGACCACCGTGATGGGCGCCTTCGCGGCGGTGAAAGGCATCGAGGCCTTGGTGGGCACTGAGGTCGGAGTCACGCCCATCCAGGATTACGTCAAAAACGTACGTCCTCTTTAGAACGGATGTCGAGTCGAGCGACCGGCCGGCCGAAACCGCCGCTTCAGGCTTTCGGCATACCGTCAGTGGCCTCGGACAAAGCCGTCACTCCACCGGCGCCAGATTGCATCGGGTCAGTCCCCCGTCCACTGGGGCGGGGTAAAATCCTGCCTTTACGGGGTGCGGGCGTTGTGTTTCGTTGACCGTTTTCGCGCCCATGTCCAAGTCCAACGAAACCCCCTCCACTCCTCCCAGCGACGATCCGCAAGTCGTGACAACGGCCTCGCCCGCCGCCACGGCCACCGACCTCGAAGAGGTGGTGCAGCAGTTTTGGGAGAAGAACCGCAACCTCATCGTGGGGCTCGCAGCGGTCATTTTATTGGCGATCATCGCCCGCAATGGTTGGGCGGCGTATCAAACCAGCCAAGTGGAGTCGGCCCGGGAGGAATACGCCGCCGCGGCTAGTGACAGCGCCAAGCAGACGTTCGCCGATGACCGGGCGGGAACGGCGCTGGCCGGGGTGGCGCGTTTGGAACTGGCCGATACCGCCATTGCGGACGGCCGCTATGCTGACGCGCTCTCCCATTACGAAGCCGCCGCCGTCGAACTCGCGGGCACGCCCTTCCACGACCGGATAACCCTCGGCCAAGCCATGGCCCGATTGCTGGACGGTCAAGCGGAGGCAGGTAAGGCCGCGCTCCAGTCCGTGGCCAACGATCCCGCGATTGCCTCCACCGTCCGCGGTGAGGCGATCTACCACCTCGCTGCGCTCGCCTTGGCCGCCAATGATGTCACGGGCTTGGAGGCCTTGGCCACCCAAGTGGATGCGGTCAACCCGGACTCCAGTTGGGCGCAGCGCGTGACCCTCATGCGGGCGACGGTCACTTCGGCCACCCCGGCTACCGCCGCCGACGTTCCCGCGATTTCGTTCGAGTCCCCTTAGGGGCCAACGGTTTCTTTGCCCCCCGGAACGCCCGGTCGGATTAACCGACCGCCACCTTCGATAAAAAAACTCTCGCGAACCAGTGGTTGACAGAACGCATCAGCGCCGGTGCGTTGGTGGGCTCGGTGCAACGGGACGTAGCTTAGCCTGGTAGAGCGCCTGCTTTGGGAGCAGGAGGTCGAGAGTTCGAATCTCTCCGTCCCGACCATCGGGTCAGGGTTGCCGCCATCGGTTTCGGGAATCGTGGGAATGCCACCTCGGCAAGGCATTTACCGGCTTGCTTAGTCGGGGGTAGCAGACGTAAACCAACAGGTCATACGCCCATGGATACCATCTCTTCGGACAACAACGAATCCTTCAGCTACCTCCCGGTGCTTGCTCTCATCATCGGCTTGATCGCCGGTGTGCTGGGTGGCGTGGCTCTGGCCAAGGTTTCCAACATCAACAAAACCCTTACGGACCAGTCGGCTCTGGCCGATCGAATCGACGCGCTGGAGACGGAATTGCGCAAGACCTCGACCTCGTCCGAGCAGGCCACCCAGCGGATCAACAAGGTAGCGGCGGACACCAACGCGGCCTTCAAGCAATTCAGCGACGCTTTTGCCGGTCTGCGCACGGAGTTTGAGGACATGAAAGTCGCCCCGGCGCCCGCTCAAGTTGCCTCGACCGCCTCCAGTGGCGGCACTTCGGGGGGAGGCAGCGACAGCGCTCCGGCGTCCGTCGCGGGCCAGTACACCGTGCGGGCCGGGGATACGGGCTCCAAGATCGCCCGCAACGCCGGGGTTTCCCTCACGGCTTTGCTCAACGCCAACCCGGGCGTGGACTGGAATCGCCTCGGCGTCGGCCAAGTGCTGAACATTCCCGGCAATTAAGTTCGGATAGTTCCGATCTGAAACCTCCCTCTCCACCCGGGTCGGGAGGTTTTTCTTTTTACCCCGCCAACGATGAGCTCCTCGCCTCCCGCCCATTGGCACCATCATGCAGACCGCACCCTCCTGCATACGCGGGTCTTCGATGTGCGGGCGAGTCGGTTCAGTCACCCCCACCGACCGGACAGTGAGAAGGAGTTTTTTGTGATAGATGCCCCAGATTGGGTCATCGTTGCGCCGGTGACGACTCTCGGCGAGGTGCTGATGGTGCGCCAGTTTCGCTTCGGGGCCCGGCAATTGTCCTGGGAGCTGCCGGGAGGCGTGGGCGAGCCGGGTGAAACGCCGGCCGTGACCGCCGCCCGCGAGTTGCAGGAGGAGACCGGTTATGGGGGCGGCCGGCCCGAAGTGCTGGGATGGGTGCACCCCAATCCCGCCATTCAAAACAACCGGGCCCACCTCATGGTGATGCCCGACGTGAAGCCGATCACGGACACGCAATGGGATCAGGACGAGGAAATCGCGATGGCCTTGGTGCCCCTGCCGGAGGTGTTGCGGCGGGCCCGCGGGGGAGAGGTGACCCATGCGCTGATGCTCAACCTGCTCTTTTTACTGGAACCGTGGTGGCACCAGCGGTGCGCCCGCGGGGGCCTCATTTGACTTCAGCCGGCAGCCGGCTTTCTTCCGTTCTTCCCATGTCCGTTTCCCTGTTCGCCAACTCGCCTGAATCTCTCGGCGCCACCAACGATGAGCTGCTGCCCGCCCCGCTCGAGCAGGAGATCAGGCGCATCTATGACCGGAGCCCCCTCTACGCCAAACGGTTCCCCTTGCACGCGGATCCCTTGCAGTGGGCCTGCTACCACGAGATTCCCCAGCTGACCAAACGCGACATCGTGGAACAGGGGCCCGAGGCTTTTTTTGCCGATTACGCGGTCGTCGAGCAGGGGCTCGCCGCAGCCGCGTTCGAATACGAGAGCACCTCCGGCACCACCGCCGGACCGATGACGGTGATCATGGAAGAGGGCTGGTGGGATGCACAGACGGCACGGGCCTACGAAAGCTCTCCCGTGTTGAAACCCTTTGTCGGTAAAGCCCACCGCAAGTGTATTTTGGCCCCGGTGGGGTGTTCCAGCAACCTGTGTCCCTACGAGGACCATCCCTTTCCCCATCGCTATCTCGAGGGCACCGTCTATCTGAACCTCACCAGCGATCCGTTTGTTTTCCGGGAATCGGAGTGGGATCGAATCGTTACCGAAGTCCAAGCGGTCAAGCCGGACATCATCGAAGGTGAGCCAATTTATCTGTCCTTGCTGGCCCGTGCCTTGAGCCGTCGCCGAATCGAGGTCCCCAGTGTCAAGGCGGTCATCCTCACTTACGGCAAAGCCAGCCTGCAACACAGTCGCCGAATCGCCGAAGTGATCCCAGCCCCGCAGGTCGACCTGTATGGCTCCACCGAAGCCGGTTACCTCTTTGTGGGTGATGCCTTTGCCGACAACTCCCAGCCGATCGAGGCCAACGCGTTCATTGAGTTGGTGCCCTACCGCGGGCTTTCGGTTACCTTTGAAATCATCGTGACGACGCGAAACCGGGAAGCCATGCCGCTGCTGCGCTACCGCACGGGAGACGTGGTCCAACGGCGCCCCCAAGGGTTTCGGCTGCTCGGTCGCGAAGGCGGGCTGTATTTCCGGTCGGACGGCTCGTTGATGTCCCCGACCGACGTGGACCAAGTGCTCCCGCCGGAGTTCACCTGTTGGCACTACTCGTTGGTGCAGACCAAATCCGACCGCTGGGATTTCCACTACGTGGCCGATCACACCGCGCCGGCCGAGGTCTTGCCCGCTCTCGCGGCGCTGATCGGCGAAGGGGCTCGAGTGGTGGCATTTCGCCGGCGCCATATTCCTCCTGCCGCGAGCGGTAAGTTTGCCCTGCTCAAGCCCCTGACCTGAACGGGGCATGGCGCGATGGTTTCGCGCTAGGGTTCTACTCTGGCCCGTGAGGTAATCTTATAGGGCTGATAGCTCGGCGGTGAGTCGTTTACATCCAGAATCCGCTGTGACAGGTTGTTCACCATAAGGCCTGCCGTTCTGGCAAGGCCCGCATCCTACTACATCCTACCTCTTGCGATGAACCTGTTTCGCAATCTGTTCACTTCATCCATCGGAAGAAAATTTCTGATGGCGGTCACCGGATTGGTTCTGGTGGGCTTTGTCACCGGCCATTTGGTTGGTAATTTGCAAATTTTCCTGCCGCCCGACCAGATAAACGGCTACGCCCATTTTCTGCAGGGGCTCGGGCCTCTCCTCTGGGGCATCCGCCTGTTCTTGCTGGCGTGCGTGGCGATTCACATTTGGGCCGCGGTCGTGCTCACCTTGGAGAGCAGGGCCGCCCGAGGTCCGGAATCCTATGGCGTCAAGAAGTGGCTGCGGGCCTCCGTGGCGTCCCGTTACATGCGGATGAGTGGCGTGGTGGTGCTGGCCTTCATCCTTTACCACTTGGCCCACTTCACCATCGGGATTCCGGGAGACGAATCCTACAAGAGCGCCCTGCCGTCCGTGGTGTTGGAAAATGACGTGCGCGAATTCGGCATCCCGCTCGCGGCGGCCGGGACAGAAGTGCACGACGTTTACTCGATGATCTTCCTCGGTTTCGCCAACCCGATCGTCTCCCTGTTCTACATCGTGGCGGTGGGGCTCCTGACGGTGCACCTCTGGCACGGAACCGATTCCCTCTTCCAGACCCTTGGCTGGCGCAACGCCCGCTGGGCCGACGGCCTCCGCAAGGTCGTGGCGATCTACTGCATCCTCTATTTCTTGGGCAATCTCGCGATCCCCGGCGCCATCCTGACGGGATTGGAGGAACCCGCTGCGGGCACGACGGCTGCCGCTGAACTCATCGCTCAACGCTGACCTCACTCGATCATGGCCACTCTCAATTCGAACATTCCTCCCGGCGAACTTGCCGACAAGTGGAGCACCTACAAAGCCAACATGAAGTTGGTCAACCCGGCCAACAAACGGAAATACAAGGTCATTGTGGTAGGGGCCGGACTGGCGGGCGGCTCGGCTGCCGCCACCATGGCCGAGCTGGGCTACAAGGTGGACTGTTTTGTGTTCCACGACAGCCCGCGTCGCGCCCACTCCATTGCCGCCCAGGGCGGCATCAATGCCGCCAAAAACTACCAGAACGACGGTGATAGTGTGTATCGGCTTTTTTATGACACGGTGAAGGGGGGAGATTACCGTTCCCGCGAAGCCAACGTCCACCGGCTGGCAGAGGTTTCGACCAACATCATCGACCAGTGTGTCGCCCAAGGCGTCCCCTTTGCCCGGGAATACGGGGGACTGTTGGACAACCGCTCCTTTGGCGGGGCCCAGGTCTCCCGCACCTTCTACGCCCGCGGCCAGACCGGTCAGCAGCTCCTCTTGGGGGCTTACTCCGCGCTCTCCAAGATGATCGGCGCCGGCGCCGTGACCATGCACAACAACTCCGAGATGCTCGATCTCGTCCTCGTTGACGGGCAGGCCAAGGGCATCGTGGTGCGCAACCTCAATTCCGGAGCGGTCACCTGCCACGCCGCGGATTGCGTGGTGCTGGCCACCGGGGGCTACGGCAATGTGTTCAACCTCTCGACCTACGCGCGGAACTCCAACGCCACGGCGGCTTGGCGGGCTTACAAGCAGGGGGCCTGCTTCGCCAATCCCTGCTTCACCCAGATCCATCCGACCTGTATCCCGGTCTCCGGCGATTACCAGTCCAAGCTCACGCTCATGTCGGAATCGCTGCGCAATGATGGGCGCATCTGGGTGCCGAAGAAAGCCGAGGATTGTGACAAGAATCCCAATGATATCCCGGAAGCAGATCGCGATTATTTCCTCGAACGGATCTACCCGAGTTTCGGCAATCTTGCGCCGCGGGATGTGTCCTCCCGCGCCGCCAAACGGATGTGTGACGAAGACCGGGGCGTGGGTCCGACCAAGCTGGGGGTTTACCTGGATTTTAGCGATGCCATCCAGCGGCTCGGGGCTGACACCGTGCGAGCGCGTTACGGCAATCTCTTTGATATCTACAAGGAGATCACCGACGAATCCGCCTACGAAACGCCCATGCGCATCTTCCCCGCCGTTCACTACACTATGGGCGGTTTGTGGGTGGATTACAATTTGATGTCGAACATCCCGGGACTGTTTGTCCTGGGTGAGGCCAACTTCTCCGATCACGGGGCAAATCGGCTGGGGGCGTCGGCCCTCATGCAGGGACTCGCCGACGGGTATTTCGTCGCTCCGTATACGGTGGGAAATTACCTCGCGACCCAGAAACCCGGCTCGGCCCCCTCCATTGACGAACCCGCTTTTAAGGCCGCCGTCGCCAATGTGCAGGAGCTCACGCAGCGTCTGCTCAAGACCAAGGGCAAGGAAACCGTGGCCCACTTCCACAAACGCCTCGGCAAGATTATGTGGGACCATTGCGGCATGGCCCGCACCAAGGAAGGCCTGGAAGAGGCGCTCAAGCTCATCCCCGCCCTGCGCGAGGAGTTCTGGGCCAATGTCAATGTCCCCGGTTCCGATGACCACCTTAACCAAGCCCTCGAAAAGGCGGGACGTTTGGCCGACTTCCTGGAACTGGGCGAGCTGATGTGCCGGGATGCGCTCACGCGCGAAGAGAGCTGCGGCGGCCACTTCCGCGAAGAATACCAGCACGCTGACGGGGAGTGCCTGCGAGACGATGAGAACTTTGCGCACGTCGCCGCGTGGGAATACCAAGGGGAAGGCAATCTCCCCCACCGACTCACCGAGGACCTTAATTACCAAACGGTGAAAATGAGCACCCGGAGCTACAAGTAGCTTCTTTGGATTTACGAATTACGAGTTACGAATGACGATTTCTGTGAGGCAAACCCATGACCAAGAAAGAGCTTTTGGATCGCACAAAGAATTTTGCTTTGCGATCCATCAAGCTTGTGGAAGCACTCCCAAACGGAGCGGCTGGATCCGCGCTTGGTCGACAGCTATTGCGCAGTGGGACTTCGGTGGGGGCCAATTACCGCGCAGCTTGCCGTGGGAAGTCTCGAGCCGATTTCCTCAACAAACTCAAGATCGTCGAAGAGGAGTGCGACGAATCGATCTATTGGATGGAGCTTATAGAGGCCGCAAATCTGATTCCTCCTGCCAAATTGAAACCGCTAATCACTGAGGCCAACGAGCTTGTCGCCATTTTTGTTACCGCTATCCGGAGCACCCGTGAAAATCGTAAATCGTAAATCGTAAATCCCACTTTCTTCCTATGGTTGCTGATACTTCTTCCACCCAGAACATCTCGCTCAAGCTTCGCGTTTGGCGCCAAGCCGGGCCGGACCAAGAGGGCCGGTTCGTCGACTACCAGGCGGAGAATCTGAATTCCAACATGTCGTTCCTCGAGCTGTTGGATGTCGTCAACGATGACCTCGAACGCCGCGGCGAAGACCCCATTGCGTTCGCGCACGATTGTCGGGAAGGCATCTGCGGCACCTGTTCGCTGGTCATCGACGGTAAACCCCATGGGCCCCACCATGGCATCGCTTCCTGCCAGACCTACGTCCGCAGCTTCAAGGATGGTGATACCGTCGTGGTGGAGCCTTACCGGGCCAAGCCGTTCCCCGTGCAGCGCGACCTCATCACCGACCGGGCGGCCTTCGATGAAATCCAGCAAGCGGGTGGCTTCATCAGCGTGCGCACCGGTTCCGCGTGCGACGCCAACGCCGTGCCGATTCCAAAGGAAGATGCCGACTTGGCGATGGACGCGGCGGCCTGCATCGGTTGCGGCGCCTGTGTCGCCGCCTGCAAAAATGCCTCAGCCATGCTGTTTGTCGGGGCCAAGGTCTCGCAGTTCGCCCTCTTGCCTCAAGGGCAGCCCGAACGCGACCAACGCGTGCTCAACATGGTCGCCAAAATGGACGAGCTCGGCTTCGGTAATTGCACCAACCAATACGAGTGCTCGGCCGCCTGTCCCAAACTCATCAGCCACGATTTTATCGCCAAGTTGAACAAGGAATACCTGCAGGCTTCGGTTCGCTCCGCGTTCAAGGCCCGCAGTTCGGTTTGATTCCTTTGATGCCCAACGTCAGGCTGCTCCGGTTGCCCGCTTGATGCGTCAGGCGGGTATTCCAACAGCGAGGTGGGGCAGGTGAGGCAGGACGTGTCCGACTGGCTCAAGCGGGTCTGCCGGTTCAGTTGCGCTGCAGGTGGGTGACATCGATTACGCCACTCGCCGAGGATTTACTGCGCAGCTGCTGTCCGCCCGAGGCGATGAGGAGCTCGGTGCGCATTTCATAATTAACCGAGCCGCGGTCGAACTCGGTGGCGAGCAACTCGCCCAACGCGGTTTCATCAAGCTGGAAAGTGATGTCCCCGGTATTGGTGCTCAGCGCCTGGGTAGCGATGGGTTTGTCCGAACTAGCCCTGCCCAGCGCGATGCCGTTCACCGTGAGTCGCACGCGCACTTCCCGGATACCGATGGGCCGCACGGTCTCGTTGCGGCAGCGCACGGTCACCACGAGTTCATGACTGCCATCGGGGAGGGAATTGAAGGAGCGGATGCCCACCACATCCACCTCCAAGCCGGCCAGATCCTTGGGGATGTTGTCACATCCGGCAAAAATAAGAGCGCTGCAGGTCAGCACCGCAAGGGTGGCGAATTGGGGAAAGAGGCGTTTCATGGTGAAGGTTGAGGGAAAGTATGGACCAACGGCAGAAGCGGGGGCAAGGGCGCGGATGGGGAGAGTCAGGAGTTTAAATACAGCGGTGCGTTGGGGCCTAACGGCAGGCCGGTCATGATCCAAAGGGCCATCATCAGGGTCCACGCCACCATGAATGCGACGGAGTAGGGTAACATGGTGGCAATGATCGTCCCCATTCCTGTATCCCGATCGTATTTCCGGGCGAAAGTGATGATGAGCGGGAAGTAGGCCATCAAGGGCGTGATGATGTTGGTGACACTGTCACCCACTCGGTAGGCCGCTTGCACCAGTTCCGGCGAAAACCCCAACAGCATGAACATGGGCACAAAGATTGGGGCGATGAGCGCCCATTTGGCCGATGCGCTGCCGACCAGCAGGTTGATAATGGCGGCGAGGAGGACCAACCCGATCATCATCGGGATGGGCCACTGATCCAGTCCCACGGCTTGGAGAGCGCCCGCCCCTTTCACCGCAAAGATGAGCCCCAGATTGGTCCAGTTGAAGAAGGCGATGAATTGCGAGGCAAAGAAGGCTAGGACGAGATAGGCACCGAGGGTGCTCATGGCGTCGTTCATCGCCCCGACGATGTCCTTATCCGATTTGATGGTTCGGGCGCCGATGCCGTAGGCGAATCCGCTGCCGAATCCCAGGACGAACAAAAAGGGAACGAGGTAACTGAACGGCAGGGAGCGCATGACGTCGTCGGGAAAGGCCGGGTTGCGTAAAAACCCGTTCGCCGGAAGCACGCCCGCCACCATCAAACTGGCGGCAACTACGAAGAAGATGGCGGTGAAGCCCAGCCCACGCTTCTCCCCCGCGGCCAGCGGCGTGAGGGGCTCGGCTTCGACGACTCCTTGGTAGGCCCCGAGACGGGGTTCGACCACTCGGTGGGTCACCCACGTCCCCACCAGCACCACCACGAAGGTGGAGACGAAAATGAAGTAGTAGTTGGCCAGTCCGGTGACCGTGTAGGTCGGGTCGATCAAGTTGGCCGCCTCGGTCGTCAAACCAGCCAGAATCACATCGATGGCGCTGATCAAGAGGTTGGCGCTGAAGCCGCCGGATACGCCGGCAAACCCGGCCGCCAGTCCGGCCAGCGGATGTCGCCCCACCGCGTGAAAAATGGTGGCGGCCAGCGGAATTAGCAGCACGTAGCCCACGTCGGCGCCGATATTCGACATGACCCCGGCAAACACGACCATCGGGGTCACCCAACTCCGGGGGGTTGCAAGCACCAGCCCGCGCACCGCCGCACCGATGAGTCCGGTGCGTTCGGCCACGGCGATGCCGAGCAGGCACACGATTACCACACCCAACGGATGAAAGTTCACAAAAACGGGCACCATTTCCTGCACGATCCGCTGAAACCCGCTGAGATTGAGGAGGCTGACGGCGGAGATCGTTTCCCCCGTGGCGGGATGAGCGACCGCCAGGCCCGCGGTTTGGGCGATCCCCGAGCACAGGACGACGGCGAGAGCGAGCAGGGCGAACAACGTTGCGGGTTCGGGGAGCGCGTTTCCCGCGCGTTCGACAGCGCTGAGGCTCCGCGCCAACAGCCGGGAGGGGGGCGATGGGGACATCCGTCCAACCAAACGTCAGTCGCGCCGAGGGCGAGAATTTCTCACGCCCGATTCGGGGCGTCAGAACGAAGACAACGCGTGGGCACTCTCCACCACGACCCAAGTCACGCCGGCCACCACCACCAAGGCCGCCGCCAGTTTGGCCCATTTATGACGTCGCAACCTCAGGTCATGATGGTCGACGTGACGCCGGGCGGCGCAGTCAGCCGCAGAGAAAAAGCTCACAAACTGGGAGTTCCGGATGGGGGAGCTTCCCGACGCCGAAGTCTCAATCAGCCCGAGCTTGATGCGGGGGCGGCGGGACAGGCGGCGGAAAAATCTCATGGCAGGCTACGACCTTGGAGTTTTTTGAGTCGTTTTCTCAAGGGGAAACTCGCAGTTTGCGCGGGTTTGACGCGTTTTTAGCGACCACCGTTATCATTCTCATGCACCACTTCTCATATCACGGTTCCAAATTGCATTGCGAAGATGTGGACCTCAACGAGATCGCCGGCCTCTACGGTTCCCCCACTTACGTCTACAGCGCCGGGACCATCACCGATAATGTCACTCGGCTCCAAGCCAGTTTGGCGGGGTTGGACCTGCAGATCTGCTACGCCATGAAAGCCAACAGCTCGCTGGCGTTGCTGCGGCTGTTCGCCCAACTCGGTACCGGCTTCGATTTGGTGAGCGGCGGGGAGATCCGACGGGTGCTGGCCGCCGGCGCGGACGTGAGATCGAGTGTTTTCGCGGGGGTGGGCAAGACCGAGGCAGAGATCGAACTCGCGCTTCAGAGCGGGGTCTTCTCATTCCACGTGGAGAGTGAGCCGGAGTTGATCCGGATCAATCATGTCGCGGGACGGCTGGGGGTGGTGGCGCCGATCGCCATTCGCATCAACCCCGATGTCGATGCCAAAACTCACGCCAAGATTACCACCGGCAAGAGCGACAACAAATTCGGCATTCCGATGAGCGTGGCCGCGGCGGCTTATGACGCGGCGGCCAAACTGCCCCATATTCGGGTGGCAGGAGTGCAGATGCACATTGGCTCTCAGCTGACTTCAATCGGCCCTTTCCGGGAGGCCGTCGAAAAGGTGGTCCCCTTCGTCGCCGCGCTGCAAAAGACTCACGACTTGGCGTATTTCTCCATTGGTGGCGGCATCGGGATCATTTACGAAGACGCCTTGGCCAGCGGTGCCGAGCAGTGGTGGGAGAAGTTCAGCGATGAGGATCGTCCGCTCACCCCGGAATCCTACGGGGCGGTGCTGGGCCCCTTGTTGCAGCCCTTGGGTCTTAAGATCCTACTCGAGCCGGGACGGTTCCTCGTCGGCAATGCTGGGGTTATGCTGTCGCGGGTCGAATACCTTAAGCGGGGAGCCGGCAAAAATTTTCTGGTGGTGGATGCGGCGATGAATGACCTCGCTCGGCCCGCCATGTATGACAGCTACCACGAAATCGTGCCGTTGGAGCGGGACAGTTCCCGCCCGGCCATGGTGACGGATGTCGTGGGACCGATCTGCGAAACCGGGGACTGCTTTGCCAAAAACCGCAAACTGCAGACGGTGGGGGAGGGCGAGGTGGTCGCGTTTATGTCCGCCGGTGCCTACGGATACACCATGGCCAGCAACTACAACACTCGAGGCCGACCCGCCGAGGTCCTGGTCAAGGGCAGTGCCTTTGAATTGATTCACCCGCGCGAATCGTTTGAGCAACAGATTGCCGGGGAGTCGATTCCGGCCTTTCTGACCTGACGCGCGCCCCGTCATGTCCGAGCCTCGCGCCAAAGTCACCCCGCCTGCCCTGCGCCAACGCAAGGGCACGGAGCCCCTGGTGGCCATCACCGCCTACGATGCCATCATGGCGCACTACGCGGACGCCGCCGGGGTGGACATCATTCTGGTGGGCGACTCGGTGGGCAACACGGCCCTGGGGCTCGAGAGCACCGTGCCGGTCACGCTCGACATGATGGTGCACCACACCGCGGCGGTTGCGCGCACCAAGCCACGGGCCTTGGTCGTGGCCGACGTGCCGTTTGCGGAAGCGCATTTTGATTTCGATCACGTCCTGCGGTCCTGCCAGCGCCTGCTGCAGGAAGCGGGTGCCGATGCGGTTAAAATTGAAGGTGGGGAGTCCCTCGCGCCCATGATCGCCCGATTGGTCGCTGCCGGGGTGCCGGTGTGGGGCCATACGGGACTGATGCCCCAGCAGGTCAAACAGCTGGGGCGCTACAAGCGGTTTGGGTTGAACGTGAAAGAAACCGATCAACTCGTGGCCGATGCCGTGGCCCTGACGGAGGCGGGCTGCTTCGCGCTGCTGTTGGAAATGGTCAAACCGGCGGCGGCCCGGGCGGTGGTCGCGGCCGTGGACATTCCGGTGGTCGGCATTGGCGCCGGCCCGGATTGCGATGGGCAAATCCTGGTTTTTACGGATGCCTTGGGGCTCACCCCGGGCTACGTGCCGGGATTCGTCGAGCAGTTTGCGAATGCGGGGGCAACGTTGCGGGAGGGACTGGAGAAATATTCCCGGGCTGTTCGTGGTAAGACGTTCCCCCGCGCTGATTAATCCGCGCGGTGGCTCTCGGTTCCGGTCCCGGCGGGATTGGGGGTAAATACGTAGTGTTTTGGGGTGGTGACCCTAGGTGCTTGTGCGGAGGATGGTTGGCCGCCCCGGCTTGTCCTCATGTTTCCGCTCCGAGCTGTATCCGTTTTACTCTTACTTTGCGCCGGCCTCACCCTGCCCGCCACGGAAAAAGTAAGCCGCTTGAAGCTCACCCCGGAGGAATCCGAGTGGATCATGCGCAATCCCGTGATCCGGGTAGGGGTGGACGAGGGGTATCCGCCGGCGAATTTTTGGGATGAATCGGGCCGGGCGCAGGGAATTGACGTGGATTTCATCGCGGCCGTCTCCGAGCTCACGGGGTTGCAGTTCGAGTTCGTGCGCATGCCCTCCTGGCCGGAGACCGTCGAAGCCGTAAAAAATCGCGAGATCGACATGATCACCTGTGTCACGAGTTCTCCGGCCCGGGAGGAGTTCCTTGCCTTCACCGCCGTGTATTACGACTTCCCCATCGCGATCATTACGCGATCCGATGCCGGATTTCTCTCCACGCCCTCGGCGGTGCGGGGTAAGACCGTGGCAGTGCCGGAGGGGTTCGTCACCCATGAGGTCATGGAGTCCATGGGCTGGGAAGTTGCCGTCATGCGGGTGCCCTCCATCACTGATGCCTACTTGGCTGTTTCGACGGGGCAGTGTTACGCCACCGTGGCGAATCTGGGCAACGCCAGCTACCTGATTCCCCGTCTGGGCATCACCAATTTAAAGATCTCGGGCGTGATGCCGGAATTCACCCGCTCCCGTTTTGCCGTGCGCCAGGACTGGGCCATTCTGGCGGGAATCATCGACAAGTATTTCGCGTCGCTTTCGGAGGTGGAAAGATCGGCGGTGGTTGAGCGGTGGGTGCGACTGGACGTGACCCCTCCGTTTGACTGGGGACTGACCCTCCGGCTCTCGCTGGGCGTGGTGCTGTTTGGTGGCGGGGTGTTCTTGGTGGTGCTTTGGCGTAACCGGCAACTGCGGCAACAGTTGGCCGAGCGGGAACGCTACCAGTCCTCTTTGGAGGAAGCGCATGAGCGGGTCAGTCGTCTCAATGAGGAGAAGTCCGACCTGCTGCACATGGTGGCGCACGACATGCGGGGACCGCTGATGACGTTTCAAACCGGGGTCGGGTTGATGCAGCATCGCCTGGGCCGGGCGGAACAGTCCGAATCCCGGATGGTTTTGGCTCGGATGGATCGGCAAATCGAGGCGATGCAGTCCTCGGCGGTGACCGGCTTGCCGTCGTGCCATCGAAAATGGCAGCCGTCTGACCCGCCAATCCGTGATCTGCGGGCCATGGTGGAACTGGTGATCGAGGGCTTTCAGGAGGAGGCGACGCGTAAGGAGATCCGATCGAATGGGTACCGGTCGGGCAATGAAAGTTTGGGGGATCAGGCGGCGGTGCGTCAGGGTTATCGAAAATCTACTGAGCAATGCGTTGAAGTACGCGCCCATCGGTGGAGCCGTGACGTTGCGGCTGATCGAGACCCCGGGCACGTTGCGACTTGAGGTGGAAGACAATGGGGCCCGGATCGGCCCGGATGATTGACCTGCTGTTCATAGTTCAGCCGACTCAGTGCGCGGCCTACGGATGGCGAAAGTTCTCACGGTCTCGGCCTTTACATCGTCAAAGCGCTCCTCGGCTCCAATGGACGGCAAAAATGGCTGCAGCCAACTCGGCAAGGGATCGACCGGTTCACGTTGCCGCGGGATGACGGAGATAGTGGTTGTCCTTGCCCCGGCGGATCGGACGGGCTGACTGAGCCATGAACTTCGCGGTCATCGGCGCCGGCGCCTGGGGGCAAGCCATGGCGGTCCGACTTATCCAAACTGGGTCACACCGTAACCTTGTGCCGCGACGATTTGAACAGGCGTGTGCAGTTGGCCTCGACCCGGAAAACCCGATACCTGCCCGGCGTCATCCTGCCCCCGAGTTTGCAGATTGGACACGAACTGGTTGCCGGTGTTGATGGAGGCCGAAGTGGTCATGTTGGCCTGTCCGGCTCAAGCCCTGGGAAACGGGCCACCCGCCGGGAGGCGTTGACCTTGTACCCGACTTAAACTGTGATCAGTCTCGCCAAGGGACTCGAGCTCGGCACGCACGACCGCGCCTCCCAGGTCATTCAATCCGTCCCCGACCGTGCCGGTGGGTGTTCGGACCGGCCCCACCAATGCCGGCGAGGTGGGGCGGGTTGCCTGCGGCCATGGTGCTGGCCGGCACGGGTGACGAGAACCTGTTGCCCGGTGCAGCCGCGTCAGCGCCCGTCGTTGCGGGTCTACACCAGCGCTGATTTGATTGGGTGGATGGTCGGCGGTTGCCTTAAATATCCTACGCCATCGCGGCGGGTATTTTGTGATGGCTTGAAGCCTCGGGGACAACACCAAGGCCGCCATGCTCACCCGCGCGCTGGCCGAGATGGTGCGGGTCGGGGCCGGATTGGGGCGCAGGCGGAAACATTTTACGGACTGAGCGGCTTTGGTGATCTGGTCCGCGATGCCATGGCGGTGGAGCCGCAATCGGCAGTTTGGCGAAAAACTCGGGCTGGGGGCGCTCCATCGGAGGGAGATGCGATGCGGCCACATCACGGTCGTCGAGGGCTACAAAACCACGGAATCGTTTTACGATTGTGTCGCGACAAAAAGATCGAGGCCCCCGATTATGAATGAGGTCTACCAAACCCTGTTTGCGGACAAGGCTCCCGCCTTGGCGCTGCAGGACCTGACGCTCCGGGAACTCAAACGGGAATAAACCCCTCCCGGTGGGGCTGCCTCCAGCCGGCGGCCGGGCGGCTGCCGTTGGCTGAATTTCCGGCGCGGGGGGGGCAGCAAGACCTCGCCCGCCGAATTCATCCGGCCGCGGCGGTCGGGGATCAGGACGTGAACTGTCGGGGGGTGCGGATGTTCTCGACGATTTCCTGCACTTCCAAAGGAGTTTCCGGAGTGAAGCGTGCCACGACTTGGGAGACGATGAAGTTGAGGATCATGCCCACCGAGCCGATGCCTTCGGGTGAAATGCCAAAGAGCCAAGCCCCGGGGTGGTTTTTTTCCGGCGCGACAAACTTGAAGTAGATGATGTAGGTCGCGGTGAAAATGATGCCGACAATCATGCCGCTGACGGCGCCCTCGCGGTTCATTTTCTTTTGAAAAATCCCCATGAGGATCGCCGGGAAAAAGGAGGCCGCGGCGAGGCCGAACGCAAAAGCGACGACCTCGGCGACAAAGCCCGGTGGGTTGATCCCGAAGTAGGCCGCGACCGTGACCGCTGCGGCCGCCCCGATGCGGGCACAAAGCAGTTCTCCCTTTTCGGAAATGTCCGGTTTGAAGCAGCGTTTGACCAGGTCGTGGGCGAAGGCGGTGGAAATCACCAGCAGGAGTCCGGCGGCCGTGGACAGGGCCGCCGCCAGACCACCGGCGGCCACCAGGCCCACCACCCAGTTGGGCAACTGGGCGATCTCGGGATTGGCCAGCACCATGATGTCGCGGTTCACCACCAACTCGTTGCCTTCCCAACCGGCGGCCTGCGCTTTGGCCTGAAAGGCCGGGTCGTTGTTGTTGTCGTTGTAGTATTGGATCAGCCCGTCGCCGTTTTTGTCCTCGAATTTAACCAAGCCCGTGATCTCCCACTTTTTAAACCAGCTGGGGATTTCCGCATAACTCGCGTTGTTCACCGTATTGATCAGGTTGGTGCGGGCAAAAGCGGCCACCGCCGGAGCGGTGGTGTAAAGGATGGCGATAAACAGCAGCGCCCAGAAGGCGGAGATCCGGGCCCCGCTCACGTTGGGCACGGTGTAGAACCGCACGATCACATGCGGGAGTCCCGCCGTGCCGACCATCAGCGCCAGCGTGATGGCGGCGACATCGATGGTCGGTTTTACTCCGCTGGTATAGGCGGCGAAACCGAGGTCGACATGGAGGTTGTCCAGCTTGTCCAACAAGTAGGCCCCGGACCCGTCGGTGAGGGTGCTGCCGAAACCGAGTTGGGGAATCGGGGTGCCGGTCATCATCAGGGCGAGAAAGATGGCCGGCACGAGGAAGGCAAAAATCAGCACGCAATACTGGGCGACCTGAGTGTAGGTGATGCCCTTCATGCCGCCCAGCACCGCATAGAAGAACACAATGCCGGTGCCGATCAGCACCCCTTGGGTAAGCGGCACTTCAAGAAAACGCGAAAACACGATTCCCACCCCCTGCATCTGTCCGGCCACGTAAGTGAACGACACCACGATGGCACACCCAACCGCCACGATGCGAGCGGCCTGCGAGTAATAACGGTCCCCGACAAAATCGGGCACGGTGAACTTACCGAATTTGCGCAAGTAAGGTGCCAGCAACAACGCCAGCAGCACGTAGCCTCCCGTCCAACCCATGAGGTAAACGCCCCCGTCGCGTCCCGCAAAGGAGATGATGCCCGCCATGGAGATGAACGAAGCGGCACTCATCCAATCGGCCGCCGTGGCCATACCGTTGTGGATGGGTCTCACCCCCCCGCCCGAGACGTAGAACTCCTTGGTGGTGCCCGCGCGGGAGCGGTAGGCGATGTAGAGATAGAGCGCGAACGTGAGTCCGACGATGAGGTAGGTCCAAGTTTGAACGGACATGGGCGGGGAAGGTGGGGGGCGGATCAGTCCTCGTGGACGTCGTATTTGCGATCGAGTTGGTTCATCCGCCATACGTAGTAGGCGATGATGCCCACGAAGACGTAGATCGATCCTTGCTGGGCCATCCAAAAGCCCAGCTTGAAACCGGCAAATTCGATCTGATCGAGCTGGTCGGCCCAAAAGATGCCACAACCGAAGGAGACGAAGGCCCAGAGGCACAGCAGAGAGGTGAGCAAGCGGAGGTTGGCGCGCCAGTGGGCCCGGCGGTTTTCAGGGGTAGCCATGGGCAACACCGATGGGGCTAGCTTCGGCGTCGGTCAATGGCGGAGTCGCCGCCCGCGTTGAACGTTGGCAAACCCTCCGAAGCCTGCCCTGCTCGGGGGATCATGAATTCCCGGATGCTGGAACGAGCCCGCCGCCTGCTCTGCCGACTGCAGGAGACCCTGCGGGATGAACTCATCGCGGCCCGGTCCCGTCAGGTCCGCCGGTTCGCTCAGGTTGCCGCCGAAACCGCCGCCGACACCATCTACCAGATCGATCGCATCTCCGAAGTCGCCCTCGTGGACTGGCTCGAACAACACTGGCCCAAGTCCTGGCCGGTGGAGTTGATCATGGAGGGCTTGGAAGAGGAACTGACTTTCCCGCGTGGCACCCCCGCGCCAGCGACGCAATGGAAACTCATCATCGACCCGATCGATGGCACCCGGGGCTTGATGCACGACAAACGCAGCGCGTGGGCGATGGCCGGACTCGCCCCGCAACGGGGCTCCCGCAATCACCTGGGCGACATCGTGGTCTGCGCTATGACGGAACTGCCCATCAGCAAACAGTGGCGCTCGGATCAATTCAGCGTGGTGAAAGGCGCGGGTAGGCTGGTGGCGAGCTCCTATGATGTGCGCACGGGCCAACGGTCCCGGCTGCGGGTGGCCCCTTCCGCCGCCACGTCCTTCCACCATGGCTTCGCCACGGTCTCCCGTTTTTTTCCGGCGGCCAAAGAATGGCTGTCGAGGTTCGAGGAGGACCTCTGGCGCGACCTGGGCGAACTCGTGCCGGGCGCCGAACCGCCACCCATCTTTGAAGACCAATACATCTCCTGTGGCGGCCAGATCGCGGAGATCCTCCTCGGCCATGACCTGATGGTCATCGATGTGCGCCCCGAGGCCTTTCGCGAAATGGGCCTCCGCGATGCCGCGCTTAGCAGTCATCCCTATGACCTGTGCTGCGAACTGCTGCTGCGGGAAGCGGGGGCCGTGATCGAACGCCCGCTCGGCGGCCGGTTACGTGACCCTTTGGACACCACATCGGCGGTCAGTTGGGTGGCCTTCGCCAATGCTGCTTTGGCCCGGCGCGTGCGCCCGCCCCTCCGGCGACTCTTGACGGGGCGGTAAACCTGCCGCGATGAAACCGTCCCCTTTTCGTAGTCGACTGATTTTGTCCCGTGGGCGGTCGCCATGTCCGCCCGGGATGGAGCTTGGCTTCAACCCCGATCGTGCTACCGAGCGATTCCATTGAGTACGCCCATGTCTTTCGCTGACTCGAGTCACGAACTCGCCATTGCCATGTTGGCCCAGCCCGACGACACGACGTGTGGCCCAACCTGCCTGCATGCCGTTTACCGCTACTACGGGCATAAACTTTCCCTGAGTCGGGTGATTGCCGATGTACCCAAACTGGAAACGGGGGGCACGTTGGGCGTCCTGCTGGCCATCGACGCTTTGCGCCGGGGTTTTCAGGTGACCATCATCAGCTACAACCTGCAGATCTTCGACCCCACTTGGTTTACCCTCTCCGCCCCGGAGTTGATCGCGAAGCTTGAAGCCCAGGAGAGGGTGCGCCGTTCGCCGAAACGCCAATTGGCGATCCGCGCATTTGTGACCTTTCTCCGGCTCGGCGGTCAGGTCTTGTTTGAACCCATCAGTGGAGCCTTGTTGCGGCGCTACCTGAACCGGAACCATCCGATCATCGCCGGGCTCAGCTCTTCCTACTTGTATCAGGCCATGCGCGAGTGGGGCCCCGATGATGAGCCGGACGATCTGCGGGGCAATCCCACCGGACACTTCGTGGTGCTATCGGGCTACAACCGCAGTCGCCGACAAGTCTCGATTGCGGACCCGTTGCAATCGAATCCGCACTCGCCTACCCGGGCTTACTCCATTGGGGTCGACCGGGTCATGTCCGCCATTTTGTTGGGCGTGCTGACCTACGATGCGAACCTGATTGTGATCGAACCGCCGACTCGCGATTCCGGCGACTGATCTCCCATGCGCAACCTCATCGTCGTCAACAACCCCGACCGTTGGCCTTTCGACATCCCCAATGTCGAGTTGGTGGCGGCGCGCACTTATCTGACGGACCCCGCTTACATGGCGCCGCGCGGGGTGAGGGTGTACAACCTTTGCCGGTCCTACCGTTACCAGACGGTCGGGTATTATGTGTCGTTGCTGGCCGAGGCGCGGGGGCACCGGCCGTTGCCCAGTGTGGCGACCACGCTGGATCTGAAGTCTCCGGTCGTGGTGCGCATCCTCTCGCAGGAAGTGGATGAGCAGATCCAGCGCGCCTTGGCCCCGCTGAAAACGGACCGCTTCCCGCTGAGCATCTATTTCGGTCGCAACACCGCCAAAGCTTACGACCGGCTGTGTCAGCACCTGTACAACCAATTTCAGGCACCGTTGATGCGTGCGCTGTTTGTGCGGCGGGACGGCCGCTGGGACCTGCGGGATATCAGCGCGATTGCGGCCTCGGCGGTGCCCGCGGAACACCGCGCCTTCGTGGCGGAAGTGGCCAAGCGGTTTTTCACCAATCGGCGCTCCGCCCCCAAGCCCAAGACGGCTCCGCGTTACACCCTCGCCATCCTCCACGATCCGAGCGAACCCCATTCGCCGTCGAACGAGAAGGCGATCCGGAAATTTATCCGCGCCGCGACTCGTCTGGATGTGCAGGCCGAAGTGATTTCCCGGGATGACTATTCGCGATTGGCGGAGTTTGACGCGCTCTTCATCCGCCAGACCACGGCCGTGAATCACTTTACCTTCCGGTTCGCCAGTCGGGCTCAGGCCGAGGGATTGATCGTCGTCGATGACCCCCAGTCGATTCTGCGCTGCACCAACAAAGTCTACCTCGCTGAACTGTTGGATCGGCACGATATCCTGGGTCCCAAGACCATGATCGTCCACCGGGACAATCTGGATGAAGTGTGTGCCACGGTCGGGTTTCCCATCATTTTGAAACAACCCGACAGCGCGTTCTCCCAGGGGGTCAAAAAAGTCAGGACTCGACCGGAGTTCGACGAGGTCTGCGCCGAGCTTTTTAAGGTAACGGAGCTGCTGATTGCGCAGGAGTTTATCCAGACGGGGTTTGATTGGCGGATCGGGGTGTTGGATCGGCGTCCGATTTACGCCGCCAAGTATTTTATGGCGCGCAAGCATTGGCAGATCATCGCCAACGCCAAGGCCGGCGAAGCCGATTACGGTAAGGTGGAGGCGGTGCCGGTCGAGTTGGTGCCCCCGGCCGTGATGCGGGCGGCGGTGCGGGCGGCGGGGTTGATGGGCGACGGCCTTTATGGCGTGGATGTGAAGCAACTGGGGCGCCTCGCCTACGTGATTGAAGTGAACGACAATCCGTCCATTGACGCGGGATATGAGGATACCTTGCTGAAGGACACCCTCTACGAGCGGATCATGGCGCACTTTGTCCTCAAACTCGATCGGCGGCGGGAGCGTCGGTTGGAAGAATGAAACCTCCGCACCTCTTTGCCTATTTCGGGATCGAACTCGAATACATGGTGGTGGATGCCGCCACCTTGGCCGTGCGGCCGTGGGCGGACCGGGTGTTGCTGGATGCGCAAGGCCGGCCCACCTCCGATGTCGACCGGGGGCGATTGACGTGGTCCAACGAATTGATCGCTCACGTCGTGGAGTTGAAGACCACGCGGCCGGAGGAATCGCTCGAGGGCCTCGCGGCAGATTTCGCAGCCGAGGCGGCGGAGGTGAATCGGCGTTTGGCGCCCCACGGGGCCTGTCTCCTGCCCACCGCGATGCATCCGTTCATGCGCCCGGAGGAGGCGGTCCTGTGGCCGCATGAGTACAGTGAGGTCTATGCCACCTTTGACCGGATTTTTGACTGCCGCGGTCACGGCTGGTCGAACTTGCAGAGCGTGCACTTGAATTTGCCCTTTGCCCACGACGAGGAGTTTGCCCGCCTGCATGCGGCGATTCGGCTGATCCTGCCGCTCCTGCCCGCCCTGGCCGCGTCCTCCCCCCTCGTGGAGGGGCACTTCACCGGTTGGGCGGATAATCGCTTGGCCTATTATCGCAATAATTCCCGGCAATTGCCGACGCTCTGCGGCCGGGTGATTCCCGAACCCGTGTTCTCGGAGGCGGACTACCGGCAGACGATCTATGCGCCGATCGCGGAGGAACTGGCGCGGCACGATCCGGCCGGGCGGCTGGAGGCGGAGTTTTCCAATTCCCGCGGCGCGATTGCGCGATTTGACCGGAGCAGCATCGAAATCCGCGTGCTCGACCTGCAGGAGTCCCCCGCGGCGGACCTCGCGATGGTGCGCACCATCGTCGCCTGGCTACAGGAACTGGTGGCTGAAAAGCGCCTGTCATTGGCCGAGCAGCAGGCCATCGAAGTGGAACCGTTGCGCCGGATATTTGATGCGACAACCGAACAGGGGGGGGCGGCGCTCATTCGGGATCCTCTCCTGCTCCGGGCCAGCGGCGTAAGGGCCGCCGAGATCTCCGCCTGGGACCTTTGGCGCGCGGTGATCGACCGTCTGCAGCCCACCCAAAATGCCAGTGCGGCCGAACAACGGGCCCTCGCGACTTTCTATGAATCCGGCTCTTTGGCCGATCGGCTGCGCGCGGCTTACGACAGCGGTGAGCCGGTGATGAGCATCTATCGGCGATTGGCGGAGGGGCTCTGCCCCAACGTGCCGTTTGAAGCCCCGGCGGTCAGGCGCCCTGGGAAAGCGCCATGAACGGTTGAATTTGTCGGCGCACGTAGGCGGGATCGAGGTCGGCATCGAGGATGGCCTGTTGCAGCCGTCCCACGTATCCGGGTGAAGGCACCCCGGGGGTTGAGATGGGATCGATGTAGACCAGAGTCTCGCTGGCCTGGCCGCCCACCATCACGGGTAAATGGTGTTTGGTGTAGAGCCCGAGGTGAACGTCCTCGTAGTGGTCAAGGGCGACCTCATCCGCGGGACTGATCGACCATACCACCCCCTCAACCCATTCGCCCGGCGCGTCGATAATCGAAGCAAAGCCTTGGCGGGCGATGATCCAGCGGTGGTCCGCGAGGATCCCTTTACCCACCCGCTCACAGTCCGTACACCGTCGGGTCATCTGCGCAGTGCTCATATTGGAGCCGTAAGCAAAGTAGCGGAGCATGGCACCGCTATCGGTTCAAAACCGACTCGGCGCGAGGAGAAAGACAACCGCCCCGGCGGGGGGCGTTCAGGGCGAGCCGCTGATTTTGACGCCGTCTTTCTGGTAGTATTGCCCGAAGTAGGTCCACCCCATGCGGGACCGCCCCCCGGACGTGGTGAGGGTCTGTTCCTTATCCGGCGGACGAAAGGCAATGTAGACGAGCTCCGGCGAGTCTCCGAGGTGGACCTGCCCTGCGCGGATCCGGTTTTGTTGGGATTCGCTCAATTTGGCAAAGGCCTCATTCTTCTCTCGGATCCGCCCGTCAATTGAACCTCCGCCGCCGAAATGGTCTCCAGCGGGCCGATGACTTGCCTTGATTTTGTGGGTTCACAAGCTCGCCGAGCATGGGAACCCTGAACGTGCGATCCTCTCCTTTCGAAGTTTTCTTCATTTTTCTCCGCCTTGGCTGCGTTTGTTTCGGAGGCCCGATCGCGCATCTCGGCTTCTTTCGGACTGAGTTTGTGGCCAAACGGCGGTGGTTGAGCGACGCAGAGTATGCGGACTTGGTGGCGTTGTGTCAGTTCCTGCCCGGACCGGCGAGCAGTCAGGTGGGGTATGCGCTGGGGCTGCGGCGGGCGGGGTTCGGAGGTGGCCTGGCGGCTTGGCTGGGTTTCACCCTGCCTTCCGCGGCGTTAATGATCGGATTTGCGCTGGGCCTCGGGGCGTTGGGATCGCTGGACGAGGCGGGTTGGGTGGCGGGACTCAAGCTGGTGGCGGTGGGCGTGGTGGCCCATGCGCTGTGGGGCATGGCGGTGAAGTTATGCCCCGACTGGCGGCGGCGGGGATTGGCCGGCTTGGTGGGCGCGGTCATGATCCTGCAAACGGGGGTGGGCACGCAGGTGCTCATGATCCTGGTGGGGGCCCTGGTGGGCCGAGTCTGGTTTGGCGCTGGGCTGGCGTCCCCGCGGTCAGTGCCGACGGTCCCTTCTTCCCGGACCGGGCTGCTCTGGTTGAGCTTGTTTTTTATCGGCCTGCTGGGCCTGCCGCTGTGGGCGTGGTTCGGCGGCGAAATCGTTGCGGTGGTCGATGGATTTTATCGCGCCGGCTCGCTCGTGTTTGGTGGCGGGCATGTGGTGTTGCCCTTGTTGGACGCCTTCACCGTGGGTCGAGGGTGGATTTCGCAGGAATCGTTTCTGGCGGGGTATGGCGCGGCGCAGGCGCTGCCCGGCCCCCTGTTTGCGGTTACGGCGTTTCTGGGTTCGGCGATCAATGTGGGACCCGGGGGTATGGCGGGTGGAGTCATTGCGCTCGTGGCGGTTTACGTTCCCTCCCTGCTGCTCATTCTGGGTGTGCTGCCCTACTGGGATCGTCTCCGCGCCTTGCCCGCCGCGCAGGCGGCTTTAAGGGGGGCCAACGCGGCGGTGGTCGGCCTTTTGGCGGCGGCGCTCATCAACCCCATCGGCCTGCACGCCCTCACGGATCCGGCCAGGTGGGCATTCGCGGTGGTCGCTTTTGCCGTGCTGCAGTTCACCCACTTCCCTGTCTGGGCCCTGGTAGGCGTGGGTGCCGGGGCCGGTCATCTGCTATTTTAAGGGGCTTGGGTTCCGGAAGTATCCCGACGACCGCCACGACGAGACCCTCGAGCGCATCTACCTCGGTCGCCGCTTCAAGAAGAACAATGAGCGCCTACGACTGATAGGAATTCCTTTTCCCGGCGACGTCAGGGGGGAAGGGGGTGGAGTATTCGGAGGTCGATCTTCGACAAAGCGCTTGGCGCGGCGATGCCGTGAGGCACGCCAGTCAAATCCCTCTCGCTTCACCATGACCTCCATTCACGGTCGGACCTCGTCCGGTGGCCATGGCGGGGGCGCTTGCGGGTGAAAATCGGGGGAGCTGGGACGCTCTTGCATGGGCGTATGAAAAACCGGCGTCGTGGCAGGCGAGAGCGGTGGCACGACCCAATCCCAGCGGGCCGAGACTTCCCGCCCGGCCTCGCGTTCGCGGGCGACAAAGCGCATAAACTCCTCCGCGGCGGCGTGATGATCGACCAAGGTGACGCCCGCGGCGGCGTAGGAGTGGAGCACGGCCACGTTGAGCTCGACCAACGCACGATCCTGCCAGAGCGACCGGCGGCGACTGGTATCGATTCCCATCGCGGCGGCGACCACGGGCAACAGGTTGTAGCGCTCGACATCCGCGAGATTTCGGGCACCGATCTCCGTTCCCATATACCAGCCATTGAAGGGCGCGGCGGGAAAATCCGTACCAGCCGCCCGCAGGCGCATGTCGGCTATTACCGGCACGGAGTACCAACGCAGCCGCAGACGCTCGATGCCGGGATGGTCGGGGTGGCGGAGCGGCACTTCCCTGACCGCCCCAGGCGGTAAGGGGAACAGGCAGGGCAGACCATCGCGGCCCGCGATGATCCAAGGCAGTAGGTCGAACGGTCCCGGGGTGTCGGGGACTCGCCATCCCAAAGCGAGGGCGATTTCGGTCAGCCGCCGATTGCGCGGGTCGCCCAAGAGGGTGCCGTCGGCCGCGCGGTGGCAGGCGTAGGCGCAAAGTTGTTGGTTCCAAATGCGCGGGGCCGCTCCGCCAGGTGAATCAGGCGGAGCAAAGAGCGTGAGAACAGAACGGATCTGTCCGTTATTCTGCGCCAGGGCAAGGTGTTCGAGGAGGCTTTCGGCGATCGCCGCGGCGGTATGCACCTCACGTTGATCACGCACCGTTAGGCTGGCCCAGTGCAGCCGACCGATGCAACGAGCATGGTTTCGCCAGGCAATCATGCCCGCCCAATGCAGTTCTGAAGTGGTGAGCGGCGCTGGCTCTCCGCGCTCGAGTGCCTGGCGCAGGTGCACTAGGCGACCGACCGGGGCCGCCCCGCCATAGGCTTCGCCCAAGAAAGCCAGCTCGTCCACTGGCTTGGAAAGATCATCAATCTCAGCGACCGGGGCATCAGAGCAGGAATCTACAACATGGAAAGGGCATTTGGGCATGACGCACGGAAATCATCGCATTGGGCCCTTGGGGCAAGCTTCGCGGGACGGGCGGGGAGCCAACGGTGTCCGGGGTGGATGTGCGAGTCTTTAGTAGATTGGCGCCCAGATTCGGATGTGTTTTTGCGGAGGCACCAACTGGCCCGGGGCGCCCAAGGGGGCATTCGGCAATCCTTGCGATGATTCGTTGATACGCCCCTTAAGCTTCTACTTTGGTCGCTCGTAATTACTACAAATAGAGAATTCGTTTTCATGGCGGCAGGGGTGGGGGGGAAAGAGGGGTAAACTTCATCGGATAAAAATCGGGTTCGACGCGGCTGGCTCAGGTGCGTAAGCCCCGCGGTTGGGGGAAAGAGTAAGGTCACAGAAGCGGTCTTGGGACGGGCATTGAGCCGAAACCCGTTCACTATCAGGCTAGTTAGCTTATGCCGAACGCGGGATCCCCATTTCCGGTAGGCTCAAATGCTTTCGTCAGGTGCATGTTGGAGAAAATCGGCCTCGGGAAATTTCCGTAACCCGGCAGAAGACCAGAAGCCGGGTTCTCCTTGCGGTGGATTGGGCTGATAGCCGTGGTCGAAGAGGGTGAGATGCTCAATATCGTCTGGCGCCTCGTCTTAGCAGGGTGTGATTTCGCAGCCGTATTGGTCGAATTTTTTGGGCGGCCGTACTAGATTCCCCGAAGATAAATTGCCGCTCGCCCGCGTCCTCTGCCGCAGAGGGCACTCCGCCCCACCTTCGACGCCGAGCGCCTCCAAAAAACACTCCGCCCTCAACGCCGAGATTACCGCCAAGGGTGCCACCCCCTCCAAACCCGCGCCGCGCCGTAAAAATGCGAACCCACCCTCCCTTGCTCCACCGAAGACACGACCGTGTCCCACAAACTCAGGCCTGATCATTACCATCTGGTTCCACCAACGGTTACGTTTTCTATCTCAACTTGACGCCTCGCTCCCGGCAGCACTTGGTGCCTCCCGAGCAGCTCAACCTAACGCCTGCCGGGGCCCGAGTTGCGGTGTTGTCAGTATAGATATATTTTCCAATATCTATCCCCATTATCGAATTCGACAGAGGAAGATCCTGGGAGGTGTTTCCCGAAAACAAGGGCATGGCGCTGAGTGCTGGACTCATAGAATACAACATAGACTTCTCCGCTCGGGGCAGTTCGGGAGGCCACGCGGGGCGCGAATAATCGGGTCGACTTCGCGAAATTAACTGCTGAAACATCTCGGGAGTGATCGGGATATGACTCGAGGACGCGAAGATTTGAGACTGTCCGATCTTTTTGAATCTGGACGCGTAGCACCACGTATCCGTCGTACCTAGTGTCACGCAGCTTCAACCATTCCTTCTCACTGTAAAATGCCCGTATCCATTCGCTTGGTAAGCGTTTATTGCCTCCAAGCGAGTGCATTTCGACATGTGCCCGTGGACCATGGGTCATACACGCACCAAGAGCAGCTGAGACAAGGAGCATGAGAACGCATCTCTTCATCACTGATAAGGATTCCTGTTCACGGCGGAGCCAAGGGTGGGGGTTTCCCTACGCGCTGACCATTATCCTGATGATAGGGATCGTGGTCATCGGGTGTGAGTAGGTCTCCTCCCTGCTGCGCCAAAAAGACTGCTGGGAGCGGGAAACGGGTTCAGGATCAGGGGGCGTCAGGCAAGTCGCGTTCGGTGGCGAGACAGCGGTCCGCGAAGAGGGTATCCGGCGAGGTTTTCACCCAGCGCCAGTTTCGGCCGAAGAGGCCGCTGCGGCGGGGTTGCCAGTAGCGGCCGGTGTCGTAGCTCTGGTAGGTTTCCAGCTTCAGTTCGGCGGCGTTGTAGTCGGGTAGGCGGCGGTAGGTGGCCGGATCGCTTTGCCGCAGGCTGTCCGGGTAAGCGGCGGCTTCGGCGGAGCGGCGAGCATGCTCGGTGAGCCCGACCGCGAGGTGGGTGCGCCAGTGCCAGATTTCTCCCGGGGCGAGGTCGGTAAGCTGAAATAGGCCGAATCCGTCGCGGTGGAACGGCAGGTGGTCGGCCCCGAACATCTGCAGGTCGGAACGGAGTTTCGCGATCACGATCGGAGGGAGCGAGCCGGCTTGCTCGATTAGAGCGGAGCTCTCGGGGTTTTTGCCGTAGATCGGGCGGGCGGGAGTCGTCTGCCAGCCGCTCCAGTAGGTGCTGCCGTTGGGGCGCCGAATCAACACTTCGGCGCGGCCTGACAGGGTGCCGCCCAGCACGTGGTTTTGAAAATCCAGCACCAGATTATTCGGTCCCGAGCCGCTGAAAACGGGCGAACGGTCGTCGCGGCCGTGACCTCGGTATGTGATCGTCTGTTCGTACTTCAATGACACCACGGAAAACCCCGGATCGAGGGTCGCGCCCAAGGTGATTTTCGGCATCGTTGGCCCGGCTGGATCGATGAAGGCCTCGGCGGCAAGAGCATCCGCCAAATTCGTATGGATAGCCAGGGAGGAGGACATGGGCAATAGGTTCAGGGGTGGCGGGACGCCAAATTGATAGGCGCGCGGACGAATGCTTGTCGATGGGTTTTGTTTGCGGTCGCCGTTGCTCACCACGCCTGGTTCGGATTTCAGTTTTCGAGCCTACGGGACGGTAGGAGCCGAAGGGGTTATTCCGAAAGGCGTAGTTGCCCAAACCCGGCCAGACGGTGAGGAAGGCAGGGAGGGTCTGCGAGGTCGCCCGGGATCGTATTCGATATAGGAGTCGCACTTCACGGACGGCCGAAGCTGGGGTGCTCGCGGAGGGCGCGGGCTTGGTCGGGACCGCGCAAGCCGGTCGCTTCCCGGTCGAGGTAGATTTGCGCGTTGAAGACCACCGGTGGGTTGTCGACCACCCGGGTCTCGAGCCCCGCCGCAGCGGCCGGCGTCAAGCGCCGCCCCTACCTACTCCACCGTGCGCCTCCCAATCGGTTAGGGATAAAATTAAAATGCTCAGAACCACCGCACCGCGGTAGGGCGGTTTTGCCGAAACCGCCGCTTCAGGCTGGCGGCATACCCGGCGCGTCCTCTGCTGCGGCGAAGTTGGCCGTGCGGCAGGAAACGCGGAGCGATGCTTCAATTCAGCTTTTCCGTGCGCAATCGCAGGGCGTTCAAGACTACGCTGATGGAGCTGAGGCTCATGGCGACCCCCGCCAGCATGGGATTGAGCAGCCAGCCAAAGACCGGATAAAATACCCCGGCGGCGACGGGCAGCCCCAGGCCGTTGTAAAAGAAAGCAAAGAAGAGATTTTGGCGAATGTTGCGCAGCGTCGCCCGACTCAGGTGAATGGCGCGCACGAGCGCGGTCAGCTCGCCCTTCACCAGCACGATACCGGCACTGTTCATGGCGACATCCGTGCCGGTGCCCATCGCAATGCCAATGTCGGCCGCGGCCAATGCCGGGGCGTCGTTCAGCCCGTCGCCAGCAAAGATCACGCCACCCCGGTCGTCCTTTTGGTGGTCGCGCACAAGTTGCTGTTTGTGCTCGGGCGTTACGCCGGCGTGGTAGCCGTCCAGGCCCAGCTTCTCCGCCACCGCCTGAGCGGCGGCTTCGCGGTCGCCGGTGACCATAAAGATTTTGAGGCCGAGTTTTTGCAGCGCGGTGATGGCGTCGGGCGTCGAGTCTTTGATGGCGTCGGCCAGGGCGATGACCCCGGCGTCCGTGTCGTCAATCTTGATCGCCACCAAGGTGGCGGTGGGATGGTCGTCAAGTCGGGCATCGGCAGGGGCGCGGCCGACCGATATCTTCCTGCCTTCGACGTGGGCGGTGATGCCCGATCCGGCCTCGGCATTAAAATCCGTGGCGTCCGGGATCTTCAGCCCCTGATCCCGGGCGGCGGTGACGATGGCGCGGGCGAGGGGGTGTTCGCTGGAGGACTCGGCGGCGGCGGCGAGGCGGATCAGATCATCGGCGGAGTAGCCGTTGGCCGGTTTGACGGCGATGACGGCGGGAGCGCCCACCGTGAGCGTGCCGGTCTTGTCGATGAGCAGCGTGTGCGCCTGCTGCATCCGCTCAAGGGCGGCCGCGTCTTTCACCAGCACGCCGACCTGAGCGCCGCGGCCGATCCCGGTCACCAGTGAGACGGGAGTGGCGATGCCCAGAGCGCAAGGGCACGCGATGATGAGCACCGCGACGGCGTTGATCAGACCATGCACCAGCGCGGGTTCGGGGCCGAGGGTGGACCAGGCGATGAAGGTGCCAACCGCGATGGCAAGCACGGCGGGCACAAAGTAGGTGGAGACGCGATCAGCGAGGCGTTGGATGGGGGCTTCACTTTCGGTGGCCTCCTCGACGAGTCGCACGATCTGGGCCAGCAGGGTGTCCTTGCCGACGCGTTCAGCGCGGAAGACCAAGGACCCGGTGGTATTGAGGGTGCCGGCACTGAGGGAGTCACCCTTGCGCTTGGTGACCGGTTCGGGTTCGCCGGTGAGCATGGATTCATCCACGTCGCCCTGGCCTTCGAGGATTTCGCCATCGACCGGAATGTTTTCGCCAGGCCGCACGCGGAGACGATCACCGGCTTGAACGTCGTCAACCGGCACGTCGGATTCCTGACCGTCGCCATCGATGCGGTGAGCGCTTTTGGGGGCGAGATCGAGGAGACCGCGGATGGCTTCATCAGTATGGGCATGGGCGCGTTGTTCAATCACCTGGCCGAGGAGGACGATGGTGGTGATGAAGGCGGCGGCCTCGAAGTAGAGCGCGGCGCCGTGATCGGTGGAGGTGAGACTGGCGGGAAAGTGATCACCGAAAAGCACGACCGCGACCGAATAGAAATAGGCGGCGGCCGTGCCGGTCACCGTGAGCGTGAACATGTTGGTATCGCGCTCGACGATGGACTTCCACCAACGGCGGATGAAGAACGCGCCGCACCAGAAGAAGACCGGAGTGGTGAGCCCGAGTTGCAGCCAGCCGGAAATGCGCGGGGGCGGCAGGATCTCGCGCACCCCGGGAATCATCTCGCCCATCGCGAGGACGAAGACGGGCAGGGTCAGCGCGACCGCGACCCAAAAACGGGGGCGCAACACGCGCTCATGAGGCAGCCCCATGTAGACGGGGGCGGCGGAATCGGCATCGGCGTGTGGATCGGGGGAAGGGGACATGGGGACGGCGTAGGGCAGGCTACGACAGAACGGGGGAGACTCGACGAACGTCAGTGTGGTCCATGATCGCGCAAAAGGAAACCCTGCCGGGGCCGAGCCGCCCGTCCGTCGGCGGTCTCGGGGGAGGACCTGCCGTGGTGGCCACCTAGGTTTCGGCTTTCGATCGGGGGTCGATCCTTGTCCGCCAGAAGAGCCGGGTCTCCTCGACGCCGCAATAAAGCACCGGCACAACAAAAATGGTGATGATGGCGAGCAACATGCCGCCGAAGGACGGGATGGCCATGGGCACCATGATGTCGGACCCGCGGCCCGTGGACGTGAGCACCGGCAGAAGCGCGAGGATGGTGGTGGCGCTCGTCATCATGGCGGGGCGCACGCGGCGGTTGCCCGCTTGAATCGTGGCCGCGCGAATGGCGGCGATGGTCCGGGGCTGCTGCTCGCGAAAAACCTGTTGCAAGTAGGTGCAGACCACGACGCCGTTGTCGGTGGCGATCCCGAAGAGCGCCAGAAAACCCACCCACACCGCCACGCTCAGGTTGATGGTGCCCATCTGAAACAGCTCGCGGAGGTCGTGCCCGAGGACACTGAAGTCGAGGAACCAGGGCTGCCCGTAGAGCCAGAGCAGAATGAAACCACCGGACCAGGCGAAGAGGATGCCCGAAAACACCATCACGGTGGTGGCCACCCGCTTGAATTGGAAATATAGGACCAACCAAATCGCCAGGAGCGCGAGGGGCAGCACGATGCTCAGCCGTTTCTCGGCCCGCACTTGGTTTTCATAGCTGCCGGTAAATTTGTAGCTCACGCCAGCGGGAATCGTCAGCTCGCCCGTCTCCATCCGATCGCGCAGCAGCGCCTGAGCCTGCTCGACGACCTCGACCTCGGCGTAGCCGTCCCGTTTGTCGAAAATAACGTAGCCGACGAGGAAGGTGTCTTCGCTTTTGATGACTTGCGGCCCGCGCACGTAGTTGATCGTCGCGAGCTCCCGCAACGGCACCTGCGCGCCGTCGGGCGTCGCCACGAGAATGCCTTCAATGGATTCAATGCTGTCGCGCAATTCCCGCTGGTAGCGCACGCGGACGGGGTAACGGGCGCGGCCTTCGACCGTATGGGTGATCGTCTTGCCGCCGATCGCGACTTCGATCACGTCCTGCACCTGTCGGATTTTTACGCCGTGACGCGCGATGGCATCGCGGTCGATGTCGATCTCCAGATAGGGCTTGCCCACGATCCGATCCGCCAGCACGGCTTCGGCTTTGATCGAGGGCACCTGCTTGAGCAGACCTTCGATGTCCAAGGCGACCCGTTCAAGGGTTTCGAGATCGGGGCCGTAAACCTTCAACCCCATCGGCGCCCTCATGCCACTTTGCAGCATGACGATGCGGGCGGCGATCGGCTGCAGCTTGGGCGCGGAGGTGGTGCCGGGGATTTGAGCGGCGGCGAGGATTTCGTCCCAGATGTCGTCGGGACTTTTGATTTCGTCGCGCCACTGGCGATAAGGCCGCCCCCTCTCGTCGGGAATCAACTCGCCGGCTTCGTCGCGGGAGAAGGCTTCGGTTGTAGGATCGTAGGCGAAGGTGAGGATGTACCCCCCTTCGTCGGTGATGAACTCTGACCGGTAGGTGATGATCGTCTCGATCATCGAAATCGGCGCCGGGTCCAGCGGGCTTTCGGCCCGCCCCAGTTTGCCCACCGCCATCTCGACCTCGGGGATGGCGTTGATCGCCATGTCCTGTTTGCGCAACACATCCATGGCTTCGCCAATGGAAGCGTGGGGCATGGTGGTGGGCATCAGCAGATAGGAGCCTTCGTCGAGTGCAGGCATGAACTCCTTGCCCAGACCAGGCAGGGCGTGAGCCATCGCCCCGTAAGCGTCCGACCGCTTCATTGCGTCGGGCAGCCAATCGGAGAGCTTGCCCCAGCCCAACCAGACGGTGAACCCGAAGAACACAATCAGGGCGCTGCCACCCAGAAAGAGCAGCTTGATTCGCAGCACCAGCGCGAGCAGCTGAGCATAGAAGGTGATGACGAGCCAAAAGCCCCCGAGCAGCCCGCCCACGGTGATCACAACGAACAGGAGGTTCGAAATCCGGTAAGCGGGACCGAAGGGCTGCCAGTCCGCCGCCAACCAAACCGCCACCGCCGCGGCGACCACGACGTTAAAACTCACCAAAATGATCCGACGGATGAACGGGGTGAGCCGATCGGCCAACCCCTGGAACCCGGCGACTCCCACTAGCCCCATGCCCAGCCACCACGGAAACCAGACGAAGACAAAGGGGCCGACCATACCGCCGACGCCGATCCCGGTCCACAGCCCGATCCGGGACCACCGAGCGCGAAACTTTCCCCCCATCAACGCGTGGGCCAGCGGTGGAATCACAGTGAGGGCGATCACAATGGAACCGATCAGCGCGAAGGTCTTGGTGAACGCCAGCGGCCGGAAGAGTTTCCCTTCGGCCGCCTCCATGGTGAACACGGGCAGGAAGCTGATCACCGTGGTCAGCACGGCCGTCACAATTGCGCCGGCGACCTCGGCACAGGCGCGATAGACGACTTCGAGCCGGTTCTCCCCTGGTGGGGCCTCATCGAGGTGCTTGAGGATGTTTTCAATCAGCACGACGCCCATGTCCACGATGGTGCCGATGGCGATGGCGATGCCGGAGAGGGCGACCACGTTGGCGTCGACGCCAAAGAGCTTCATGCCGATGAAGGCGAACAAAACGGCCAACGGCAGCACTCCGGAGATCATGGCGGCGCTGCGCAGGTGCATCAGCATGAGCACGATCACGATTATCGTGACCAGGATCTGCTGGCGCACCGCATCTTCGAGCGTGCCGAGGGTTTCATGGATCAGCTCGGTGCGGTCGTAGAAGGGCACGATCTGGACTTGGCTGCGGGTCCCATCCGCAAGGGTCTTCTGGGGCAGACCCGGCGAGATCTCCGCGATCTTGGCTTTGATGCGTTGGATCACCGCGAGGGGATTTTCACCATAGCGGGTGACGACCACTCCGCCGACCGCTTCCGCCCCGGCTTTGTCCAGTGCGCCCCGCCGCAGGGCCGGTCCCAGCTCAATCTCCGCGACCTGGCCGAGGGTGATGGGCACATGGTCGCGTGAGGTGATGACGGTCTTGCGCAAGTCCTCCAGACTTTCGATGAAACCGAGTCCGCGGATCACGTATTCGACGGCGTTGATTTCAATCGTGCGCGCGCCGACATCCAGATTGCTGCCGCGCACCGCCTCGAACACCTCGTGCAACGCGATCCCGAAGGAGCGCAGGGCGTCGGGGTCGACGTCGATCTGGTATTCCTTCACGAAGCCGCCGATGGAGGCGACCTCGGCCACCCCGTCGACCCCTTGCAGCGCGTAGCGCACATACCAATCCTGCGTGCTGCGCAGCTCCTGCGGGTCCCAGCCGCCCGCGGGGTAACCGTCGGGACCCACGCCTTCCAAGGTATACCAGAAGACCTGCCCCAAGGCGGTGGCGTCGGGGCCGAGTTGCGGGACGGCATCCGCCGGCAGGGCGCCGGAGGGCAGGCTGTTGAGCTTTTCGAGGATGCGACTGCGGGACCAATAAAACTCCGCCTCTTCCTTGAAGATGATGTAGATCGAGGAGAAACCGAACATCGAGTAGCTGCGCACGGTCTTCACCTGCGGCAACCCGAGCAACGCAGTGGTGAGCGGATAGGTGATTTGGTCTTCGATGTCCTGCGGCGATCGGCCTTCCCAGGGGGTGAACACGATCTGCTGGTTTTCACCGATATCGGGGATCGCGTCGACGGGCACCGGATCCCGCGGCAACGAATCGATTTTCCAGTCGAAGGGCGCGACCATCACCCCCCACAGGAGCAACAGTCCGACGAACAGAACGACGACCAGTCTGTTCTCCAGACAGAACCGGATGAGCCGGTTGATTGGATTGACGGACGGCTCAGTGGGCATGGCCGGCGTGGTCGGATTCGTCTGCGGCGGTCAGATTCCCTCGCACGGTGCCGCACCGCAGCATGGTGGCCCCAAAGTAGGGGTTGAGCAGGGTTTCGTCCGGTTGCAGCCAGTCGGCGCCGCGATCCTCATAGACCATCGGGCAGTGCATGAGCACGATGTCGCCAGTGAACGCCGTCGGGTCGGCGCGCACGGCGGCGACCATCGCATCGGAGAGGGTTTCAAAATGCGGGCGCCGGAGGGCTTCCAAATCCTGCGCCGCGAGGAGTCGGTGGATCAGATCCGGCCACGGGCCTTGATGCCCTGTGATCTCCATCATGGCGGTCAGCGCCTCCCGGGCGGCGGGCAGTTCGTCCGCCGCCAGGGCGGCGTGCAGTTCGAAGTAGGCCGGCATGAGTTGGGCCGCGAGCGCTGGCGCCAGCGGCGGGAGGTCGGATCCCGAGGGGTCGTGAGGGACCTGGGGCCCTTCGGCGGTGCTGCCGTGATCGTGCGCCGGAACCGGTCCGCCGCCCGTCGGGTTCATCATGCTGGGTTCCGCGACAATCTGCAGCGCGCTATCGATTTTGAATGCGCCGTGGGTGACCACAAGGTCACCCTCGGCCAGCCCGGACTTCACGAGGTAGACTTGTCCGGCCTTGGGTCCCAACACGATTTCACGTCCCTCAAAGGTTGGCCGATCACGATCCGGGAGGGCGACGTAAACGACCGCCCGACGGCCCGTGCGCAGCACCGCCGATGCCGGGACCACCAGAGGCGGCAGCACGTCACTGGCGGCGGCGTAACCCATCTCGGCGGCGGGAACCAAGTCCATGCCGCAGACCGTGCATTGCCCGGGGCCGTCCTGGATCACTTCCGGGTGCATGGGGCTGATCCATTTGCCGACGAGTTCCGGCACGACGACTTCGCCCTCGCCGGTCAAATGCGCCTCCACGCGGCCCGTGGCGAACATGCCCGGCTTCAGGCGACCATCCGGGTTGGCCACATTCACGCGGATGGCGGTGGTGCGGGTGCGCCGATCCACTTCGGGGGCGATGAAGGCGATCCGCCCCTGAAAGGACTCCCCGGGGTAGGCCTCGACGGCAAACGAGACGTCCTGACCGAATCGCAGCCACGCGAGGTCCGACTCAAAGGCATCGAGATGCAGCCAAAGCACGCTCAGATCCGCGATCCGGAAGAGCGGCTCGCCGGTTTTGACGTAATCGCCTTCCTTGACGTTCTTGGTGATGACGATGCCGCCGAGGGGAGCGAGGAGTTCGAACTCCTCGCTGGGCGTCTGCGCGGCGAGCAGGGCCTCGATCTGGGCGGGCAACAGATCCCAAAGTCGCAGCTTTTCCCGGGCGATACGGGTGAACGTGCCTGTGGGGTCGGTGGCATGAGCGGTGATCAACTCCTGCTGAGCGGTGAGAAGTTCGGGACTGTAAATCCGGGCCAGGTGCTCGCCGGCCTTCACCGGCACCCCCGTGTAGTTGACGAAGAGGCGATCGATGCGGGCGGGAAACCGGGCGGTGAGCGACCGCAGCCGGGTTTCATCGTAGTCGAGTTTGCCCACCAGCCGAACCTCCGCGGTGGGCAGTCGGCGTTCGATCGGGGTGGTGGCGATGTCGGCGAGCGCGCGCGCGCTTTCGCTCATGCTCAGGGTGCGCGGACCGCTGTCGTCCTGGGAATCTTGGCGCTGAGGGATCAGGTCCATGCCGCAGATCGGGCAATCTCCCGCGCCCGGTTGTTGAATCTGCGGGTGCATCGAGCAGGTCCAGACGGCCGGTGAGGCGGGCGCGTCGGCACCCGCGGTGGACCCTGTCGATGCGGGCGCGGACGTGTCCGCGGAGGGGCTGAAAAGGCGGCCCGCGATCGCTCCGATGACGAGGGCCCCGGCGACGGCGAAAACGGTGATTTTATTCATGATCGGAAGGGGCCGCAAACGAGCCCAGCAGGGGTTGATTGATCAGGGACTGCACCGTGATGCGCTGTTGCCAGGCGTCGGCCGCCGCGCGCCAATGCTGGAGTTCGAGTTCGAGCAGCGATCGCTCGCTGTCGATGACTTCGAGCAGGATGGTCCCGCCGTTCTCATAGGCCGAACGGCTTTTATCGAGGGCCTGGCGGGCGAGTCCCAGCAATTCGTCGCCGTAGAGTTTGAGGCGACGATGGGCGTCGTCGAGCCGGGCGAGGCTGGAACTCAGATCCGCCCGGAGATGGTTGAGGCGGTCCTCATACTGTTGGGTGAGGGCGCGGTGGTTTGAGACGGCCTCGGCCTGAGTGGCTTGGTTGCGGGCCGTCCAGACGGGGAGGCTCACCGCCAGCGTCACACTCCACGGGTCGCGACCGGCGCCGGGGGTGGCGGGGTTCGCGGAGGGATGGCCCACTTGAATGGTGTTTACGCCCACCATCAGGTCGGGAAAACGCTCCAGCCGCGCGATCTCCCGGCGGGCATCGGCACTCTCGATCTGGCGTTGGATCATGTTCAGCTCCGGATGATGCCTTTCCATGGCGCGGGCGAGGTCGGCGGAGGGCGCCGGGGGCAGGGGAACAGGACGGTCCCACTGCGGGGCGGGGAGCGGGGCATCGCTCGGGCGGGCCAACATCGCGTTGAGCCGGGCGACCAACGTGCGCCGTTCCTGTTCGAGCGAAGCGAGGGTGTCGCCGGTGCGGCCTATCTCGACCTTGAGGCGCAGCAGGTCGTTGAGCGCCCCCCCCGCCCGCACCTTTTGCGTCACGACGGGTTCAAACTGCTCGAGGAGCTGCAGGCTCCGGGCGGTCAGGTGCCGGGCACGTTCGTTGAAACCGTAGTCAAAAAACAGGTCCGTCACCTCTAGCGCCACGGCCAGCTGGCGACTCTGCCAGGCATACCAGACGGCCTCGGCGGCGGCGGTGGCATCGACCCCACGTTGATCGAGTTTGCCGAACCAAGGGATACGCTGACTCAGGGAGAGGGCACTTTCCTGCGGTCCGGTGCGGGTCTGGACCGACTCCACAAAGTGGGTCACCTGAAAGACTGGATCGGGCAGGGCGCGGGATTGTGCGGTGCGTTCCCGGGCGGCTTCATAACGGGAGGCGAAGGCCTTCAGCCCGGGATTGGTGGTTTGGACTTCCTCCAGATAGTCGACCAACGCCTGCAGGGGCGGGGCGGCGGGGCGAACTCGGACATCGCGGCAATCGCGAGGCCGCAGGCCGAGCCAGGGCAGGCTTGAATGAGGGTCTTCAGCTGGGTGGAAGGGCGTTTTGAGTCCGCACCCCCGGATCACTTCGCTGCGCGGAACCCCGGAACGGGGGCCGGAGTGTTCGATCAGGCCGCGGGTGCGGCGCAAGCAGTGCATTCGCCGTCCGCGCAGCACGGTTTGTCGCAGGTGCCGTCACGCAGGCGGTGCAACCCTCGGCGCTGCAACACTCCTTGTCCGCACAGCGGGATTCGCCGGCAGCGCCGCCGCATCGAGCTTGGCCAGATATTTTTCAGGATTGGACGTGAACCGTCCCCCGCAGCGCTCGCAGCAGAAACGCACCTCGCGGTCGGGTTGCCCTTCGACTTTGTGCCAGTGGATGATCGGATCACCCATGGAGCCCAAGTCTTCCCCGGAAACCACACAGACATCGAGCGGGTAGGAATCGGCGTTTTTGTGGTGGTCAGCCGAGGCAGTGGCAACGGCCCAGCAGGCGAACAGCGCGGTCAAAAAGAGTTTCATACGGGGAGTGATCGGCAGCCAGCGGGTCCCCCTCGAAAACTTTTATTATTTGAGCAGATCCCCCACGACCAATTCGCGGCCACGGCGGACCCGCTGACGACTGCACAGCCACAGGAAGAGCTGCCCCGTGGTGAAGGCATCGCCGCTGGCCGTGTGCCGACCGATGATGGGGAGCCCGGCATGTTGGCAGACTTCGTCCAGCCCGGGCGGGCGTTGGTTGGCGTAGCCGGTGCGATGGAACGCATCGACGTGCCGCATCGACAGCAGGGCAGTATCGATCAACCGATTCCGCAGTTTGAGACCGAAGTGTCGCTTGAGCGCCGCCCCGAGCACGGCGGCATCGAACCCGATGTGGTGGCCCACAATCACCGCGCCGGCTAGCTCCGGCAGCAGTTCCCTCAGCACTTGGTCCTCCGGGGTGGCTTCCGCGGATTCTCCGGGCGCAATGCCGTGAATTTTGACCGCCTCATTGTTGGGCGTGTGGGGTTGTCGCACCAGCCAGTTGCGGCGAGCGGAAACCTCCATGCGGCCTTGCCGGATGGGCACCAGCCCGATGCTCAGGAGATGATCCTTCGCGGCGTCGAACCCGCTGGTCTCGGCATCCAGGGCGACCAACTTGAGGGCATGGAGGGGCGCCTGACGGTTGAGCTTTCCCGGAGTGGCCTGCCGGTAGGCGGCGACGAAATCGGGAACGGCCCGACGTTGGAACCACCCCCACATCAGCGCGCCTCCAAATTAAACGCGAGGCGCACGTGGGTCTGCACCATGCGCACCACATCAAAAGCCTGCGCGAGCCGGGCTTTCTCCAGCTTGGAAAGCCGGGAGGGGTCCACGAAGCGGCCCGAGTCATGCCGACTGATCGCGGTGGTCAGCCGCAGCGCCAGCAAGACGTCATAGGCTTCCCGCGCGACCTTGGCCAGCTCCGCGAGTGCGGGCACGTTGCGCCGCAGGTCTTCCCAACGACCCCCGGTGGAATAGCGTCGGAGCTGATTGTGCTTCAGGGCGAGGAGGCGGGCGGCATCGCGCAACGGGGCAAGGGCTCGGCCTTTGAGATCGAATTCCCCCGCCCGATCGCCGCGGCGTTCGATCACGAATTTCCCCCAGAAATTCAGCGGTGGCGGGGTTTCAATCACCAGGTTTCCCAAGCGCCGCTGCAGCCAGGCATTGTTGCGCACCGAATCGATGATGGCCTGGCGCACAGGACGCACGATGGCGGGGTTGCCGGCCACGAATCGCATGTCATACAGCACGATGCCTCGGAACAGGGGTTCGTCCTCCGTGCTCGTGGAGATCTCTTTGATTTCCCGCAGCCATTCGGCGTCGGTGCGGCACCAGTTGGGATTGGAGGCCATCACGCCGCCTTGGCAGCGCGCGAAACCGCATTCGACCATCATGGCGACCACCTTTGTCGTGAGTTGCAAAAACCGCTCGCGATGGGCTTGGTCGGTTTCCGGACTGTCACTGGCCGCGAATACCAACGCGTTGTCCATGTCGGTGCGCAGCGTCTGCTCCCGCCGGCCGTCGCTGCCCACCGAAAGCCAGCCCCAGGGCACGGCGGGCAAGGTCACTCCGCTGGTGGCCAATTCCTCCGTGGCCAGTTCCAACAGACGTTGCACCAGCTCGTCGTAAAGTTCGGCACAGATCTGCCCGAGGAAAATGGCGGACACACCGGCCTCCAGGTAACTGCCGGTGATCTCCTCGATTTCGTCACACAACTCCCGCAGGCGGGCCACCGTTCGCGCGTGACGAAACTCCCGCAACAGTCCGGCCGGGTGGTGGCCACTCTGGGCGAGGAGGTCTTTGTTGGTGAAAACATCGAGCGCCGGAGTGGCGGGGGTGCCGTCCTCCGTCACGCAGACCTGACCGATCCGCTCGCGGAGCATCAACAGGATGGCGGCGGTCGCCGACGACAGCGCGGACACCGTGATGACGGGACTGGCCATGATATCGACCACCGGATTGCTGCGCGGCAGATTACCGGCCACCACCTGTTTGACGATGGCGCTCTGCGTCACGATGCCGAGCGGCCGCCGCAACTCATCGACCACCAGCACCGAGGGAACCCGCCGCTTGGCCATGGTCATGGCGGCCTCATGGATGGAGGTCTCGGGAGAGCAAGTCAGCAAGCGTTCCAAGGCTCGTGGCTGGATCACTTTCCCGCCGGCCAAATGGGCCTGCAGAATGTTCTTGGCCCGACCACTGATCGCGTCGTCCTCCGGGGTGGGCACGGTGGTCGATTCGCCCCCCAGCCGGGTGGTCCAGAACAGGTGTCGGTTCACGTAGTGGCGGGGGCAGCAATGCTCGACGCGGTGGTGGCGCCGCTGGCCCGCGA
>JAGYIG010000003.1 GCA_018402455.1 Opitutaceae bacterium
CCCCCGCCAATGGCGTTGGTGCCGGCGGTTTTGGCCAGAGCCAAGGTGCCGTCATTGACGTTGGTGGCCCCATTGTAAGAGTTGGCGATGGTGCCGGCCAGCGTGAGGGTGCCGTTGCCTGCTTGGGTGATACCATTCGAGCCAAACACCTGTCCGGATGCGGTGACGTTACCGGCTCCCGATACGGTGAGCGTTCCGGCGTTGAGGTTGATCTGGTTGGAAAGGGTGAGGGTGCCAGCCGATGAGGCGATGGTGGTGGCGCCGGCGAGGTTGATTTGCGCCGTCAGCTCATTGGCACCGGAGATATTATGAATCGCTCCGACGCCGGAATCCCCGGTGCCGTTCACCGTGAAGCTGCCTTCATCGAGGGTGATGCCGCCTTCCAGACCCAACGTGGCGCCATTGGCGATCACGTTGCCAAAAGTGGAGTTCCCCAGAGCGTTGTCGCTGGCAGCGATGAGGGTGCCAGCCGAGACGGTGGTGATCCCGCCATAGGAACTATTGCCCGACAGGGTCAGGTCGCCGGTGCCTGCTTTGGTGAAGTCGGCATAAAAATCGGTGATGGTTCCGGAAAACGTGGTGTCGGCCGCGGTGTCGGTGGTGAAGCTCCCGGAGTTGAGGAACAGGTTGCCGGAGCCGGAGAGGGAGCCGACGGTCTCGTCGTGAGCGCCATTGAAGCTGAGCGTGCCACTGGCCCCAATGACCACGTTGGAGGAATCGGCAATCACATTACTGGCCCCGGTACTGAGGGTGCCCCCAGTAATGGTGGTCGTGCCGGTATAAGTGTTCGAACCGGACAAAGTCAGCGTGCCGGTCCCGATTTTGGTGAGTCCTCCCGACTCGCTGATGACACCGCTGAAGCTGGTGGAAGTGTTGTCGGCGCCGGCGGTCAGGGTGCCGGAGCCCAAGGTGATATCGCCGGCGCCGGCGATGGAGCCCACGGTTTCGGAGTTGTTGTTCAAGTCGAACGTGGCGGCGGAAGCCACGGTCACGGCGGTGGAGTCGGACAGAACGTTGCTCGCTCCAAGCTGCAGCGTGCCTCCGTCGGTTATGGTGGTGGTGCCGGTGTAGGTGTTGGCACCGGAAAGCTGTACGGTGCCGGCTCCCTCGATCGTCAAATTCTGGGCCGCGCCGCTGATGACGCCGGACAAGGTCAGCGTGCCACTGTCCGATTGAATCGTGCTGGCGGAACCGAGGGTCACGTTACCGGCCCATGAGTTGCTGCCGCTGACGTTGCGCAAGGCGCCGTTGGTTGAGATACCTGATCCATTGAGGGTCAGTGCTTCGCTGCCCACGCTGATTCCTCCCTGCAGTTCGAGGGCCGCCCCGGAGCTCACCGTCACGCCACCGGCCGTGGTGCCCAGTGCGCTGTTATTTTGCACGGACAGGATACCTTGATTCACGGACACGGACCCGGTGAAGGAATTGGCCCCCGTTAGGATAAGGCTGCCATCTCCCTCTTTGGCAAAGCCGCCGGATCCGACCACCGCTCCTCCGGCACTCGTAAAGGTCACGGTGTTGCCCGTGTTCTGGGCATCTATCGTCAACGTGTTGGCGTTGAGGTTGACGTCATCGGTGATGGTGAGATCGCCGCCGGTGCCGGTCAGATACCACGTCTGGCTGTTGGCCAAAGCGATCCGAGAATCGAGGGTATGGGTTTGGGTATTGCCGGCATGAACCAGCCCATCGCCGTTAGAGGCGTTGAAGGTCAGCAATCGGTCATTGGCATTCTCAGTAAAGGTCAAACCATTGGCGTTGTCGGTGAACCAGAACTGGCCCACCGTGCGGTTCGCGTTCATGACCGGATCTGCGAGCGTGGGTCCCGCGTCATCGAACAGGGCACCTACCGTGGAGCTGTTGGGTTCGCCGCTGGTTACCCAATTTGGGTTGCGACCGTAGTTGTCGTTGCCACCTGATGAGCTGGTCAGTCGAACCCATTCTTTCATGCTGCTCAGCATGACCTGAGCGTGTCCGGTCCCCGCGCCAAGGAGCACGGTCAGGGCCGCAATGGCGAGCAATCTGATCTTCTTGCCCGGTGACATATCAACAATATGAGGTGTTTACCTCAGTAAAACAAGCGTTTAACCCCATTGCCCGGATCCGTGGGGCAGAGCGGTCGGAGCCGCTTTGAACCTCTCGTTAACGGAGGGCTTGGCTTGTGGCGCCGATTCTGCGACCGAAGGAGCAATGCAGGCTACTGGCATGGTATTTTTGGTCGGCGCGGGTCCCGGTGATTTGGGGCTCGTGACGCTACGCGCAAAAGAGCTCATCAGGACGGCGGATGTCCTGGTCTATGACTATCTGGTCCATCCTGATTTGGTCGATTGGGTGAAGTCGACCTGTGAGGTGGTCTACGTGGGCAAAAAGGCGGGATTTCATTCGATGCCGCAGGAAGATATTGAAGGGCTGCTGGTTAGGCATGCCAAGGCCGGTCACCAAGTCGTCCGGCTAAAGGGTGGAGACCCCTATGTTTTTGGCCGAGGGGGGGAAGAGGCCCGGGCTTTGGCCGCAGGCGGCATTCCCTTCGAGGTGGTGCCCGGGGTGACTTCGGCGCTCGCGGCCGGGGCCTATGCCGGCATCCCGCTGACCCAGCGCAATACCAGCGCCTCGCTCGTCCTGGTCACCGGGCACGAGGATCCAACGAAACATGAGCTCCAAGTTGACTGGGCTCGGCTTGGCGGGCTGCAAAATACGACGCTGGCGATTTACATGGGCATGAGCCGTTTGTCGGACATTGCCGCAAAGCTGCAGGAAGGTGGCCTCGCCGCCACGACTCCGGCGGCGGTCGTGCAATGGGCTTCGCTGGGGCGCCAACGCAGTGTGACCGGGACGGTGGCCTCGATTGCCTCCCTCGCCGCGGAGGCGGGGCTGCAGGCTCCGGCCATCGTTTTTATTGGCGATGTGGTGCGTCACCAGAAGAACGTGGATTGGTTCGAAAACCTGGCGTTGTTTGGTCGCCGGATCGTGGTGACCCGCACGCGCAGCGGCAACAGCGTGCTCCGTAACAAGCTCCAGCAGTTAGGGGCGGAGGTGGTGGAGCTGCCGCTCATCAACGTCGTGCCCGACGTGCCGCGAGAGACCCTGGTCGAGGTGTTCAGCGAATTGGGAACCTATGACTGGATCGTCTTCACGAGCGCGAATGGGGTGAGGATATTCTTCGAGCATTTTAATCAAGCCTACCCGGATATTCGCGCGCTGGGGCTTTTGCGCTTTGCGTGCGTGGGCGAAGCCACCGCGGCGGAAATCGAGAAGTATCAGATTGCCGTGGAGTGTCAGCCGGAGGTGGCCACGGCGTCTGCCCTGGCGGACGCGTTGATTGCGACGGGAAGTCTGGACAGCGCGAAGGTGATTACCGTGACCGGCAACCGGAACCGCGATGTATTGGTCCAAAAACTCGAAGCGGCCCGGGCGATTGTCGACACGCTGCCCCTTTATCGCACGGAGAAGCTCGACCTGAGCCAGCATGCCGCCGCCCACGATTTCCGGGAACGCGGCGCGGATGCGGTGCTGTTTGCCAGCTCCTCGGCGGCGCAGGCTTTCGTCGATCAGGCCGAAGCCCTCGAGTTGGCTCCGGGGGCCCGCCAACCGCAGTTCGGGTCGATGGGCCCGCAGACGTCGGCCACCCTGCGCGAGTTGAACCTGCCCGTGGATTTCGAATCGGCCGCTCCGGGGTTGGATGCCTTGATTGAAGCCTTGATCGAGTCGTTAGCCCAACAGATCGATCCGTGATGGGTCGCGCTTGCCCCGCCGGATGCGCCACCCAAGATCGGCGCCCATAGTCATGAAGGTTCCTTTTCTCGATTTATCCCGATCCCACCAGGCCCTGCGCGACGAAATCCTCCAATCGTTCGCCGCGACCTATGACGCCGGCCGGTTCTGTTTGGGGGACGACGTGGTCGCATTTGAAAAAGAATTTGCCACCGCCAGTGGGGTCGCGGACGCCGTGGGCATAGCGAATGGCACGGCCGCCCTGCACTTGGTGGCCCGGGCGCTGAACCTCGGACCCGGCGACGACATCGTGGTGCCCGCCTTCACCTTCATCGCCAGTGCCTGGACGGCGAGTTACGTGGGTGCGCGACCGGTATTTTGCGACGTGGATCCGGCGACCTACAACGCCACGGCGGAAACCATCGCCGCGGCCATCACGCCGGCCACCAAGGCAATCGTGGTGGTGCATCTGTTTGGTCAGGCCGCGGATATGGACCCCATTCTGGAACTGGGCCGGGCCCGGGGTATTCCCGTTATCGAGGACTGCGCTCAAGCCCATCTGGCGACCTACCGCGGCCGTCCCGTCGGGACGATGGGGTGCGCGGGCACCTTCAGTTTTTATCCGACCAAGAATCTGGGCGGCGTGGGCGAGGGCGGCGCGGTGGTTTCGACGGACGCCGCCTTGCTGGAACGGGTGCGGCTGCTGCGGGTGCACGGATCCAAGGTGCGCTACCAACACGACGAGGTGGGCTACAACTACCGGATGGAAGGGCTGCAAGCCGGGGCGTTGCGGGTGAAGCTCAGGCAGCTGGAGGCCTGGACCGCGGCCCGCCGCGCGCATGCGCAAACCTATCGTGAAGGTATCACCCTGGCGGATACCCAACTGCCGCAACCCGCGGCCTGGGGCGATTCGGTGTATCACCAATTCACGTTGTTGCATCCGCGCCGCGATGCGCTGCGGGCTCATCTGGCTGACCACGGCGTTAGCACCGATCTGATCTATCCGCGGGCGTTGCACGAACAACCCTGCTTTGCCGAGATCGGCCCGGCAACGGGGAGCCTGCCGGCGGCGGAAGCGTTGGCCCGAACGTGTCTCAGCCTGCCCATTTTTCCGGAGCTCACGGAGGCGGAGTTGGCTTACGTGATTGAGACCATCAACACCTTCGCCGGTTGAGCCGATGATTGACGGAGTGCGGCTAAAATTTTGCGGACTGCGTTCCTTGGTGGATGCCGAGTATGCGGATAAACTCGGCGCGGATTTTTTGGGTTTTATTCTGTATCCAAAATCACCGCGTTATCTGCGGTTGCAGGATTTCATTCACTTGGTCCCCAACTTGCCGGCGGGGCGCAAACGGGTGGCGGTGATGGTCGCCCCGACGGTGACGGAACTGGCCGCGACCGCCGCCGCGGGGTTTGATCGGTTTCAGATTCATTTCCCGGCCGACACGCCGGATCAAACGGTGGCCCGTTGGTCCGAGACCGTGGGCGTGGAGCGCTTGTGGCTGGCACCCAAACGCCCGCCCGGAGGTCCCTACCACCAGGGGTGGTTGGATGCTGCCGCGACCCAGTTGGTCGACACTTTTCACGAGGCGGGTTTTGGCGGATCCGGCCAAACGGGAAATTGGACCGAGTTCGCCAAACTGAGGGAAGCGCATCCGCACCGCACCTGGATATTGGCGGGAGGGTTGACCCCGGATAAAATTGCAGTGGCCTTGGCTGAAAGCGGGGCCAACTTCGTGGATGTGAACAGTGGCGTGGAGACCGCTCCCGGCATCAAGGATCACACCAAGATGCGCCAGATGGTTTTGGCGATACACCGGCAACGCGCTCCAGCCCCATCGCCCGATGCCTCCTGAATCGGAGCCAAGCGCGCCCAAACGGTTGGGCTGGGGACCGGGATTGTTGATCGCCGCCACGGGAGTGGGGGCGGGCGATTTGATTGCTGCGGCGGTGGCAGGTCGCGCGTTTGGGGTTTCGGTGTTGTGGGTCGTGGTGGTGGGGGCGGCGTTGAAATTTCTGCTCAATGAGGGCATCGCCCGGTGGCAACTGGCGACGGGCACCTCGATCATCGCCGGTTGGCGGCAGCAACTCCCACGCTGGATTTCATGGTATTTTGGGGCCTACCTCGTGGTGTGGAGCTTTCTGGTGGCGGGGGCGTTAGGGTCCGCGGCGGGAGTGGCCTTGAAGTCCCTCTGGCCGGCGGCTCCCGGCGGAGTGGGCGGGTGGGCGGTCATCCATGCTTTAGCCGGGGGAGCGATCGTGGCTTGGGGCCGGTTTGCGATTTTCGAGCAGGCCATGCGAGTCTTGATCGGGATTATGTTTGTGGTCGTTCTGTTCTGCGGATGGCAGTTGATGCCGGCGCTGGGAGACGTGTTGCGGGGGCTGTTGTGGCCAACCCTGCCGACGGGTGGACTCTGGTTGCTATTGGGCCTGATGGGGGGGGTGGGAGGCAGTGCGACGATGTTGTGCTACGGCTATTGGATGCGGGAACGGGGTTGGCAGGGGATCGGGGTATTGCGGCGAGCGCGGCAGGACCTCGCGGCCGCCTACGCTCTGACCGCGATGTTTGGCCTGGCGATGATCGTGATCGCGGCCGGGGCCCAACCCGGTGACGCCTCCGGCACCGCGCTGGTGGTGGCCCTGAGCGAGCGCTTGGGCGAGTTGTTGGGGTGGTGGGGCAGGAGTGCCTTTTTGTTGGGGTTTTGGTGTGCGGTGGTGTCCTCGTTGATCGGAGTGTGGCAGGGGGTGCCCTACCTGTTCGCGGATTGGTGGAATCAAATCCGTCATCAAGGAGCGCCGACAGCAGAGCCCGCGGACGCAGCCAGTCCCGCCTATCGTTGGTTTTTGGCGTTCTTGGTTTTGCCGCCGCTCATCCTGCAAGTGTTCGATCGCCCGCTCCTCGTGGTGGTGATCTATGCGGTCGCCGGGGCGTTTTTCATGCCGTTGTTGGCCGGCACGTTGATGGTGCTGAACAACCGCCGCCAAGCGATGGGATCACTGAAAAATTCACGTTCGGTGAATGTTGGGCTCGCGCTTTGTTTACTGGTTTTTGGCGGTCTGTTCGCGGCGGAAGTGGTGGACCGTTTGGGGGGCTGATCATTCGTCTCGGGTAGGGCGAAGAAATAAAAAAACCGCCCCAAGGCTAGGGCGGTTTTGATTTAGGAAAGGCAACTCCAATTAGAGCGAGGCACGCAAGTCGTCGAGTTGACCGGCCGATCCGAGAAGTTCGTTGCGGCTGGCAATGAACTTCGCGTATTCGGCGATGAAGATCTTTCCAGGCGGGCGGAAGTCGAACTGCTCCGGGTTGGCTTGGAAGAACTCGCGGTGCACACGGGTCCAGACCAGCCGGCCATCGGTATCGATGTTGACCTTGGTGACGCCCTTCTTGGCGGCGGGGAGGTATTCGTTCACATCGACGCCCATGGACCCGGCGATCTGGCCACCGGCGGCGTTGATGCGGGCCACCTCGTCCTGCGGCACGGAGGAGGAACCATGCATGACCAAGGGGAAGCCCGGCAGACGGTCTTTGATTTTGTCGAGCACATCAAAATGCAGCGATTGGCGGCCCTTGAATTTGAAGGCTCCATGGCTGGTGCCGATGGCGCAGGCGAGGGAGTCGCAACCCGTCAGCTTGACGAATTCCTCGGCCTCGGCGGGATCGGTCAAACAGGCGTTGCCTTCCTCCACGACGATGTCCTCCTCGACTCCGCCGAGCATGCCGAGCTCGGCTTCCACGGAGATGCCTTTGGCGTGAGCCCGATCGACCACCCGCTTGGTGATGGCGACATTCTCCTCGAAGGGATCGTGGGAGGCATCGATCATAACCGAGCTGAAAAAGCCGGAGTCGATGCAGTCGTAACAGGTCTCCTCGTCGCCATGGTCGAGATGGACGGCGAAGATGGCCTCGGGATAAATTTCGGATGCCGCCCGAATGACCGCTTCGAGCATGCGCTTGTCGGTATACTTGCGAGCTCCTTTGGAGATCTGAATGATGAAGGGAGCCTTGGATTGGATGGCGCCCTGGAAAAGGCCCATCGCCTGCTCGGCGTTATTGATATTGTAAGCACCGACGGCGTATTTGCCGTAGGCGTGCTTAAACAACTGTGCAGTAGTTACGATCATGTTTCGGTTGGATGTGGGTTAAAGTGACCGAACAGCGAAGCTACCTACCGGAAGATTCGCCGGGCAAGGGGTTTTTAGCACAGATGGCCCCGGTCCGCGGCGCAGTTTTTGCCTGAAACTCCGCGTGGATGGAGAGTAAGGCCAATTTCGGGCCGCTTTCAGCCACCATCAGGCGGTTGGGCCGCCCGGGCTTCCCTGCGCATGGCATCCGCAATTTGTTGAGCAGCGGCCTGCTCGGCCTGAAGCGTGACCAACGCCTGCAGCTGATCGGCCGACAGAACGGCTTGGGCGCGGATGAGGGTATCGTCGGTGATGGTCACACCACCTTGGGCTGCCCCAAAATCGCGACTGCCGGCGCGGTTGGTAGCGGCGGCGGGCGCCGTCTCCGACAAAATCATGGTCAGCGCTTGAGCTTGGGCTGCGTTCAGCGGGGTTGAGGAGTAGCTCAGTCGGGACTCCAAGCGCTCCACGACCACGCGCTGCGGTCCCGTCTCTTCGTATTGTTTGAGCGCGGCGTAGTTTTGATCGCCAATGGTGGAGTGAATCTGGGCATCGATTTCCGCCTGCGTCATCTGCACCAGTTCACGCAATTGGTCCCGGTTTTCTCGACCGCCCAGGCCTTCTTCGCGGGCCGCAATGAACACATCACGAGCGGCGTTTTGTTTTTCCACCAACAGGTCCTGCAGTTTACTCAACGTGGCGGGCGGGAGATTGAGCTGGGCAAAAAGATCGGCGTAGCGCCCGTCCAGACGGGCGCGCTGTTGTTGCTGAAAGGCGTGGGCATATTCGGGATCGGCCATCAGGGCCTGCATGCGGTTGCCAAACGCCGCGCGATCGAAGCGCCCTCGGTTGTTGGTCGGGCTCTCGGTAAGGATTTCCGTCTCCTCCGGCCGGCTGTCCATCGGCAGAACGGATTCCGGTTCTTCGGATGCCGTGGCGGTTGGCGACGACTCCGGTGTTGACATCCGCTCAGAGGAATTTTCGGGGAACTGCGATGCGGCCGCCAAGGCTCGGGTGAGGGCCTCGGCTCTTTGGTAATGGTGGTAGGCAAGACCGGCGGCGGTCACCGTGGTGATGCCCAGAATGACGACAGCAGCGAGACGAGGTTGTGACATGATAGGGTAAGACGTCCCAACCGGCCTAAAGTTTCAACTCACCAATAATCCGACTGCTTGGAAGGGCAGCCGGACCGGGGCAACCGGCGAGATTCGTCTCCATCTTAATGCCCTCCACATTCCCGCAGCTCCTAGACTGCGTCGAGCGTCGTCTCGTCACGGCGGAACGACCAAGGACTCAATTGGTTCACAGCAAACCCGGCGAGTTTGCCTGGCTTCCGCCTCACCTAGGCGGAAATTGTCGATCTGGCTGCCCGAGGGGCACCCATCCAGATCGATCCCTACGGGACGAATCCTGATGGATTCGCCATGTTTCCGCCTACCTAGGCGGAAACTGTCGATCTGGCTGCCCGAGGGGCATCCATCCAGATCGATCCCTACGGGACGAATCCTGACGGATTCGCCATGTTTCCGCCTACCTAGGCGGAAACTCAAAGTCGGCTTTGGCTTTGGTCTTGGACAGGACGAGATGCGCGGAGAACTTGGATCCCCGCTTGGAAACGAAGCCTTCGAGCAACGGGGTCTTGCCCTGCGCCATTAATTTGCCGGCTTCGTCGCGGGTGATCTCCCGCTCGCAGAGGGTTTTTTTGAGCTCAAAGACGACGCGGGGCTCATTCTCGGCTCCAGTGGGCTTGGTCACCACCCAGGCATCCTTGGTTTCGTGAAACTGGGCTTCGTCGCCGTGTTGGGGGCTGGGTCCGATCAGGGTGGCCGCCGCGGGATCGAAATTTTTGGCCGTCCGTTTTTTGGCGCCGGGTTTGGCTTCGCGGGGCGGAAACTCCCAGCGCACGCGATTGCCGCTCTTGAGCAGGCAGGCGTCAAAGGGGCGACCCCGCTTCGAGATGAAGCCCTTGATCAAGTCCGTCTTGCCCGTCTCGACCATCTGAATGACCTGATCGCGAGTGATCTCCTTTTGACACATCAGGCGGCCTACCCGGAAGGTGCGTTTGTAGTCATCGCCCTCCCGCTGGCGCAGGATGTAATTGGTGGAATCCTCGCAGAGTTCTTCGCCGGTTTTGGGATCGGTCCAGAACGCCGGCAGGGTGCCGAGATCGGAGTCCTCCTGGCCAAAATCCAGGGTCACCTTGCGCACGCCCTCATCGTCGGGCGGAGCGAGTTTGAGTTTGGCGGGGAAATGCTTGCCGGTCCGGGCGGAAACAAAGCCGTCCAAGGGGCCGACTTCTCCCTTGGTGATCACTTCTTTGATCTCGGCCTCTTCGAGGCGGCGGCCACTGGTGACTTTGTAGACCGTGAGCAAGCTGTCCTGGGAGCGGTAGGCGCGCAGGGTCTCGATCATGGGCTGACCATCCGTGGGGGAGAGGATGTCCGTGACCCGGGTCTCACCCTCCTCCTCGTTGAAATTCTTAGTCCGCTCCACGATCCCTACGGTCTCTTGGACGACTTCTTTCATGAAGGTATCACGATCGTAGCGCCCGAACTCCATCTCCCGGAGTTTGAACTCCCATTCGCCGGTCATGTCGGGCTTGGTCATGGAATCCGCTTCGACCGCGTGGAGAAATTCCAGCAGCTGTTCCGCTTTGGCGGTGGGTTCCAAGTCGCGTTGGTTGCGCTCGATATATTTCTGGCGAATCAACCCATCGATGGTGTCGGCGCGGGTGGCGGGGGTGCCGAGTCCCCGTTCTTTCATGGCATCAGCCAACTCGTCGGCATCGACCAACTTGCCCGCCGTCTCCATGGCGGAGAGCAGGGTGGCTTCGGTGTAGCGGGGGGGCGGCTTGGTCTGTTCAGCGTGCAGATCCACCGCGAGGGTTTGGGCGTCTTCGCCAGGATTGACGGCTGGCAGGACCTTATCTTTGGCCGAGCCGGATTTGCCGTTGTTTTCGTCCACCCCGTCGCGGCCATATACGGCCAGCCAACCGGGGGCGGTGAGGATTTTACCCTCCGTTTTGAATCGATGTTCCGCCGCCACGGTCGAAATTCTCGTGGTGACATCAAATTCGGCCACGGGATAAAACGCGGCCACGAATCGACGGGCGATCATGTCGTAGACCTTGGCTTCAAGGTCATCGAGCTTCCGGGGTTCGGCCGTGGTGGGGATGATCGCAAAGTGATCGGAGATCTGCGCGTTGTTAAAAATGCGCTTGTTTGGTTTCAGCCAGCCGGCAGAGAGCACTTTCGCGGCATGGGTCGCCAGGTCGCCCGTCAGCTTTTGCAGGGTCTCCCGGCAGGTCGGCAGATAATCCTCCGGCAGCGCCCGCGAATCGGTGCGGGGGTAGGTGATCATCTTGTGCTTCTCGTAAAGGGCCTGCGCAATTTGCAGGGTGCGGCGGGCGGAGATCCCGAAGCGGTTGTTGGCTTCGCGTTGCAGCGTGGTCAGGTCGTAGAGGCGGGGGGAGATTTGGGTGGAGGCCTTTTTCTCTTCGGTGACGACAGCCGGTGGGTTGCCCTGACAGGCGGCCAGCACGGCCTGCGCGGCCGCTTCGTCCCAAAGGCGGTCCACCCGGTCATGTTGATCGGCTTTGGCAAACTGGGGGCGTTGATAGGTGCCCTCGTAGGAACCCGCGGCGACTTCAAACTCCGCGGTGAGTCGCCAGAAATCACGGGATTTAAAATTCCGAATTTCCAGCTCCCGAGCGACGATGAGCGCCAAAGTGGGCGTCTGCACCCGTCCCACCGAAGCGACGTTGCCGGCGCGGGAGCCAAACATCCGTTTGGTGAGCGCGCGGGTGCCATTGATGCCGATCAACCAATCGCTTTCGGAACGGCAGCGGGCTGCATCCGCCAGACCAGCCATCTTTTCGCCGTCACGCAGGTTCTCGAAGGCGGTGCGAATGCCGCTGGCCGTCATCGTCTGCATCCAGGCCCGTTTCACCGGCAGCTTGGATTTGGAGAGCTGGTAAAGGTAGGTGAAGATCAGCTCGCCCTCGCGACCGGCGTCGCAAGCGTTGATGACCTGATCGATGTCTTTCCGCTTCAGCTGTTTTTTGAGGACTTTGAGTTTATCCTCGGAGGATTTGATGGGCTTGAGGCCGAATTTTTCCGGGATGATGGGCAGGGTTTGCAGCCGCCAGAACCCGTATTTCTTTTTGTCGATATCCTCGGGCATCTCCAGCTCCACGACGTGGCCCACGGCTGAGCTGATGACGTATTCGTCATTCTCGTAGACATCGCCTTTCTTCGGAATTTTGCCCAGAGCTTTGGCCAAGTCCGTGGCGACACTGGGTTTTTCGGCGATGATCAAGGACTTCATAAAACGGGCAATACGGGGTGGGAGCGGTAAGAGAGGCGCCCGTCGGAAATCAAGGTTTTGTTTTCAAATAGCAAGACGGGCGGACGTTTGTCCGCCCGCTTTAAGGCCGTCACAACCCCCGACCAGACGGCATATTTCCGCCTCTTGGGAGCAAAGTAAAAAAGATCGCCGGCTCAGCGGGCGAGGGCGTCCAACGCATCCTCGTCCTCCTTCTGTTGGGCGATCGACCGCTCCATTTCGTGCTCCATGTTGGTGTCGATGCGGTAGAAGTAGAGCATGGCCGCGGTCAGCAGGGCAATGCCGGCCGGAATCAGGCTCATGAGCAACTTCATGCCCTCGATCGTTTCAGGAGACTGATCCACGTTGGCGACGAAGCCGAACGTGTATTCGAGCATCCAGAAACCGATGGCTGGCCCAATGGTCCAACCGATCTTCATCGCCGAGGTGCCGGTGGAGAGAATGAGCCCGGTGGAGCGATGGCCGAGCTTCCATTGCCCGTAGTCGGCAGTATCCGCGAGCATCGACCAGAACAGAGCCATCAACGGGGCGGTCATGCCGGCGCTAAGAACCTGGTGCACGAGCAGCAGGGTGAAGTTGTCGGGGGGGATGAAATAGAAGACAACGAGAAAGGCGACGTTGATCAGGGTCAGTCCGACAAAGGTTCGCCGCTTGCCGTTGAAAAGCACGGTGAACTGTTTCGTGAGGAGAACTGCGATGGCCTGAATTGCGCCGCCCACCGCGAAGTAGGTGCCGGCCCAAAGTTCGTTGCCCGAGACGTATTTGAAGTAGTGGGCCGTCGTGCCGGTGCGAATCGCAATCCAAAGGATGGTGAGGATACAGACGACAACCAAGGCTCGCCAGGGTCCGTTTTTAGCCGCGATAGCGAGGTCTTTTTTAAGATTCTGTTGTTGGTTTTTCGGTGGCTCGACGCGTTCCTTGGTCGTTAAAAAGGCAACGACAAAGAGCCCGGCCGAGACGATGCCAAATACGAGCATCGTCAGCGAATAGCCCAACTGCTCGTTTTCTCCGCCGAACAGGATGACCAATCGTTGGTAGGCGAGGCTGACGACAGTTGTCCCGATGAAAGCGCCAAAGAAACGGAAGGAATTGAGCAATGTCCGTTGATCGGAACGCGGGGTCATCACGCCCATCAGAGCGGAGTAAGGCACATTGATGGCGGTGTAAGCCATCATGAGGAAGGTGTAGGTGATGTAGGCGTAGACGGTCTTGGCGACGGGCCCCATTTCAAAGGTGGTGAAGGTGAGGACGCCAAATCCCACCCAGAACGGCAGCACCCACAAAAGCCACGGCCGGAACTTGCCGAACCGGCTCTTGGTGCGATCGGCGATCATGCCCATGATGGGGTCGTTGATCCAATCCCAGGTCCGCGTGATGAAGAGCATCGTCGCAAAGGCACCCGCCGACAGTCCGAAAACATCGGTATAGAAAATCGGCAGAAAATACATGAAGACCCCGAAATACAGGCAGGAAGCCAAATCTCCGGAGGCGTAGCCGAGCTTTTCACCCCACGTCAGGGGAGGGGCCACGGGTTTGGAACTCGCCGCGGTCGGCGTGGGGGAGGGTTCTTCAGATTGCATAAACGAAGTTAAGGGTGGGGATGGGCCGCTGATTTGACACCAGTGGTGCCAGTGGGTCAGCCGAGGGGATAAGGGCGGAAGGTTGCGATGGGGTTAGGTAATACGAAAGGTTTTTAGGTCGTAAAAATTAACGCTGCCTCCGCCCGGATACCGAGTCGAACGAAGCCTAGGCTATCGTTAATCTCGGGAGGGCCGATTCACCGTCGGATCAAGGCCGGAGGCGGTGATCCTTCGCGGTGGCGCGAAGCGGATAAGCAGGCGACCGCGGCAGCAACCGGGCAAGGCCCGGAGCCGTTTGCCCCCAAGTCCTCTCTGCAGATTCTAAAAGCGGTGCCGCGTCGTCCCGCTTTCCGCCCCTCCAGCGCAAGTCACTCCACCACCCCGAGGTCGGTGACCCCGGACGGTCAGTTTACTCGCCTTCCAGCGTCGGGGTCGTGGCCATGGTGGCGACCACGGCATCAAGCATGATTTGGATGCTCTCGTCGGTTTCATCCCCCATGTTGGAGATGCGGAAGGTCTTGCCCTTGATTTTGCCGTAGCCGCCGTCGATCACCAGCGCGTGTTCCGCCTTGAGCCTCCGGTTGAGCGCACCGATATCGAGGTGGCGGGTGTTGGCGAAGCAGTTGAGGGAGAGCGAGCCGAATTCCTCCGCGGGGAACAGCTCAAACCCCTGTTCCCGCAGAGTGGTGCGGACCTTGGTATTGAGCCGGGCATGGCGTTCGAACCGGGTTTCCCGCCCCTCCGCGAAGATGTCCTCCAGTTTGGAGCGCAGCGCGTAAATGAGGGGGATGTTTGGCGTGCTGGGGGTCATGCCCTTCTCGTGGTTTTTGAGAAACTCGATCAAATCGAAGTAGTAACCGCGGTTGGGCTGGGTTTCGGCGCGTTGCAAGGCGCGGACCGATACGGCACAGAGGGAAAGTCCCGGCGGCAGGGCCAGCGCTTTCTGGGATCCCGTGATCATGATATCAATGCCCAGTTCATCCTTGGGGATATCCAAGGCACTGAATGAGCTCACGGTGTCCACGATGGAGATCACGTCGGGGAACTCCCGAATCACGGCCATCAGCGCTGGCAAGTCGCTCATGCAGCCACAGGAGGTCTCGTTGTGGATGAGGGTGATGGCATCGTAGGCACCGCTGGCGAGTTCAGCTCGAACGGCGAGGGGATCGACCGGCTGACCCCATTCAAATGGCAGGGGGGTGGCCGGCAGGCCATTGCGGTTGGCGACGTCATTCCATTTGTCCGAGAACGCGCCGTTCATGCAGTTGAGCACGCGTTTACGGCATACGTTGCGCAAGGCCCCCTCCATAATGCCCCAGGCGCTGCTGGTGGAGAGGAAGACGGGATCGGTGGTGCCGAACAGCTCCTGCAAGCGCGGCTGGATTGACTGGTAGAGCGCGACGAAGTCCGGGCTGCGGTGCCCGATGGGCGCGGCAGTCATCGCCTGCATGGTTTTGGCCGAAACGGCGATGGGACCGGGAATGAACAGTTTGTAGCTCATGAAAAAGAGGGACGGCCTTACTCGACCGGTCGTTTGATGATGCGGGTGTTGGATTCGCCCAACAGCAGGATGCGGGGCTGCCAGTTGGCGGCGGCGGCTTCGTCCACTTGCGCAAAAACCATGATGGTGAGGAGGTCGCCTTTGGCGCCCAGGTGAGCGGTGGCGCCATTCAGTGAGATGGTCTTGGAACCTGCCGGGGCCGCAATGGCGTAGGTCTCGAAACGCTCGCCGTTGGCCATGTTGCCCACCAGTAACCTCTCGTATTCCCGGATTCCGACCATCGCCATGAATTCGCCATCGATGGCCAGGGAGCCTTCGTAGTGGAGCGAGAGGTCAGTGACTTCGGCCCGATGGATCTTGGACTTGAGTAGATTGAGTTGCATGCGGTGGCGGCGGCAGAGATAGAGAACCGCGAACAAAGCGTTTCCGGTTGCGCGTCGTCAACCGCCTATTGCCTAAAATCCATGCCCAGTTCCTGGCTCAAACCAAAGCTCATCGCCTTCGAGCAGTTTGCCATCGATGTGGTCTACGGTCGGCGTGACGACCTGCCGGCGGTGGTGTTTGCCGGGTTTCTCCAAGCGCTGTCCTATCTTTTTAAGGGGGTGGTGAAGTTGCGTTGGTTGCTCTACCGCAAACGCGTGCTCCATGATCAACCGTTGGGCTGCCTGGTGGTGGTCGTGGGAAATCTGACGGTGGGCGGCACCGGGAAAACGCCGGTGGTCGAGAAGTTTGCCCGGGCCCTGCGGGATCGGGGGCGCCGGGTGGCCATCCTCAGCCGCGGTTACAAGAGCAAGGCCCCGCCGCTGTGAAGAAGCGGTGGTATTGGTCACCCATACCCAGGAGCCGCCACCCCGGATCGTGTCCGATGGGCAGGAGGTTCTGCTTAACAGCGAGCAAGCCGGGGACGAACCCTACATGTTGGCCCGGAATCTCCCGGGGGTGATGGTGCTGGTCGACAAAAACCGGGTGAAGGCCGGCACGTTTGCCATCAAGCAATTTGGTTGCGACACCTTAGTGCTCGACGACGGGTTTCAATACCTGCCGCTCAAGGGCCGGCTCAACCTGCTGCTGGTCGACAAAACCAACCCGTTCGGCAACGGCTTTTTGCTGCCCCGGGGCATTCTGCGAGAACCCATTTCCCACCTCAAGCGAGCCAGCTACGTCTTTTTGACCAAGAGCAACGGCGAGCGCGACGAGGAGCTGGAGGATTTGATTCGACGGCACAACCCCGACGCAGACGTTATCGAGTGCTCCCATCGGCCTCAATACCTGCAACGGCTGGGGGAGCCGCCCGAGACGGTATCGACCCGCCAGCCCTTGGAATTCCTGCAAGGCAAACGGGTGGGCGCCTTCAGCGGTATCGCGACGCCGGAGAGCTTCGAAAAATTCCTCCGGGACCTGGGCGCCGACATCATTTTCGTGCGACGTTTTCTCGACCACTACCGCTTCGAGTCGGCCGATTTTGTCGACCTTTTCAGCGCGGGGCTGGAGCACAAGGTGGATTACATTGTGACCACGGAAAAGGATGCCGTGCGGATTGATGCGGATCTCCCGTGTCCGGTGTCCATCTACTACCTGCGACTGGAAATCGAGATCATCAGTGGCGCGGAGGATTTCGATGAAGCGGTGGGACGTCTCTGTTTCGATGAGGTCCGGTGAGCGCCGGGATCGATGATCGCCGCCCTCGCTGCTGAGCTGGGAGGCCCGAAAATCAAGCCAGCCAGCAGCGGACGATTCTCGCTTTCTCCCTTGCGAGCGGGAGGCGGCGGAGCGATAGCTTGGCCATGCTGATTGATCCTCGCTTTCATGAACTGGCCAAGGGCCTCACTGGGTTTTCCATCAAGCTCAAACGCGGCGAACGCGTGTTGATTGATGCGTTTGACGTGCCCGACGAAATCGTCGTCGCGTTGATGCAGGCGGTGCGGGCGCGGGGCGGCACACCGGACGTGAATTTCAACCACGCTCGCGTCACGCGGGAACTGCTCCTCGCCAGCAAACCCGGCGATTTCGAGGCCGCCGCGGCGGTGGCGCTCAAGCAAATGCAAGGCGTGGACGCCTACATCGCCCTGCGGGGATCGGAGAATATTTTTGAAAATTCTGACATTCCCGCGGCCAAGGTGCAGGCCTATGCCAAGGCAATGAAACCGGTGTTAACGCATCGGGTAAACAAGACCAAATGGGTCGTATTGCGTTGGCCCACCGCCGCCATGGCGCAACAAGCGGCCATGAGCACGGAAGCGTTTGAAGATTTCTATTTCCGGGTGTGCACCCTGGATTATGCGCGGATGATTCCCGGCATGCGGGCGCTTCAAAAATTGATGGAGAAAACCGATCAGGTTCACCTCAAGGGCCCGGGCACCGATCTGCGATTTTCGATCAAAGGCATCGGCGCCTGCCCCTGTGGCGGCGACCGCAACATCCCGGATGGTGAGGTCTTCTCCTGCCCGGTCAAAGACAGCGTGGAAGGGGTCATTCAATACAACGCCCCGACCGTCTATCTCGGTTCCTCCTTCGACAACATCCGTCTCGAATTCAAACAGGGCAAAATCGTGGACGCTCGGGCGGATTCCCCGAAATCCACCAAACGGCTCAACGCGATCTTGGACAGCGATGCCGGCGCGCGTTACATCGGTGAGTTTGCCATTGGTTTTAACCCGCACATCCTCGAACCGATGCGGGACATCCTCTTTGACGAGAAGATCGCCGGCTCCTTCCACTTCACCCCCGGTCAGGCCTACGCCGAATACAGCAACGGCAACAACTCACAGGTCCACTGGGACATGGTCTGCATCCAACGCCCGGAATACGGTGGCGGCGAAATCTGGTTCGATGGCAAGCTGGTCCGCAAAAACGGCCTGTTCGTGCCGAAGTCGCTCCAAAAACTGAACCCGAAATACCTGCTCGGTAAGTCCAAGTAGGGCGGGATTCACTGCCACGTTCATGCCTTTATCCGAGCCGCAGTTGCGGGGCTTCATCCGCGCTCTCCCCAAGACCGAAACCCACCTGCATCTCGAAGGATCACTGGATTACGGCCTCCTGCACGCTTGGGATCCGGCCGAATATCCGGCGGATCCAGCGTGGCGATCGCCCGCGCATCGCTTCGAGAGTTTCCAGAAATTCGATGAAACGCTGCTCGGCCACGCCTTGCCGTGGTTCACTTCGCCGGAGCGTTACCACGAAGCCGCGCGGGTGACCTTCGCCCGACACGTGGAACAGAACGTGCGTTATGTGGAGACCAGTTTCCACTTGGGTATCGTCGAGTTTGTGGAGTTTGGCGCGGCGGAGATCATCGCTGCCATCCGGGCCGCGGTGCCGCCCGGCTTGGAGGTGCGCATCTTTGCCGGCATGCTCCGTTCCAACTACGCGGGACCCGTCCGACCGCTCATCGACGACTTGGTCAACTGGGACGATCTGGCGGGCGTGGATCTCCACGGTTTCGAGCAGGTTCCCACCGAGGATTGGTCCGCCCCCGTGTGGCAACGGCTCAGCGACGCCGGCAAGATCACCAAATGTCATGCCGGGGAGTTTGATGGAGCCCACCGGGTGCGGGAGGCGATCGAAGCGCTCGGCGTTTCCCGGGTCCAACATGGCGTGCGTGCGATCGAAGATCCCGCCGTGGTGCAACTCGCGGTCGATCGCGACGTGACCTTCGATGTCTGTCCCATCAGCAATGTGAAATTGCAGGTCTATCCCGATTTACGCAGCCACCCTTTGCGCGCTCTAACGGCGGCCGGCGTGCGCTGCACCATCAGCAGCGATGACCCGTTGGCTTTTGGTAATCAGGTGAGTGATGACTACTTCGCGCTCGCCACCGATGCGGACTACACGCTGACCGAACTCGCCGCTTTGGCCCGGTCAGGCTGGGAGGTGGCTGCCGTCACCCCGGAGGTGCGCGCTCAAAACCTGGCCGAGATCGCCCGGGTCACCAAAGTCTTCGCCGATGTCTGAATCCTACCTTATCCCCGAGGGCATTCAGCGGAGCCGCGCCGACAAGGCGCTGGCGGCAGCCTTCCCCGAACACAGCCGCTCGGCCTGGCAGCGGTCGTTGGACGCTGGAGACGTTACCCGGGGCGGAGCGGTGGTGGGCAAAAAAGACGAAGTTTCCGCCGGAGATGTGCTCATACTGAAACCCCCAGTCCTGATCCCCACCGACCTCACGCCGGCAGACATCCCCTTGGATGTTTTGTTTGAGGACGAGTCGCTGTTGGTGGTGAACAAACCCGCCGGCATGGTGGTGCATCCCGGAGCCGGGACCTCCAGCAACACCTTGGTGCATGCCTTGCTGCATCATTGCGCGGGCAGTCTCAGCGGTATCGGTGGAGTGGAGCGTCCGGGAATCGTGCACCGTTTGGACCGCGAAACCAGCGGGCTGATCGTGGTGGCCAAGACCGACAAGGCCCACCGGGGCCTGGCCACGCAATTTGCCGAACGCATATTGCATAAGGAGTATTTGGCCTTCGTCTGCGGTGTGCCGCGTCTGCTCAGCGGGGTGGTGGATCAACCCATCGCCCGCGATCCGCGTCATCGACACCGGATGGCCATCCTCGAGACCGGCCGCGCCGCCAAAACCGATTGGATGCTGGAGGAGAAATTCTCGGCCCAGAATGTCAGTCTGTTTCGCTGCGAGATTCACACCGGCCGCACGCATCAGATTCGGGTCCACTTGAAGTCGATCGGGCACTCGCTGTTGGGCGACCACACCTACGGATGGAAACCCATGGAGTATCCCGAGATCAAGGTGGCGCGGGTCATGCTCCACGCGACGCATCTGAAATTTGTCCACCCGACTACGGGAGCAACCCTCGATCTCACCGCGCCGCTACCGACCGATTTCACCGACCTGCTAAAGGTCCTGCGGGATTAGGCAGAAAATATCGGGAGGCTGAAGCAGGTGCGGACGACACGGAGGTCGTCCCTCCCTGGCCGTGGCGTGGGGGGAAGGACCGGCTCTGTCCGGTCCGCAGTCGTATGGGCCGTGCCGACGGTGGCTTGAGTGGCTGTAACCTGAGAGGCAGGTGCGGACGACACGGAGGTCGTCCCTCCCGGGCCGTGGCGTGGGGAGGACCGGCTCTGTCCGGTCCGGCAGTCGTAGGGGCCAGGCCGACGGTGGCTTGAGCGGCTGTAACCTGGAGAGGCAGGTGCGGACGACACGGAGGTCGTCCCTCCCTGGCCGTGGCGTGGGGGAGGGACTGGCTCTGTCCGGTCCGCAGTCGTATGGGCCGTGCTGACGGTGACTTGAGTGGCTGGAACCTGAGAGGCAGGTGCGGACGACATGGAGGTCGTCCCTCCCGGGCCGTGGCGTGGGGGATGACCGGCTCTGTCCGGTCCGCAGTCGTATGGGCCAGGCTGACGGTGGCTTGAGTGGCTGTAACCTGAGAGGCGTGCGGACGACACGGAGGTCGTCCTCCCCGCCGTGGCGTGGGGAGGGACCGGCTCTGGTCCGGTCCGGGCAGTCGTATGGGCCGTGCCGACGGTGGCTTGAGTGGCTGTAACCTGAGAGGCAGGTGCGGACATGGAGGTCGTCCCTCCTGGCTGTGGAGTGGGGGAGGGACCGGGCTCTGTCCGGTCCGCAGTCGTAGGGCCGTGCTGACCTTTGGCTTGAGTGGCTGAAACGGGCTTGTCCCGCCTGCGCCAAGGCTTGCGGGCAACCAGCGAAGCCCCTGTTGACCCCGAACAGGCGATGACCCGAACGGAGAACTGCTTCGCTTCGGCGCCCACGGGAGATTCCGCCATCCGACCCAGGCCACGAGCGCATGAATCCGATTCACCGACCAAACTAACCCTTTGCAGCGGACGATAAATTCAGAACTGGGCCGTTTCATGATTGTTGGCATCGACTTAGGCACCATACGTTTCGCTCATCAGTTACATCGATTCGAAGGCAATCCCACCTGATCCCGAGCCGACGTGATCCCCAGCAGTTCCAGACTCCATCCGTCGTGCACGTGGGAGAGCGCGGCGCCATCGTGGGAGAGCCCGGAGGACTACGGCGGAGGGAGCCGGGGTTGCCGGTCTGTCGGTTTGCCGTTTCCATCGGGCAAACGGATTGCACCGTCTTCACCGACTACCTTGATCATGCCTACTCGCCTGAAGCGATTTCGGCCCTCGTATTGCGCAAGCTCGCTGAGATGCCGAAGCCGCCTTGAGTGAGTCCATCACCGAGCGTCATCACCGTGCCCGCTAACTTCAACGACGCGCAACGTCAGGCCACCGTCACGCCGTCGCCCGCCGGCATCCCCGTGCTGGGGCTGGTCATATCGCTCGCCGCCGCGACATTTTTGGGCTTAATACCGTTGAAGGCGAGCGCCTGATTTTTTGTCTTCACGGGGAGGCACTTTCGATGCCACCATCCTCAGTGCGACCCCCGACGGGCTCTACGCCACGCCACCGAGGGGGCCGATAATATCGGCGGCAAAAACTTTGATGAACTCATCATGGACATTGTGGCCGATCAATTCCGCGGCCGTTCGGGACTGATCCCCGACGAACCCGAAGCCATGCAACGGCTCCACGTCGCCACCCAGTCCAAAAATCGCGCTGTCCGCAATTCGCGGCAAACGTCATCTCCAGCCGCTATTTTGGCCGGCAAATCCCTGCGGTGACCCCCAACCGCGCCCAGTTTGAAACCGCGCCGAACTGTGTCGAGTTTGTCAGGAAGTGTGTGAACGGGCGCTCAAGAGTCAGGCGCTGTCTTGGGACGGCATGACGAACTCGTCTGACGGGTGGGTCCAGTTTGTTGGCGGTCGAGCGAAGGTGCGGGAAATGAGTGGCCTGCAACCGCCCGTGGTGGCGTCGTTGAACAACCCGCACGCCCTTGGTGTGGTTTGCTGGGCGGCCGCCTTGCTGGCCGAGCAATTCCATCGGTGACAAAAGACCGCCGCTCCTCCTAAACAACAGGTCACCAGCAATGAGCTGGGGCTTCGGCCTTGATCCCACGGAGCGCAAACCGGTCTTCCATGCGATGATTGAGAAGAATGTCGCCGTGCCCACCTCGCCAAGCAGACGTTCTACACCCAGAAGGAGGACCGCACCTCGCTCTCCATTGAACCTGCTGCAACGCAAGGACCCGTTCACGCTCTCCTGAGACTCTGGGCCAGTTCACCTTCGGCCCCATCCGCCGACCCGAAGTTACACCCCGTGAGCATGGAAATGGGTTACGATGGCACCGCCGGGTGACGGTGACGCCGCGGACGGACGTTCCGGGAATCCGTGGCCCGGGAGTTTTCCCAACAGGCCGAGTCCGACCTGACCGCCATGCTCTGAACACCTGCAAACCCTGCAGGTGCGCGCGTAACGGTTTTCTGGGACCCGATCAAACCAACGCGGCGGAGTGGCAGACGGGGTGCACTTGGCCGTCCGTCGCTAATGGGGCCGTCGGCCTGCTGATTTTAAGCGCGAAGACGCGAAGGGCGAGGTGAAGTAGCGAGTAGCGAGTAGTGGGTAGCGAGTATCCCGCGGTCGCGGGACCAGCGGAGCTGGGGGGCAGGGACGGAGAGGCAGGGGCCGTCAGCCTGATTTGAAGCGCTAAGACGCGAAGGGCGCGAAGCGGGTGGCGGAGAGTAGGGAGAGAGTGCGTCAAGCCGCGCCGCAGCGGGTTGGAACCGTAAATTTTGGTGATGGCTTCGAAGCGAAGGGCGTGAAGCGGGGGGAGTGAAGTAGCGAGTAGTGGGTAGCGAGTATCCCGCGGTCGCGGGACCAGCGGAGCTGGGGGGCAGGGGCCGAGAGGCAGGGGGCCGTCAGCCTGATTTGAAGCGCTAAGACGCGAAGGGCGCGAAGCGGGTAGGATGGAACGAAGGCCGGGTGGACGTGGGTTTTTTCAAACGCTAATCTGCGCTGATCCTCGCTGATGGGTTTCGAACGGGGAGGCACTGGGTTGTCCGCCGTTGCGGTGGGGTGGGGGAACGGCCTGCGGGTTGGCCGTCAGCCTGAAACCGGACGACACGGAGGTCGTCCCTCCCCGGGTTGGGAGGGCGTGACCGCCGGGCTCCTCTCGGACCGCGGACTTTAAGGTGATTGCCCTCCGCAAAAAACGCGTCCTCAAAAAATGCTCGCTCCGGGCAATGGCTGCCTGGAAGGCGGAGGAACTGCTCTCCTCCCCACCATGACGCCTCATGGAAGCCGCCCGCCTGCTCGAAGTCTCCCACGCGCCGCCGCCTCGCACGAGGCCCAGTTCAAGCAGCTGTGGTGACCAGATGGAGGACCGGATCGCCAGCGCCCTGACGCCCGGACTGGTGCAGCAAATATCGGGATGCGCCGCTCAGTTGCAGACTACCACGACGTGCTGACGCAGGCGTCGGATACCTCGACGTTGCCGACCTCTCAGCGGCAGGCTCCCGCGCCGCCGGCGGCATCCCCGTCTCCGTCCGTGGTCGCGACTGCCCCGCCGGCATCCGCCCGGCCTTCCGCGGAGCCATGGCTACCCGCGAATTACCGCTGCCGCGCTCATTGCCGTGCTGGTGCTGAGCGGCGGGGATGGTTCATCTGGCAGAGTCGGCAGGGAGGCGGCGGAGCGATACCGGCAAGAGCAGATCGCCCAAAGGCGGTGCGGAGCTTGAGGCGGAGCAGGCGCGAGTGGCCGCCGAAGCAAAACGTCTGGCTGAGGAGGCCGAGCGCGAGGCCGCCGCGGCGGGCCGCCGCGGAGCAGGGAGCGTCAGGAACGGCTGCTGGTGCAGCTGCGCGCGGAGCTGGCGGAGCTACGGGTAACTTGGGAGGCGGTGGAGCGTCGCGAACGCGAGGCCGAACGGGACCTCAGCGAAACCCGGTCCGAAGTCCGGTCGCTGCGCGATGCCGCAGGGCCCCTCCGCGCCGAATTGGCAGCGCGGGAGCGGGCGCAGAAATCGTATTACGATTGGCTGCGGGAATACTTGGCGGTGCATCCAGCGCGGGTCAATCGGGCCAAGGCGGAGGAGTTGGTGTCCGCGCGGGCACCGGACGATGCCGAGCCTATCGTGCGCGAGTTGCGGGCGCAGCTTGTCGAGTTGGAACGTGAAATTGAAAACGAACGCCGCGCGCGACTGACCCTGACCGGGGCGGTGCGCATCGAGTCGAGTCCGGCAGGCCTGGCGTGGGAAGCGGTGGACGCCTGGGGTCGCCCTTGGTCGGGGATTACCCCGGCGGACGTGACCGCCGCGGCCCTGGGACCCGTCAGCGTCACGATTACCCGTCCCGGATGGCGGTCGCAAGAGGTGAAGGCGATGGTGCGTCGGGAGGAACCGGCCCGGGTCGAGGCCGCGTTCCCGTCCGGCATCCTCGAGCTGGCAGTCAGCGGCCCGAGCACCTACCAGGTGAAAATCAACGACCAGCTGGCCAAAGTGACCGGGAACCAGCTGGTCCTGCCGGCGGAAGTGCCCCTGTCGGTCGAAGTTTCCCACGAGGGTCACCAAGCAGAGTCCCGGGAACTGACCCTGCGCCCCGACCAGACCCGTCGATTGGAAATGACCTTGGTGGACTTGCGGCCAAAACCCGGGGAACGCTTCACCGTCCAAGGACTGGATTTGACCATGGTGCCGATCGCTCCGGGCACGTTAATGATGGGGAGTCCGACGAGCGAGCGTGATCGCGATGGAAACGAGACTCCGCACCGGGTGACGTTGACGCGTGCATATTGGTTGGGATCGACGGAGGTGACGCAGGGGCAGTGGGAGGCGTTGATGGGGAGCACCGTGCGCGAGCAGCGTGCCAAAGTTCCCCCTGATTGGCAGATGAGTGGGGAGGGAGACAACCATCCGATATACTACGTAAGTTGGGAAGAAGCGATGGAGTTTTGCCGGAAGTTTACGCAGCGAGAGCGAGCGGCGGGCCGGTTACCGGAGGGGTATGCCTACACATTGCCAACGGAGGCGCAGTGGGAGTTTGCGTGCCGGGCGGGTACGACGGGAGCTTATGCTGGGGAGCTAGATGCGATGGGCTGGTATGACGCCAACAGTAATTCAACGACGCACCCGGTGGGGCAGAAGCGCGCGAATGGGTGGGGTTTATATGACATGCACGGGAACGTGTGGGAGTGGTGTTTGGATTGGTATGGCGGTTACCCGTCGGGCAGCGTCATCGACCCTGCAGGTGTAAACTCGGGCTCCGACCGCGTTCGTCGCGGCGGCTGTTGGTACGGTGCCGCCCACCAGTCTCGGTCGGCCCGGCGGTTCGGGAGTTCGCCGGACTACCGCAACAGCAACCTCGACTTCCGCCTCGCCCTCACGCCTACGCTGTAGGTTACGGCGCACACGGCAGTGCAGTTCGTAGGGGGAGCTGAGGAACCAGGACGTGAGTGGAGGCGACGAGAAGCGGGCAGGGTGGAAGCGGAGCGAGCCCGGCCCGCCGACCAAGCCGAAGCGAACGCCCCGCCGCAGGCGGCGATTCCATTTGTAAGGCTGAGCGGAGAGGCGACGGCGGACGACACGGAGGTCGTCCCTCCCCGGGTCGGCAGGGCGTGACCGCTGGGCGTGCTGTTGGGGTGGGGAGTGCCCTTCGGGGCACGCTTATTCCTGGAAACCTTCGGGGTGAGCTTGGTGCCACGCCCAGGCGGTTGCCACGATCGGCTCGATCGTTTGATACTTTATTTCCCACCCGAGCTCTGACTTGGCCTTGGCCGAGTCGGCATAGAGGGCAGGGGGGTCGCCGGCGCGTCGCTCCGCCATCTCGTAGGGGACCTTCAGGCCGGACACCTTTTCGACCGCCTCGATGACCTCCAGCACCGATGTCGGCGTGCCGGTCCCCAGATTGTAAAATAAACCGGTGCCCGGTTCATCGAGTTTATCGAAAACGGCAATGTGGGCCCGGCTCAAATCGTCCACGTGCACGTAGTCGCGCAGGCAGGTGCCATCCGGCGTGGGGTAATCCTGACCAAATACCTTGAGCGGGGGGCGGCGGCCGGTCGCCGCGTCGATCGCGAGCGGAATGAGGTGACTCTCCGGGTCGTGGGCCTCCCCGATGGTGGCGTCTTCGGCGGCACCCGCGGCGTTGAAATAACGGAAGGCGGCAAAGCTCAGCCCGTGGGCATGGGCGAGGGCCTTGAGGGCATTCTCGATGTCGAGTTTGGTCTGACCATAGGGATTGATGGGGGCCTGCGGCAGATCCTCGGTGATGGGCATGCGCTCCGGTATCCCGAATGTGGCACAGGTGGACGAGAACACGAATTTGGTCACTCCCTCGGACAGCATGGTCTCGAGGAGCCGGAGGGTCGCGACCACGTTGTTGAAATAATACTTGAGCGGATCGGTCACGGATTCGCCGACGTAGGCGAAGGCGGCAAAGTGCATGACCAGGTCGATTTTCTCTTCGATCAGGATTTGGCCAACGGTGTCCGGATCGCCCAAGTCCCCGTCATAGAACGGAATATCCGGTGCCACCGCCGCGCGATGCCCAAAAACCAAATTATCCAACACGACGGGGCGGTGTCCCGCGGCCTGTAATTGGCGCACACAATGGCTGCCGATGTAACCTGCTCCACCTACGACAAGGACATTCATACTGAGGCTTGTATTGCCATGTGGGCTGGGATGGCTAGCGGTTTTTATTCCACCATGTCATTTGAAGCGCCCCGCATTGTCATCACCGGTATCGGACTCACCGCTCCGAACGGAAATTCTCTGGCTGAATACCGCCAAAACTTGCTCGATGGAGTATCGGGGGTGCAGCCGTTCGAAGTGCGTTACATGGGCAAGTCGCTGGCGGGAGTCTGCGATTTTGACCCCCTGAAATACCAGAAACGCAAGGAGGTCCGGGTCGGCACCCGGGCGGGCTCGATTTCCATTTATTGTGCCCGCGAGGCCGTGGCCCACAGTGGAATCGATTGGGAAAATCAGGCTCGTGATCGGGTGGGGGTTTACGTCGGCACCACGGAACACGGCAACGTCGAGACCGAGAACGAGATCTACGCGATTTCCAAATTCGACTACGATACGAAGTATTGGTCCCACTACCACAATCCGCGCACGGTGGCGAACAACCCGGCCGGCGAGGTTTCGTTAAATCTGGGCATCACGGGACCCGCTTACGCCATCGGGGCAGCGTGTGCGGCCGGCAACCTCGGCCTGATCCACGCCACCCAGATGTTGCGCCTGGGCGAGGTGGATTTTGCCCTCTGCGGAGGGGTCAGCGAGAGTATCCACACCTTTGGGATTTTTGCCGGGTTCAAGTCGCAAGGGGCCTTGGCATCCCATGCCGATCCGACCAAGGCGTCGCGCCCGTTTGATCGGGACCGCAATGGCATCGTGGTTTCCGAGGGTGGTGCGCTCTACACGCTCGAGCGACTGGAGGATGCCCAACGGCGCGGGGCGACGATCTACGGCGAGATCGCCGGCTATCGGGTCAACAGCGATGCCAGCGACTACGTGTTGCCCAACCCCACCCGCCAGGCCGAGTGTGTGCGGCAGGCGTTGAAATCCGCGGGCATGACCCCTTCCGATATCCACATCGTGAATACGCACGCCACGGCCACCCCGCAGGGGGATATTCAGGAGTGTGGTGCCCTCCGCGATGTGTTCGGGCAGAACTGCCCCGATACCCACATCAACAACACCAAGAGTTTCATTGGTCACGCCATGGGGGCGGCCGGCGCCTTGGAATTGGCCGGTAACCTTCCTTCGTTTGAGGATCTCACGGTGCATCCCACGATCAATGTCGATAACCTGGATCCGCAGTGCGACATCCCCGGGCTGGTGCTCAATACCCCGGTAAAAGCGAAAAAAGTGGACACAATTCTGAACAACTCGTTTGGCATGCTGGGAATAAATTCCACGTTGATTGTGAAGCGTTTTACCGCCTAACCTCCCTGTTTTTTCCTAATGACCAAAGAAGACACCCAGCAGGTTGTGCTCGACATTATTGCCGATGTCGCTCCCGACGAAGATCTTACCAATGTGAAACCCGATGTTCGCCTGCGCGATCAGCTCGAGCTCGATTCGATGGATTTCCTCGATATCGTGATGGAGTTGCGCAAACGCCACAACATTGAGGTGCCCGAGGCGGACTACCCGCAACTCGCCTCGCTCGACAGTTGTGCCGAGTATCTCACCCCCAAGTTCGAGGCGTTGGGTAAATAGACCCGCAATTTTTTATCAATGGACCGGGTCCTGACGGGCCCGGTTTTTTCATGGCCTCGTCTCTTTCATGAACTCTGCGCACCACTACGATGTCGTCATCATCGGGGCCGGTATGTCCGGTCTGGCTGCGGGTATCCGCCTGGCGCACTTTGGCAAAAAGGTCTGTATTTTCGAACGGCACAACGCGGTCGGGGGATTGAACAGTTTTTACAGCCAGCAGGGACGTAAATTTGACGTCGGGTTGCACGCCCTGACGAATTTTGTGCGACCGGGCGTCAAGGGCACTCCGCTGACCAAGCTGTTGCGACAATTGCGGATTTCCCGCGATGAATTCCAACTCGCGGAGCAGAAGCGATCCCGGGTGGCCTTTGGCCCGAACGGCGAGACTTCGCTCACCTTCACCAACGATTTTGCCGTCTTCGAGTCGGAGGTGGCGCGGGAGTTTCCGGGGCAAATTGATGGGTTTCGCGCGCTCGTGGCCACGGTGCGGAGCTATGACGACGTGAGTTTGGACGCGAAACCGGTGTCGGCTCGTCACGTGGTGCGGCGACACATCTCCGATCTGCTGTTGGAGGACATGTTGTTTTGCCCGGTGATGTACTATGGGAGCGCCGAGGAGCAGGACATGGAATTCGGCCAGTTCGTCATCATGTTCAAAGCCCTGTTTTTGGAAGGGTTTGCCCGACCGTTCGACGGGGTGCGGGTCATCCTCCGCACCCTGGTGGACAAGTATCGCGCCGCCGGGGGCGAGCGGCGCATGAAATGTGGCGTGCGCCGGGTGATCACCCGGGAGGGGCGCGCCACGGCGGTCGAGCTCGATGACGGAGCGGTCGTGACCACCGATCAGGTGATTTCCTCGATCGGGGCACCGGAAACCGAGCGCCTCTGGTCGCAGCCCGCCGGCCATCAAGCCTCACCCGTCGGGGCGCTCTCCTTTGTCGAAACCATATCCATCCTCCAACGGCAACCCCGGGAGCTGGGTTGGGGCGACGACACCATCGTGTTCTTCAACGACCGTGAACGCTTCGACTACGTGGCCGCTACCGACGAAGTGGACCCCCGCAGCGGCGTGATTTGTTTTCCGAACAATTTCAACTACGAGAACGGGCAGGAGCTGGCCGAAGGGGTGTTTCGCTGCACCTGTCTCGCCAACCATGCCCAATGGCAAAACCTGCCGGAAGCCTCCTACCGGCAACGCAAGGCCGAGTGGTTCCAAGTGATTCAAGCAAGCGCCCGACGCTTTCTTCCGGCGGTGTCAGACCAGACCCTGCAGGAGAGCCTGATCGCGACCGACATGTTCACCCCCCGCACGGTCGAGAAATTTACGGGCCACCTCGGCGGAGCGATCTACGGCTCGCCCCGCAAGCATCGGCAGGGCACCACCAGTTTGCCAAACGTCTACCTGTGCGGAACCGATCAGGGTTTTTTGGGCATCATCGGAGCGATGCTCAGCGGAATCTCGATGGCGAACTACCATATTCTCCGCGGATAAAAGCGGAAACGCCCCGGCGTGGAACCGGAAACGCGTTTGACCAAGAGGATCTAAATTCGTTGCTAGATATTCATTACCAACGGGTTGAAGGAAATCAGATCAGGGGTAAGAAGCAGCGGGCGGGGACGGGGACGGGATTATGCAAAACCAAGGTTGCGCTCGCTGCCGAGCGGTCTTCACTGGTCCGCTTCATGGCTTATGACTGGCTAAAAGGTGTCGACGATGAGTATGATGTCATCGTCATCGGAAGTGGTCTTGGTGGTCTGACTGGAGCGAACTATCTCGCCAAGGCAGGGCACAAGGTCCTGCTGTTGGAGCATCATTACCAATACGGCGGATTGGCGACCTGGTTTACCCGCAAGGGCGGCCATATTTTCGACATCTCGTTGCACGGTTTTCCTATCGGCATGAAAAAATCGTGCCGCAAATACTGGTCGAAGGAAATCGCCGACTTGATCGTGCAGCTCACGGACGTCCGGTTTGTGAATCCCCAAATGGACGTGTGGACCGATTTCACGCGCGACGACTACACCCGGGTGTTGGTGGAGCAGTTCAAAGTGGACCGCGCCACGGTGGAGGCGTTCTACGACCATTTACGGTCGATGAATTTCTACGACGACAATCAGGAAACGACCGGGGAGATGTTCGAGCGCTTTTTCCCGGGACGCAAAGACGTGCACCGCTTGTTGATGGAGCCGATCACCTACGCGAACGGGTCCACGCCGGAAGACCCCGCGATCACGTATGGGATTGTCTTCTCCAATTTCATGGGCGCGGGGGTGTGGACGTTCCAGGGCGGGTCCGACCTGTTGATTAAGAAGATGATTGCCGAGCTGAAGGCCAATGGCGTCGAGTGCCGCAAGCATGTGATGGTGCAGCGGGTTCTGGTGGAGGAGCGTGAAGGCTGCAAAGTCGTGGCAGGCGTCGTGGCGGGGAAGGACGGTCGCACGATTCGTGCGAAGGCGGTGCTCTCCAACGCGAACATCAAGAACACGATCCTGCGGCTGGCGGGGCGGGAGCATTTCACACCCGCCTTCCTGGCGGAGGCGGAGGCGGTCCGGATCAACACCAGCTCGTGCCAAGTCTATTTGGGTATTCGCAAGGGAGAGAGCATCCCCCACATTGGCGACCTGGTCTTCACCTCGGCGGCGCCGGAATACAGCAGTTCCGAACTGGTCGACCTGCATACGACCAGTCGCACCTTTTCGGTCTACTATCCCGACACCCGACCGGGGTCCGATCGCTACACCGTGGTGGCGTCGCTCAATGGCCGATACCCCCAATGGAATGCCCTGAGTGACGAGGAATACCAGCAGCACAAACAGCGGTTGATCGATGAGGCGATCGACTCTTTGGAAAACTTTATCCCCGGCGTTCGCGACAAGATTGACTGGATGGAGGCGGCGACTCCGCGAACGGTGGAACGTTACACCACGCACATGGCGGGCACCTCGTTTGGCACCAAGTTCGAAGGTCTGAAGGTTTCGATGAATCTGCCGGATGAACTCCCCGGGCTTTATCATGCCGGCTCAGTGGGCATCATCATGTCCGGCTGGCTGGGCACCATTAATTATGGCGTGATCACCGCCAACAAAATCGACAAGGTTCTCTACGCCGAAAAGCAGGCCCCGACCGCCGTGGCGGCCGAGCCCGCCCGACCCTGAATTTCATGTTCCAGCCGATCACCGACCTGATCCCGCACCGACCACCGTTTCTGTTTATCGACGAAGTGGTCGATCACAGCGAAACCACGCTGACCGCCCGGCGCCGGTGGCGCGCGGAGGAGGATTTCTACAGCGGTCATTATCCTAGCTCACCCATCACCCCGGGGGTATTGTTGTGTGAAGCCGTGTTTCAGGCGGGCGCCGCCTTCATGTCACTCCAAGCACAAGCGGAGGGGGCTGAACCGGGAGCCGGTATTCCCTTGTTGGCCAAGATCAGCGATGTGCGTTTTCGCCACCCGGTTTATCCCGGCGATGAGGTCTTCATTGATGTCGTCAAAAAGGAAGCGATGGGGGGATTCACCATGATGTCGGGCCAAGTCAAAAAAGGGGACGGCACCCGGGTATTGACGGTATCTTTTGCGGTGGCGTGGAAGGTGCCGGAATCCAACTAGTCCGATGCCCGATTTCCTGAATCTTGCCGGCAAGACGTTGGTGGTGGTTGGCGTGGCCAATCGCAAAAGCGTGGCGTGGCTCACGGCCAAGACGCTGGAGGAGCAGGGGGCCAAGGTGGTCTACAGTGTTCGTTCCGTCGCGCGCCGGGATTCGTTGGGCAAGCTGTTGGGTGATCGCCCGGTGTTTGTTTGTGACGTCGAGGAAAAGGGAGCGGCGAATCGTTTGGCCGAGGAGGTGATGGCGGCCGGGCATGGTCCCATCCATGGTCTGGTTCATTCCATTGCCTTCGCGAACTACCGCGATGGATTCAAACCCTTCGAGGAGACAAACCGGGAAGACTTCCTGCAAGCAACGGCGATCTCGGCGTTTTCGTTGGTTGAGTTGGCCCGAGCCTTCAAACCGCACTTCGCTCCCGGGGCGTCAGTGGTGACGATCGGCATCTCCTCCCTGCAGGTCACGCCGGACAACTATGGCTACATGGGACCCATCAAAGCCGCGCTCGAATCGGCCTCCCGCTTTTTGGCAAAATCCTTCAATCCCGAACCCGGCGTGCGATTCAACGTGGTGGGATCGGGACCACTGAAGACCAGTGCCTCCGCGGGGATTCCCGGTTATCTGGAAAGCTATCTGTATTCGGAAAAGCTCACGTTCCGGAAGCAGAACCTCGCCACGCAGGAAGTGGCGAACACCGTGGTCTTTTTGTTGAGCGAGCGCAGCAGTGGGCACAACGGAGCCACCTTGGTGGTCGATGCGGGTCTCGGCAGCAATTTCTACGACGCCGAGATCATTCGGCTGGCCATGCGGCGTGAGCGACCGGGCGAAACCTACTCATGAAATTCAAGCATACGGTGATCGAGTCGATGGCGGTTGCCTTGCCCGACGAAGTGCTCAGCTCGGCCGAGGTGGAGCAGAGGCTGGCGCCGCTTTACGAACGGCTCAAGCTACCCGCCGGCCGGTTGGAGCTGATGACGGGGATTCAGGAACGGCGGATTTGGCCGGCGGGGACCCGGCCTTCGGACGCGAGTGCCCAAGCCGGACGGGCGGTGCTGGCCAAATCACGGCTGGCCTCGGCGCAGGTCGAGTTGTTCATGCACACGGCCGTGAGCCGCGATATGTTGGAACCCGCCACCGCGTCCTTTGCGCACCGCAAAATCGGGCTCCCGGCCACAACGCAGATTTTTGACGTGTCCAACGCCTGTCTGGGCTTCCTGAACGCCATGACCGTGGCGGCGGGGATGATTGAGAGCGGTCAAATCCAATGTGCGCTCATCGCCTCCGGCGAAAACGGGGGCCCGTTGGTCGAGCACACCCTGCAAACCTTGCTGGAGCAGCCGCTGACCCGTCAGGAGATCAAACCGTATTTTGCCAATCTCACGATTGGGTCCGGCGCGGTGGCGGCCGTCCTATGCCATCGAGATCTCGCCCCCGAGGGTCACCGACTGGTGGGCGGAATTGCCCGGGCGGCGACGGCGCACAGCGAACTTTGCCAAGGCGATACCCATGGGGCCGACTCCCTGGCGATGCAGACGGATTCGGAGGCCCTGTTGGTAGCGGGGGTGGAGCTGGCCCAGCACACTTGGGCGGCCTTTCGTCAGGAATTGGGCTGGGCGACGGCGGACTTCGACCGGTTTATCTGCCACCAGGTGGGGCGCACCCACCGGCGTAAACTTTACGAAGCCTTGCGGCTGGATTTGGCCAAGGATTTCTCGACCTTCGAAACCTTGGGGAACACCGGCTCGGTGGCGTTGCCCGCCACCTTGGCCCAGGCGGTGGAGGCGAAAGCGATCAAGTCGGGCGACAAGGTGGGATTACTTGGGATCGGCAGCGGGCTGAATTGCCTCATGCTGGGCGTCGAGTGGTGAACGGACGGGAAATGGAATGACCCATGAGTGAACTGCCCGCCTGGCTGACCGCCCTCTATCCGTTCACCCCGCAACGTTTCACGACCTCGCGGGGAGCGGGCATGAGTTATTTGGATGAGGGGGAAGGGGAGCACGCGGTCCTCATGGTGCACGGCAATCCCACCTGGTCATTTTACTACCGCGAGCTCGTGAAGGAACTCCGGGGACAGACCCGTTGTATCGTGCCGGACCACGTGGGCATGGGGCTTTCGGACAAGCCCGAAACCTATCCCTACCGGCTGGCCGAGCGCATCGCCGACCTGGTGGAGCTGGTCGAGTCACGGGGGGTCACCCAGCTGGATCTGGTGGTGCACGACTGGGGCGGGGCCATCGGTTTCGGCCTGGCGGCCGCCCTGCCGGAGAAGATCCGGCGTATCGTAATATTGAATACAGCAGCCTTCCGGTCCACCCATCTGCCGGGGCGAATTGCCGTGTGTAAATTCCCGGGACTGGGCCCGGCGCTGGTGCGGGGCTTGAATGGGTTTGCGTGGCCGGCCACCTGGATGGCGATGAGCCGCCGGGCGCTCACCGGTGCTGAAGCCAAGGGCTACCTCTATCCTTATTCTTCGTGGTCCAGTCGCGTCGCCATCAGTGGGTTTGTGCAGGACATCCCGCTGGAGGCAAACCACCCCAGTTGGGCGACCTTGGCCAAGGTCGAGGCCGGATTGGCCCAGTTTCATAATCGCCCCATTTTGATCGTGCGGTAGTCATACCAGTTGCCGGTTGCAGGACGACCATTTTTTCAAGGAGTGGACCGATCGATTTCCGGCAGCGGAACAGGTCTACCTCGAAGATGCGGGGCACTATGTGTTGGAAGACGCGCACAACGATGCGCTGCCGCGCATCAAACAGCATTTGTTGACCCCGTAGTTTGCCCTCGGGGAGGGCCGGCCCGGATCCCCGGTGGAATACCGCGCTCCGGTGCTGTCAGCAACGCCCGGTCAGGGCGCCGAGGTTGCTGAGGTAGGGGGCGCTTTCGCGGATAAAGGTCTCCCAATCGTCGGCCCGATAGCGCCACTGCCAGTTGTCGGTTGATTTACCCGGGGTATTCAGGCGCGCTGCACTCCCCAGGCTCAACAGGTCCTGCACCGGGCAAATGGCGAGGGCGCTGACGGAACCGTAGGCGGTGCGAATGAGATCCCAACCGACATTTTCACCGGAGATTCGCAGATAGCGTCGGACGTGATCCTGGGTCTTGGCGTCGGCCGTGCGATACCAGCCCAGACTCGTGTCGTTGTCATGGGTGCCGGGATAAATCACGCTGTTGGCGATCAGATTGTGCGGCAGGTAGAGGTTGTCAGCATCGCCGCCGAAAGCGAATTGCAGAATCGTCATCCCGGGCAGGCCGGTGGCGTTGCGCAGTTCCACCACGCTTGGCGCCAACTCCCCCAGGTCCTCGGCGATCAGGCGGCAGGCGGGCAGGGCGGCTCGCACGGCTTGGAAAAACGCCATGCCGGGCCCCTCGATCCATTTGCCCTGCTTGGCCGTGGGATTGCCCGCGGGAATGGCCCAATAGGTATCGAAGCCGCGGAAATGATCGATGCGCAGGACATCACAGAGCCGCAAATTGGACCGAATTCGGTCAATCCACCACGTATAGCCATCGGCGGCGTGCGCGGACCACGCATAGAGCGGATTGCCCCAAAGCTGGCCGTCCTTTGAAAAGTAATCCGGCGGCACGCCGGCGACCGCCGTCGAACGGCCGGTTTCGGGGTCCACTTGAAAAAGTTCGGGGGTGGCCCACACATCCGCGCTGTCGGGGGCGACAAAGATGGGCGTGTCCCCAATGATTTGAATGCCGGCTTTTTGGGCTTTGGCCCGCACCTGTTTCCATTGTCCGAAAAACAGATATTGAAAGAATTGGTAGGCTGCAGCGGAGGCCCTCACCGAGGGTTTTTGCCAAATTTTCGACTGTTGAGCCCGGTCGAGAAACCGAATTTCCTCCGGCCAATTCCACCAAGCGTCTCCACCGCATTCCTGCTTGAGCGCCATAAAGTAGGCGTAGGGCTCAAGCCAGGACCGGTTTTCCTGCAAGAAGGCGTCATAATCGCCATAAGGCGACCATTCGCGGTTGGATGCATCCCAAGAGGCATGGGCCTTGAAAAGCAGCGGCCATTTGAGCTGATAGAGCAGCCCGTAATCAATGCGTTCGCGGCTCAGTGATTGCAGCGGAACCAAATCCCCCGGGGCCAGGAGTTTGGCCTGCACCAAGGGCTGCAGATCGATGAAATAGGGATTACCGGCAAAAGAAGAGAAACACTGATAGGGCGAATCCCCGAAGCCCGTGGGACCCAAGGGGCACAACTGCCAATAACCGAGACCGGCCGCCTTCATTCCCGCAAACAGGCGATCGACGGAGCCGTCCAAAACCCCGATGCCTTGGTCACCCGGCAACGAGCTGGGGTGCAACAGCAGTCCCGCCGAACGGAAATCCAACCAGTTAAAGAGAGGGGGGGGCATGGGAGGAAGAGCGGTAAATTCAGCGTTTGCGCATGCAGGGAACGCAACTGACGGCGTCGGGCTGGATTTCGAGACGTTCGCGAGCGATGTCCGATCCGCAGACGAGGCAACATCCAAATGTGCTGGTATCAATTCTACGCTCGGCTTCCCGCAGCCGGTTCCGCTCATCCTCCAGCCGACGCTTACTCGCCAGCGCGATTTGTTGATATTGCATCGAATCCAAGCGGGACAGTCGTCCGATGGAGACATCAGGAGCGATCACCTCAGTTTGTGGGGAGAGGTCGCTGAGCTTTTCGGCAAGGTGAGTCATCCGGTCGACGATGATGCGCCGAAAGGGGGCTTGGGCTTCAGGAGTCATGGGCAAGGAAGGACCGGGCCAGACGGGCGAAAGGTGACCGAAAGATAGATAACTCACCCCCGGCCAACGTTTATTGAATTAGACATAATGTTTATTGTGCGTAATTCAATAACGGGCAAGCTAGGGGGCGACCCCCCAATGGTCATTGAACGGATAATAGATGAACAACGGTTTACCGATGACGTCTTTTTCCGGCACGGTGCCCCAATAACGGCCGTCCAGGCTGCTAGCCGAATTGTCGCCCAAAGCCATGTATTCGCGTGGTGGCATGACGAAGGTCTTATCCGTATCGAGCAGTCCAAGTGCCCGATAGCCCGGAAAGTTTCCTTCCTGGGTGGCATTGGCATCAAACGCCGGAGCGCCCTCAATGGGTTCGCCGTTACGGTAAAACACAGGTTCCCTAATCTCGAGAACGTCGCCTGGTACCCCCACCAACCGTTTGATGTAGTACTGCTCTTTGGGTCCACTGCTCATCAACCGATGCAAATTGGGAATGTTATCGGTCCGGAACACAAAGCCATCGCCCACGGTTGGTTTGACGAAATGGTAACTGATCCGATCTACAAACAGCTGATCTCCCGTGATGATGTCGAAAGACAAAATTCTGTCACCGACCCCGACTTTTTTGCCGGTTCCGAGTAAAACGCGTCCCCCCATCGGGAAATCTTCGGACAACGGAAACCGCTCGGAACCGTTGTAGAATGCATCCAGGATCACTTTCTCGAGGTCGAAATCGCCTGGCACGGTCACCTTCACGGGGGTCTGGTCGACATAGATTTCGTAGACCCGTTTCTGCGTCGGAAAAATAAGCCATTTGCGCCCTTTCACCACGGCCGGCGGTTTAAGGAAATCGCGCACCTCATCGCGTTGGTCGGAATACGAGCGGATGAGCGGGATGCGCACCTCACCCGCGATGGGCGCATCAATCCGATGAGGCACGGCCAATTGCGTGAGGAAACGGAGTCCCTTGGCGGCCACGCCTGGCTCATCCGCCGTGGAGGGATAAACCTGTCCCGTCATACCGTTGTAGCTCGGCCACATGGAATTGGTGGGAATCTTGAAGGGCTGGAAAAAGAAGGCCCGGATCCCGAGGATGACGATCGCGGCGACGAGGAAAAACTCCACGTATTCGATGAAGGTGTTTTTGGGATAAAACGTGCCCCCGGTTTTGCGGAGCACGCCCTCCAGGCTTTCGATGCCCAACTTCAAATCGCTGGCGACCGCTTTGTTATGGACCAGCCGCTTCAGGCCTTCCTTTTCCTGGCGCAACTCATGCAGCTCCTCGGCGGCCAGGACGTCGCGGCGGTAGTGTTCCACCTTTTCGGCCAACTCCAGCCAGTTGACAGCATGTTGGCGCATTTTGCGTTGAGCGGAGGCGAAGGGACCAATCACGGAATTTTAGAGTGGAGGATTTTGGGCGGGACGACAGGCGTTAATTCTTGAGGACCTGAATGAAGGCATCGGGCGGAATCGAGACCCGCCCAATCTGTTTCATCTTCTTTTTGCCTTCCTTCTGTTTGTCCAAGAGCTTTCGTTTTCGGGTGATATCACCACCGTAGCACTTGGCGGTCACGTCTTTACGCATCACCCGGACATTATCCCGGGCTATAATGTTCCCGTCCACCGCGGCTTGGATGGCGACCTTGAACATTTGCGGCGGGATGATTTCGGCGAGCTTTTCGCAAAGGTCCCTACCCTTGCCCGGCGCTTTGTCGCGGTGAACAATGCTGGAGAACGCGTCCACCGGCTCGCCGTTGATCATGATGTCCATTTTGACGAGGTTTCCCGGCTGGTATTCACCCAGTTCGTAATCCATCGACCCATAGCCCCGGGTGATGCTCTTCAACCGGTCGTTGAAATCGATCAGGATCTCGTTGAGCGGCAGCACACAGGTCAGCATCACCCGCGTGGCATCCAAGGTATCGGTTTGTTCGATCGTGCCGCGTTTTTCCATCACCAGCGACATGATGTCGCCCATCGAAGTGTTGGGGATATGGATGGCGGCTTTGATGGTGGGCTCACGGATTTCGGTGATGGATCCGGGCTCCGGCAGGTTGACCGGATTATCGACCTCGATCATTTCCTGCCCGTGTTTGAACACTTGGTAAATCACGCTGGGATAGGTCGAAATGATCTCCACGTCGTGCTCGCGGCGGATGCGTTCCTGGATGATTTCCATGTGCAGCAGACCCAGAAATCCACAACGAAAGCCGAAGCCCAAAGCCAGTGAGCTCTCGGATTGATACACGAAGGCGGCATCATTGAGGCGCAATCGGCCGAGGGCGGATTTGAGTTTTTCGTAGTCGCTGGATTCCAACGGATACAGCCCACAGAAGACCATCGGGCGGACTTCTTTGTAACCCGGCAACATGTCCGCGGCAGGCTCCCGGGTGAGGGTCAGCGTATCGCCGGTGTTGATGTCGGCCGGGTCCTTGATGGTCGAAACGATGTAGCCCACATCCCCCGCCGAGAGCACTGCTTTCTTGGCCATTTTGGGGGTAAAAATTCCGACTTCCTTGATCTCCGTTTTTTGCCCGGCCCCCATGAAGAGCATGTTGTCCCCCACTTTCAGCTGGCCGGAAAACACCCGGGCATAGGCGATGGCGCCGCGATAGGGATCATAGATGGAATCGAAGATCAGGGCACGGGTGCGGGGATAATTGTGCCAGCGCGGCGGCGGAATCTGTTTCACCACTGCTTCCAGAATATCCTCGATGCCGATCCCTGACTTGCCGCTGGCGAGAATGGCTTCCTCGGCCGGAATCATCAAAATATCTTCCAGTTGTTTGGTGCACAGCTCGAGGTCGGCGCTGGGCAGATCGATTTTGTTGATGACCGGTATGACCTTCAGGTCCTGCGCAAACGCCAGATGGGCGTTGGCCACGGTTTGGGCCTCCACGCCCTGAGCCGCATCGATCAACAACAGGGCCCCTTCACAAGCGGCCAGACTGCGCGAGACTTCGTAGGAGAAATCCACGTGGCCGGGAGTATCCATCAAATTGAGACAGTAGTCGTGGCCGTCCTTGGCCCGGTAGACCATGGTGACGGGGTGGCTTTTGATGGTGATGCCCCGCTCCCGCTCCAGATCCATGGCGTCCAGGTGCTGGTCCGTCAGCATGCGTTCCGAAACCGTGCTGGTGTATTCTAGCAGTCGATCGGACAAAGTCGTCTTGCCATGATCGACATGGGCAATGATGCAAAAATTCCGGGTAAGCGATACGTCCATTGGGTCGTTTAAAACGTTGGATGCCAGCGATTTGAGGATCAGGCCGCGAGGTCCGACATTTCGGCGTAGCTGCGCACCACCCAGCTCCGATCGGTGCGTTTGGCCATGCCGGCCAGCACTTTGCCGGGACCGAGCTCCCACAGTTCCGTCGCGCCGTCGTTCACGGCCGCCCGGGTGCAGTCCTCCCACCGCACCGAGGACACGACTTGATTGACCAACGCCGCCTTGATGGCGGCGGGATTCGCGATCGCGGCCCCCGTGGTGTTGGTGTAGACCGTTAACTGGGGGGCGGAAAATGGAATCTCGGCCAAATAGGCGGCAAAGGCATCCTTGGCGGGTTGCATCAGGCGACTGTGGTAGGCGCCGGCCACGTTCAAAGTAATGACCCGTTTCATCCCCCGGGCCTGGCCGGCGGCCACTGCGGCGGTGACCTGGCTTTGTTCGCCGGAAATGATGATTTGTCCTGGAGCGTTGAAATTGGCCGTCTCAATGCCAAATTCTTCGCAAAGTTTTGCCACGTCTTTGCGCGATTCGCCGATCACCGCCGCCATGCCACCGGTGGTTTGATCGCAGGCCTCCTGCATGAGCCGGCCCCGTTCCGCGACAATCTTGAGGCCGGTTTCAAAATCGAACACCCCTGCCGCGCAATAGGCGGTCAGTTCGCCCAAGCTCAGTCCGAGGGCCGCTGACACGCCGTCGAGCTTCCCCTGCTCTCGCAAAAGGCCGTGGAGGGCCATGCCGTGCACGAACAAAGCCGGCTGACAGATGGAGGTTTTGGTGAGCTCTTCATCCGGTCCGTTAAACGAAAAGGTGCTCAGCCCCCAACCCAGCACCGCATCCGCTTGGGCATAGAGCTCGCGGGCCGCCGTGTTCGCCTCGGCGAGCGACTGGCCCATGCCAACCTTTTGGGCACCCTGCCCAGCAAAAAGTAGTGCTATTCCCATAACGTAAAGGATCAGACGTAGGGCTCCGCGCCAACGAAACCAAGCCCTAAAAGCGATTCAGCCGACGGAAGTATTTGTCATCATCCTGCTCCGGCGGTCGCCAAGGCTCTCGAGCCGAATGGGCCGCGTCAAACGACTCTACGGGGAGCGTTGGCGTTGCGGGTGGCGGCGAGGGAGAGATCGTCGGCTCCGGCGCCCGTCCCACGGCGGGGAGCCTGCCGAATGGGTCGTCCCGCAACGCCGGGGGCGCCAACAGGCCGTCGGCGTAGGGATTGGTGCGTTTGGACCCGATGGACAGGGGCAGGTGGGACGCGCGGTCAGGGCCCCGGGACCACGCGGGTGACTTCGCGTTCGCGTTGCCAAAGCCTCCGGCGGTCAGGCCTTCGAGTTTTTCAAACGCAGGCCCTTTTGCCGGCATCAAGTCCTGCTGGGGGGCGACGGAGAGCGAGGCATCCAACCACCCCGCCATAAAGTCGTCGAGGGGGTTGGCGATCTGCGGGGGCAGCGCCTGCTCCGTCTCCCGTTTTCCTTTTCCGGGGCGTTCGGGAGGAGATTGGGTCGCTTGGTCCGCCAGCAGCAACCAATGCTCGGAACTGCCGGTCGTTGGATTGAGTTCATCCTCCCTATCCGGTTCCAATTCTTCAGCGGTGGCGTCGGAGCGATGGTCGTCCTGCATCCCGGCCAACAACCAGTTTTCCTGCCGCCACGCCGACCGGGTCTCGTCGCCGGTAGGAGCAGGACCCAGGGGCCCCACCACGGTCGGACCGCTCGCGGAGGCTTCCGTTTCCAACCGGCTGAATTCGATCGATGCGCCCAACGCGGTTCTTTCCGTGGGTGACAGTCCCCTCTTGATGAGTTCGAGCTCCGTCAGATTCGTGGGGATCGAGTCCAGTGTCCGTTCCGGGGGCGGCGGGGATGGGGGTTGGTCCGTCGCCAGCGCGGCCGCACTGATCACGGTGACCAAAGACAAGGCCAAGCTCCGTCGGGCTTTTCGGTGAGATGGGATGTGCATGAGCCCTCGGTGCGGTTTCAATTCGTGCCCGCTGCCGGCGTTCAATTAAAAAATATCCCCTTCAGGTTCATCTCCAGGGCCTGCGGATTGGGCGAGAAGCGGACGCCGTCGGCCTTGCTGATTTTTCCCTCTTTAATCAGCCGGAGGATGTCACGATTGAACGAATAGCTGTCTGCTCCGGTGCCGGAATTGAGGAGTTCCTGAATTTTGTCGGTTTGATTTTCCAGAATGAGGTTTTTGACCGTCGCATCCGCTGCCATGATCTCGTTGGCGGGCACCCGGCCGTTGCCCTCAATGGTCGGAATCAGCTTCTGGCAAATGAAGCCCCGGAGGGAGCCGGCAATCTGACGGCGGGCCTGCGCCAACTGTTCCGGGGGGAAGAACTCGAACAGGCGGGTCAGCGACTGCGCGACGGTGGCCGCGTGCATGGTGGAAAGCACGAGGTGGCCGGTTTCGGCGGCGGAGATCGCGGTTTCAAAGGTCTCGCGGTCGCGCATCTCACCGATGAGGATGATATCGGGGTTTTGCCGCAGCACAGCCCTGATCGCCAATTCGAAGTTCGGCACATCGGTTCCGATCTCGCGTTGTTGAAACACCGATTTGTCGTCGACGAAGGTGTATTCGATCGGGTCCTCAATGGTGATGATGTGCCGATCGAGGTTGCGGTTAATCCAATTAAGCATCGCCGCCATGGTGGAGCTCTTGCCGGAACCGGTGGCGCCACAAATCAGCAAAATCCCATCTTTCGCCTTCGCCAGATTCAGCATGGGTCCCCCGTTCAGACCCAAGTCCTCGAACTCGGGCACGGTGCTTTTGATGTGGCGAAAGACGATGCTGGGCGTGCCGCGCTGATGGAACGCGTTCACGCGAAAACGACCGACGCCTTCAGTGGCGTAGGCGAAGTCGACTTGGTAAGTCTCTTCCCACATGGGCCGAAACACTCGCGGGACATGCTCATCCACGAACGCGCGGATCTCTTCGCCCGTGACCGGATCCATGTCCACCGGCTTGAGCTGCCCGGCCAGCCGGACATACCCCGGTTTGTTGGTTTTAATCACCACATCACTGACATCACTATCGACGGCGAGCTTCAGGAGGTCGTTAATTATCTCAGTATGAGGCGTCATGAGCGGTCGAGGATTCCAGAAAAGGGTTGCGGATTTATTAAAGTGACGTGGTTTCCTCGGCAAGGTCCATTTCCCCCGCGCATCCCATGAAGCATCCACCGTTGACCGGCACAATCACTGCATTGGTGACCCCTTTTCTCCGGGGCCACGTCGACACCAAGGGGTTGACGAAATTGGTCAAAGCCCAAATCCAAGCCGGGGTCACGGGGCTGGTTCCGGTCGGAACCACCGGAGAATCACCGACGTTGTCGCACGACGAGCACATGGAAGTGGTGGAGACGGTGATCGCCACGGCCGCGGGCAAAGTCCCCGTGATTGCGGGAGCCGGATCCAATTCCACCCGCGAGGCCGAAGCCCTGACCGCTCGGGCCCACAAGGCCGGAGCCGATGCCATGCTGGTGGTGGCGCCCTATTACAACAAACCCAGCCAGGAGGGCCTGTTCCTTCATTTCAGCCGCGTCGCCGAATCCACCGACCGACCGATCGTGCTTTATTCGATCCCGGGACGATGCGGGATTGAAATCGGGATCCGGACCGTGGAGCGCTTGCGCGCCAAATATCCGCATGTCTGCTACATCAAGGAAGCGGGCGGCACGGTGGACCGGGTCGATCAACTCAAATCCGCCCTCGGGGACGACTTGGTCGTGCTGAGTGGAGACGACAGCCTCACCCTGCCCTTCATGGCCGTCGGGGCCGAGGGGGTGATCAGTGTGGCTTCCAACTACGTGCCCCGGGAAGTCGCCAAACTAGTGCGGGCGGCGGCCGCTGATCAATATGCCAAGGCACGCGAGATCCACCGGCGGCTGTTCCCGTTGTTCAAGGCCCTCTTCGTCGAACCCAATCCGGTCCCGGTGAAGTGGGCCATGCATCGGGCCGGCCGACTCAGCAGCCCCGATGTGCGAGCGCCTCTTTGTCGTCTATCTGCCTCCGGCCGTCGGGTGCTCCAGGCCGCCCTCGACTCCCTCTAATCTCCGACCATGAATGCCCCTTCCCTTGTCATCATTGGCGCCGCTGGCCGCATGGGTCAGGCCCTGCAATCCAACGCGGGCGAATTGAAGTTAACCGTAGCCGCCGCGCTGGATCAGGGGGGCGACCTCCCCGCCGGGATAGCCCAGGGCGATGTGGTGATTGATTTTAGTTTTCACACCGCCACTTCCGAGGTGATTGAACACTGTGTGGCCCACCAAAAAGCGTTGGTGATTGGCACCACCGGACACCCCTCCGCGGCGAAGGCCGAACTCACGGCGAAGGCGGTGGGCATTCCAGTGGTTTGGGCCGGCAATTACTCGGTCGGCGTGAATCTACTCTATGCTCTGACCCGTCGCGCCGCGGCGGTATTGGGCCCCGAATACAATGCCGAGGTGACCGAAATCCACCACCGCTTCAAGCAGGATGCACCCAGTGGGACGGCCGCCCGTCTCTTGGAGATTATTCTGGCGGAGCGTAAACTCACCGACGACGCCCTCCGTCACGGCCGGAACGGAATCACCGGCGAACGCCGGGATGACGAAGTCGGGATCCACTCTTTGCGCGGGGGCGATGTGGTGGGCGAACACACGGCTCTGTTCGCCGGGATGGGCGAACGGCTGGAACTGACCCATCGGGCTACCGATCGCGGCATTTTTGCTCGCGGCGCACTGCGCGCCGCCCAGTGGGTGGTGACACAGCCGGCGGGTCTTTACGATATGCAGCATGTGCTAGGGCTCGAATAAGGTTATGATCACTTTTATCACTGGATCGCTGACCGAAGCCTCCCCGCTGCGCGCCGTCATCGAATTGAATGGACTGGGCTACGAAGTGAACATCCCCGTCACCACGGCGGAACGTCTCCCGGCGGTCGGAAAGCTCGTCAAGTTACACACGCACGTCGTCTACCGGGAGGATGCGCAAATGCTCTATGGCTTTGCCACGACCGAAGATCGGGATTTTTTTAGAATGATGATTGAGCACGTCAGTGGCGTGGGCCCCAAGGTCGCGCTTAGCATCATGAGTCGGTTATCGTTGCCTCTCTTGACCCAAGCCATTCGCGACAGCGATGTCACCACCCTCTCCAAGTGTCCGGGAATCGGTAAAAAAACCGCCGAACGGCTGGTCATTGAGCTCCGCAATCGGGTGGAAAGCGCCTCCGCTCCCGCGGTTGCCGTCACCGGGTCCGGCACTTCAGCCGTCGCCGCCGGAACCGTCAACGATGCGGTGGCCGCTTTGGTTGTTTTGGGCTACAAAACTGCGGATGCCGACAAGGCCATCAGGCAGGCCGTGCTGGCTTTGGGTGCGGACGCGCCCACGGAGCAGCTGATCAAACATGCGCTGGGACGATGATGCCCGCGGCTGAAGCGTTTGCCCGCACCCGGAATGCCGGTAGCCGCTGGGGAGCGACGCCCAGCCAGCTCGGGGAGATTTGACCGCCTTCTCTCATGGCACCGGGCGCCCCGACCCCCTGCCCTGCCTCTGTCGGTCTCGAGTGGACCAGGCTTTGCGTTACATTATTTAGCGCTGAAACTGAAAGGCAGTCATCGCCTCGCGCCGGGGGGTGTCGTCCAAGCCGAGCGGGGAAATCCACCGCGGATTGAGGCTCTGAACTTCGATCGGGTTGGAGGATTCCATCTGCCAACTATCGATCTCGGTTCGTTCGATGGGGGCAAAGTTGAGCTGGTTCATCCACGCAAAGGAGTCGCCGGGTGATCGCACAGTCCCCCACTGACCATTCCGGTGGCCGTGATCCAAAACAAACACCGTCTGATAGGTTGAATTGTCTACGGCAGGCAAAACGGTTTTAGCAAATGTGGCTGCGCTGGACGGAGCGGTGGAACCGGAGTTCCCGGCCGTTCCCGGCTTTTGCAGCACCAAAACGACGGCGACACACGCTGCGGCTACAGAGGCTAAGGAGGTGCCCCAGCCCAGCCAGCGTCCACGACTGGCGGGAGCAGTGGAATCAAACTCGATTGGGCCGTTTTCGGCCCGCGACGCCGCGATCAGATTAGGAATGCTCGGCAGCGGCGCCTCGGTTTTGGCCAGCAGGTGCTGGGTGGCGCGCTCGATACGGCAATACTGCGCATAAATTTTCTGGCGTTCGGGACTTTGCGCGATCGCCTCCTCAATTTCGTGGACCTCTGCACCCGAGAGTTCTCGGTCGATGTAGAGATTCAGCATCTCGATAAAACGTTCGTGGTTCATTATTGGAAATCTTCTCCCAGTTTGCTGCGCAGGCTCTCGCGAGCCCGGGCTATGCGGCTTTTCACCGTGCCGATGGAAATTTGCAGGATATCTGCGATCTCCTCGTAGGTGAGGTTTTTGACGTTGCGCAGGATCAAAATTTCCCGGTGCTTCGGGCTCAGTTTTTCCATTCCGATCGCAATGCTGTCCACCAGTTCCTGGGTAACGGTGGCATCCTCGGGGGTTTCACTTTCGGTGACAAAAATTTCCGAAAGTGGGGTCTCGTTACCGTCTCCGACGGGTTGGTCGAAGGACACGGTCTTGTCCCGTTTTCGCCGCCACCAATACCAATACCGATTGCGGGCCAAATTGGTGGCTATCTGGTAAAGCCAGGTGGAAAAGGCTGAGTCTCCGCGGAAGTTTTCCAGGCCACGATGAGCTCGAATAAAGGCGTCTTGGGTGACCTCCTCGGCGTCCTGTTGGTTGCGCAGAAGTTGGTGTACCATGCCATAGATCCGATCCCAGTAGCGGCTGACCATTTCCTCAAAGGCCGCCTGATCGCCGTTTTTGAAACGGAGAACCAGGGCACGGTCGAGGGCAACTTCTTGGGCTTTGGTAGTCATGGAACCTTCGGCCATTGGACGGGTGCTATCGACCTTTGTTCCCATGATGTGGCTTGATTTTTAACGGTTAAATTTCGCCCCCCCAGCGGGGTTTAAACCGTGATACCTTCGCTGATATTATTCATTTGTCAAAAACGGGCTTGCCTCTCGCGGATCGGCGTTCGTATTTCGAACGCCCCGCTGGGAAATGGGTCGATAGCTCAATCGGTAGAGCAGTTGACTTTTAATCAATTGGTTCTGGGTTCGAGTCCCAGTCGGCCTACCACCCACGGACAGCGGACCTCGCCGGTTGGGCCGGGAAAAGCAAGGGGTGGGATTTGCGTTTTTTACCTCGCCGCTTGTAGTTATCTTCCATCTACTTAAGGGGCTTACAAACCTCTTTCTCGTCCGTAATTTTTCATTCATGCACCGTCTGATCATCATCGAAGACCAAACTGCCATTCGCGAAATGTTGGTCGAGATTCTCAGGACCGAGCCGGACTACGTTCTGGTGGGGGAAAGTGGGGATGGGCAGAGCGCCCTGGCCCTGTGTCTGAAGGAAAAACCCGATCTTTTGGTGCTGGACGCCAAGCTGCCCGGGCTCAACGGCGTGGACCTCTTGCGGCGGGTGGTGCGACAGTTGCCGAAAGTCCGCGTGCTGGTCTTCTCCGGGTATGAAAACCCGGTGTTGGTGCGGGAGATGCTCGAGGCCGGTGCGCATGGGTTTGTCGAGAAGACGGCTGGGTTATTCGTCTTCAAGAAAGGGCTCGAGACTGTCGCCCGGGGCGGCACCTATTTCGGTCCTTCCGTAGCTGCTTTGATGCGCGACGTGGTCGCCAATCCCGCTGCTAGCCAGACCGCGGATTTTTTGACCGAACGTGAACGCGAGATCCTGCAATTGGTGGCGGAGAGCCACAGCACCAAGGAAATCGCCCTGAAGTTGGGCATCAGTGTGAAAACTGTCGACAATCACCGCACCAATTTGATGCGGAAATTGAATCTTCACGATGTGGCGAGCCTCACGCGTTACGCGTTGGACATCGGTTTGATTGAGTCCAAGACAACGAGCTGACCGCCTCTTCGAGTCGTCGCGCCAGGAGCTGAAGAATTTCATCCGACTCCCCAAGGGGAAGCGTTACGGCTACGCTTACCCCCGGAAATGCTTGGACGAACTCCGTGCAAATCGAAGCGATGTCTCCTCCGGCTCCCGCATGGCGGCCGGGAAATATAAACTGTAACGCGACCACCACTTCCTGCTCGCCGGCGGAAGCGAGGTCTCGCAGGGCGCTCGCCAGCAGGGGTTCGTTAAAGGCGTAAGCTTCACCGTCCCGCCGTTCCATCGATGCGACCGCCACCCTGCCCTCATGGGACTGCCGCATCGCCGCCAGCGCCGCCCCCACCCGATTGCGCACGGCGGTGACGGCGGGGAGCGGACTGCCATGATCGGTAACAATCACGGCCGGGTGGCGAAATCCGTTTTCCTCCGCCGCGACGCTGACCGCCCGATCAAGGGCGGTCGCAATCACCGCGGCGGAATCGTCGACCTCCGACTCAAGACATGCCGCCAAGTGCAACGGACATTCGGGGTGGCGTATTTGCAGCTCCCGCAAACGAGGCGGCAGATAATCCCGCATGGCCCCGCTGGGACCAAAAAAAAGCGGTAATAGGATGGCGCAATGGCCACCCTCGCGGGCAAAGTCTGCCAACGCCGGCTCCAATAGTTGAGCGGGTTCGCCCCCCAGCTCTGCGGGCTCGACGCGATCGGAATGCAGCAGGGAATGAGCCCGCACCGGGAGACCGGTTTTCGCGGCCAACCGCGCGGCGACCCGTCGCAGCGCCAACGTCGAGTCGGGTCGATAGGATCCATTGTCGAATAAAAAGCAGGTCGGCGTGGTTAAGTTGTTCACGCTGCCGTTAAATAACTTGCGGCGGGAAAATCCATCCCCGATAAAAACCAAAGCCCTTTTTACTGATCTCCCATGAGCAAATTTGCCAAGACACTCGTCCTCGCCCTCTCTGTTGCCACCCTTCTGTTCACCGGCTGCTCCAAAAAGCCGATCCGGCCCGATCCCAGCCAGACCGCGATGGGCCCCGGTGGCGCGGGTTACACGGATCAAAGCATGCTGAACCCGACGGGCGTCGACACCTACGATCCCCTGTTTGCCGATGGTCTGTCCGGATTGGAGTCCCGCTCCGGCGTGATCGAGACCGAGGACATGATCCGCGGATTGCTCGAACCGGTGTACTTCGAGTTCGACAAGTCCGGCATCAATGCCTCCGAACGGGTCAAGCTCGATGCGGCCATCATGTATCTCGACGCCAACCCGAACCACAGTCTGCTGTTGGAGGGTCATTGTGACTGGCGCGGAACCGGCGACTACAACCTGGGCTTGGGCGATCGCCGGGCCGGGGCCGCCCGCGAATACCTTGAGACCGCCGGAGTCTCCCCTGCTCGGATCGAGACCTCTTCCAAAGGGGATCTCGAAGCCACCGAGAATGGGGATGATGCTCAAATGGCGCGAGACCGTCGCGTCGAGCTCGTGATCCTCAAACTCTAAAGCAGCTCCCTTTCGCCGATAGAGCCGACCGCATGACGGTCGGCTCTTTGTGTTTGAGGAAACAGGCCGCCGGATCAGCACCCCGCCAGGGATCGGAGCACCTGTTCACTCACCCGCATGCCGCGCTCCATCACGCGGAGGTCGAAGCTTTCATTCGGGGCGTGGAGATTGTCCTCGGGCAGAAAGAGTCCGAACATGACCGAGTCGAGTCCGAGCGTCTGCTTGATTTGCGCGATAATCGGCACACTGCCGCCTTCGCGGAGGTAAAGCGGAGGGTTGCCGAATACGTCGCCAATTGCCTGATCTGCCGCGCGAAAGGCGGCAGCTAGGACGGGGCTTTGATTAGGCGGGGTGTTGGCGCGGTCGGGTGGCACGACCACATAGGGCTGCCCGTCGTGATCGTCGTGAATTTTGAAATTCACATCCGCCGGCATGCGTTTCCGGATCGTTTGGTAGAGGAGTTGGCGAATTTTGACCGGGTCTTGATTGGCGACCAAGCGACAACTGATTTTCACAAATGCCCGGCTGGGGATGACGGTTTTAGAACCGGCTCCCTGATACCCCCCGCCGATACCGTTGAACTCCAACGTCGGCATGAAGCGAATGGCTTCCAAGGGACTGAAACCCTGCGGGGTGTAGAAGGCGGGAACACCTAAGAACTTCTGGTAGGCGGCATCATCGCCCCCGAGTTTTTTCAATTCGGTTTTTTCCCACTCCTCCACCTCCAGCACATCATCGTAAAATCCGGGAATGTTCACCCGCCCGTCCGGTCCGTGCAGCGAAGCGCACAATTCGCTCAGGGCTTGAATCGGATTGCGCAACACCCCGCCATGGAGTCCGGAGTGCAGATCCGATTTGGCCGTGGTGACTTCCACTTCGCAGAGCACGAGGCCGCGTAGTCCGCACGTGATGACGACCTGATCGGGTGAGGGGATTCCGGTGTCGGACAGAAAAACGAAATCCGCGGCCTGCAGGCGCTCGCGGTAGTCGGCCAAAAACCGGGGGAAGCTCGGACTCCCCATTTCCTCCTCCCCTTCGAGCATGAAGGTGATTCGCAGCGGCAGATCGGGCTCCTGTTCGAGGAGGCGTCCCACCGCGGCGATGTGCGTCATCAGGGGACCCTTGTTATCCGCGGTGCCCCGGCCATAGATGCGATCACCCCGGACTTCGGGGGCGAAGGCGGGTGACTCCCACAGTTCGAGCGGATCAGCCGGTTGCACATCGTAGTGCCCGTAGATGATCACGTGGGGCCAAGAGGCATCCGTCCCCCGGGAGGCCAGAACGATCGGGTGCAGCTTGGTTTTTACCACTTCCACTTCAAATCCGATACTGGCGAGCAAATCGGAAACGAAGGTTTGGGCGTCCCTCATACCCGCGGCGAAGGCCGGGTCGGTGGACACACTGGCATGACTGACAAACTCCTTCAGCTTTTCAACGGGATCAAACATGTCCCGAAGCTAGAGTCGCCCGGTCTCCACCGCTAGCCGGAAGACGCAAATCCGCGGCTATTTATTGCCGGGATCGGCGCCAATCTCCCGATCCATGATCGGCTCCATTTCCAACGCCTCAAACTTCGCCTTGGCCTCGCGGTAGAGGGGCAGCAATGCCGGCGCGAGTTCCTGCAGCCGGGCAATCCGATTGTCCGGCGAAGGGTGGGTGGACAAAAACTCCGGAGGACGTCCCCCCTCCCCGCTGGCGGCTTTCATCTTCTGCCAGAAGGTCGCCGCCGCCCGGGGATCATACCCGGCCCCGGCGGCGAAGCGGAGGCCGATCACATCTGCCTCGGTCTCATGCAATCGGGAGAACGGCAGCATCACCCCCACTTGGGTGCCCGCGCCCAACAGCGTCCGCGCCACCCAGCGATCGGAGGAAGCCATGTCCTCCGACTCCATGTAAACCTCGGCCCCCAATGCCACGGCTCCCGCCATCATCTGCTGGGTGACCCGTTCCCCCGAGTGGCGGGAGGTCACGTGCGCAATTTCGTGGCCGATCACGGCGGCCAATTCATCGTCACTTTCGACCAGCTCGAGCAGCCCGGTGTAAACCCCCACTTTTCCCCCGGGCAAGGCGAAGGCGTTAAGCTGTTCCGATTCGAACACCACAAATTCCCACTCGGCGTGCGGCAATTCCCGACCCACCGAGGCCGCGATGCGACGCCCCACCCGATTAACCTGATCGATCGCCATTTTGTTGGTGGAGATCGGCTCTTCCTGCTTGATCTGGGAAAACGCACTCAGGCCCATCGCGGTCTCCTGCTCGGCGCTGATCAACAACAATTGGGAGCGGCCGGTTTCAGGGACGGTGGTGCACCCCGACCAGCCGCACGCCAGCAGCGCGATGAGTGATACGATCCCGGTTGGACGAATGGTCATGGCGATCATTGAGGGGGTTTTAAGGGCCGAGGCAAACCCGCCCTTCACTCAGTGTTTGAAGTGTCGGATCCCGGTAAAGACCATCGCCATGTCGCGGGCGTCGGCGGCCGCAATGACCTCCTCGTCGCGCACGGATCCCCCCGGCTGGATCGCTCCGGTGGCGCCGGCATCAGCTGCGGCCATCAGGCCATCGGCGAAGGGAAACAAGGCTTCGCTGGCTACCACCGAACCGGTCAAATCGAGCCCGGCTGCGCCGGCTTTCCACACCGCGATACGGGAGCTGTCGACCCGGGCCATTTGACCGGCACCCACCCCCAGGGTCCGCTCCCCGGAACAGTAGACGATGGCGTTGGATTTGACGTGTTTGCAAATTTTCCAGCCAAACATCATTGCCGCCCACTCCACCGGCGTGGGTTGCCGTTTGGTGACCACCTTGAAGTCCCCCACTTTACCCAAGGTTTTGTCGCGATCCTGCAGCAAAACGCCCCCGATCACGGAACGCACCTCTTGCAAGGACGAGGCACCCAGGCCCTCCCGGGCCACCATGAGCCGCAGGTTTTTCTTTTTCCCGAGGATAGCCAGCGCCTCGTCGCTGAAACGTGGCGCGATGATGACCTCGGTGAAAATGCCCTTGATCGTTTCGGCGAGCGCCGGGCCCAGGGTTTGGTTGACGATGATGATTCCACCAAATGGCGCCTGGCGATCCGTGGCGAAAGCGGCATCCCAGGCCTCTTCCAATGTATCCGCGCTGGCGACACCGCAGGGATTGGTGTGCTTAAGAATGGCAACCGTCGGCCGCTCAAACTCACCAATCAGGTAGGTGGCGGAAGTGATGTCCAAGATGTTGTTGTAGCTCAGGGCCTTGCCCTGCAGCTGTTCAAAATGGTCGTGGAAGGTCCCATAGAGGGCGGCCTTTTGGTGCGGATTTTCACCATACCGCAGATCCTGAGCCTTCGGCAGATCGAGGACAAAATCGGCCGGAAAACCGCCGAGGGACTCCAGATCCGGCCCGGTGGCCTGAGCTTCGAGATAATGGGCGATGGCAGCGTCGTAGCTGGCCGTGCGTTGGAAGACCTTCAGAGCCAATTGCCGTCGCAGCTCGCGCATCGCGGTATCATCCCCCATCGCGGCCAAAACCACCCCGTAGTCGGCCGGGTCACAGACCACGGTCACGGCTTCGTGATTTTTCGCCGCGCTGCGCAACATCGAGGGTCCGCCGATATCGATGTTTTCGATGGCTTCCTCGCGGCTGACCATCGGCTTCGCCACCGTCTCCTCAAAGGGGTAAAGGTTGACGACCACCAAATCGATCAGGTCGATTCCGTGCTCCTTCGCGGCTGCGAGGTGCTCAGATTTGTCCCGCCGACACAGCAGTCCCCCATGCACCTTGGGATGAAGCGTTTTCACCCGGCCTTCCATCATTTCGGGAAATCCGGTGTGTTCGCTCACTTCAGTCACAGCCAATCCGGCCTCGGCCAGTAAGCGAGCGGTGCCGCCCGTCGATAACAGGCGATAACCGTGCAGATTGACCAGCGAGGTGGCAAACTCCACCAAGCCGCTTTTGTCGCTAACCGAAAGAAGAGCCAGTTTTTCCATCTCCCTGACTTTGTGCGGAGGAGCAAAATAGGAGGCAAGAGCGGACTCCGTTGCCGGGGGCCGACTCGCGAATTTACTCGGTTCGCCGGTTGCAACCATCGCCAGGGGCGCTCCTGTTGCCGAGTGGCAGTGTCCAACTCCAAAACGATTCCCGGCCTGAATGCACGTTTGGATCGCCTGGTTTACCATCGCGGTGGTTCCAGCCTGCCCTTGGACAAGCCCCACGCTTTTGTCTATTTCATCACGATCGAGAATGCGTCCGATCAAACGGTGAAATTGCTGGGCCGGAAGTGGGTCATCGAACAGGCCGATGGCCAGCGTCAGGTCATCGAAGGGGACAAGATCGTGGGAGAAATCCCGCGACTGGCACCGGGCGAGTCCTTCTCCTACAACAGCTACCATGTCACCGGCACCAACGCCCGAGTGGTGGGCAGCTTTCACGGGACGGATGAATCCGGTGAACGCATCCACGTGGTGCTCTCCCCCTTCGAGATGATCATCCCGGCCGGGGATACACCGGCTTGAGGGGGCAAAGTTGGTCTTGCTCCGCGGCGACCGATGTCGCTCGCTCAGCCCTTACCTGATGCAATTGATCGACCTCAACCGCGAAGGCGGTATCGGCGCCAACGCGCTATTCGTTCAAATCGGTGGTGTTAACCTGCTGATTGATTGTGGTTTACATCCTAAAATGATCGGCCGGGCCGCCTTGCCGGACTACGGCAAGGTCCGCCATGAGCGGGTGGACCTGATTCTGATCACGCATTGCCACCTCGACCACATTGGCAGCCTGCCCGTCGCGATGCGGCATTGGCCCAATGCTCCGGTGATGATGTCCACCTCCAGTCGGCTTATCATCGAGCGGATGCTGCACAACTCGTCCAATGTGATGGTGAAGCAAAAGGCCGACCGGGATATTCCCGAATACCCCCTTTTCACTCACGAGGAGATCGACCGTTGTGCGCAACGCATGATCGGGGTGCCATTTGGCCTGACGAAGACCATCACCGGACTGCGGGCCTCCGAGGAAATCGAACTCATGCTCCACCCCGCGGGTCACGTGGTGGGAGCCGCCGCCGTGGAAATTCGCCACAAACACCGCGGCATCTTTTTCACCGGTGACGTGCTCTTCGACGACCTCCGCACCCTGCCGGGCGCTCGTTTTCCCCAGGGGCACTTCGACACCATCGTGACCGAAACCACCCGGGGCCTCACCGAGCGACCGGTGGGCAAAACCCGGGCCGATGAGGTCAGTCGGTTGGTCAAATCCATCAACGACACCATCGAACGCGGAGGTTCGTTTCTCCTGCCCGTGTTTGCCCTCGGGCGTATGCAGGAGGTGCTCACCATTCTGCACGATGCGCGGAGGTTTGGTCAGCTGGTCGAATGTCCGATCATCGGCTCCGGGCTGGGACTGGACCTGTGCAACTATTTCGACGAAATTCGCCGCAAGACCCAGCACGTGCGCTTCAATCGTTCGATTCTCAAGGAGCTGGGGCTTAAGTCCTTGCCGAGAAAGGTGGCTCCGGGGAAGGACGCGGAGCGCAACGGTCTGTTTATTGTCAGTTCGGGCATGCTGGTCGAAAACACTCCCAGCTATGCCCTCGCCTCCGGCCTGTTGGGCCACCACCGCAACACGATCGGATTCGTGGGCCACTGCGATCCGGACACCCCTGGCGGCAAGCTGCAGATGACCAAACCAGGGGAAGATTTTTTATTCGAAACCGTTCATGTGCGATCGCGGGTCAAAGCGCGAATTGAGCGGTTTGAACTGAGTGGTCACGCCGAGCGAGAGGAGCTACTGGAATTCGCTTTGCAGGCCGACCCGCGGGCCATCGTGCTCACGCACGGCGATCCCGAAGCCCGACAGTGGTTTGCCCGCGAGATCGAAACGCGGGCCAGCGCCATCAAGGTCCTCGACCCCACCCCCGGCCAAAGCTATCAAGTCTGACCTCGCGGGCGGGGCGCCCGGCCCTTCCCTTACCAGCGCAACTGCTCGACGCCTTCGGGACGACCGACGGCGGTCAACAAACCGGTCGGCTCAAAAAGGCCGGGGGTAAATTCGAGGTCCAACTTTGCCGCCGTGACCTTGAACCGGACCTTGTCGCGGGTCTTTTCATCGCGCACATCGATGGTTTTTACGATCCATTGATCTCCCAGTTTTTTGAGGTCCATCACCGTGAGCTTGCGCCGGGGCTCTTCGGCCAAACCGAGGAACACCGCCTGCATAAGGGCCGAAAACTTAGCATCCAAATGCAGCCGCACGCCTTGGATTTCGGGATGGGCCTCCGCAAAATCGTTGGGGGGATACATCAAAAAGGACTGCACCGCTCGACCGCGGACCTGATCGGTCCCCTCGTAAACGAAATCCGGCCAGTGGATGAAAGGCATCTGGAGTTCAAACATCGATAAACTAGTGCCTCCAATCGGGTCGAGCAGCGTTGAGGGATCTAACCGTTCATGCCCGTCGGGCGCTTCGTTGTTCCACCGCCAAGACTGGGGATTCGGACCGTTGTGCCCTAGTAAACGGTCCAGCAGGACCCCGTCCGGAGAGTTGAGCTGAGCGCGAAACGCCGATCCTTCCCGGAGGTGGGTGCCCCACATTTGCCCCGCGACGACGGACCGTTCTCCGGCGCGAGGTAAAATCTCCAAATCGAACTCAAGGTAGTAATCCCCCGGCAGGCCGAGACTGCGAAACTGGGCCATAATTTCGGCCCCGCGCTCGTGGTCCGGGCTGCCATCGTTGAGGTAGCGTGGTTTGAGTCGGTTGCCCTTGTGTTGCGCCTCCGCCCAATGAGCTGACAACGTCAGAGCCGCCAAAAAAAGACAGACCGCTCGGGCGGTCTGTCGGGAAAGGGTCCAGCGGAAGCACTTCATGTGCTCCATGACTCGGAATTCAAGACTGAGGTTCCGTGGTCGGCTCGGGAGCGGGTTCGTCCAACTGCGGCGCCATAATCGCCGGAGCAGAGCCACCATCCAGAGCCTCGTTCGTGGCGGGGGCGAAGTCGGGCATGGTTGAGGCCGGAGTCTCGATCGTGGGCAGGGCCGATCCTGCCGCTTCGGATGCGCTGTTACGCACATGAATGTGACCCAGATACAGGAGCAGACTCAGCACGAAAAACCCGATGGCCGAGTTGATGGTCGCCTTGGTCAGCACGTTTCCCGTGTCGGCACCAAAGGTGGCCTCGGTAGCGCCGCCGCCGAGGGCCGCCCCCATGCCACCGTCATTTTTGGCCTTCTGCATGAGGACAAGCAGCACCAGAAACAAGGAAACTAGGATAAGGATGAACGTGAAGATACCGATCAAGAGAGTCATGAAACGGTTAGGAGTGCCGAGGGGGACGGCGCTTGTCAATGCCAGGGACCTGCTTCTAAGTTTAGCCGTCCCTTTCCTCGGCAGCTCAGCCTTCAGGTCTGCCTGTTTACTGAATAGTCTCACCCATGAAGTCTTCCCAGTCTTTACTTCGTCCCCTTTTTGCTGCGTTCGGCGTGGCGCTGTTGGCTGTCGCCCTCGCGGCCCAAGCCCCGGAAAATCGACCCAACATCATCGTCATCATGAGTGATGATCATGCTTATCAGGCGATTAGCTCCTACGGGCACGGGCTGAACCACACGCCCAACATCGACCGGCTGGCGGAGGAAGGGGCGTTGTTTACCCGCGCATCGGTCACGAACTCGATCTGCGCGCCCAGTCGCGCGGTGATGCTCACGGGCAAACACAGTTTCAAAAATGGCAAGGTGGACAACTTGCAGGCGTTTGATTGGTCGCAGGACAACTTTGCCAAACAGCTCCAACGGGCGGGATACCAAACCGCCTTGATCGGTAAAATCCACCTCGCCGGGACCCCCGAGGGTTTCGATTACAGCAAGGTGCTGCCCGGCCAGGGCCACTATTACAACCCCGACTTCATCGTGAATGGCGAGGAGCGTCGGTTCCCCGGTTACGTGACCACGTTGACCACGGAGTTTGCGCTGAACTGGCTGCAAGAGGATCGGGATCCCGCCAGACCTTTCCTCCTGCTCTATCACCAGAAAGCACCGCACCGGGCGTGGATGCCGGAGCCGAAATACTTTTCCCTTTTTGAGGGCCGCTCATTTGAATTTCCCGATAATTTCTTTGATACCTACGCCGGTCGACCGGCGGCGGCCCATCATGAAATGGGGGTCTGGCAGGATCTGGATTTAGTCTACGATCTGAAGATGTTGGATCCGGCAGAGGAGTTGCAGACAAGATATCGCGAACTCTTCAAAACCCACTACGGTCGGATGGATGCGGCGCAGCGAGCAGCCTGGGACCGCCACTACTTGCCCCAGATCGAAGCGTTCAAGGCCAATCCCCCGCAGGGCCGGGAGCTGGCCCAATGGAAGTTCGACCGCTACCTGCAGGACTACCTGAGTTGTATCCAGTCGGTCGACGATGGGGTTGGTCAGTTGCTGGATTACCTCGATGACAGTGGTCTCGCCGCCAACACCCTCGTGGTCTACACCTCCGACCAAGGGTTTTTCCTCGGGGAGCACGGTTGGTTCGACAAGCGCTTCATGTATGAGGAATCCTTTCGGACGCCCCTCCTGATTCGATACCCCCGCGAGATCGCGCCGGGGCAGCGGCTCGATCAATTGGTGCAGAACCTGGATCTGGCGGTTTCCTTTTTGGACTACGCCGGGATCGAGCCCCCGGCCGATTTGCAAGGCCAGTCCTTTCGCAACGTGCTCAATGGCGTCGATCCTTCCTTTCGCGATCACGCCTACTACACCTATTACGAATACCCGGCTGAGCACCGCGTGATGCGGCATTACGGCCTGCGCACCGATCGCTACAAGTTGATCCACTTCTATTATGATCTGGATTATTGGGAGCTCTACGACCTGGCGGTGGATCCCCGCGAGATGAACAACCTTTACGGCGTCCCCGCCTACCGGGAGGTCCAAACCCGTTTACACGAGAAACTGGAATCCGTTCGCGAGCACTACGGCGACAGCGATGAACTGAACCAGCAGCATTTGGCTCGTTTTCTGGACTACCAACAGGACCGCCCCTGAAGACGGTCACCCTCCCGGCTCAGGCTTCGACCCCCAGCTTTTCGAGAATGCGTTGAAGATCGTCGTTCGACGCGTAAGGGATCACAATTTGTCCCTTGTTGCCCGCGTGCTTCAAGGCGACCTTGGCGCCCAGATGGGAAGTGAGTCGTTTTTCGATTCCCGTGATCGTCGCCCCCGCCGGGGTATGGCGACTCTGGCGGGTTTTGCGTCCGGAACGGTCCGCCTTACGCGTCTGCACCAGCTTCTCCGTGGCCCGGACGCTCAGGCCTTCCTCGATGACCCGACGACCCAGCACCGAGCGTTCCTCCGGGGCTTCGACCCCGAGCAACACTTTGGCGTGGCCTACGCTCAAAATCCCCTTGGCCACATACCCTTGCATTTCGCCGTCCAAGGATAACAACCGCAGCGTGTTGGCCACGCCCGCCCGGCTTTTACCGACGCGATCCGCCGCCTGTTCCTGGGTGAGGTCAAAGTCCCGAATCAAACTCGCAAAGCCGTAGGCTTCGTCGATCGGATTGAGCCCTTCCCGCTGCAAGTTCTCAATCAGCCCCAGCGCCGCGGCGGAGGCATCGGTGGCCGTCACGACCCGGGCGGGGATGCGCTTGATTTTGAGGGCTTGAAAGGCCCGCCAACGGCGTTCACCGGCGATCAACTCATAACCTTGCGCCACCTTGCGCACCACAATCGGTTGCAACAGGCCTTCGGATTTGATGCTCTCCGCCAATTCCTCGAGTTGCCCCGATTTGATGTCGCGCCGGGCTTGATAGGGGGATGGCGATACCTGGCCCACCGCGATGTCTTCGAAATCAGTCGAAGGCGAGGATGACTCCGCCGCTGGTTTCGGCAGGGCTGGCGCGCGCCGTGGGCAGGTTCCCCACCTTCTTGGCGGCCGCCGCGGCGTGGGAGATTTTGAGGGGGTGGACGCGCCGGCGATCAACCCGCCGAGCCCGCGTCCGAGACGGGATTTGGATGCAGCCATGGTGGGTTATTCTCCGCCCGGGATAAAGAGGGTTTGGCCGACTTGAATCTTGGTCGGATCGACGATGCGGTTGGCGTTCTGGATGTCTTTTACGGTGGACCGAAAGCGCGCCGCGATGCTGGAGAGCGTGTCCCCCTTCTGGATCGTGTAACTTAATCCCTGCTTGGGAAAATTATCGGTGAAGGTTGGCGCGGTGATGGCCGGCCGGGCCGCCATACCCTTGGCGATGGAATCCACCGCCGCATTGGTTTGCCGGGCCAATTCTTCGATCGCCTGGGCCGCCTTGGTTTGGGAGGTCGCATCCCCACTCGAGACCGAACGATTCAACTCCGCGACCGCCTCATTGAGCTGCGCAACCGTGGCGTAGGTTGTTTCCATGCCGTCCGTGCTGCGCATGAGCGCCGCATTCTCGCGTTCGAGCTGCTCGATGCGCAGGGACATCTCCCCCACCCGTTGGGCCAGAATTCTCACATCCTCTCGCAGTCCCGCGACCTGACTGCCGATGTTTTGGTTCATCGACTGTCCACTGACGAGGGAGGAAAATACGAAAGTGATCAGAGCCAGGGGGACACAGCGTTTCATAACGGCCTAACTTGGGAAAAACCCTGACGGAAAACAAGTGGGTTGTCGTTTCTTCTTACGCCACCGCTGGGGTGATCAAAGACGTCATGGGTTGTGACGGAACCATCGCGCCCGTCGGTATCTCGAAACCGCGAAGAAAGTCCGCGGCGGGCAGCATGCGTCCGCCGGGGCGTTGGAGTCGCGTCAATTCAAGCGCCCCCTGCCCGGTGGCGAGGCAGAGGCGGGTGTCGGCGGTGGCGAGGCGAGTCCCCGGTGGGGTGTTCCCGCCATCAATATCGGGGGCCAAACTGGCCCCACCCAGTCGGAGGGTCTGCCCTCCGAACTCACAGTGGCAACCAGGCCAGGGATGCAGGCCGTTGATCCGCGCCGCCAATTCGCTCGCCGGGGCGGAAAAATCCAGCGCCCCGTCGCTCTTCGTCAGTTTCCGACAATACGAGGCCCGCGCGTGGTCCTGTTCGACAAATTGCAGGGTGCCCGCCGCCAGCAGGGGCAGGTTGCGCGCGATCAAGGGAACGCAGGCTGCCGCCATCTTGGCCTCCACTTCAACCGCGGTATCGGTGGGCAGAATGGGGCAGGTTTCGACGTCGGCCACGGGTCCCGCGTCCAGTTCTCGCACAATGCGCATGAGCGACACCCCGGTCTTCGCTTCCCCGGCCGCGATGGCGCTCTGAATTGGCGACGCGCCCCGATAGGCGGGCAAAATGGAGGCATGCAGGTTGAGCGTCCCTTGGCGCGGGGTCGCGATAAACGCGTCGCGCAGGATGTGACCATAGGCCATCACGAGGGCGAGGTCGGGCGATTCCGCAGCCAGTTCCTCACAGACGGCTGCGGTCAGCCGGTCGGGTTGGCGAACCGGAATGGCCCGGTCCATAGCCCACCGCTTGATCGCGTTCGGCTGAACGCGCTGCCCGCGGCCGACGGCCCGATCGGGTTGGGTGTAGATGGCCGTCACGACGGCGTGAGTCCGTCCCACGGTCACCAACCACTCCAGCAGCGGAACCGCAATCTCATCGGATCCCATGAAAACCAGCTTGAGGGGATCAGTCTTCAAGGGTCTCGAAATCGGTTTCCGCCGCGGAGTCTGCCGCGGGGCGGCGGGAGCGCAGAGGTGCGCCCTTGCCCCGTTCTTTGTGCTTCTCCTTGCCGACGAGTTGGAACATCACCGGACACCCCTCCAAATCGAATTCGCGGACGATGTTGGACTCGAGAAAGCGGCGATAGTTTTCCGGCAGCTTTTCCTCGCGGTTGCAAAAAATCCGAATGCGAAAAGGCCGGTTGCCGGTTTGGGTGGCGTAGAAGATTTTGAACCGGCGATTGCCGATAACCGGCGGGGGCGTCTGCTGAGTCAGGCGGTTGAGCAGCGCGTTGAGCTTGGCCGTGGGGATAGTATAATCGAGCCGGCGGTTCATTTTGACCGCGGCGTCCAACATGCGGTCGATTTCGAAATTACGCTTGGCCGAAACGAAGATCACCGGAGAACCCGCCGTAAAAAACAGCCGATCAAAGAGTGCTTTCTCATACTTCTCCCGGTAGTCCCGCTCACTCTTATACCTTTCGGTCGCGGGATCCCCTTGCTTGAAGGCCTCCAGCACGAGGTCCCATTTGTTGACCAGAACCACGATGGGCTTGTGCTCCTTGACCGCCTCACCCGCGATGGCCTTGTCCTGTTGGGTCACGCCATCCAGGGCATCGACCACCATGAAGATGATATCCGCCCGGGAGATCGCATCGAGGGAGCGTAACCGGGAAAAATACTCCACCGGCGAAGCCAATTTGGTCTGCGCCTTGATGCCTGCGGTATCGATCAACCGAAAATCGACGTCTTTCCCATACCGGGTTTTGAATCGAAACGGCAACTCCACCGCATCCCGGGTCGTCCCCGGCGTGGCACTCACGATCAAACGCTCATCGCGCAGCAGTCGATTGCCCAGCGAGGACTTGCCGACATTGGGGCGACCGATGAAACACACACAAAGCGGGTCGGCCGCCGACTTGACCTCGTCCGACACCGGAGCGGGACCCAGTCGCGTCAGGATCTCACTGCGCAACTCCCCTTCCCCCCGACCGTGTTCCGCGGAAACCCGCAACGGTTCGCCCAGCCCCAAACGATAGGCCTCCGCCAGATCAATTTTTTCGTCATCGAAGTCCGCCTTGTTGATGACCAGCAGCACTTCTTTGCGGGAGCGGCGCAGCATCTGCGCAATGCGATCATCCAGGGCGGTGATGCCATCGAGGCCGTCGACGACAAAGACAATGAGGTCGGCTGCGACGATGGCGAATTCCACCTGTCGCTCCGAGGCGGCGGTAATTTCGGCCGTGCTCTCGCCCCCCTCGAGGCCCAAACCTCCGGTGTCCAACAACGTGTAATCGCCGGTGTCCACTTCCGCCGAGACCACGTCCCGGGTGATGCCGGGCTGGTCGTGCACAATCGAAACCCGTCGTTTCACCAGGCGGTTGAAAAGACGACTCTTGCCCACGTTGGGGCGACCTACCACTGCAACAGCACGTGACATCAGGTGGCGGGAGAGGTGCCGATGAACCGCTCCATCCGGTCACAGGCGGTGATGAGGTCTTCGTAACCCGTCGCGAAACAGGCTCGCACGTGGCCCCGTCCCCCGGGCCCAAAAGCGGTGCCCGGCACGACGGCCACTTTCTCGGCCTCCAGCAAACCGACCGCGAAGTCGGCCTCGGACAAACCGCTGGCGGTCACGTTGGGGAACGCGTAGAAGGATCCTCGGGGGGAATGGCAGGTCAGCCCCATGGCGTTGAAACGGCGCACAACCAAATCGCGGCGCCGGTGATATTGGTCCCGCATCCGCGCGACGGCATCCGCGCCGTTACGCAGGGCCTCCACGGCGGCATCCTGAGCGATGATCGAAGCGCACATCATCGAATATTGATGCACCTTCATCATCGCATCGATGAGTTCCGCGGGGCCACAGGCATAGCCGATGCGCCAGCCCGTCATGGCAAAGGCCTTGGAGAAGCCGTGCAGAAAAATCGTGCGCTCCGCCATCCCGGGCAGCGCGGCAATGCTGGTGTGTTGCCCCTCAAAGGTCAGCTCGGAGTAAATCTCGTCGCTCAGCACGAGCAGGTCCTTTTGCCGGGCGAAGGCCGCGATTTTTTCCACCTGCTCCCGGGTGCACGTCCCCCCGGTCGGGTTGCACGGCAGATTGAGCATGAGGATTTTGACGCCGGGTTGCCAGGCCTCCTCGAGGGCTTCGACCGTCAGCGCAAAGTCATCCCGGGCGAAGGTGGGGACCGGGATGGCCTCGCCGTGCGCGAGGCTGATGCTGGGGTGATAGGAAACGTAACAAGGTTGATGATACATCACCTTGTCGCCCGGATTCAAAAAGGCGCGAAACGCCAGATCGAGGGCTTCCGAAACGCCGACCGTGACGATCACCTGGTCTTCCGGTCGGTAGGCGACCTCGAATTCCTGGGCCACGTAACGCGAGATTTCCTTCCGCAGTTCCGGGGTGCCCAGGTTGGAGGTGTAATAGGTCCGGCCCTTTTCCAGACCGTAAATGGCCGCCTCGCGGATGTGCCACGGGGTGGTGAAATCGGGCTCGCCCACGCCCAAAGAAATGACCTCCTGGCCCTTCATCTTGGCCACGAGTTCAAAAAAGTCGCGAATGCCGCTTTTCGGCAGCGAGGCCACATGGCCCGCCACCCACTGGGAGGGATTGACTTGCATGGCGGTCGAAAGCGTTACGGCGCGACATCAAGGCGCTGGCTCGGGCTCTCGCCCGGCGAGAGCAAAAACCCTTGGTCCTTGTAACAGCGCAGTAGGAAATGCGTGGCGGTCGAGAGCACGCCTTCGATGGTCGAAAGTTTTTCCGAAACAAAGGCCGCGACCTTTTGCAAGGAGGGGCCGCGCACGATCACCAACAGGTCATAGCCCCCGGAGACCAGCATACAGGTGTGCACCTCGTCGAATCGGCTGATGCGCTCGGCGAGCCGGTTAAATCCCCGTCGCGTTCCGGAGAGATCCGCACTTCAATCAGGGCTTCAACCGCCACTTCAGCGGCGGACTCGCGGGAGAGATCCAGCACGGGCCGCCAGCCGAGAAAGATCCGGTCTTTCTTCAACTGCTCCAGATGCTGCTCCACCTCGGCTTCCGCCAGCCCGGCGACCTGCGCCATTTGCGCAGCCGTGAGGCTGCCGCCTTCGAGTAAGAGCTTGAGAACCGGGTTCATAGCCGGGCAGCTTCACAGACGAAGCTCCACATAATCCACCCTTATTTTACGCGGGATTGGCGCATTCCTCCTGATAATGGCAAAAAAAGCTGTTGGGCCTCGTCGGGAAACCGTTCTACTGACCCTTTTACGCATGTTCGAGTCACTCAGCGACAAACTCTCTTCCGCCCTGCGAAATCTGCGCGGCGTCGGCAAACTCTCCGATGAAAACATGGCGGACGCCCTCAAAGAGGTGCGCACAGCCCTGCTGGCCGCCGACGTGCATTTCAAGGTCGCGCGTCAATTCGTCGACCGCATTCAGGAAAAAGTGGTCGGCCAGGAGGTGCTGAAGGGGGTCACGCCCGGCCAACAGATCATCAAGATCATTTCGGACGAGTTGGAAACCCTGCTCGGCGAGGGCGAAACCCAGCTCAATCCGAAGAAGCCGCTCAAGGTATTGATGGTGGGCCTGCATGGTTCGGGCAAAACGACCTCCACCGCCAAGTTGGCGACCTTGCTGAAGAAAAAGGCCTACCGCGCCCCTCATGTCGTGGCCTGTGATGTCTATCGCCCGGCCGCGATCGATCAATTGGAGGTCCTGGCCAGGGCCAACGACCTCGGCTTCACCTGCGATCGGACTAGCCGGAATGTCCCCGCCATTGGCAAGGCGGGCCTGGCGGACGCCAAAGCCCGGGAATCCGAGCTGGTGATCTTTGACACCGCCGGTCGTCTGCAGATCGACGAAGACCTCGTCGAGGAGGTCAAACGGCTGCGTGATATCGTGCAACCGGATGAGGTGTTTCTGGTGGCGGACGGCGCACTCGGCCAGGAGGCGGTCAATGTGGCCAAGGCCTTTCATGAGGCCGTGGCGTTGACCGGTTTGATCCTGACCAAGTTGGACGGCGACGCCCGCGGTGGTGCCGCCCTCTCCATTAAGTCGATCACCGGAGTTCCGATCAAATTTGTCGGTTTGGGTGAGAAGGTGGAGGATTTTGAGGTTTTCCACCCCGATCGTCTGGCCTCCCGGATTCTCGGGATGGGCGATGTGGTTTCATTGGTCGAAAAGGCGCAGGAACACATCGAGCAGGATGATGCCGAGCGGATGGCGGAGAAGCTGCGTAAAGGAGACTTCAATTTGGAAGACTTCATGGCGCAAATGCAGCAGGTTAAGAAGATGGGTTCGGTCTCCAGCCTGGCCGCCATGCTTCCCGGCATGGGCAACGTCAAAATCGACGAAAATGCGGACAAATCCATGGGCCGCAACGAGGCGATTTTGCAGTCCATGACCCGGCAGGAGCGGCAGAAACCGATGATTCTGAATGGCAGCCGCCGCATGCGCATCGCCAAGGGAGCCGGTGTCAAAGTTGTCGAGGTGAACCAACTGCTGAAGCAGTTCCAGCAGATGCAGAAGATGATGAAGATGATGAAGGGGTCCAAGGGGCGCAAAATGATGAAGAAGATGCAGGCGATGGGTGGCCCCGGCGGGGGGATGCCGGGAGCGGGCGGCGGGATGCCGAGCCTGGGCAAGTGGTGATCCCATTTCACCTTCCGCCCAAAGAAGGCCCCATGGCCCGATTCGATGCAATGGACGGGTTCGGTCCTTGAGGAGAGCACTTCCGCAAGTCCGCCCCTCACCATCACGGATGCGGCTCGGGCAATCAGCTGGCGCCGTGAGGTCTGTGGGGAGCGCTGGCTGAATCGGTCTCGCGGCCGCCTCCCGGGGTAAGCTCACGCCAGCTTCGAACCTCGCCCCATTTCCTTGAGGATGATGATCGGTTGGGTTTGCCAAAGTTGGTGAATTCCTGTTTCAGTTTTTCGTCCGCTCGATGATCTCCGTTACCCTCGGAACGTTTGCCCTGCTGCTAGCCAACGTGGATTTCAATGCCACGCTGATTGGCTTGGTTTTGGTGCTGTTGAATAAGGGGTTCGAACCGGAGAGATAGGTTACAGATTGGGGCACAAGGCAGCACAAAGACATCAGGTCTTGAGGTCACGTGACGTCTTTTAGGTCACGGTCGTTAGGTCACGACGTCTTTGGGGCAGACCAAGCGATGATTCGCAGCAGGGCTTTCCCGATTCATTCGTTTTTCCTCGCGTCCCTCAGCTTCCAGCTATGAGCGGGGTGAATCGTGAAGACGGCACTGGACTTTTGTGTTATAACATTCGTTATACCCAGTATGTCCCACCGCACCAAACTTCGTAAGATCGGCAACTCCCTTGGCGTGATCCTGCCCAAGGAGACCCTGAACGAACTGCAAGTCGAGGAGGGCCAGGCGCTCTACGTCACCAAAGCCGAGGACGGCAGTCTGCGCCTCGCGCCCGTTGATGAGGAATTTGAGCGGCAAATGGAAATCGGTCGTGACCTCACCAAACGTTATCGCAACGCGCTGCGGGAGTTGGCGAATTGAAATCACCTATTTGGGTGCTTCGCGAAACTGTCCTGGCGCTTCAACTCCATTCACTTTCCCGGTTTGGAGGTCTCTCGGGAATCCGGGACGAATCAATGTTGGATTCAGCGCTGCAACGGCCGGTGAATTTAAACCACTATGATCCGTCGGCGTCAGTCCACGGGTTGGCCGCCGCCTACGCGTTTGGGCTGGTAAAGAATCACCCCTTTCTCGACGGCAACAAGCGCATCGCCTTCCTCTCCGCCGCTGTGTTTCTGGAAGCCAACGGCTGGCCGTTTCATGGAGGCGAAGCGGAGGCAGTGGTGAACACGCTGGCGCTGGCAGCGTCGGAACTCGATGAGGCAGGATTCGCGGCTTGGCTTGAGGCTAACTCTTCTCCTGCTTCCTAAGCGCTGATGTCCGCCTCGTCCTACAAGCCGTCCCTCGCCTCGGCGGTGATCATTGCCAACATGATCGGGACGGGCGTGTTCACTTCGCTCGGCTATCAACTGCTGGATATCAAATCGGGCTTTGTGCTGATCATGTTGTGGGTGGTCGGCGGGATCACCGCCCTCTGCGGCGCCCTCACCTACGCCGAACTCGGGGCGGCCCTGCCTCGCTCCGGCGGAGAATACAACTTCCTGACGCGCATCTATCATCCGGTGGTCGGTTTCATCTCCGGTTGGATCTCGGCCACCATCGGTTTCGCCGCGCCCGTGGCCTTGGCCGCGATCACGTTTGGCAGTTACCTCTCGGCGGCCATTCCCGCGCTTTCCGCCACGTGGCTGGCCATCGGCTTGATCATCGTGGTCACGGTCGCCCACGTGGGCCGCCGCCAGCGCAGCAGCAATTTCCAAAGTGTGTTCACCGCCGCCAAGATTTCGCTGATCGTCGGATTTTGTCTGCTCTGCGGTTTTATGGTGGAGGAGCCTCAAGCCGTGAGTTTCCTCCCGGTCGCAGGTGATGGCGCGCTGATGCTGGGCAGTGCGTTCGCCGTATCCTTGATCTACGTGAACTATGCCTACACCGGCTGGAACTCGGTGACCTACTTGATCAATGAGGTTGATGACGCGCAGCGCAACCTGCCAAAAATTCTCATTGGCAGCACGCTGACCGTGATGGTGCTCTACGTGGCCCTTAACTTCACCTTCCTGCTGGTCGCGCCGATGGCGGCGATGGAGGGCCAGGTCGAGGTGGGTTACATTGCGGCGCAACACGTCTTCGGTGAAACGGGGGCGTCAGCCATCAGCTTTGTGCTCTCGTTGCTGCTGATTTCAACCGTCAGCGCGATGACCATCGCCGGCCCCCGGGTGCTGCAGGTGATCGGGGAGGACTATTCCGTTTTTGGGCGCCTCGCCCGCAAGAACGAGGACGGCATCCCGGCGCTGGCAATTTTGGTGCAGTCCAGCATCGCCGTCATCTTTGTGCTCTCTTCCTCGTTTCAGAGTATCCTCCTGTTTTCGGGATTCATCCTTTGCCTGAACACGGTCTTCGCCGTCAGCGGCATTTTTGTGCTGCGCTGGCGCCAGCCCGATCTGCCCCGTCCCTACCGCACCTGGCTCTATCCCCTGCCCCCGCTGATTTACTTGGTCCTGATGTTCTGGACCTTGTTTTTTATCACCAAGTCCCAGCCGGCGGAGGCGTTCATTGCCATCGGTATCGTGCTGGCCGGAGTGGTCGCCTACGGACTGGCCAGGAAGTATGATCAAACCGCGCGGCCACCGGTCGATCACGAGGGCTGATTAATTTCGCGGTCGGGACTTGGGCTGGCGGCGGGGTTCGACCGGTCGCATCCAGCTTGGCGGCAGGCGGACAAAAAAGCCCAGCAGCGCCAACAGGAGGCCGATCCCGCCCAGCACGTAAAATAGCGGCCGCAGTTCCGCGGCGGAAAACCCCAACTGATTCTCCACACTCGCATCGAACAGCGCGTGCATCGCGTAGAGGTTGATCCCCGCCAGCAACATCAGGGTGATGCCCAGACCGATCGCGGACATGCGGAGCATCCGGGTCATCCAGGGGGGCATGGTGATGAGGATTAGTTGGCGGGGAAAAGGGACGCATCAATGCCGGGAATGATGCGCTGCGCGTTGCCGTAGTAGACCTTTTTCAGAATCTCATCGGACAAACCGAGGCCATACAGGCGCCAGAACGCGTGGCGCTTCCGGTAGTAGGGGAAATATTCGTCCTCGGTTTCGAGCACGCGAAAATAAGTGGCATACTCCTCCGGAGCCCAGGTGTCCTTCCCCATCAGAATCCGATCCTGATATTTTTCGAAAAACTTGCGGGCATGCCGGGGCTGGCGACCGGGGTCGTAGATGATGGCTCCCATTTCCACGACGGTGTTGGGAAGCTCATCAAGGTAAGTGGCCAGCCGATCCAGGTCGTTGGCCAGCCACATGAAATGGGCGATGATGAACGTGGTTTGGGGGTGCTTCCGATACACGTTGACCTGTTCTTTGATCAATTGATCGAAACTGGGATCCCCATCCCGCTTCCGGCGCGGGCGCTCCTTGAGTTCCAGCCAACGCTCATTGAACCGATCATGCGGCAACCAGAACTGCGCGGGGTCCCCCACGTGAATCAGCACGGGCACCCCCAGTTCCCCGGCCTTGGCCCACAGGGGGTCGAGCCTCGGATCATCGACCCGCACGCGTCCCAGCGGATCGAATACATACATCCCGAGATTCTTGAAAATCTTAAGCCCTTGCGCCCCGGCCTTCACATCGGCCTCAAACTGCGCCGCGGTCCGCTCGGGGTAATCCGGTTCGTCGATACCATCGTAGGAAGGATTGGCAAACACCGCAAAACGATCCGGGTAGCGCGCCTTCGACTTGGCCAGCACCTCCTGCAACTCCTCCCCGCTGCCGCCCGACAGGTTGACCATGACAGCCATGTTGAGGTCATCCATGTCCCTGACCACTTGATCCACGTTCTCGGTCGACATGCGTTGGCGCCACTGGTGATTGTGGGCGTCGATAAACGGGAACTTCGCTCGAGTGACCGGATGCTCCGGCACGATGAGGGTGGACTGCGGTTCGTATTCCTCGAAGCCCATTTCCTGGGCGGTGACAAGGGAGCCGATCGCCAAAACGAAAAGGCCAGAAAGGAAAGGACGGAAGGTCATGTGAAAGGAGGAGGGTTAACGCTCAAGCGAGCTTGCTTTGAATCAATTTACTCGCGGCGCCAAAGTCGATCAGGTCGGCCTGCGGGTGCTGTTTGAGTTGCCCCATCACCTTGCCCATCTCGCGTTTACTGGTCGCGCCGGTCGATGCCACGGCCTCGGCGACGAGGGCCGCCAACTGATCACCGGTGATCTGCGCCGGTAGGTAGGCTTCCAACCAGCCAATTTCCCGTTCGTTTTGATCCACCAGATCTTGGCGATTGGCTTTGGCGAACTCGACGTTGGCGTCCCTCAGATTTTTGACGGTTTTGCGCAACGTCGCGATCACGAGGGCGTCGTCGATCTCGACATTCGAGTCCATGGCGACGCGTTGAATCGCGGCATCGGCCGACCGCAAACCGGTGGCCTTTCCCGTATCACGCGCCTTCATGGCAGTGATGATATCGGAACGAAGGTGCTGATAAAGGGACGACATAACGGAATCTTGAACGCGGCGGGGCAAAAGAGCGACCGGGAACTTGGAGGAACGCTCAAGTCGTGCCATTATTCCTGTTATGCAATTACCCGAATGTCGGCACCTCGCTGCGATTCTTGGTTCGGTGCTGCTCCTTTCCAGCCCTGCGGGGGCGCGGGAGCCCACCCCGAGCGACATGTTGCAGTCGGCGATTGAGGACTATTCGGCGGGAGAAGGTCGCTGGGCCTACCGGGAGGTGAAACGGGAATACGACCGCAAAGGACGCCTGAAAGCGGAGACGGTCAGCCGAATCGACCCCTCTCTGCCGTGGGACGAACGGGATATTCTCCTTTCATCCCCAGCCGGGCCGGCTACCGAAAAGGAACAGCGTCAGTATCAAAAAAAACGCGAAAAAGAACGCCGGGCGATTGAACGCGGAGCGCACCGGGAACGTCGCCTGCGCGAACTGATTGATTTTGCCGGCGTGCGCACCGCATCGCAATCGAGTGACACGATGCGGCTCGCGCTCCCCATTCTGCCCGACCCCGATCGAGATTTTCCGGTCGATAAAATCGCCATGACCGCCGATTTGGACCGGTTCACCGGGGAACTGCGGGCCATCCACGCGGAGCTGCGGGAGCCGGTGCGCCACAAGGCGGTGGCGAACATCAAGGGCATGAATCTGGAGATTCAATTCCGCCAAGTAGAGGGGGATGATCGCCCCGCCGCCTTGAGTTTTCTGCGCGGCACCGCCCGGGCTTCCCTGCTGTTCTTTCCCGTGGGCGGATCCATTGAAATCGCGCGCACCGATCACCGTTGGGTCACTCCCTACGATGAGCGATTCAACGTGGAAATCGGCACGCCCACGGCGATTGATTTCTAGGCGATGCCGCCCGCCGCTACGGTAGCCAAGGGAACCTGCGGGCGTCGGGTTTTCGTTTTTCGCGCTGGGCGGAGTGAAACTCCTGCGCTTCCTCGCTCATATAGTAGAGCAGGGTCGCATTGCCCGCCAACTCCTGCAGGCCCGACTGGCCATCCACATCCGCGTTGAAAGCGGCTTTGAGGCAGCGAATCGCCAGGGGACTGTGTCCGAGCACCTCCTGGGCCCACTTGATGCCCTCGGCCTCCAATTCGGCCACCGGCACCACCGCGTTCACCAGCCCCATCTCCAAGGCTTGGTCCGCATTGTATTGACGACACAAATACCAAATCTCGCGGGCCTTCTTTTGCCCCACGATGCGGGCGAGGTAACTGGCGCCAAATCCGCCATCGAAACTGCCCATGGCGGGGCCCACCTGCCCACAAATCGCGTTGTCCGCCGCAATGGTCAGATCGCACACCAGATGCAGCACATGGCCGCCCCCGATGGCGTAGCCGGCGACCAAGGCGATCACGACCTTGGGCATCGAACGGATCAGTTTCTGGACATCGAGAATATTGAGCCGGGGCACCCCGTCGGCGCCCACGTAACCTGCATGCCCGCGCACACTTTGATCACCACCCGCGCAAAACGCATACTTCCCATCCGTGTGCGGCCCCGCCCCGGTCAGCAATACGACGCCGATGGACGTATCATCCCGGGCCTCCAGCAATGCTTCGTGTAATTCGAAGACGGTCTCCGGCCGAAAGGCGTTTCGCTTGTGCGGCCGGTTTAGCGTGATCTTGGCGATGCCATCGCCCTTCTCATAAATGATATCCTCGTAGTCTTTGACGATCTGCCATGGGAACTGACTCATGCGGGAACGATTGCTTGATCCCCGGGTGCACGTCAACCAGCACGACTCATATCGGGCTCGAGTGGTCTGACCACTTTCTTCCTACTCCCCACATGAAGTCGCCCCTCATTCGCCTCCTGCTTCTCGCCCTCATCACGGCCTTCTCCACGCGTCACGCCGTGGGGGAAGCGCCTCAACTGCAGTGGGAAACCTCCGGATTCGAGGCACCGGAGTCGGTCGTTTACGATGCGGTCCGCGATTGCTTTTACGTGTCCAACCTGGCGTCCCGCGGAGACGAACGGATCCCTGGGGATGGCTTTATCAGCAAACTCGCGCGGGACGGATCCATTTTGCATCATAAATGGGCCACAGGCCTGGAGGATCCCAAGGGCCTGGCGGTGGCCAACGACCGTCTCTACGTGGGGGACACCCCTGATATGGTCGAAATCAGCCTCGCTACCGGAGACGTTCTGGCCCGCTACCGTCCGATCGACGGGGCCGCCGGTGAGTTCAATGACTGCACCGTGGATCCGCTGGGCAACGTCTACGTTTTCAGCAGCCGATTGCGGCAAATCTATCGACTGCACGCGGGTGAGTTCGCTCCCTGGTATGACGTCGATACCTCCCGCACGGGTGGTTTGAACGGACTGCGGGCCGAAACCGACCGGCTGGTGCTGGGCGGCTGGAGTGTGACGGGCCCGGATGGGCAGACTCAGCTCGGGCACCTGAGCACGGTTCGTTTTCGCGACCAGCACCTCGATCGAATTGGCACCGGCCCCCTGGCTCACGTCGATGGCATTGAGCCCGACGGCCTGGGCGGCTACACGGTCACGGATTGGCTGACCGGTAAACTGATGCACGTCCCCCACCGGGGCGAACCCTCTCTGCTCCTCCCCTTGGAACAAGGCACGGCCGATCACGAATACTTGATCGAGGACGGATTGCTGATTGTGCCATCGATGCTGGAGAACAAGGTCCGGGCGTTCAGTTGGAAACCGGCTCTCCCAGCTGTTGCGCCAACATCCTGAAACCACGTTTACGCATCGCCGCGTCCGCCTTTCGGTCGGTGTTGATTTCCAGCACCCGCACCCCCGAACCGGTCGTCAGCTCCTCCACGTTAGTGGCGAAGGTGTTCAAGGAAACCTCCTGATGGGCGACGCCATGAGCTGCGCAGAGGGCGCCCAGATCCACTTCGGAGGGGGTCGCGAAAAGACGCTCAAACTCATCGCGGAACTGGGCAATCGGAAGATGCTCGAAGATGCCGCCGCCGGCGTTGTTGATCACCAAGATCGTCAGATCCACCGCCGCCTGACGGGCAAGCATCAGTCCATTGCTGTCGTGGACAAAGGCCAGATCTCCGGTGAGCAGCACGGTCGGTCGTTGGGTGGCCCGGGCCACTCCGAGGGCCGTAGAGATCGTGCCGTCAATGCCGTTGGCTCCACGATTGCCGTAGACTCGTAAGCTACGGTCTGCCGGCGAACAGAAGTATTCCCAGTCTCTGACGGGCATGCTGCTGGCCACGACCAGCGCCCGTTCGGTGAGGTTCGACTGCCCTAGATTCCAAGCCGCCCGCCCTTCGAATGCTGCAACCTCCGCCGAAGCCATCCACTCAGCGAGAGCGGTGGTCGCTCGGTCCTGGGCCTGCGCCCACGCCTCAACGTAGCTGCGGTCGGGGGAAGCCCGGCCGCGGAACGCCAAGGCCTGAATCGGAGACGTAATTTCCCGCGTGCGACCATGCACCGCATCCCCATTGGATTCGCGAGGGGAGACCATCAACATTTCCGCCTGACATTGTCCCAACCACTCCCGCAGCACCTTGCTGGTCGGCCAGCTCTCCAAGCCCAGCACGTAGCGTGGAGTCAGATCACGAGCGAGTCCGGCGTGGCGGAGGATGAGGTCATAATGCGAAACGACGGTCACTCCGATCGGGACGTGGTGACGCGCGGGCGACAACCCGTCCGCCAGAATCGGCCAGCCCGTCGCCTCCGCCAATCGGTAAACGTGCTGGGCGTAGGCCTCCTGATCAGCGGCGTAGGCCGGGCCAGCCACAATCAAGCCGCGGGCCGTGGTCACCTCGTGGATCAGTTTTAAGCCACTCTCGGCGACGGGGGCGCTCGCCGTCATCCAGAACGCATCATCGATTTGAGCGGCGAAGCTGGCCGCTTCGCCCCCATCCGGCAAAGGCGGCAAGGGATCTCGAAAAGGCGCGTTGAGATGAACGGGGCCTGCGGCCTGCGCCCGCCGCCAGACCTGGCGGTGGTCTGGCGCAGGTAAGCGAATCGCGTTCCCTCCAAGGCGGGCAGCGCGAATTCGTGATACCACGTGCTGTAATGGCCGAACAACTGGTGCTGGTTGATGGTTTGGCCGGATGTGCAGTCCCGTAGTTCCGGGGGACGATCCGCCGTGACGACGATCAACGGGGTGGCCGTTTCGTGCGCTTCGATCAGGGCCGGCAGATAGTGAGCGCCGGCGCTGCCGCTGGTGCAGATCAAGACCACCGGACGCCCCCCGCCCCGGGCCAATCCCAGAGCGTGAAATGCGGCGGAACGCTCATCGATCGCCACCACGGTTTCCACCGCCGCATGGCGCGCCACGGCCATGGTCAACGGAGTTGAGCGCGATCCGGGTGAAACCACGGCAAACTGCAGCCCCTCGCGCACCCACGTCTCGATCATGACGGAGCACCACAGGCTGTTGAGGTTGCGTGAATCCAGCGGCGTCATGACGGGGGCAAGAGTCCTTCGAGCAGGGCGTTCAGCTTGAGCTCGGTTTCCTGCCATTCCTTTTCCGGCTCCGATCCTTTCACGATCCCGGCACCGGCATAGATCCGGGCCCGGTTTCCCCGTACCAGCGCCGAGCGAATTCCCACCATAAACTCTCCCCCGCCCCGCGCATTCAACCAACCCAAGGCCCCGGCGTAGAGGCCGCGGGAAAACCCTTCCAGCGCCGGAATTGCCGCGATGGCTGGGGCCTGCGGCGATCCCCCTACGGCGGGCGTGGGATGGAGCATCGACACCGTATCGAGGAGCTGCACCTCCGACCCCAGCGCGGCTCGAACCGGGGTGTGCAGGTGCTGGACATTGGCGAGTTTGCGCACTCCCGGGTGGGCGGCATGTTGGGGCTCCAGCCCGAGGGCCACGAGCCGACGCTTGACGGAATCCAAGACGACTTGGTGCTCATGCAGGTCCTTGTCACTCGCCAACAACTGGGCGCCCAGCCGCGCATCTTCCGCCGCCCCGGAGCCCCGCTGAATCGACCCCGCCAGCACATCCGATTCCAGCACGCCGCGGCTGACCCGCACCAGCCGCTCGGGCGATGCGCCGATGAAGCTGTCGCCGCGACCGTTGGCGATGGAAAATGAAAAACAATCGGGGAACCGTTGCCGCAGTCCGTTCAGGGCCGTCAGCGGATGGAACGTCTGGTCGGTTTCCAAATCGATGGCGCGGGCCAGCACGATTTTGGCAAACTCGCCGGCGGCGATGCGACCGATGGCCTCCGCCACCCGTCCCCGGAAATCACCCGCCTCACGCCGCCGAATCTGCGGCGACGCGGAGGGAGTCGACGGTCCATCAGGAGCGGCGTAACTGATTTCTCCAAACCGGGTGTGGGCCCGAAGAATGCGGGCGCTGACCTGCTCCAGGTCACTGTCGGGCCCGACGCAAATATTCGCCACGGCCGTGGTGCTTTCCCCCGCCCGCGCCACCTGCCAACAGGGTACAAACGCGGTCAAAGCGGCAAATGGCTCCTCGGCGGAGACCTCCGGTAAAAATGTGGCGGCGACAAAAACATGGGGTCCACCAAAGGGGGCGTCGACGGAACCGACGGCGATGGTGCGGGCGAAAACCCCGGTCGTCCACCGCTGCAGTGCCTCAAAGCGGTCCGTGCCACTGAGGCTCACCTGCATCGCCACTTCGGCACCGGCGATGGCAGTTTTTTCCGACGGGTGCTCCGCGTAAAAGTGAGGGTGCCCCGGTTCGTAGATCGCCTCCAGCACCGCCAACGGGTCCATGGCTTCCACCGTGATACTGATGCTGACCAAGACCTCGGTATCGGCCTCCCGGGCTTCGGACTGGCACTGACGCAAAAACCCTAGAAGCGCCTCCGGCGAGGCGTTTTCGGCAGGATTGAGCGGCAGCACTTTCATGGGACGAGGAGACCCGGGAAGTTTCTTGCGAAACGGCGCGAGAGCGAACGGCTCAGGGCTTTTTTTCGGGTCGGGGGAACAGGATGCATTCCTTGGCGACCGGGTTGCCCGACAGGCGGTAATCCCAGTTCAATTCGGACGGCCAATCGGCCGTCGCGGTGTAGCCGAGCACCCCGCGGATTTTATCCACCGAGCCCGGAGTCACCGCTTGCAGCAAGGTCGCCCCCAAGCGCAGCGCTTCGGCCATGGTCGCCAGTGACGTCCGGAGCAGCGCCTGGTCCGCCGGCGCCTCGGACTTGCCCAGCTTCCAGGGCGCCCGTTGCTCGATGTAGGCGTTGGTGGCGGTGACAAATTGCAACGCCTTCTCCAGCCCCATGTTGAATTGGAATTTTTCAAACAACGGGAGCACTTCCTCCCGCGTCTGGGACCAAGCCTGCTGGAGGGACTTTTCCGCTTCGCCCAGTTCCCCCGGTGAAGGGATGGAGGCGTCGGCGAATCGGTTGGTCATGTTCAGAGTGCGGTTGACCAGATTGCCGAGGTTGTTGGCTAGCTCGCTGTTGTAGCGGACCAAAAACTGCTCCATCGAAAAATCGCTGTCCTGACCGACGCTCATTTCCCGGATGAGAAAATAGCGCAGGGCATCGACGCCAAATTGATCCACAAATTCGATGGGGTCCACGAAGTTGCCGGTGCTTTTGGACATCTTCGCCCCGTTGATCGACCACCACCCGTGCGCCAGAATCGATTGGGGCGCGGCCAGACCACAGGCCTGCAACATGATCGGCCAGTAGACCGCATGGGGAGGCACCAAGATATCCTTGCCAATCACGTGAAATGAAGCCGGCCAAAGCCCGGGTTTATCGGCCACGGCGGAGTAGTAATTGGTCAGGGCATCAAACCAAACATACGTCACAAAATCCGGATCGAACGGCAGCGGGATGCCCCACGCCAACCGATCTTTGGGGCGGGAAATACAGAGGTCGTTCAGGGGCTCGGACAGGAACTCCAACACCTGCTTGGCGCGGTAGCGGGGAAAAATAAAATCGGGGTGGGATTTGATGTGATCGATCAACCACTGTTGGTAGGCCCCCAATTTGAAGAAGTAGTTGGATTCCGTGATCTGAGTGACCTCACCAAAAATTTCCGGCCAGGTGCCGTCTTCATTCCGGTCCTTTTCCTGCAGAAACTGCTCCTGCCGGGTTGAGTAGTAGCCCTGGTATTCGGCTCGATAGATTTCCCCTTTGTCGAAGAGCTGCTGCAGCAATTGGCTCACCACCCGCTGGTGTCGCGGTTCGGTCGTGCGGATAAAGTCATCGTTGGAAATCCCCAAACGAGCACACAGTTGCTGAAACTCCGGCGCAATCTGGTCCACAAAAGCTTGCGGTTCGACCCCCCGGGCCCGGGCGCTCTGCTGAATTTTTTGGCCGTGTTCGTCGGTCCCGGTCAGGAAATACACCTCGTCGCCCATCATCCGCCGGAATCGGGCAATGACATCCGTCAGCACCTTTTCATAGGCGTGGCCCAAGTGCGGCGAACCGTTCACATAGTCGATCGCGGTGGTAATGTAGAAGGTTTTCATGGTGCGAGCCGAGTAACGAAAAGCCCACGGACCGGATTGTCGAAGGTTTTGACGTGTTCGCTTTGCGCGGCTAGCTCTGGTCTCCCGCCGGTATGACTCCCCTCTCCCGTTTGCTCACCTTTACTCTGGTAATCCTGCTGGCCCTGACCGTAGCGGGCAGCAGCCTGCGTTGGGTCGTGAGTGAAAGCAGTGCGGTGTCGCAGGGTCAATCGATCAGCCCGATGCGAACGGACCCCGAAAGCCAACGCGCTCGGCGGCTGTTGGAAAGGGGGACGCTGGCGCTCAATGCATTGGCGCTGGTCGTCACCATCGCGCTGGTGTTTTCGATCGGACTCAGCAGCCCGGGCCGCCCCGAAACCCGTGCGCCCTTCACCGCCCGGGAACGCGAGCTGCGCAGCATTTCACTGTTGGCCGCCACCTCCGCCAAGGCACAAGAGGAGATCAGTGCGGAGCGGGGCGAACGGGCCAAAGCGGAGGCCGATTCCCGCCAACGGCTGCAGATGCTCAACCAGGCGCTTGAGGAAAAGATCAACATTGGCCGCGATCTGCATGACGGCGTGATCCAGTCGCTGTATGCCGTCGGACTCACCCTCGAATCCGCCCAGCGGCTGGCCACCTCGGATGCGGCCAAAGCGCAGGGGCTCGTCGCCCAGAGCATCACCTTGATCAACCGCACGATCACCGACATCCGCGGCTACATCTCAGGGCTGTCGCCCCGGGCGGTGCGCGGCGATTCCCTCGCCACCCGCCTGGCTGAGATCGTGGAAGAACTGCGGGCCGGCCGCCCACTGGATCTTAACTGGCACGTCGATGACGCGGCTGTTGCCGAGCTCTCCGACCAGCAACTGGCGGAAACCCTGCAAATCACCCGCGAGGCCGTGAGCAATGCGCTGCGCCATGGTGGTGCCAGCCGGATTCATATCAGCGTGGCTCCCGCAGTGGGTGGCACCGAACTCACCATCCGCGATGACGGCACCGGTTTCACCCCGTCGGCCAGGCCGCTGCCCGGCTTCGGCTTAAAAAACATGGCCGCCCGGGCCGATTCAGCTCTGGGGACCTTCAAGTTGACCAGCGCCCCGGCCGCCGGCACCTCCATCCAGGTAACTTGGCAAACCGCCCAAACCGTATGACTGCCACTCCCCCGAACCCCGCCCCCCCTGTGTCTTTGGTCATCGTGGATGACAGCGAACTGGTCAGGGCCGGTCTTTCCGCCCTGTTGGGTAGCTCTGATCAAATCGATCTTCGGGCCGAGGGCTACAGCGTGGCCAGCGGGGTGGCCGCCGTGGCTAAGCATGATCCTGACGTGGTGCTGCTCGATATCCGCCTGCCTGATGGCACGGGCTTCGACGCGTGTCGCCAGATTTGCCGGGCGCATGGCCGCACCAAGGTACTGATCCTCACCTCGGTTGAAGACGAGGAAATGGTGGACAACGCGATTCGGGCGGGCGCTCACGGCTACCTGCTCAAGGAGGTCAACGGGGCCGCGCTCATTCAGGCGATCGTGGAGGTGCATGCGGGAAAATCCATTCTCGATCCGGCCATCACCGCCCGCGTGTTGTCGTTGGTTCGATCAAATATTCCCTCCACCCGGGACCTCATCGACAGCCTTTCGCGGCAGGAGGGCCGTATCCTTGCGCTGATCGCCGACGGCATGACGAACAAGGAGGTGGCCGCGGAAATGGGGCTGGCCGAAAAAACCGTTAAAAACTATCTGGGAACGGTTTTCGAAAAACTTCATGTATCCCGGCGAGCTCAGGCCGCTGCTTTATACGCCCAATCCCGTCCGCGAGACCGTCGATGATAGGGCCATAGGGCCCTATTGCAATAGGGTCTATTATAGGCCCGAATGCCTCTGGGCACTAGGCCGGTATGGAGTTATGGTGTTGGCATGAGGTTTAGCCTGCTCCCGTCCCCCTCCTCCGCAAGACCCCCTTCCCCGCGGACTGTTCGCCAAGCTGGTTTCAACATCGTGGAAGTGATCGTCGGCATGGCGATTTTCAGTTTTATGGTGGTCGGGCTACTCTCGCTCACCTTTCAGGTTCGGGCCTCATCGGAGGAAGCGGTTTACAACAACACCTCTTTAACCTTGGCGCAGGCTTACCTTGAGCAAATGCGCAGCAGTGACATGGCCACCCTCCGGGCGGCCGCCGTCGACACCTCGGGTTCCGTGGGCTTGAACCTGATCTCCAGCAACGGCACCACGCTTACGGACACATCGGGCGGAGTGTTAGCCAATGGGGATTGGGCGAGTGAAACCATCATGCTCGACGAGGACGATGCGGGCAACCCCCGGCAGCCTCTCACCTTCCGGTTCCGGCCGGTGCTGGTGGACTTAAACACGGTAACGGGTGGTCAGGCCGATGGGGTGGAAATCACGCTGTTTTATCAGACCACCTACAACTTCGGTAGTGTCCGCACCCAGAACGGCAGCCTGCGGACCGTCCGGTCCAACATTTCCACCTTTTGATTTTTCCCATGCGCCCTCGCCTCCCTACCTCTTCCCGCGGCTTCACCTTGGCTGAGCTTTTGGTCACGATGACCATCATGTCGATGCTACTGGCGGGGGTGGTTCCGTTTTTTGTTTCGAACTTCAAATACCTCTACGCCGGAGAGCAGAAACTACTCATCAACAGTGATATTCGTGATCTCACCAACGAGATGGTCGAAACCGCCCGGGCCTCCAACTACTTCGTGCTCTACGAGAGCTTTCATCAGCAAACCCTCGGCGGGCGCACGGTTCGCCGTGACCTGAATGGCAACGGCACCTTGAATCTCGCCGATCGCTTGCAGGCCGGCCAGCAGGGCTCATTTATCGTGTTTGTCTACTACCGGGACCCCTACTTCGACGCGCGGCTGTATGATGGAGACCCAACCAACAATCCGGCCCTAATGACCGTCGTGATCGAGCGAATTGTCGGTTACTGGATTGCGCCCAACCGGGAAATTTCCGGAGAGACGGCGCTTTACACATTTGATTCCAATGACTCCCGGACGCCCTCGACCAACTCGTGGACCACGGCGTGGGGACAGACGTTCCCGGTGACGCTGAGCGGGACGACAACAGTGGAGAGTCTCCTGCCCACCGACTCCCAAAGTTGGGCCATGCATTCGACCTTCGACATCGTGGTCAACGACCTGGAAGGACTGACCACAAATTCCCTGTTTTTTGAGAACTTTCAAAACCGCAGTGTCCTGATTCGCACCAAAATCCTGCACGGCAATCAGGCCAAACGGGTGACCAACACCTACAACTTTACCATCACCCCCCGGGGCTAAAGCCAACCCGCATTCACCTCCCATGAAACGCCCTCCCTTCCTCGCTGCTTCGCCGAACCGCGGATCCGTCATCCTCATCGTGTTGATCTTCACCACGGTGCTGGCCCTCATCGCGGGTAGTCTCCTCTCCTACACCCTGACGGAGCGTCGACTCAACCACGCCAACAGTCTGCGCTTCCAAGCCAAGAACGCGGCCGAAGCCGCTCTCGAATACGCCGCCGCTGAAACCAGAGCGCGCCTGACCAACAACCTCAATTTCTCCTCCTCGGAATTTTCCAGCGCGCCAATCACCGCTCACTCCAGTCGGCTGGCCACCTTGTTCCAACAGGGTTCCGGGCAGTATAACACGGTGGACCCCACCGAAGTGGAACTGTGGGCGAGTCAGGTTTCCGAGCCGGTGCGGCGCTTCATTGATCCCAATAATGCCGGCAATGACTTCGATCCCCTGCGGGGACAAACCGTCGGGTCCCAGTCGGTGCGATTTATCGCCAAGGCGGAAGCCGAGGACGACGTCAGCAAGGTCGTGAGCTATGCCACGCAATCCATCGAGATTCGCGATGCCGCCCTGTTCAATTACGCCATCTTTTACAACCTGGATATGGAATTCCATCCCGGTCCCAACATGACGGTGGTCGGTCCGGTGCACTCCAACGAGTCCTCCTACCTCACCGAGGGAGGCGGGTTGACCTTCACCGATACGATGACCACGGCCTCCAGCTTTATCATTGGCACGAAAAACAACCCGGCCTCCCGACCCAGTGGCCGGGACATTAAGTTCACCACCGGAGTGGATGATGACGGCGACGGCGCCAATGACCTCTTGACGGTGAATAATCCCACCATCGATGGCACCGCGGTAGGCAGCTACATTGACTCCAACCTAAACAGCCGGGTGGCCGGAAAAAATTTCCGGGATATCTCCTCTCAGGCCTGGAACGGATACGTGCAGGACAGCTCCCACGGTATCTCCCGCCAAACCCCTCCCGGGGTGCTCACCGGTCCCGAAGCGCATGATCTGATTGAGCCCCCCAACCCGACCGGTGCTGCGGCCGTCGAAGCCCAGAAGTTCTCGAACAAAGCGGGCTTGTATTTCGTCGTGGAAAACGACGGTGATGTGTTCGCCTTCAACGATCCAGCCGCCGCTCAGGATTTCAAATCCTCAACCAATCGGCCCGGTTGGATTGCCGGCAATCCCTCCAAGGTCGTGGTGCCCCCGCCAGGGATGATTGAAAACCAACGCCGGATGTATGATTGGCGCGAGCGCGAGTGGATCAACACGGTGGACTTCGACATGGGGGCGATGCGCACCGCCGTGTTGGCGGCCTCCAGCGGTTCGGCTGACAACTTCAAGGTCAACGGCGCAGACTGGGACCTCGATGATCCCTCCATCGATGGCCAGTGGAATGGGGTGATCTACGTCGATGTGGAGGCTCCCTTGAGCGGCTACCTCTCCGCGGGCACATCGTATAAATCCAATGCCACCACCACCGTCAGCCAAGGTGCCGGCACCGGGGGCCGCACGGCGGTCCGCTTGCTCAATGCGTCCGATTTACCCAGTCGTCGCGACGCAGATCCCGCCAACGCGTTTTTGCCGGAGGGCATTTCCATCGCCACCAATGCCTCGATCTACACCGTCGGTCACTTCAACGCCGACGGCACCCTGCAGGCGGATTTGTCCGACATGACCACGCCCGAGGCCGATGAAGTGCCGGCCGCCATCATCGCGGATGCGGTGAACATCCTGTCCGCGGCTTGGGACACGACGGATTTTGACACCGGCCAGGTAGTGCCCGCCGGCGATATTTCCAGTGGCAGCAGTTCGCGCCCCGGGGCGGCCAATACGGAGGTGTCCGCCGCCCTTCTCACCGGGATTGTTTCCACCACGGGAACCCTCAACAGCCAATACTCGGGCGGGGTGGAAAACTACCCCCGCTTCCACGAAAACTGGAGTGGCGACAGCCTGCGATATCGCGGATCCATTGTGGCCTTGTTTGAAAGCGAAGTCGCAACCGGCACCTGGACTCGAGCCAAGTATGGGGCCCCCCGCCGGGAGTGGGGGTTCAATTCTCTGTTCGGCAGCCAGCGCCGTTATCCTCCCGGCACCCCGATTATCCGAACCTTTCGCCGTCTGGATTATCGCGACATCTCATCGGCTGAGTGGACCGCTCTCAAGGCGGATACCAATTTATCCTTCACCGAAATGTAATTGTTTGATCGCCATGGCTTCCTTTCTTCGCCTCCTGCAATTCAGTTTGGGCCTCCTCCCGCTGGGAGGGTTGGCTCAGAATACCGCCCTCCCCTGGGCCCCCTACCACGCGCAACCGCTCGCAGAACAGTTGCGCTTGGTGCGTACCGGCAACGCCATGGCCTGGCCGGTGGTGGGGCGCCAGATTTCATTTCGGCAATTTGATCGAATGACGTTTCGGGACGAATCCTCCGTCCGTAATCTAGTGCTGGCCAGTAACGTATTAACAATTCAACTACCCATTGAAGCCATGGAAAGCTGGGTTCCGGTGGCGGATCCTTCGGGCCGCTACGGTTTTGAACTGACCCACAAATTTGATGCCACCGCCCGGGCCGGGATCACCGCCGTGCGCAACAGCAGTTTTCTCCACGATCTGGATGCACCTAGCTGGAATGCCTACCTGGGGTCTCTGGGCAGCCGGCCCAATGCGCGATTGGTGACCAACGACGATTCCAAGACCAATCCCAACGTGCTGCTCATTCTGGGCGGCCGCACCCGGGTGCTGGAATATCGCTACAGCGGCGAGGAGCCGGAAGATTCGGTGCGATCCGTTCTGCAGGTGTTCAGCGACCTGGCCAACGGCCCCCTGGTGATTTTCACGTTGGAGTGCGATTCCGTCGTGGTGCCGGAGGTGGGCCCCGATTTTGAACGGCTGGTCGACTCGTTCGATTTTGCGGAGGCGAACTAACTCCGCTGGGTTTCGGCCCATTGGCGGAACGCCCGCCACGCGGCCGCCCGATGGCTCAACGTTTGTTTGGTGGCGGCCGGTAATCGACCGAAAGTGGCGTCGAATCCCTGAGGTATAAAAAGCGGGTCATAACCAAACCCGCCGGTGCCTTGGGCGGCATGATCGAGCGTGCCGTGGCAAAATCCCTCGAACACGTGCTCGCGGCCCTGCTGGTCCAACACCAGCAGAACACACACATAGTGGGCCCCGCGCTTACCCTCCGGTTGGCCTTTCATCACCTCCACCAGTTTTTGCAAGTTGGCCAGGTCATCCCCGGCGGGGCCGGCAAAGTAGGCCGACTCCACCCCCGGAGCCCCCTGCAGCGCGTCCACACAAATGCCGCTGTCATCCGCCATCACCCACGCGGCCGGAGGCGCCAGCGCCCGCAGCGCCTGCGCCTTCTTCCGGGCGTTGCCCACAAACGTGCCGGTATCCTCCGCGACCGTCGGCATGCCTCCCAGTTCGCGCGCCGACCTAAACTCGAGGGGGAGGCCATCGGCATCGGCCAAGGCTTGCAGCTCCCGGACCTTGTGCAGGTTGCCCGAGGCCAGATAGAGCGGCGGCAAGGCCGTCATCGCCCGTAGGTCGCTTCGTCGACCTGCACCTTTTCTGGATAAACCACGTGGCCCCGCAGCAGTTGGTCATCGCCAAAATTGGCGTGATGCACCTTGGCCAACCTCACCGCATCCTTCAGCCGCTCGGTGCGGAGCCCGGTGAACCCACTCCGCGCCCGCTGGTCGGCGAACAGCACCGGAGCGCGGTAGTTGAAGAGGTAATCCAGTTCCCGTTCCCGCATGAGATTGCCGATCAGCTGCGCGCCGCCTTCCACGTAAACCCCGCTGATTCCCGCCTCGGCGCACCGTTGCTTAAAGGACCGAAACGGCACGCGCTGAGAGTCTGAGGGAATCACCCAGACCTGGATCCCAACGGCCTCCAATTTGCGCACATAGCCCAAGCCGCCGTGCGGAGTCGTCACCACGATGGTGCGTTCCCGAAACTCGTCGGTGTAAAGCTTGGGCATATTGCGGTCGACGACCGTGCGGAGCAGTCCGTCGAACACGAAGCGCACCGGGCACCATTCCTCGCCCTCGGGCCAACGGGCCGTGAGTTTCGGGTTGTCTTCCAGCACCGTCATCGCACCCACCGCGATGGCCGGAAACAGACGGCGCCAGCGGTGCACATCGCTTCGCGACGCCTCATTGGTAATCCACTTGGAATCGCCGTTGCGGGTGGCGATCTGACCATCGAGCGTGTTGGCGGTTTTCGCCGCCATCAGGGGCACCCGGTGGGTGATCCAATGGTTAAAAATCAGGTTGAGGTCCTCGCAGGCCGCCGCGCCCACTCCCACCTCGACGGCAATGCCCGCGGACTCAAGCACGGCGATGGCGCGGCCCGCGTGTTCGGGGTTGGGGTCCAAGGTGCCGATAACCACTCGTTTCAGTTTCGCCGCGATGATGGCGGCGCAACAGGCACCGGTGCGGCCAGCGGTCGAGCAGGGTTCCAAAGTGACGTAGAGGGTCGCCCCACGGGCCGTCTTTTTGCCCAAGGCGGCCAGTGCCATCCGCTCGGCGTGCGGCCCGCCATCGTGTTGATGCCAGCCTTCCGCCACGACTTTACCCCGTTCGACGATCACGGCGCCGACCAGCGGATTCGGCGCCGTGGTGCCCCACCCGCGGCGGGCCAGCTCGATCGCCTGCGCCATGAAACCGAGATCTTCAGGCCGGGACATGAGGATTGTGCTGTTTTTCGATTTCGACCTTGGTCGCGGGGCCGTGGCCGGGATGCAGCACCGTGTGGTCCGGCAAGGTGTAGATCTGCTCGCGAATGGACTGCGCGAGCGTTTCGAACGAACCGCCCGGCAGATCGGTTCGGCCCACACTCCCCGCAAAAATCGCGTCCCCCACAAAGGCCTGATTCGACCGACTAAACCAAAACAGCACGTTGCCCGGACAATGCCCCGGGACGTGACGAATTTCAACGTCTTCACCAAAGGCGGACAGGACCTCTCCGCCCTCAATCCACTGATCCACCGTGATGCCTTCGAGCCCGAGCTTTTCCCCCATGAATCCTTCCATGATTTCGGGCGTCTCGATCAACGGCCGATCCGCGGGATGAGCGACCACCTTCGCGCCCGTCTCCCTGACGACTTCCGCCCCTCCCTGGGTGTGGTCCCAATGCCCATGGGTGATCCAAAGCTCCGTCAAACGCGCGCCGAAGGCATCCAGCACGCCCTTGATCTTCGGCCAAATTTCGCCGGGAGCATCAATCAGGATGGCCTCCGCTCGGCCCTCATCGACGAGGAGATAGGCGTTGGTCTGGATCATGCCAGAGGGGATGGAGTGGACCTTCATTCCCCTCCACGACAGCGGTAAAGCAGGGCGGTCTGCAACGACGAATTGCGCACGGTCACTGGTGACTTGCCTCCCGTGGTCTTCGGCCTACACCCTGCCCGCTCCATTATGACGAAGCTCAAGTTTGCCGTTCTCCCGGGTGACTACATCGGTCCCGAAGTAATGTCCGAAGCCCTCCGCGTGCTGGTCGCCGCCACGGCGCCGGCCGGGTTGGAACTCGACTACGAGATTGCCCCGGTGGGTGGGGCGGGCATCGACGAGCAGGGTCAGGCCCTGCCTGATTCGACCCTGCAAACCTGCCGCCAGGCGGACGCCATCCTGTTCGGTTCGGTGGGGGGGCCGAAGTGGGAGAATCTGCCGCCCCAGGAACAACCGGAGCGGGCGGCCCTCCTCCCCTTGCGCAAGGCGTTTGGACTGTTTGCCAACATTCGTCCCGGTTTGCTCTACCCGGAACTCACGGATGCCTCCCCGCTGAAGAGTGAACGGATCCCCGAGGGCATCGACATTGTCTGTATTCGGGAACTCACCGGAGGCATCTATTTCGGCCAGCCCAAACGCACCACCCAACTGGACAATGGGGAGTATCAAGCGATCGACACCATGGTCTACCAGACCAGTGAGATCGAGCGGATCGCCGAGGTCGCCGCTATCACCGCACGGGGCCGCGGCGGCCGGGTGTGCTCCGTGGACAAGGCCAATGTTTTGGAAACCTCGGTGCTGTGGCGCAAAACCGTGGTGAACTATTTCGCCGAAAAGCATCCTGATCTCGAGCTGACGCACATGTATGTGGACAACGCGGCCATGCAGCTCGCCCGGGATCCCAATCAGTTCGACGTGCTGTTTACCGAAAACATGTTCGGAGACATTTTGTCCGATGAGATGGCCGTGATCTGCGGGTCGCTGGGCATGATGAGCAGCGCCTCGCTGGGTGTTCAGCGGAATGGTCATGGTCACCCGTTTGGACTCTTTGAGCCCGCCGGTGGCACCGCGCCCGACATCGCCGGTAAAGGCGTGGCCAATCCCTGCGCGCAGATCCTTTCCGGCGCCATGCTGCTGCGCTACAGCTTCGGGCAGGAGGAACTGGCCCACCGGATCGAAGCGGCCGTGCGGGCGACGGTGACGAAAGACGGGCTCCGCACGGGTGACATTGCCTTCGGCCGCGAACCGGTGGGCACCAAAGCAATGGCCGATGCGATCATCGCCCGCCTCGCCCGGTAGCCGTTTCCCCATCGCCCGCCGGGCCGTTTGAGGCCTCCTCTGGGAGCGGTCGAGCGGTGACCGTCCCACCGCGGTCGGTTGCCCGCCTCGGCCAGGCCCGGGGTTTTCCGCCAGATCCCGGACTCGCCCCTTGCTTTCCGCCTACCGCAATTCTCTCATATTTTTTCGCCACCCATGACCTCTGCTGAGATCCGCCAATCCTTCCTCGATTTTTTTGCCGCGCGCGACCACACCATCGTGCCGTCGGCTTCGCTGATGCCGGATTCGCCCGGCTTATTGTTCACCAACGCGGGAATGAACCAGTTTGTGCCGTTCTTTTTAGGTGAGCGGGAAGCCGACGTGAGCGCGTGGGCGGGGGCTCGTTCCGCCTCCGACAACCGGGCGGCGGATACGCAGAAATGCATTCGCGCGGGGGGTAAACACAACGATCTGGAAGACGTGGGTTATGACACCTACCACCATACCCTGTTTGAGATGCTGGGGAATTGGTCGTTCGGGGATTACTTCAAAGAAGAATCCATCACCTGGGGCTGGGAATTGTTGACCAAGGTCTGGGGCATCCCGGCCAAACGGCTCTTCGCCACCGTGTATTCCCCGGATCCTGCCGCGGGCGACCCCTCCGAGTTCGACCAGGAGGCCTATGACATCTGGCACCGGATCTTCGCCGCCGAGGGGCTCGATCCCGCCGTGCACATCGTCAACGGCAACAAGAAGGACAATTTCTGGATGATGGGTGACACGGGTCCGTGCGGCCCCTGCTCCGAACTGCACTTCAACCTGTTGCCCGACGATGACGAGGCCGCGGGACGCGCGCTGGTCAATCAGGACAACCCCCGCTGCATCGAGATCTGGAATCATGTGTTCATCCAGTTCAACGCCAACGCCGACGGCACGTTTTCGCCCTTGGCCGCCAAACACGTGGACACCGGCATGGGCTTTGAACGGGTGGCCGGAATTCTGGCCGGCACCAAAGGCTTCACCGATTTCAGTCGGGAACCGTCCAACTACGATGCCGATTTGTTTGCCCCGCTGTTTGGCAAAATCGCCGAACTTTCCCAGCGTGAGTATCACGGCACGGTTCCCGCCCAGCGCGCCAACCTGTCCGAACAAGAAAACACCGATATCGCCTTCCGTGTGCTCGCCGACCACGCCCGCTGTGTGAGTTGTGCGATCGCTGACAATATCCTGCCCGGTAACGAAGGCCGCAATTACGTGATCCGTCGGATTCTCCGCCGGGGGATTCTTTACGGAAAAAAGATCGGCCTGGAGACGGGTTTCTTCGAGGCCTTGGTCGTGCCCGTCGTCGAATCACTCGGGGGAGTTTTTGCCGAATTGCCGGCAAAGGAATCCATCATCCGCAAAGTGATCCGCGGCGAGGAAGAGAGCTTTGGCCGCACCCTGGACCGGGGCCTGACCCTCTTCAATCAAGCGACCAGTGCGGGCACGGACGTGTCCGGTGATGTTGCCTTTCAGCTTTACGACACTTTCGGTTTCCCCCTCGACATGACCCAGCTGCTCGCCACCGAGAGGGGCCTGCAGGTCGATGAGCCCCGCTTCCACGAATTGATGGAGCAGCAACGGGACCGGGCCCGCGCCGCGCAAAAAAAGGAAGTGGTGGTTGCGGCCACCGCCGACGATGAGGTCAGCGATTTGCAGTCCACGCAGTTTGTGGGTTACGAGCCGGCCCATCTCGTCGCCTATGAGGCAACTTTGGTCCAAGTGGTGACCGCCAACGAAGACACGTTTTTGGTCTTCGACGAGACCCCTTTTTACGCCGAAATGGGCGGTCAAGCGGGTGACGCCGGTTCCGTCTTGATCGGCGATACCGAGATCAGGATCACCGACACGGTTAAAGACAAAGCCGGGCGGTTCCTGCACCGCACCGCCGGTCCGGTCGCCTGCTCGCCGAATACCAAAGCCATCCTCAACGTCGATTTGACCCGCCGCCGGGCCATCTCCCGTCACCACAGTGCGACCCATTTGATTCACTGGGCGCTGCGCAAGGTGTTGGGCTCGCACGTCCATCAAGCGGGCACTCACAAGACGCCGGATCGGTTGCGTTTTGATTTCGCCCATTATGAGGCCATGACTCCGGCCGAGGTCCGGGAGGTGGAACAGCTGGTCAACGCGCAGGTGATCGATAATGCCGCGGTGACGACCTACGAAACCGAGTTCGACCAACGACCGGAAGGCACGCTCGCGTTTTTTGGCGAGAAATACGGCAAAATTGTTCGAGTGGTGGACATGGGCGGCTACAGCCGGGAACTGTGCGGCGGCACCCATGTTCAGACGGCGGGTGAAATTGGGCTGATTAAAATTATGGCGGAAGGCGCCATCGCCGCTGGCACCCGACGGATTGAAGCCGTTGCCGGTGCTGCGGCCTACGCGCTGGTGCGCGATCATGAAGAAACCCTGCGCGCGGTGGGTTCCCGGCTCAACGCCGGGCCGGAGGATGTGGCCGAAAAACTGGAGGCCCTGCTGACACAAAAAGCCGAAGCGGATCGGAAACTGAAAGCCCTGGCCGACAAGGCGTCAGCGGGGCAGGCGGACGAGCTGGTGGCTCAAGCCGTGGAACGCGATGGCTTGCGCTGGGTGTCTGCCGTGGTCGATGTCGAAAACCCGAATGCCCTGCGGGCGCTCGGTTCCCAAATCATCAGTCGGCTCGATGCGGGAGTGGTGATTCTCGGGGCCGCCTGCGGCGACAAGGCGTCCGTGGTTGCCTTTTGCTCCCCCGCCGCCGTGGCCACCGGAATCACCGCGGGAAAACTTGTCGCGGCGCGGGCTGAGGCGTTGGGAGGCAAAGGGGGCGGCAAACCCGATTTTGCGATGGGAGGCGGGCGCGAGGTGGCCAAGCTGCGCGAGGTGCTGGCTCTGCCTCGCGGTTGACCCATCCCCTTTCCGGCGGTTTCCTCTGCCCACCTTCTCCCCCAAACACATTTGCAGCGCACTCGCCCTCCTTGGCATGCCCACCAATACGCGTCAAAAATCAGGGGTTTTCAAAGAGTGGTTCGATGCCGGATTTTATCGCGAAGTCGCCACCGATCTCGAACGGGCCGTGCCCTGCTTTGACCGGGCCCGATTTCTGCAAACCGCGCTGGAGGGCCTGGAGCAACGCGAGCTCATGGACCGCCTGCGGCAGACGTCCGTCGCCGTTAATGCCAGCCTGACGGGGGATTTCCCGGCCAAGCTGAAGGTGCTCCGTCGCATCGCCAAACCCCAGGCGAACGGGCTCATTGGTTGCTGGTATGCCGACTTTGTGGCCCAGTTCGGGCGGAAGAATCCAGCCCTTTCCCTGCCAGCTTTGGCCTATTTTACCAAGTTTGGCTCGGCGGAATTCGCCATTCGCGAGTTTTTAATCCGGGATCAGGACGCGACGCTCAAGGTCATGCGCCAATGGGCCTGGAATACCGACGAGCATGTGCGGCGCTTGGCCAGCGAGGGGTCGCGTCCGCGCCTGCCCTGGGGCAAACGATTGAGCTCTCTGGTGGCCGACCCGACGCCCACCCTCCCCCTGCTTCACGAACTGCGGGATGACCCCTCGCTCTACGTGCGAAAGTCGGTCGCCAATCACCTCAACGATATCGCCAAGGACCATCCGGCGGTCGTGCTCGACACCGTGCGGCAATGGGATCGGCAGTCACCGCGAACCGCCTGGATCATCAAACAGGGACTGCGCACCTTGATCAAACAGGCTCACCCCGAGGCCTTGGCGTTCATGGGCGTGGGCCAAGCGGCCCGGCTCGACCCCGTGCAGTTCAAGGTGCATCCGCGCCGGATCCAACTGGGCGAACGCATCACCCTGAGCCTGCAACTGACCTCGACCGCGCCGTCGCCCCAAGACCTGTTGATCGACTACGTGGTTCACTACGTCAAAGCGTCTGGGGACACCCGGGCCAAGGTTTTCAAATGGACCCAAACCCGGCTCGCACCCACCGCGTCGATCGAGCTCACCAAATCGCAGTTGATCAAAGATTTCACCACCCGCCGACATTACCCCGGACCGCATCGGGTGGAGATTCAGGTCAACGGCCAACGCCTCGCTCAGACCACGTTTCAACTCGACCTTCCCCGCCCTTGAAGGGGTGGCCTCCGGTGGCAACCCACCGTTGACGACGGACCGAGTTCGGCGAAGCTCGACCCTCGCGATGATTGATTTTCGAGAACCTGATTTGACCCGCCACCCGCCCCGCAGTCCCCGCGTGCGTCTGGGTGGTTTTGTGCACCTGCCGCGCCTGCTGGACAAAGCGCGGGCCTTCGTGGCGGGACGGCAGGGCGACTACATTTACCCCTGCCCACTCGATGAACGCGTGCTCGGCTTCATGGGTATTTCGAGTGACGATTTTTTAGCGCAGGTGCGAACCGGCAAATCCGACACGCAGATGCTCGCTTGGGTGATGGAAAACGTGTCCCCCCAACGGCAGCCGCATGAAATTTTGGCCTGGTCGGATTGGTTGGAGGGCGTGGCTCCGGGTGATGCCGGGCGGCACGAAAACTTCGCCCGACAAATCAAGGAACTCGCGCCGGAGCGGACTGACATCGTCACGACTTTTGATCGGCTCGAGCTGGACGATTATGTTTCCTTCGGCGGAGTGGCCTGATGCGCGAAATTCTCAAAAATCTCCCCGCCGTCGGGACCACCACCATCCTGGCATTTGATCCGCACAACCGACTGGCGGTCCGGCAACTCGGGCGGCAGGCGGGACTCGCCTTCACCGGGAGCGATGAAGCGATGGCGGGGGCGCGCCTGCGGGAGAGCTTTGCGAGTGCGACGCCCCCCCGAAAACTTTGCATGGCCGACCTACCCGGCGGGTTGGGGGCGACGCAAATTTTCGCCACTCAGGTTGATCCCGCTACCGCAGATCGAGAAGTGAGGTTTTATGCGTTGGAGGCGTTGAGCCAAAATGGAGTCCACCCCTCCCCGGCCCTGCAAGCCGTCCTGACGGCGATCGAAACGCACCTCGTGCACATCCCGTATCTGCACCTGGGCGAAAATGATTTCATCTATAAGTTTCGTCCGGAAAAGGAGCGGAATCCCGGCATCTACGCCAACGATTCTGTTTCCAGTGGGCTTTACCAATCCAAGTTATGTGCCGCCATTAAAGCGATGGCCCGGCAGCACGAGCGCACTGCCACCGCACCGGTGACGTTGAATTTCGGCGTCGTGGAATACGTGATCCCCAGCCACTTCGGATTTTGTTTGGGCGTAAAGAATGCGATTGAACGCGCCTACGAAACTCTGGCGGCCAATCCCGATCGGCGGGTTTTTATGCTGTCGGAGTTGATTCACAATCCCTTCGTCAATCAGGACCTGTGGCGACGGGGCCTGCGTTACCTGCAAACCGACAAAGGCGTGCCCTTCACCACCACTGGGGAGCGCGCGACCGGCGCCGGACATGAGAAGTTGATCTGGGACACCCTGTCCTCGGAGGACATTGTGATCATTCCCGCCTTTGGCGCCACCGATGAGGACAAGGCCCGCCTGGTGCGCAAGGGCATCGCTGTCTTCGCTTATGATGCCACCTGCATGCTGGTGGAAAAGGTCTGGAAAGCCGCCCGCAGCTATGGGCGCGAAGGCTATACCGTAATTATCCACGGCAAAGCCGAACACGAGGAAACCAAGGCGACCTACTCCAACACCCGCCGTTACGCCCCCGCCGTCATCGTGCGCGATTTGGCCGAAGGGGAACGGTTGGCCAAGATCATCACCGCGCGCAGTCTGGTGGAGCGGCAGAAGTTTTTCTCCGAGTTCGAAGGGAAGCATACCCCGGGATTTGATCTGGACCGCGACCTGCAACGCATTGCCGTGGTCAACCAGACCACCCTGCTCATGAACGAAACCCTCGCGATCACCGAGCGTCTCCGGGGGGCCTTTGTCGACCGCTACGGACCCGAAGGGGTCGAACGCGTGGGCGGAGGGGGCCGACGCGACACCTTGTGTTACGCCACTCAGGTCAATCAGGACGCCCTAGGCCGGGCCCTCGCGGGGCCGCTCGATGCCGCCTTCGTGATCGGCGGAAAAAACTCCTCCAACACGTATCAGCTCTATCGGTTATGCGCCGAAAAGCTGGGGGATCGGGCCTTCTTCATTCAGAGTGAGCAGGACATCCTCTCCCGCGACCAAAGCCAACACTTCGTATTTCCGGCCGTGGGCCCGGTGGGCGGAGGCAAGACCGAGATCCGTCCCCTTTGGCCCAACGACCTCTCGCCCAAGCGAATTCTCATTACGGGGGGCGCCTCTTGTCCGGACGGGTTGATCCAACAAGTGATCAGTCGGATCAACAGCCTTTGGCCCCCCGGCGGATTGCGGGAAATCGATACCGTCCTGGCCGAGGTTGCCGGCGGAGAGTGATCCCGGATCCGGGTCCGCGGCCCCGGAGCGCGCGCTCACCCCCAGCCACCGAACTCACCGAATCTGGCACCCGCAGGGGGAACCGGCCTTAGAACCGGTGGATGACCCCGAAGCGGATCAACGTCGCGTCGCTCAAAGTCACGTTGGCGGTGCGGCCGGCAAAGTTCTGCACGAAGTTATCCATCGACTCGAGCACCGCGCCCAGAAAGAAACCGGTGCGCTGGGTGAGCCAAAACTCAATCGAGGCTTCCGCGTAATATCCGATGAGGAGCTCGCTCACGGAATCGGTGGCGACGAAACCAACCGTCGTGAAAATCGTGTCGTCCAAGTCCAGAACTTCCGAAACGGAGAAATCACTGCCGACGAAAGCACCGAGCACCCCGGCGCCGACCGTGAACGCGATCCGCTCGGTCAGATGACCCCGCAACTCCGGTCCGAATCGCATGGAATAATAGGCACCCTCGATCGACCACGACCCGTCAATCGCCGCCCCATTGGGCGTGGTGACAAAGGACCGGTTGGGGGTGATCTGCTGCAAGGGAACGGTGGTCTCAAATTGGCCATTGGGCACAATCAAACCGGTGGACGGATCCGTCAGTGGCCCGGAAGACGGCGCGTCGTAGGGAGCAGCGGGCACGGTCCCAAAGACCTCATAAATGTCCGTCATGGTGATCAAATCGGCGGCAATGCGCTGGGCGGTGGACGCTTCGAAGTCGGAGAGCCCGATGGCGCCGGAAAGTCCGAGCTCCATTTTCTGGCCGATTCGCATCACGCGTTTGGAGACCGCCATTTCAAAACCCAGTCCACTGCTCTCCCCTTCCCGTTGAAAGCCTATGCCGGAGGATTGGGTGGAATACTGATTCATGGCCACCGTGCCGTTGTTGATCTGCTCGTCGCGCCCGTAAGTCCAAACCCGGGTCTGCCCCGGGGTGTAGGCCAGAAAATCTCCGATCAGATCGCCATCGGCGTCGTTGACGGTGTAGCGCCCTCCGGGCGTCGACGTCTGGTTGCCGTTTGCATCCACTTCGTCACCGCGCGGAGAGTCGAGCACGACCCGACCGTCGTCATACAATCTGGCTTCGAAATCGGTTTGGTCGGCTCCCGGGATCGCGCGGGAGGGGTCGATGGTGCCCAAACCCCCAAAACTCACGGAGGAGTCAGCCGAACCGACCCGCACGTTGGTGTGCAACACCCAAGGATTCGCATCGCGGTATTGAACCTGCCGCAGTTGCGGCGGTAGGCGGAAGCCTTGAGCTTCAATCTGGGCCTTGGCCTCAGGATCCGGTTCATCAGGGGTTTCCTGGGCGATGGCAGGCACAGTCACCGCCGTGAGGAGGCTGACTGCGAGGATACGGGGAAAGCGGGTAAAGGTCATGGACGAGATCGTTTTAGACGCGATCGAACTGTTAAAGTTGCGTCGAATAGGATCAAGGCCAGCCCATTCTTTGCGTGGCGAGACCTGAAACCGGTTTAAATTGGGGCCAAAATCGGATTATTCGGTAAATTCGTCGCGCGCGCGGGTCTTTTCGGCCTCCAACTGGGCCGCGACCTCCGGGTCGAATTCAGCCTGTTTCTCGCGCAGGCGCCGCTCCCGGATCTTCAAGTCCTCCGCCCGTTGCTCCAATTCGGTCTCGGTTTCCTGCTGCTCTTGGACCTTCTCGAAGAGCTTCATTTCACTTTCTTCGAGAAAAGCCTCCCGTTCCTTGATGGCATTGCGCTGCTCCCGGATCGACTCCTCTTGTCGCTCCAACTCCTCTTTGAGTTTCGCCAGCGCCGCCTTTTCCTCGGCGGAGAGCGTGTCGCGCGTCGGTTCGGCCCGACGACTCGCCGCGAGAACCCGTTCTCGCGCGGCCAGGAGGGCTTCGGCTTCGGCGAGTTCTCGCTCCTTGTCGGCAAACTTCACCTCGAGCTCTTCACACGCGCGCTCCCGTTCCTCCAATCGGGACTCCAACTCGCGCAGCGCCTTCTCCAGCTCGGCGGATTTGTCGGCGGTCAGGGTGGTTTCGCGCTGCCCCCAGGGCGCACGGGTGGCGGCCACGATGGAGTTGATTTTCTCCCGGGTTTCCGCCGCCTCGGCGGTCTGCTCGATCGGCGAGCGCGTGCGGCGACGCAGGCTCAGGGTTTTGCCTGCCCCCGGCCTTCCCGGGAATCTGATGTTTCCCGACAGTTCAGAGGGAGGGGGCAATGCGTCAGCCATACCGAAGACTATCGACCAAAGAGGCGTCCGAGCCAACCGGATTTCTTGAATGGTTTCGGCGCCAGCGGCACGAGCGGCCGAATCAAGGCGACGGCGACGTCCTCGATCGCGGGGTCCTGCAGCACCATCACTTCGCGGGACAGCTCCGCCCCCCGCATCACGCGGGTCTGCAGCGCGGCCAGATCATCGGCGAAATATTTTGCCAACTTCCCCACCCGAGCCGCGGTTTCGATGGTGGCATCCCCTCCGCCGGCCAGTTTTTCCCGCTCCAGGGGGCGCAGGCTTCGCGCTACGCCGCCCACGGCTTCCACCAAGTGAAGGCCGTGTTGTCCGGGCCGGAACGGCAGGAACCGCGCGATGGCTTTCTCGTCCACATGGGAAAGGGCGTTGAGCAGCGTCTTAAAATCCCCGCCCACGATGACATTTTGCGACATGCCCTGAGCGAAGACCGCAAACTCCGCCAAGGTCACGAGGTTCTCCAAGGCACAGAACTCCTTCGCGTCTTTGGCGAGACTGGTCAATTCAATGGGATAAGATTCCGGGATCCCGAGTTTGGTCAGATTCTCGAGAATCGGATTCTCTTTCTCGGCGGCCGCATCGCTATGCTCGACCATGTCGCCAAACGGATCATCAAAGGCCAACGTCTCGGATAAAATGGCGATCAGCTCCTCCATGGCGCTGGCCGGATAGCCCCGCTGGTTCAGCAGCTCCACCGCCTCGTCGTAGTTCAGGTCAATGTAGTCCGCCGGCGTGTCTTTTTTTCCGGTTCCCGGCCAGACGGGACCATCCAGGTTTTCGGCCAAGCTGGAAAGAGCGGTGTCCACCATGATTGAGGTGCCAAAAGCAGTGCGTACGGTGTCCCACTGGGCGGAGAGTTCGGAATCAGCCATCATTTAAAACAGATAAAATCATTCGTTCACCCGGTCACCGTGACGCACCAGTTCGGCGGCCACTCTGCGGTAGTCATCCACCACCGTCTCCTCTTCCGTGCCCTCGGCGGCCGCCTTCACTAAATTGACCGGCAGTCCCAGGGTCACCGCCCGGCGCACGACCATCGCGTCGCGCACCTGTTGGTCGAACAGCTTGGCCGCCGGAGCCGCGCGTTTGGCGCTGCGAAATTGGTTCAAGCGCAGTTGCATCCTCATCCGGGGGACATCGATATCCACCCCCGTCTTGATGGAGTTGAAGATGATCCCCTGCACGCGAGCCGGCACCCCCTGCCGGGAGGTGCGGAAGCTGGCGCTCAGTTGGTGGAACTTGCTGAGTTTTTCCACCAGCAGGGTGAAGCCAATCAGGCTCAAGGCGTCGGGGTTGGAGGGGACGTAAATCTCATTCGCACTAAAAATGCCGCATTGAGAGGCGCGCAGGATGTTGGGCGGACAATCGAAGAGAATAAAATCGTAGTCGGCCTCCACCTCGGCGAGTTGGTCGCGAAACACCACATAGTGAGGTTGGGCGGGGTCACCGGAATACTCATTTTCCAAGTCCACCAAATTGAAGGTGGTGGGAATGAGGTCCAGACTGGGCAGCGGGGCTTCCCCGGTCTTCGTCCGCACCACGTCCTTGATCAGGATGTCCTTCACCCGCTCCTCCCCCGGATTAAACACCGAGTAAATCGAGCCCCGCCCGGCCGAGTTGATTTTGTTCCACCGATCAAGTTTGAGCAGCCAGATGGAGGCGTTGGACTGGGTATCAAAATCACAAATCAGCACCCGGTGGCCCATCTTGGCCAAACTCGCGGCGATGTTGACGAGCAGTGAGGTCTTGCCGACACCACCCTTGTAGTTAATGAACGCGATTTTTCGAGCCATGAGAAGTTGCCCAACGTTGGTCTGATGCTCCGGGGCAGAGCAAAGGAAACCGTGATTCCGCAGTTCGCCTTCCGCCAGACTAAAAGCCGACCAACCGGCTTTAACTAAAAATTTGCAACTGACCCGATTGGCTGAATGGGTCGCTGGCTTGCTGTTGCTCCCTCTGCCCGAATGAATAAAACACTGCTGCTCGCGGCCCTGCTGACCAAACTCCACGACGATCTTGACGGGCTGACCCGGGCGGCCCTGATGGCTCGGGACGAGGCGATCAACGAAGAGAGTCGGGCCGAAAGCAAGTGGGACACCCGCGGGCAAGAGGCCGCCTACCTTGCGGAGGGCCAGGCGAAAATGGTACAGGACCTGCAGGCGGCGATTGGGCGGTGGGAAGCGCTGGTCTTGCCGCCCGTTACGAAGGCGCCGTCGCGAGTGGAGCTGGGACGCGTTTTTCTCCTCGAGCAATCAGAGGGACTCTTGCGGGGTTTTATGGGGCCCAAAGCCGGTGGGGTAGAGTTCGATCACGACGGCCTCAGCTACACGGTGGTGACGCCCGTCTCCCCGGTGGGACGGGCCGTCCTGGGCAAACAGGCGGGTGATTTCGTCAATCTGATGGTGCGGAAGAAACTCCACCCGCACCGCATCAACGCGGTCTTTTGAACCCGCGGGGGGATGGATTCCGTGATCGGCATAGGCCCGTTCGGCACCGGCCGCATCAGGTCGCGAAATCACGGGCTGGGTTGATCCCGTCTTGAAAGACCCAGTCGGGCCGCATTGCCTGAAGGCGCATGGATTTGCTACCACACCTACGTCTCGTGATTGCCCTGTGGGGGGGCGCGGCCACAGTCTTCGGCCAACCCTCCCCGGAATTGACCGAAGCCCTGCGGAATTTTCGCACCGAGGGACCCAAAGGGTGGGCTTTTACGCAAATCTCCGAATCATCGGATCGCGCCCGGGTAGAGGCGTTTGACCCCCTCAAGCCCGCGCATCTCCGTTGGGACCTGATCACGGAAAATGGGGTCCCTCCCTCCGAGCAGACAACCGAGACCTACCGGCAACAGCAAACCCGCCGCACCGGAGGCCAAACCGCCCCCAACGTGAAAGAGCAATTGGACCTGACCACGGCGGAGTTGGTGGACGAGCGGAATGGTCGCCAGACTTGGCGATTCAAGCTGACCCCCGGCGCCGAGGACGATCGTTCCGCGGCGCACATGGACGCCACCATCACCTTCCACGTCGATTCCCGCACCATTGAGATAATCGAGCTGGCCAATTTTGAACCCTTTTCCCCGATGTTCGGGGTGCACGTGGAGCGGGCCCGGACGGTTATCGAATACTCGCTCCCCACCACCGGGATGCCCTCCCTGCTGCGTCATATCGCCGTTTCGATTCGCGGCCGCGCTTTTTACTTCAAGTCCCTCGATTCCGACATGACAGTTGCGTATTCTGATTATAAATACGCTGGCAAAGCTCCCCTTTTCCCTGAACCCCTTTAACCTCTTGCCTCCTTCGTCCCCGCCTCCCCTAGGTCTGCCGCCCTCGGTCTGCTGGGACAGGTGTAGCACCACCGCCTTTGCCGACCGGGCTCATGGCGTCGCCGTGTTGCCGATTTATGGGTTGGCCGGCCTGGGGCTGGGGATGGGTTGGGATGCCGAGGAAAACGTGGCGAGCGCTCTCTTGTCCGCCAGCGTGGCTTCACTGGAAAGCCACTCCATGCTCACGGTGCTGCCACCGCTGCGACTCGGGTTGGCTCCGTATCAAACGGCTCTGAGCGGAACGGACCCGGACACCCTGCATGAGGTGCTGCACGAACAGGCCGAAGGCATCCGCCGGACCGGGTTCAAGAAGTGGGTATTCTGGAGCAGTCACCCGTGGAATGCGGAGATTATTGACGCTATTTCCCGGGATATTCGCATCCGGCATAACCTGCAGACTTTTGTGATCGAGATGGGCGGTTTGGGTCTTTCGTTGCACCCCCGTTTCCCCGAGGACCGGGCCCGCGTGCAGGCGCTGGCGGCCTTTCTGACCGGGCGTCGGCCCGTCACGGAAGAAACAGGGGAACCCGTTGATCAACAGTTCCGTCCGGGGAACTGGACCCACCTTCCCCCGATCCCACCGCTGCGCGGGTCGCCCTCCCCTCCCGAGATACTGGCCGCGGCGGCTGAGCGGTTGAGCGGGCTCTGGCGGGAAGTCTTTCATCGACCCCATCTTGATTCCGCGGCCCTCCCGATGCCGGTGAGCTCACCCGCTGCCGACACCCCGTTCGCGGAGCCCAGCCCGGTGACCCACGAGACCTTGAGCGCACTTTCGACCCCGCAGATCCGGCGGGTCGCCCAAGCGGATGCGCCTCTCGTCGTCATTCCCATTGGGGCGATTGAGCAACATGGTCCGCACCTGCCCGTCGGGGTCGATACGATGATTGCCCAAACCGCCGCGGACGGTCTCAAGGCAAGGCTGGGCTCGGCGATTCAAGTCCTGCCCCCGATCGCCTATGGGAAAAGTAATGAGCATGAGGACTATCCCGGCACGGTCGGGATCAGCGCGCGTTCCTTGCGGCGCGTGATCCGCGGCCTGATTCGCAATCTTTACCAACTCGGATTCCGGCAATTTGCTGTGCTCAACACCCATGGTGGCAATAGTTCGGTGCTGGTTTACACCTTGAGGGAGCTCCAAAATGAACTCGGCGTGCGGGCGGGCATGCTGCGCCTGCCGACCAGTGACGAGCTCAGCCCGCAGGAGAAGACCTGGGGGTTCCACGCCGGTGAATGGGAGACTTCCGTGATGTTGGCCATCGCTCCTGCTACGGTGGCGATGGATCGGGCCGTTTGCCACTATCCGGCTTTTTTGGCCGACGCCGGTGAGCTGCGTCCGGAAAACGCGTCCGCCATTTTCTCATGGCGGACGCGTGACATCGCGCCCGCGGGAGTGATGGGCGATGCCACCAAGGCCACGGCGACCAAGGGAGAAGGCTGGCTGCAGTTCGCCCTTGATCGTTTAGCAGACGACATCCGCCAACTACGATCGTCCGGTTGAGGAGCCGCCACTCGGTTCACGCCGTAGGGGCTTCACTTGGCGAAGCCCGTTTCAGCCTGTCCGGCCCGCCCACCGCAGCGGGCGGCGTCAAGCGCCGCCCCTACCCCGGCGTCCGGCCGGGGTTTAATCTAGCGCTGGTGTTCCCGAGCGACCTCCGCGGCCCGGGCATACTGCATTCGAAAGTGGTTACCCAGCTCCTTGGCCAGCTCGAGTTCGCGCACTTTGTTGCGCGCTCCGATCACTTGCTGGACCCGACCTTGGGCGGTGTCATAATCGACGGCCGACATGTCCTGTAAAACGGTCAGAGCCTCGGGCGGCAGTCCCGCCTCAATAATGGTTTGCCACGCCTCCACCAGTTCGGCGTGGGCGTCGAAACCCATGACCCGAATAATGAAAGACATCTCTCTGAACAAAAACCCCGTCCATTCCGCCCGGTAGACCAGCTGCTCCCCCGCGGCGTAGGGATTGTCATCCGGATCCGAACGGGAGGCCCGGTGGGCTTCGATATAAAAATCCCGCCTCACGGGCAAACGCCGCAAGGCAAAGTGACGGGGACCGCCCTCGGTCCCGGGTTCGAAATTCCAAATCTTCTGGCCGTCCATCGACATCACAAATTCGATGAACAGCTCGGCCACTTCATGGTTGGGTGCCCCGCGAAGAATACCGATTGGATCCACCGAACTCACGCTACCGCCGGGAGGCGCCACGTAATCCACCCGCTCACTGTCACCGCGGCGGCGCACCGCCTCGGCCTGTTGCCGGCCATAGAAATCAATGCACATCCCCACCGCGCAGTTTCCCGCAGCCACATCAATCGGGGGTTTTTGGGACGAGTCGGTGAAGTAACGGCTGTTGGCCGCGGCCAACTGCAAGAGTTGCAGCCCACGGACCCAGCCGGCCCGCACGGCCCGGTCTTCATCCGCGGGGGTGAGCTCGAGCTCTTCCTGCATCTGCTGTTGGATGACGTTTTCGAACGCCTTCGCAATCGAGCCACTCTTGGTGGGATCCGTGAGAGCGACCGATCCCAGCAACCGGGGATCCCTCAGGTCTTCCCAACGGGACGGTGGAACCTCGATGCCCCGCAGCTTCAGGACATCACGATTGAAAATCATGCCGTAGTTACTCAGCACGGTTCCGGTCCAACGGTGTTCGGGATCCCAATACCCCTCTCCCGCGTATTCCAAGGGGATGACATCTTCGGCAAACCAGTGGGGATGGGTCTCAAAGATCCGGGTCTTGACCAACTGTCCCATGCGGGCCTGCCGGATGAAATCGTAGGGACCTCCGCCAAAAAACAGATCAATCCCACAGCTCACCTCGGAGGCGAGGAAGGCGGCCCGGGCCGCGCGTTCGCGATCACTCGCATCGGCACCCAGCCGGCCATCCGCGAAGGCGCTTTGCACCTCATAGTCCCAGGGTTCACCCAAGGTTTTCACCCAATGATTGCGGAAAGAGGCGTTGTACTCCGAGGCGAGAAAACGGGCGATTTCACTGGTCCCGCCAATCACGCGCCAATCCATCGCGACGGAACGCCCGGTGCGCTCTTCATACCATTGGGCAAAGGCCAAACCGAATTCATGGCGAATCGCCTCATTGTGCGGCGTGATGAGGACGAGGACGTCATCTGCGGTCTCGGTGGATTCCGCGTCGGGCCGCAGCGCGAACGGCACGATGATCACCGCGGCCAAAGCCCCTATAATAATCCACTGTTTCATGGCGCGGTTCTTCCGTCAGGAGGTCAGCACCACCACATCCTGCTGTTCCACCTTGGCGTGCAGGACCTCGTCTCGGCCGGCCCCCAGATGCCGGGGGTTCAACTCGTAGACCTTCAGCCTTTGGTCACCGGCGAGAAACTCGTATTGTGCCACTTCGCCGAGGTAGACCGACTCGCCGATCCGCCCCGGCACGGAGTTGGTGTCACCGGCGGCCGTCGCCAGGGTCCAGCACTCCGGTCGAATGGATAACGTCACCTGGCTGCCGATACTCGGTTGGCTGGCGGGGTCTCCCAACAGCCCATGGAATTGGCCGACGGCCGTGTCCACGGTCGCCTGTTCGCCCGAGCGCGCGCGCAGGGTGCCGGCGATAAAATCGGTTTCCCCGATGAAATGAGCCACGGTGCGTTGATGGGGGCGGCGGTAGACGTCGACCGGGGCCCCGACTTGCAAGATGTGTCCATCTTCCAGAATGGCCATCCGGTCGGAGATCGAGAGCGCCTCCTTCTGATCGTGGGTGACATACACGGTGGTGAGTTTGAATTCCTTGCAAACCCGCCGGATCTCGGTGCGCATCTCCAGTCTCAATTTGGCGTCGAGGTTGGAGAGGGGCTCATCGAGCAGCAGACAACGCGGTCGGATCACCAGCGCGCGGGCCAAGGCCACCCGTTGCTGCTGACCGCCGGAAAGTTGGTTGGGCGAGCGCTTGGCATAGGCGCCCATTTTCACCGAATCCAAGGCCTCCCCCACCCGTCGGGTGATCTCACTTTTCGACACCTTGCGCTCTTCCAGGCCGAAGGCCACGTTTTGCTCAACCGTCATGTGCGGCCACAAGGCGTAGCTCTGAAACATCATTCCCGTGTTGCGCCGGTGTGGTTCGAGTTTCGTGACATCCTCGTCACCAAACCGGATCCGGCCCTCTTCGGGGATATAGAACCCCGCCAAGCTGCGAAGCAGGGTGGTTTTGCCGCAACCGCTGGGGCCGAGCAGAAAAAACAGCTCTCCCGGCTCAATTCGCAGGTCCAATTGGTTGAGGGCGACCGTCGCGCCGAATCGCTTGGTGAGTTGGTCAACTTGGATCGAAATCATGCGCCGAGGAGAAAGAAAGGAGACGATGACAGTCGGGTTCGTTCGGCCCCAAAGTCAACATCCTCGCACCAAGGCAGCTCCGGCCTTGCCCCGCTAGCACCAATCCTGCTGCATCAATCGGAATGTCGAACACGCTGAAGCTCCACCCTGCTCACACCGATCTCGAGGCCATCCTCGTTACCGAAACTGCCATCAAGCGACGGATCAAGCGCTTGGGGACTCAGATCGCCGAGACTTATGGCGACGAAGAAATCACCGTCGTTTCGATCATCAATGGGGCGATTCTTTTTACCGCCGACTTGCTGCGCTTCATCCCCAACCCGGTGCGACTCGATTGCATTCGAATTTCCAGCTACCGCAATGAGACCAAATCGATCGGAAAACCCCAACTGCTCCACAGTCTGACCCTCGATGTCACCAACCGGCACGTGCTCCTCATCGACGACATTTTGGATACGGGCAAGACCTTGGCGATGGTCACCAAGACGATCACCAAACTCAAACCCGCCAGCCTGAAAACCTGCGTCCTACTGGACAAAAAAGGTCGTCGTGAAGTGCCGTTTGACGCTGAATTCGTCGGGTTTCAGATCCCGGACAAGTTTGTGGTCGGCTACGGTTTGGATTTCGCGGAACGCTATCGGAATCTACCTTGCATCGGGGTCTTGAAGCCCGAATTGCAAAACCCACCCGAGTGGGCCTAGGGGGGGCGCCAGCGCTCCGGGCCGCGGCGCTTTTTTTTGAATAAACGGCCGGAGGCGTTCGTCCCATGGGGTATGAAAACGCCCTTAATCCCCGCCGGATTGTTCGCCCTTGCCTTCGGGTTGGTTCCGACCGCAACGCCGCAATCACCTCTCCCGCGGTCCCCCGCCCTTATCCAACTTTTTTCCGGCACGCATTTTCGGGGTGAGGCCATCACCCTCCAGGCCGGTCAGCAGTTGGACGACTTCAATCACATTCGCTTCCCCAGTGGCCGTCATGCCAACAACCGGATCTCCTCCATCCGGATTATAGGTGAAGCGGAAGTGACGTTTTTTGACTACCGCGGTTTTACCGGTGAATCCATCACCCTCACCCGTTCCGTGGCCCGACTCGAAGACATCCCTCAAAAGGCCCGCGGCGACTGGAACAACGCCCTTTCTTCGATCACCGCCCGCCCCCAAAGGGTCGTGGCACCCGGAGACCTCCGTCGCCCCGGACGGGCTTATGCTGCCCCCAACGGCTCCTGTTCCGAGCGGGGCCGACCGGGGAGTGAACGGGGAGCGCACCATCAGGCTGACCGGGTAACCTCCCACGCTTTTGGCCGGCAAACCGTACGGGTGGTGACCCGAGCCTATGAAGACGTTTTGGGACGCCAACCCGATGCCAACGGCCTCGCCACTTATATCCGGGTGCTGGAAAAGCGCGGTTGGAGCGAGAGTCAATTGCGTCGAGAACTCCGTCGCAGTCCGGAATATCGAACCATTGTCGTGCCCCGTGAAATCAATGCCGCATACCGGGACATTCTGGGACGTGACCCGGATCCTGCTGGCTTGAGCTTTTACAGCGCCAAAATGATCCGTGATGAATGGACCGTATCCCGTGTGCGCGACGCGTTGCGGCGCAGCCCCGAATACGCCTCCCGAGGAAGAGACGAAGCCAAGCAGCCACGGGCGAGGAAATGGGGCTGAGGGTCCGGCGCCGGGGAAAGGAATCCAACGAAAACGCCCCGCGGAAGCGGGGCGTTTTCGCCGCTGGGGCTACAATCCAGGCGCTCCGATCAAGATGCGAAGTTCAGTTCGGCCGGGGAGGCCGGTTCCGCGGGCTCGATTTCTTCGAATTCCAGACGGTCGTCCTTGCAGATGACCTTGACCGGATTTCCATCCTTCACGGTGCCACGAATGATGGCTTCGGCGAGGGGATCCTCGAGGTAGTGCTCGACGGCTCGGCGCAGGGGTCGGGCACCGTATTTCTCGTCGTAGCCCTTGTCGATGAGCAGGGTCTTAGCCTCGGGGGTGAATTCCAAAGTGATGTTGCGGACGGTCAGTCGCTCCGCAAATTTGGCGACCTCGATCTCCACAATCTTCACCAAATCATCCTTGTTCAAGGGACGGAAAAAGATGATGTCGGAAATCCGGTTTAAAAATTCAGGCTTAAACACCCGTTTGGCTTCTTCCAGGACCTTCTCGCGCATGGCTTCCCGATCACTGAAGCTTCCGGTCGCGGCGGTGAAGCCCATCGAGGTCTGGCGCTGCAGCAAGGTCGCTCCAACGTTTGAGGTCATGATGATGATTGTATTCCGAAAATCGACGTGGCGACCGAGGGAATCCGTCAAACGGCCATCCTCTAGAATTTGGAGCAAAAGTTGCAGCACATCGGGGTGGGCTTTTTCGACCTCGTCGAAAAGGATCACGGAATAAGGGGTCCGCCTCACCGCTTCCGTCAGCTGCCCGCCCTCCTCATAGCCCACATAGCCGGGAGGCGAACCGACCAAGCGGGAGACGGCGAACTTCTCCATGTATTCGCTCATGTCGATCTGAACGAGGGCGTCCTGATTACCGAACATTTGCGCGGCGAGTTGTTTGGCGGTCTCGGTTTTGCCGACCCCGGTGGGCCCGACAAACATGAACGAGCCGATCGGACGACGTGGGTCCTTCAGGTCGGCGCGGGAACGGCGGAGGGCCCGGGCGATACTCACGGAGGCGATCTCCTGTCCGATCACGACCTTCTGGATTTCATTCTCCAGGTTAAGCAGCCGCTCCGTTTCCTTTTTCTCCATCCGATTGAGCGGGATCCCGGTCCAGTCCGAAACCACCTGCATCATCAACTCATCGTCGATATTGATCTTGGTTTCTTCGCGGTCTTTTTTCCATTGCTCGGTGACCTGCTCCTGCTTGGCGCGCAGTTGTTTTTCAGTGTCACGAAACTGGGCCGCCTCTTCAAAATGCTGCTTGGCGATGGCGTCTTCCTTCTTTTTGCAGACCTCATCGATTTCCTGGGCGAGGGCTTCGATTTCGGGGGGGCGACTCAGCGAGGAGATCCGCGCCCGGGCTCCGGCTTCGTCCATCACGTCGATGGCCTTGTCCGGCAAAAAGCGTCCGGTGATGTAACGATCCGAAAGTTTCGCGGCCGTCTCGAGCGATGCGTCGGTGAAGATGGCTTTGTGATGCTCCTCATACTTGCCGCGGATGCCTTTCAGAATGGTTACGGTGTCCTCGACGGAAGGCGGCTCGACTTTGACGGACTGGAAGCGACGGTCGAGCGCACTGTCCTTCTCGATATACTTCCGGTATTCATTGAGCGTGGTGGCGCCGATGCACTGCAGTTCCCCGCGGGAAAGGGCCGGCTTGAAGATGTTGGAGGCATCCATCGCGCCTTCGGCGGCCCCGGCACCGACAATGGTGTGGAGTTCGTCGATGAACAGAATGATGTTCTTGGCGCGTTTGATTTCGTCCATCACGGCCTTGATGCGCTCCTCGAACTGACCGCGGTATTTGGTGCCGGCGACCATCAAAGCGAGGTCGAGGGTGATGACTTTTTTATCGATGAGGATTTCGGGCACGATCCCGTTGATGACCTCTTGGGCCAACCCCTCGACGATGGCGGTCTTGCCCACCCCGGCTTCCCCGATCAGCACCGGGTTGTTTTTGGTGCGACGGCACAGGATTTGAATCACCCGTCGAATTTCCTGCTTGCGGCCGACCACGGGATCCAGCTCGCCCTTTCGGGCCAACTCGGTAAGGTCGCGGCCGAAGGCCTTCAGCGCCGGGGTTTTGACCTCCTTCTTGTCACCGTCGCTGCCGCCCCGCCCCGACGGAGTGCCCGCCTCTTCGGCTCCGGGGTCCTCTTCGCCACCGGAAAACTGGGGGTCGAGCTCGCGCAGGATTTCGTTGCGCGTGCGTTCGATGTCGATCTCGAGAGACTTCAAAACCCGGGCGGCCACGCCTTCGCCTTCCCGGAGCAGACCGAGCAGGATGTGTTCGGTACCGACATAGCTGTGGTTGAGGGCCTTGGCCTCCTTGCCGGCGAGCGCCAGCACCTTTTTCACCCGCGGGGTGTAGGGAATGCTGCCCTGGGTCTTGGATTCCGTGCCGGTGCCGACCTGTTTTTCCACCGCCCCGCGCACGGTTTCGAGGTCCAGCCCCATTTTTTGGAGAACGCTGACCGCAACCCCCTGTCCGAGTTTGATCAGCCCGAGCAGGATATGCTCGGTGCCCACGTAGTTGTGATTGAATCGATCCGCTTCCTTGCGGGCCAAGGCGAGGACCTGTTGAGCGCGTGGTGTGAAATTATTCATGAAATTAGGGGGTGAAGACGGGTCAGTTTAATCGCTTCCGTGAGGGCTCATAAACGGGAGTAGAGAATTTGGCAAATTCGGAGCGGAGATGTTCCGCCCGAAGTCGGTCCCGCTCGTCTGATTCGATCTCTGTTTGACCGGCACGGTGCTGGATGTGGCCGGGTTGCGATTCGATGAAAAGTCGGTCGATACCCACCCGCTGCTCTTCCGGGAAATACCCCAGATCCACCCCGAGACGCACGAGGGACAAAAGGTTCATGGCTTCGGCCGAGCTGATAAGGTGGGCGTGATTGAGCACACCAAAAGCGCGGCCGATCTTGTCGGGGAGTTTGGCGGGGTCGTTTTCCAGCAACCGGTCCCGGGCGTTCAACTCGTGCTCCACAATCGATTTCAGCACGTTTTGCAGGCGCTTGATGATCACGGTTTCGGTTTCGCCCAAGGTGGTCTGGTTGGAGATTTGAAAGATGCTGCCGCTGGCGTCGGAGCCTTCGCCGAATTGACCGCGAACCACCATACCGAGTTGATTGACGGCCCGAACCACCTTTTCCATCTGTCCGGCGATGACCAGGGCCGGCAGGTGCATCATGGCCGAGGCCCGCAGACCGGTGCCCAAGTTGGTGGGGCAGGCGGTCAGATAGCCCAGCTTGGCCGAGAAGGCGTAATTGAGGCTCTGCTCCAACGCACTGTCCAGCGCATCGATGGTGGTCCAAGCTTTGCGCAACTGGAAGCCCGTGCGTAGGACTTGGATACGCAAATGGTCCTCCTCGTTGACCATCACCGAGATACTCTGGTCGCGATTAATAACCACCCCGGATCCTTTTCCGGTCCCGCTCAATTCCCGGCTGATCAAATGGCGCTCCACCAGCAGCAAACGCTCGGCCGGGCTCAAGTCTTCGATCCGCGCACTGGTGCTGCGTTTCAGCCCGGGCGTCTCACTCAACGATTCCTGGCATTGCCGCAGCACGTCCTGCCGTTCCGCGGCGTCGGCCCGCCCCGGAAACCGGTGGTCCGCCAGATTCCGCGCCAGTCGCACCCGCGTCATCAGGACGACCGGACACTTGGACTCCCGGTTGTCGGTCAACTCCGCTGGTGCGCTGATGATTTTTTTGAAATCAGAGGACATCAGGCGGATGGGGTGGGCAGACCGGCGGCCTCCCTCACTTGGAGGATTTCATCGCGAAATTTGGCGGCGTCTTCGTAGCGTTCGGCTTCGATCGCGGTCTGCAGGTTGGTTTCCAGGGTGGACAGCCGATCCTGCAGGGACTTGCGCGCGATCGCCCGCTCCGGGACCTTGCCCGAGTGCTGGGTGCCCTTGTGCATGTTTTCCAACATGGGGTCAACGAGGCCCGTCAGGGTATCGTAGCAGTGGGGACAACCAAATCGACCGGTCTTTTTGAAGTCTTCCGGGACAAAGCCACACCGGGCACAGCGTAAGCCCGACGCCGCCGGGGGCTCCGGGTTGAGGGAGGCTTTCAAGAGCAGGTCGGCCAACGAAAACCCACTCGGGTCAGTCACCCCCTTGGCTTGCGCGCAGGCTTCACACAGGTCGACCTTGTGCACCTTGTGGTTCACGATCTGCGTGAGGTGAACGGTCGCTTGATTGTCGCATAAGTCGCATTTCAGGGGGCTTGCCATGGTTTAAAATTATATCAGTCCAAAATCAGGCGGTTTCGGCCGAAAAACGCCTCAACCGCCAGTGCATACACCATGCCACCAGTCTCGGAAGAGGCAAGACCCTGCGAGGGGTTATTTTATTGCCGGAAAACCGAGACGAAATGCCGATTCGATTCGGCTCAACTGTGCCGGAATGACCCGGATGGTGCCATGACTGCGGCGGAGCGCTGGCCTAGAGCTTGGTCCCTTCAATGCGCACCCGGTGATGGAAAGCCTCGAGCACCTGCTTGAAAATCGAGCCGGGTTTGCCATCGGCGATTTGACGGCCATCTAGGGCCACCACGGGAATGACTTCAGCGCCGGTTCCGGTGAGGAAGCACTCATCCGCATTCCAGATGTCGTAGCGCGTCATTTCATGCTCCTCGATGGGGATCTGGAGGTCTTCCACAATATCGAAAATAGCATCCCGGGTGATCCCCTTGAGGGCCCCTTGCTGAGCCGAGGGGGTGTAGATGCGCCCCTTGCGCACGATGAAGACATTATCTCCCGTGCATTCGGCGACCAGCCCTTGATCGTTGAGCATGATCGCTTCCAAGGCCCCGTATTGCTGGGCCTCCATTTTGGCCATGATGTTGTTGAGGTAATTGAGCGATTTGATCGCGGGGCTCAGCGCCGCGGGATTCGTCCGGCGAGTCGGCACGGTCACGATCTTCAGCCCCACCTCGTAGTGCTCCGGTGGATAGAGCGCAATGGTATCGGCAATCACGATGATCGAGGGGCGGGGGCAATTCGAGGGAGAAAGTCCGAGGTCGCCCACTCCTCGCGTGACCACCAGACGGATGTAGCCATTGCGGAGACCATTGGCCCGGCAGGTGTCACAAATGGCTTGATTGATTTCCGCCCGGCTCCACGGCAGATCCAACAGCAACGCTTTAGCCGAAAACTCGAACCGCTCCAGATGCTCGTCCAGCCGGAAGATGTTTCCGTCGTAAATTCGAATTCCTTCAAAAATGCCGTCTCCATACAGCAGCCCGTGATCAAACACGGAGATTTTTGCATCTGCTTTTTCAACGAGTTGGCCGTCCAGATAAATTTTCATATGAGTGCGAACGTATACGGAGGCCGGCAAGGCTTTGTCCAGCTCGCCGGCAGACTTTCTGCTTGAGTCGAGGGCTCCGTCGCGGGCAGGCTCAAGCCACTTCGCTGATGAACAAATCGACCCGTTCCCCTGCCGGTTTCTCGCTGATCGAACTGCTCACGGTGATCGCCATTTTGGGGATTTTGGCCGCCATCATTATCCCGACGGTCGGCAAGGCTCGCGAGACCGCTCAGCGGGCGGTCGATGCCAACAATTTGCGGGAATTGGGCAAAGCGGCGTTGATCTACGGCGCGGACAACCGAGACGCATTGCCGAATCCGCAACAAGCCAGTCGGTCGGTGGCGGGCTCCAATCAACGCTACTGGCAGTGGTTCGGCCAATTGGCCCGCTATGGAGGCTTCAATGATCCCGCTTTGTTAATTTCCCAACTCGATGCCGCGGTGGATCAAACCGCCGTGCCTCTGCTGGTGCTCGATCCCACCGTGAGCACGCCTCCCACGTTGGAGGCCGGATTCACGGCGTTGGGGACGACCTCGTTCAATGTGGTTTCCGGCCTCCGGTTAAGCGACCCCGCCACGACCCCGTTGGCCTTTACCCGCGGTCTCACCACCGCGGGAACCTGGTCCGAAGCCGGATCTTCCGAAGATGACCCCAATCGCGGCGTATATGGCGAGATCGGGGGCCACGTCGTGTTTCTGGGCGGCAATGTTGAGTTCTATTCCTCCCTCGAGGGTGCTTTGATCGGCAACTCCGGCCGACCCACCGCCAACCTGCGCCAAGCCGTGCCCAACCGCACCAACGGCACCGGAGCCGTCCAAATCCTGGGACAGGATTCGGCCAACGGTATCGCCAGCCCGAACGGAACCAGCCCGCAATCCGGCCCGTAGAGCGCTCCCGCATCGATCCGCTTCGCCTGGCCCCGATTGTGGCGGGGCTTTTTCATGGCAATTTGGTTTTACTGGCGTCGCACTCCGCTTAACGGTTTTCCTTTACCATCTTCATGACGACTGCCGCCACTGCCCACCAGACCTACATCATCGGTCACCGCAACCCCGACGCCGATGCGGTGTGCTCGGCCATTGCCTATGCGGAGCTGAAAAAAGCCCAGGGGCTGGAAGGGTTTGTCGCCGCGCGTTGTGGCAACACCAACGCCCGGATCGATACGATTCTGACGAAATTCAACACGCCCGCCCCGGTCTACATCAGCGACGTCGCGCCGCGGGTGCGCGACGTGATGATTCGGGACGTGGTGACCATTGGGGAGGATGCCACCTGCGCGGAGGCCCTCGAGCTCATCGACCGCCACGACGTGCGCATTTTGCCCGTCGTCAGTGCCGAACGCTACGTGAAAGGGCAGGTCTCCATTTTCGATCTCGGCGGGTCCTTTATTCCGAAGGTGCGCGAACCGCGGGAAATGCGCCGCGTCTGCACCTCCATCAAACAGGTCGCCGTGGCCTTGCAGGCCCGGGTCCTCACCGCGTGCAACGACGAAGCCGTGGAAGACCTTTTTGTGCGGATTGGGGCCATGGACGTGCGTTCGTTTTGGAAGGTGTCCAAAGACGAAAACATTCCGTCGGATCGGTCGCTGGTGGTCGTGGGCGACCGCTGGGATATTCAGCAGCGCTCGATCCAAAACGGGGTGCGGGCGCTCATCATCACTGGGAACCTGCCCATCGATGACGAGGTGGTGGCGCAGGCCGCCGCCGCGGGCGTGTCCGTTCTGAGCACGCCCTATGATACCGCCACCACCGCGTGGGCCATCCGCTCCGCCTCCAGCATCAAGTCCTTGGTCCAATCCAAGTTCTCCTCCCTCAGTCCCGAAGCCCGTCTCTCCGATCTTCGCCGCAAACTCGCGGTATCCGCCGCCACCGCGTTCATGGTGCTCAGCGACGACGGCCGGCTGGTGGGCATTCTCACCAAGACGGACGTTTTGCGTCCCATCAAACGCCGGCTGGTGCTGGTGGATCACAACGAACTCAGCCAGGCCGTCGCCGGCGCCGATCAGGTCGATATCATCGAGATCATCGACCACCACCGACTGGGTTCGGTCAACACCGCCCAGCCCATCCTGTTTCTCAACGAGCCGGTGGGCTCCACCTGCACCATCGTGGCGGATCAATTCCGCCGGCATGGCCTCTCCCCCACCCCAAACATCGCGGGCATCATGATGAGCGGCATCATTTCAGACACGCTGCACCTCAACAGCCCCACCTCGACCGAACGCGACGCCGAAATCCTGCAGTGGCTCGCCCAAATCGCCGGGGTGGACTCCGCGGAACTGGCCAACGAAATTTTTGCGTCCGGCTCCATCATTCTCAGCAACGATGCCCGGGAGGTGATCAACTCCGACCGCAAGGTTTACGATGAAGATGGGATCAAGTTTGCCGTCTCGCAGGTTGAGGAGCTGGGCTTCGGCAACTTTTGGCCGCACGCCGAAAAACTGGCTCAGGCCCTGAGCGCCCAGCGGCGCGATGAACAACTGGTCTTCGCCTGTCTGCTCGTGACGGACATCAACACGCAGAACTCGCTGCTGCTGACCGATGGCGACCCCGAAATCATGTCCCGCATCACCTACCCTTCGGTCGAGCATGACGATATTTTTGACATGCCCGGTATCGTGAGTCGAAAAAAGCAACTCATCCCCTACCTCGGCGGCGTGCTGAAAGAAATGCAGGCCGAGGGCCTCGTCCCCAAAGTCGATGGCGCCACCGCGGCGCCATTCCCGGCGACGACCTCCTGAGTAAAACTTCCGCGGCAAACCCCCACATCATGAGCGATTCTCCTGAGCCGACCCGCGCTCCCTCACCTTCGGATTTTATTCGCGACATCGTGGCGGCCGACATCACGTCCGGTCGCACCCCCCGCATTGTCACCCGCTTCCCCCCGGAGCCGAATGGCTACCTGCACCTCGGTCACGCCAAGTCCATCTGTCTGAACTTTGGCATCGCGGTCGAAAACCAAGGCCGGTGCAACCTGCGCTTCGATGACACCAACCCCGCCAAGGAGAACACCCATTTTGTGGACTCCATCACGGAAGACATCCGGTGGCTGATTGGTGATTGGGCGGAAGACCGCCTCGGTCTGCAGGCCCCCGGCGCCAAACCCGTCCGCCAATCGGTGGACGGACGGGAGGACTTCTATGCCGGCCCCACCGACGCCGGGGAGGGGGCGCCTTTCTTCGCCTCAAACTATTTCGAGCAACTCTACCTCTACGCCGAGCAACTCATCCAGAAAGGCCTCGCGTTCGTGTGCGACCTGACTCCCGAGGAGGCCGAACGCTATCGCGGAACCCCGACCGAACCGGGGTGGGAAAGTCCGCACCGCGATCGGTCCGTCGCGGAGAATCTGGACCTGTTTCGACGCATGCGCGCGGGAGAGTTCCCCGACGGGGCCCGAACCCTGCGGGCGAAGATCGATATGACGTCGCCCAACATTTGGCTGCGTGATCCCCTGCTCTACCGCATCCGCCATGTCGCCCATCATCAGGCTGGCGACGCTTGGTGCATCTATCCGCTCTACGATTTTGCCCACTGCCTCAGCGACTACCTCGAGGGCATCACCCACTCCCTTTGCACCATTGAGTTCGAAGTGCATCGGCCGCTCTACGATTGGCTTTTGCAGGGACTGGACTTGCCGCGAACCCGGCCCCGCCAAATCGAATTTGCGCCCCTCAACCTGGCCTACACCTTGTTCAGCAAACGTCGGGTGCTGAAACTCGTCGCCGAAAACGCCGTCTCCGGCTGGGATGACCCGCGGCTGCCCACCCTTGCCGGGCTACGTCGGCGGGGCATCCCCGCGGCTGCGCCATTCGCGAGTTTGCCTACCGGATTGGCATCACCAAATTCGAAAGCCTGACCGAGGCCGCCGTTTTCGAAGGAGTCGTCCGCGATCATCTTAATGAGATGTCGTCCCGTCGCCTCGGCGTGCTGCGCCCGCTCAAGCTGGTCCTGACCAATCTCGCCGCCGATGAGTCCTTTGAGGGCTCGGCGCCCAATCACCCCCAAGACGACAGTCGGGGCAATCGCCCCGTTCGGCTCACCCGGGAGGTCTATATTGAGGAAGATGATTTTGCCGAGATCCCTCCGCCCAAATTCCGGCGACTCAAACCGGGAGGCAAAGTGCGGCTGAAATACGGCTGTATCATCACCTGTGAAGGGGTCATCAAAAACGCCGACGGCACGATCGCCGAGGTCCATGCGACGGCGGATTTGACGACCCGGCGAGGCGAGCCCAACGCCGACGAGAAGGTGAAGGGCACCCTCCACTGGGTCAGCGCGGTGGATGCCATTGAGGCCCAGGTGAGGCTCTACGACCGCTTGTTCACCGTCGCGGAGCCCGGGGCACAGGAAGATTTTATGGCGTGCCTCAACCCCGATTCATTGGTCACGGTAACGGCCAAGCTCGAACCCGCTTTGCAGGACGCCTCTCCAGGCGAGGTCTTTCAGTTTGAGCGTTTGGGCTACTTCACCAAAGACCCGGGTGAATCCTCGACCGGTCGCCCCGTCTACAACCGGACGATCACCCTGCGGGACACCTGGGCCAAGTAAGTAATTTCCGGCGTCGCAATTCAATTGCCGTTGGTTAAGACCCTTGGACTCAGAGTCTGAGTTCCATGCCGAAATTCCTACTAGTCGACGACAACGAGGAACTGCTTGAGGTCCAATCCGCTTACTTGGAGGCCCACGAGCAGGAGGTTTTCTTGGCGAGAAACGGCCGCGAGGCCCTGCGACTGCTTCAGTGCGAGCAGGTGGATATCTTGGTGACGGATGTGATCATGCCCGAGATGGAGGGTTTGGAAACCATCATGGCCGTGCGGCAGACGCATCCCCATCTACCCATCATCGTGGTTTCGGGCGGAGGCCGCATCGGGGCCACCGACTACCTCACGATGGCCAAAAGCATGGGGGCACACTCGGCCATGAGTAAACCCATCGCTCCCGCAGCCCTGCTCGCGGAAGCCCGGTTCCTGATCGAGAAGTTCCGAAAAAACGGGCATCCACGTTAGTTGGCTTCGGGCGTTTTTAAAGCCTTCTTGATCCGCGGCAGCTAGGTGATTCGGTAGCCGCCCGGCGGCGAAAGACGAATGCGGGCGAGGTGTGCCTGACTCCTTCCCATCACCGCGAGCCTGCTCGGATCAAGGCCGACCTATGATTCCCCGGTTGGCGGGTGGGCTAGAAAACGCTCCATCCGGGCGAGCACGCGATCCTTGCCGAGCACCCGAAAGATCTGGGTGAGTCCCGGACCCGCATTGGTGCCGGTCACGGCCAGCCGGGCCACCGCTTGGTAATCGCCGAAGCCTTTGCCGAGATTTTCGGCCATGGTCTTGATGGCCTCTTCGACCGCGGTCTCGTCATCCAATGAATCCATGGGCGCGAGCAGCTCCTTCAACTCGGCTAAACGGGCCAGTGGCTCGCCCTTGTTAAACGTCTTCTTGATGGCCTTGGCATTCCACGGGAACGCTTCCGAGAAGAAGTAGATCGTGTAATCCGGCAGCTCCTCGATGGCTTTCACCTTGGGCTGGCTGATCGCGATGACTTCAGCAAAGTAGGCCTCATCGGCGGCCTCCATCACGGCCCGCGGGGCCTCCTGCCGGGAAAAATACGCCCGGGCTTTGGCGAGAAAGTCCGCCGGGGGCAGCTCCAGCAGATAGGACATGTTCATGTGGGCCATCTTGCGGTCATCAAAACGGGCGTTGCTCTGATTCACGCCGGCAAAGTCGAACAACTTGACGACCTCGGCCAGGGGCATCTTTTCCCGGTCATCCTTGGGATTCCAACCGAGCAGGCAGAGGAAGTTGATCACCGCTTCCGGGAGGTAACCTCTTTCTTGATACTCACCAATCAGCGCACCTTGATCGCGTTTGGACATCTTGCCGGAACCCTGTTGGCTGAGGATGAGCGGGATGTGGGCAAAGGTGGGCAACGGCGCCCCCAGCGCTTTGAATAACTCGGTGTGTTTGCTGGTGTTGGAAAGGTGATCCTCTCCCCGGATGACGTGCGTGATGCCCATGGTGATGTCATCAATCACATTCACGAGGTGAAATACCGGACTCCCGTCCGAGCGCACCACCACAAAGTCCTTCTCCTCGGTGCGCTCCACGCGGCCCCGAATCGCATCCTCAATAATCTGGGGCTGACCGGAAATCTTAAACCACTGCGCACCGTCCTTGGCATAGAGTCGGCCGGTGTCCTGCAGTTTCTGCAGGTAACCTTGGTAGATTTCTCCCCGCTCGCTCTGCCGATACGGGCCAAAATCGCCCCCGGCGTGGGGTCCCTCGTCCCAATCGAGTCCCAACCACCGCAGACTGGAATAGATCACCTCCAGGAATGCGTCGCTGTTGCGCTGTTGGTCGGTGTCCTCGATGCGCAAAATGAACTTGCCCCCCGTGTGGCGGGCGTAGAGCCAATTGAACAGGGCGGTGCGGGCACTGCCAATATGGAAGAACCCCGTCGGGCTGGGAGCGAAACGAACACGGACTTGGGACATGATGGAAAAAATTAACGCGGCCTTGTGTGTGACCGGATCGGGCAGCAAGAACTGACCGATGCCTGCTGTCAAAACCTGCCCGCTGGATCCGGCCCGAACTGGTGGCGGTTTCGAACCACCGCGGCTCCTCCCCGGCTTCCGGGAGGCCATGGAGGCGAGATCCAGTGGGGTCCGCTATTGGCGTTCACTCGCCGTGCCCGCCGCCCCGGCCCTCGGATCTACGTTTCGGCCGGCGTGCACGGAGACGAACCGGCGGCCCCCGTAGCCCTGCTGGCGGCTTGTCAGCAGGGAGTTTTTGACGATCGGGCCACTTGGTTTCTCGTCCCCATGATAAATCCCACCGGCTTCAGCCGCCATCAGCGCGACAACGCCACCGGGATCGATTTGAACCGTGACTACCTGAGCCTAAAAGCCCCGGAGGTGCGTTCCCATGTGGCTTGGCTACGTCGCCAACCTCGCTTCGATCTCGCGGTCTGCCTGCACGAGGACTGGGAAGCGGTCGGGTTCTACCACTACGAGCTCAGCCGCCAAATCGATCCTGGGTTCTCGCGACAGATTCGCGCCACCGCTGCGGAGTATTTGCCGATCGAGGCCGGCGAGGTCATCGATGGGCGCCCCGTGGATGAACCAGGCATCATTCGCCCCGAAAGCGACCCGGCTTTGCGGGAGCATTGGCCGGAAGCGATCTACCTTTTCCGGCACCACAGCGATCACTGCCTCACCTTCGAAACCCCCAGTCCGCAGGCGATGCCGGATCGTATTGCCGCGAATGTGGCTGCTCTGAGCACGGCCTGCCGTGCCTATCTCGATCTCTCTTAACTCGGGGTCACGCCTTTTGGCGGTGGCGGGTTCACAGCACTTTAATACGCTCCAAATTGGCCGAGCGCACTGCCAGCAGGCGCTCCGCCGCCACGGCATGATCTTCCCACCCGAGTTCGCGATAGAGCTCGATGCGTTGCTGCAGGAGGTCGGCATTCATCGGATCGTCGGCGATCTGCTCATTAAGGGTTTCCAGCGCGAGTCCAACCAGATCCGCGGCGCGGTAAAGTGAGGCCAATAACTTGGTGGAGTCCTCACTCCGTTCCGTTTCCCACCGCTGCAATTCCGCCCAACTCTGCCAAACCTCGTCAATGCGACCGGCTCCCCGATGAATGTCTGTGCGGAGGCGGTTGATGGTGGCCAACGCTTCACGCTGCCGGGTCCACTCTTTTTCCTGCGCGGCAATTTGATCCCGGGCCGAAAGGTCACCGGGCAAGGCCACGGGCTTGGCTCCGAAAAAGCGGCTCACGCCTTCCGGATCGGCGAGCGCCTCCGCTTGGTCCAGCCAAGCCAGAATCTCTGCTTCCGCCGGAATGCTTTTTTCGATCGGGTTGGCTTCAGGGGCACCGGCGTCAGCCTCATCGGTCGCGGTTGTCTCCTCCCCGGCCTCCGGGCTGGGGAGCTTGCCCCACAGCTCACTGGCGAGGCCGGCGAGGATAGCGCCTTCAGTTGCGCGTTCGATCAGGATTGCCGGATCGTCCGGCCGCTCGGCCGCGAGCGCGTCCAGCAGAGCAGTGCGGCGCTCGACGATCTCCGCGTCCACCGACAAGCGGTGCTCGCGCACATAGGCCAGCTGCAGATCGTAGACCGAGTCGGCCAAGGTTTCAGTCGGGGTTTTAAGGTCGTCCGCCGGGGCGGACTTCGGATCTTGATCCGTGACGGCGCTCGGGACTTCGCCAGCGAGGTAGCGCAGCGGAACCGCCGTGATTTCATCGTCAGTTTCCGTCTTAAAGGTCAGTTCGCCGCTCAAAAAGCTCGGACTTGGAGTCAAATCTTTGACCGCTTCCATGGCCGTGTTCTTCAGAAAGATGATTTCCTGACGATCGGCGACGAGGTTCATGGTGCCTCCCGGGCCACCGTGGAATATATCTTTTTCCCGGGCCATGATGGGCAGGGTCAGCGGGGCTTTCAGGGGAATGGAAAAGCGCAGCGGCAGGGTTTTCATGTTCTCGAGGATGCCGGGGAACAGCGTGGAGAGTTCCGTCACGATGGTCGATTTCCCCTTGGGGAAGTCGACCTCGCCGCGGGGGCCGCCAAAGCTCTGGTGCAAAACCGCGCCCGATTCGTGAACGACGCGATAACGCCATCCTGAAAAGCCTTCGAAGGCGTCGTAGTCGGTCGGAAACCACAACTTGGCCGACGTCGCCTTTTCGAAAGTGACTTCGTAAGTGAGCCGGAGATCCTGGTCCAACTTCTCCTCGGCCACCATGGGGGTGGCCGGCCGCTTCCCTCGTTCGTCGGAATGGAAGAGTTCGGTGGTTCGGGGCAGCCGCACCATAACAGCGTCGGTGAGTTTGGCTTCGACGGCAACATCGAGGTCCATGGGGGGGATGAACTCGATGGGCTGATAAGTCTGGTTGGGTTCAACGACAATGGGGTTGGAGGCAACTCCGACCCCGAACCACTCGAGCTCCAACTCCAGCTCCGCCGGGCCGACGGAGGTGAAGAACTGGTTAATCGCCACCTCCACCACCGATCCGGGCAGGACCTCGGCCTCGGCCGAGAATTCGTCCCCTTCTTCCAGCCAGGCGTAGGCTTCGGTCTGGTAAGCGCTGTAGGGCGTCTGCGCTCCCACGGCGACGACCTGAATCATGAATCCTCGCATGATCGGGTCCTCCGCTCGGTGTTTGGCCGTGACGTGTAATTTCTGCACGCCTGGGGGCACGTGGTAAAACCGCCGCGCCGTCACGGCCGGACTCAGGTTGATCGTTGTGCGATGCCGGCCCTTATCGAAAATCGCCGGATCGGCGGGCCGCACCACGGTGATCGGCAAGGACCAAGCCGGTCCCAAGGTCTCGGCCCCCGCAACCAAACCGTCGATGCGACTGGTCAGAATGCCGCCGTTGGTTTTTTCGGTGGGAGATTGCTCCGGTAGATTGGCAATGAACCGCACCCGTTCCCGGCCGTTGGCCATGTGCATGAAGTCCGCCACTTCGATCCAGTCGTCCGCAGGGCGCAGGGTGAAATCCGCCTCGAATGCCGCCCGGCTCGGCAGGTCAGTCGACTCGGTCCACAGCGGTCCGATGTCCGCGCTGAACTTCCGCCGCCGGTCGTTGATGGGCTCCCGCAGATAAACACCGCGGCCTTGATCCATAAACGTGCCGCCCGAAACCCGTCGTTCGTAAAAAAGGTCGAACTCAGGGCGATCAGCCAGTTGCTGCAACTTGGCCCAGGCCCCGCCGGCGTGGACCATGCCGGCTCCGGTGGTGAAAACCGCTTCATCACGAATCGGAGTCGCGCCCAGCATCAACGCCTGGCGCATCAAGGCAGGTCGGGGATTCAGATCATTTTGTTTGGCGGCGCTGATCACCAACGCCGCCACGCCCGCAGCAGAGGGGGACGCCATGGAGGTGCCGTTATACATGCCAGCGGCACTGACCGTTTCCGCTGAAAGCGAAGCCCATGCCGCGCCGGGGGCCATGATGTCCACTCCGATATCGCCGTCCTTCGTCGGTCCCCGACTGGTGAACTGCAGGGCGGCGTCCGGACTGTCTTTGATTGTGGAGTAGAGGATTTTGCCCATCTCGGCGCTGGCGTAAGCCCCGACGCCCAATACAAAATCGGCTTCGGCTCCCGCACTGCCCGCGGTGCTGAGCGCCGGGCCTTCATTGCCGGCCGACATGACGGTGAGAATGTCATAACTTTCCACCAGTCGGTTCATGACGGTGGAGAACAAATCGCTGCCATCCTGATTCGTGCTGGATCCGCCGAAACTGATGTTGGTCACATCCACGCCGTAGCTCGCCGCCGCCGCCAAGGCCCGCCGCTCGCCAATGCCGTAGGCGCTGCTGCCTACGCGGACATCGCCGATTTGCACGGAAAGAATGCGGGCCCCCGGAGCCACTCCGTTGCGCGCGGGATCGGCCGGATCATAGCCGGCGGCGATGCTGGCAACGTGGGTGCCATGGGCACCTCCGGTCGTGACGATGGAAAGCAGACGACCCTCTTCGTAAATCTGCACCCCAAAGGTGGCGTTGGTGATGGCATCAAACCGCGCATACTCCCCGGCCACCCCATAGGGTCGCAGTATCACGTCATCGGTCAGGTCGCCATTGCGGTTGGTATCGATGACGACCTGCCAGTTGTCGCCATCGTGCCAGGTCACGCAGTCATAGACCACCCCGGGCCCGGAGCTGGCGTAGGCATCGTCCAACGCCTTTTTGGCCTGGGCCAAGGCGACGAGATTCTGCTCCTCGCGGGTCCGATCGTCCGGCGCCTTCGCCTCGGCCGCAACCAACGCTTCGTCTTCTTGTGCGGCCTCGGCGTGGCGGGTGACGCTGAGTTTGGCGTCCCACTGCGTTTGAATGTTTTCTTCCAAGCGAGCCAGGACGCGACGATTGAAAAGTTCCTTGGCCGGTTTGATCCCCACCCGAAACTGTCCTGTCGGATTGGTAATGCCTTCCGGTAGCACCAGCACCCGCCCGGTGCCTCCGGTTAAGGATCCGTCCTCCCCCGGTTCGAGGGGGTCCGACATTTTCACGTCCCCCGCTCCGGAACCATCGATGATGTCGACAATCTTGCGCTCCCCGGTGGTGGTGACCTGCAGGTCCTTCGCCGCCGGATCCACTCCGGTATCAAAAACCGCAATGATGACCCCGCGACCGTCATAAGTCGGATTTTCGGCGATAAACTGGTCGGATCCCGTTTCCTTTTTGGGGATGAAGGCACTGCGCAGTAGATCGACGTCCGCCGATGCTCCTCCCGCATTCAGTACCCCCATCGCGATCACGGTGGCCCCCAGCAAGCGACCCCAGCGGATCACCGTAAAACTTAAGATATCAATCAGCATGCGGAGAAAAAGGCGATCCGGTGCGCTCGCCGCAAGCACTGTCCTGCCATGTGGGGTCAACCGTTGACCGCGTCCGGCATCCGAAACTTGTCCCCGCAACCCAGCCTGTCCCGCAGGAAGCCTTGCAGGTCGTTCGGCAAGTCAGCCCGAAAAACCCGATCCACCCCGGCGGGTCGCAGATCGATCTCCGCGCAGTGGAGGGCCTGACGCGGCAGGAGCAGTGCTTCCGCGAGTTCCGGGGTGAACCCTTCCTCGATAAAGGTGAGAAAGTGCTGCGGATCCGGTCCGTAAATTTTGTCACCGACCACGGGGTGACCCAACCATAACGCGTGCGCCCGAATCTGGTGTTTCCGGCCGGTGTGCGGCCGGACTTCGGCCACAGTGAATCCATGCCGGGCAAGGAGCGGACGAAACTCGGAAACAGCCGACTTGCCATCGGCCCGCACGGTGTCCTGCACGTGCACCGGACTGTTGATGTCCGGCCCCAGCGGTTGATCCACCACCACGGCATGGGTAAACTCACCGGTGAGCACCGTCAGATACCGCTTGCCCACTTTTCGGGTCTGCATCGCCTGCTGCAAGCGACTCGCCATCGACGGGTTTTTGGCCATGACCACGATCCCACTGGTCTCTCGATCCAACCGAAAAACGAGATGCACCATTTCCAATCCGGTGTATTCACGAGCGGCTCCGACCAGACTGGACGTGGGGCCGAATTTTGAAGGGTGACACACCACGTCGCCGGTTTTATTGACCACCAGCAGATCCTCATCCTCGAAAACGATCCACGTGCGCAACACCTCGGGCGGAATCAGGACCACCCGATCCTGTTTGACCGGACGCGAAGGCCACGGGCCGTAGGGGCGTTCTGGGATCATCAAGGGTTGGGATTTGGCTCGAAATTAAGCACGACGCAGGTGGGACAGGATCGCCCCGCTCAGACGGGTGGCCAATCCCCACGGCAAGAAAGTCGCCAGCTTGGTCATGAATTTGTTGCTCCAACCGGTCACGACGTGAGCCCGCTCGCGAGCCAATGCCACCAACGCTGCCGCCGCCACTTGATCCGGGGTCTGGGCCAGCCTTGAGGTCGGACCGCGCACCTGCATGCCGGCCCGATCGTGAAATGACGTTTGGGTCGAGCCCGGGCATACCGTCATCACCCGGACCGCCGTGCCGCGAAGCTCGTGCCGGAGGGCGTATCCCCAATGCAGCAGGAACGCCTTGGTGGCCCCGTAGGTTGCAATGAACGGGGTCGGTTGAAAGGCGGTGACGGATGCGACATTCATCACCGTTCCCCCGCGTTCCAGCAGGACAGGCATCAGCCCCGCCGTCAGATCAATGACCGCGTTCAAGTTGACCTCGATAATTTCCCGCTCGGCGGCGGCATCACTCCGGTGGAACTCGCCGTAGCGGCCGAACCCGGCGTTATTAATCAACAGAATGGGGCCAGTGAGCCCGACAGTTTCAAGAAATTCTAATACCTGCTCGATCGCCGTCGCACGAGAAGCTACTTCACTGAGATCGACCGTGACCTGACGGCGCTTAAGCTCAGCTGAAAAGCCCTCCGGGGACCGCCGCGAAAGGTTGCAAATCGGCACGTCGGGGTTCAGCCTTTCGATGTGTTCGATAAACGATTTTCCAATTCCGGAAGATCCGCCGGTCAGGACGACCGATGCGAAGGGAAACGGATGGCGGAGGGGAAAGGACATGCGGAGGGTCGGCTCGAGGCGGCTTCGGACTTTTTCGGTCAATCAACCCAAAAGGAAACAAAATAAAATGAATGATATCCGTGAGAATGAACTCATCGTATCCGGCATCCACTTGGACCTGACACCCTCGATTAAAACTTTCGTGCAGGAAAAAGCGGACCGCTTGTTTCGGCATGAAGAACGCATCAACCGGGTGCGCGTCGAAATCGAATTCGATGCCCGCCAAGATCCGGGACATCGGTTCACGGCGAAGGGCCATATTGAAATCCCCGGACCGGACATGAATGCCACCGTCACCACCGACGAATGCCACAAGGCTGTATCCCTGTTGACCGATAAGCTTGATCGGATGCTTCGTCGTCGTTCCCGCTTTTTTAAAGTGAAACGCCACCGGACGGGTATCACGGATGACGTATCTGGCCTACGCGCACTGATCACGTAGCGGTCGGCCTCCGGCCCGTGTTCCAGGTCCGCCCCGAAGCCGAGCGGTCGTCGTCACGCCACCCTAACCCGTTAGGGCGTTCGAGGCGGCCGGCAGGGCGCAACCACGACGAAGCCCGTGTCGCGGAGCGAACACGGGCTTCAAAGTGGTACACCCGAAGGGAGTCGAACCCCTAACCTCTTGATTCGTAGTCAAGCACTCTATCCAGTTGAGCTACGGGTGCATCGAGGAACGAAGACCAAGAAACCTTTGAAGAGGCAGCGCAAGCGCATATTTGAAGGTTTCCCGGTTCACCCCCAGCAAAGGCGGGTTCGTTTTACTCTGGCGTGTTGAAACCTGGTTGCTTGTGTTTTCCCCATGTCGGATTCGGCCGCTTCCTCCCCTCGCCTTTTGACGGAACGCCAACGGAAACTGGCGGGTTTCGCCATTGGGTTTGTTTCCTTGGCCGTCATCCTTTGGCTGCTCGGAATAACTTTCGGTCTGCTGGCCCAATTCATCGGGCATTTTTCCGGTGTGCTCTGGCCCATCACGGCAGCCGGGATTGCCGCCTTGGTCATGCGACCCGCCGTCGCGCTGCTTGAGGAGCGTTTGCGGATGTCCCGGATCGCTTCGGTCGTCGTGCTCTACACCCTGGTCGGGCTGGCCTTTGGTGGATTTCTCCTGCTGATTATCCCCGCGATTGTACGTCAGCTGCTCGACTTTATCGCATTCGTGCCCATCGGCTGGGAGCGTGCCCGCGTGGTGGTGGAAGCCAACTATCCGGCCTGGGTCGAGGTGGCTCAACGCTACTCCGAAAACGAAACGATCAAGAGTGCATTTCATTCCCTCACGGGCGAGCTGCGGGACCTGTTATCCGGAGCGATCCCGTCCCTCAAGGCGGCGGGGGCCGGCGCCATGGGCGTGTTCGGCTTTGTGGCCTCACTGGCGATTGTGCCCATTTATCTGTTTTTCTTTCTGCTCTCGCACCGTGACCCCACCAAGGGACTCGGCCGTCAGTTGACGTTTTTGGGCGAAGAGGTGCGGGAGGACATCGTCTTTCTGGTGAAGAATTTTATCGATATCGTCGTATCCTTTTTTCGAGGCCAGCTCCTCATCGGCCTGATCATGGGGCTGTTGCTGACCTTGGGCTTTTGGGCCATCGGCCTGAAATTCGCCCTCATTCTTGGTCTCACGCTAGGCATCCTGAACATCATTCCCTACCTCGGGACGATCGTGGGACTCAGCCTCACCCTGCCCTTGGCCTTCTTTCAAACCGAAGGCGGTTGGGTATTGGTCGCCTTGACCTTAGCGGTGTTCATCCTCGTGCAGAATATTGAAGGTTGGTTTCTGACGCCGCGCATCATGGGCCAACGCACGGGCCTGCATCCGGTGATCATCATCTTTGCGGTGTTCTTTTGGGGCACCGCCTTCGACGGTATTCTGGGCATGATTCTGGCCATTCCGCTCACGGCCTTTTTTGTCACCGCGTGGCGGTTGGCGCGGCAGAAATATCTCTCGGTCTGAGCGAAAAATCCGGTTGCTTGATCATGCCAGAGTCTCCTCCCGAATGCGCCAACTGTGGGGCCGAAATCCCGGCCGGATCGCGGGCTTGCCCGGAATGTGGAGCCGACGAACACACGGGCTGGCGGGACTTGGACATCTACGGTGGGCTTGATCTTCCCGATGAAGACGGGGCCGAGGCGGGAGCATCCTCCGGCAACCCGCCCTCGCGGGAGTTGCCGTGGTATTGGTGGGCCACCGGGATCGCGGTCATCATTGGCTTCATCCTTATGGTCATGGGAGCGAGGTGAGCACCGCGGGCTGGGAGGTTCGTCGGCGCAACGGGATTTGGCTGCCGCAAATGGGGTGGCACCTTGACGCGCCCCATCCGGCTCCCCGGGCCGTGGTTTCCCATGCCCATTTCGACCACGTGGCCCGGCATGATGAAGTGATCTGCACCCACCCAACCGCGAAGCTCATCGCTGCTCGCGGTGCGCGGTTGGGCCCGACTATTCGGGCGGTGGACTTTGATGAACCCATCCGGCTAACCCCGCAAGCCACCGCCACCCTGGTTCCCGCCGGCCATGTTCTTGGATCCGCCCAGGTGTTGATCGAGCACTCCGCTTTCGGGCGGTTGCTTTATACCGGCGATTTTAAAACCCGCCCCTCCCGCACCGCCGAGCCCTGCGCCGCTCCGCCTGCCGATGTGCTGATCATGGAGACCACTTTTGCCCGCCCGCACTACCGTTTTCCCACGGCGGCCGACACCATGCGCGAGGTAATCGACTTCTGCCACGACGCCATCACCGCGGGTCAGATTCCGGTATTGCTGGGCTACAGCCTCGGGCGCAGCCAAGAGATTCTTCACCATCTGCACGACGCCAAGTTACCCATTATGCTGCATCCGCGGGTGGAGGCGGTGACCCGGGCGTATGAAGCACTGGGGTGTACCTTTCCGCCCTACACCAGTCTGGCTCCTCTCCTGGCGGCCGGTCATACCATCATCGCCCCGACCCAGGCCCTCAAAGGCGAACTCTCCGCGCTCCCCCAGCCCCGACGCTTGGCGGTCCTCTCCGGCTGGGCCTTGGACGAATCCTACCGTTTTAGAGTGGGAGCCGACGCTGCCTTTCCCCTGTCGGATCACGCCGACTACCCTGAACTGCTCGAATACGTCGATCGGGTTAACCCCGCCTGTGTTTACACCGTGCACGGCTTCGCGGCCGAATTCGCCGCCGATCTGCGGCGAAGGGGACGCGAGGCCTGGGCCTTGGGCCAGAACAACCAATTGGAACTTGGATTTTAAAGGACGGGAACCCCCGCGCTTACTTCCGTTCCAAGGTGTATTCGTATTCCGTCCCCCTTTGACTCCCGGGCGTTCGTCCGTATCACCAAACTGTGCTCCGTCGCCGTCACCTCCTACCCTTGCTTGGTCTCATGAGCTTGAGTGTCTCCTTACCGGCGGCCCCTCTGGCCATTCAGCCCGGAGAAAAATTCACCTACCGACTGGCGTGGGGGCCCTTCCGCAAAGCGGCTTCGCTGCAGATTGAGGCCGACATCGATCCTGATTCGACGGCCAACTACACCCGGATCACGAGCCATACCGCCACCGAGGGGATCATTCGCGCACTCTATCGCTTCGATGGCTGGGGGGAGTTTCTGTACGATCCGGCCGCCGGGCGCCTGATGCGAGCTGAAGCTTGGACCGAGACCGCGAGCAAGGAAACCAAGGCCACCATGACGCTCGACTACGAGCAGATGAAAGCCCGCTACGAAGATCATCTGCGCCCGGCCAGATCGCTCGAGTTGGACATCCCGCAGGCTCAAGCCTTCGATTTTCTGACCACCCTGATGCAGACGCGGTCCTGGGACATCGGTTTGGGCGAGGAATTTGCCGTGCCCGTCTACTTCGACGACGAACTGTATGACTTGGTGATAAGGGTGGAAAAGCGCACTCAGATCAAAACGCCACTTGGGCGGCGCGACGCCCTGCTCATCGTGCCCCATATGCCCGAAGAGCCCAAGGGCATGTTTGAGGACGGAGGCGAAATCCGGGTATGGATATCCGACGACGAACTCCGACTACCGCTTAAATTCGAGGTCCGCATGCCTGTGGGCACCGCCATGGCGCTGCTGATTGAACATGTCCCGGCGCATGATGCCCAATTCGCGCAAAGCGATGCGGGCTCCCCTCCGGCGCACGAATAAAAATATCAGCATGAGGTAAGCTGAGGCCTCCACCCGATTAGTCGGCCTTTTCCACCACCCAAAAGCGGCAATCGACCGCGAAGTCTTCCACCGCGGATGACTCGGGCCCGATTTCCGATCGCATCGCATCTTCTAGGATTTTCCATCCAGCGCTTTCCAAGTCGGCGACGACCTCCGTGCGAGCGGGAATGTGAATGTAAATCGGTCCATGGTCTGATGCCACAATCCGATCCCCGAACTCGTGCAAGCGGATGTCCTGCGTGCCCTCAGCCCATCGCTTGGTTTCCTCTGCCCAAAAACCCGGCGACGCACCAACGGCCCGATCGTGGGTGGTCAAAACCGCCTTCCCCCCGGCTCGCACCACCCGGTGCATCTCGGCGAGCGCCTGACGACGCTGGGCCCGCCCGGGAATCTGCATGAGGCCGTTGAACCCAAAAATCACCCCGTCATACATGCCGTCCTCAAAGGGGAGCCGGCGGGCATCCGCGACCCGAAACGGCACGGCATACTCCAGCTTTCCGACCAACTCCCGGGCCTTGCTCACCATCGCTCGCGAAAAATCGGTGCCCAATACGCGGCGATAACCCAATTCCCACAACCCCAGCGAAATGCGCCCCGTCCCACAACCCACCTCCAACAGCGTCTCCTCGGGTCGAAACACCCGCCGGAGCACCCTCTCCTCGGAATTCCACAATCCCAGATTGATCGTCGCCGCCTCGTAATGCGCCAAAACCGACTCGAGCTCGAACCAGTTTTTGACCTCGGATTCCGTTACTCTTTCCATTTGCTGGCAGGAATGATTTAAACCGCCGTGGATACGCGAGTGGTATTTGTCAAAAATCGGACTTGCCTGCCCCTACCGTAAACATCTTAGTTCGACCTTTTACACATGAAAGCGACCATCAAAACCCAAGGCCAGCAGTTCGCCGTCAGCGAGGGCGATATCCTGACCGTAGATCGGTATCCAAACACGGAAGCCGGTGCTACTGTTGAGATTACGGAGATTCTGTCTGCCGGTGAAGGCGCTGATTTCAAGTTCGGCACCCCCACCCTCGACGGAGCAAAGGTCACTGCCAAGGTGCTTGAAAACAAGCGCGGCACCAAGGTCATCGTATTTAAGAAGAAAAAGCGCAAAGGCTACCACAAGCAACGCGGGCATCGCCAAGAGCTGTCGGTCATCAAGATCGAATCCATCAGCGCTTAAGCTTCCGCAACGCTCAACCTAGGAGATAATCACTCATGGCACACAAAAAAGGGGCAGGTTCCACCAGCAACGGTCGCGACAGTCATTCCAAGCGACTCGGCGTCAAAAAATTCGGCGGCCAAAAGGTCATCGCCGGCAACATCCTCGTTCGCCAACGCGGCTCGAAGTTCCGTCCGGGTAAAAACGTCGGCCTCGGCCGCGACTGGACGCTCTTCGCCCTCAAACCGGGCACGGTCGAGTTCGACAAGCTGCACCGCAGCGTGAGCGTGGTGGCCGAATAGGCCATTTCGCCCTTCAATTCCCTCCAGCGCCGCTCCTACCGGATCGGCGCTTTTTGTTTGGCGAGACCGCCGGCAACTCCGATTCTTCACCCCGTGTCTGACCCCGAAAGGCTGCAACAACTTCGCCGTCAACGAGCCAACGTCGCCGAACATTTGGCGTGGTTGGATCGGGAGATCCAACGCGCAGTCCGCCTCGGAGTCACCCCAACCTCGGAGGCTCCCACTCCGACTCCCGCAGCCACTCCCTCCCCCCCTTCATTTGTCCCCGCGAATCCGACCCGCGCCGCAGGGGTCCCGCCCCCCTCGCCCGCCCTCGCCGCGGATCCGGATGCAATTTTGGAGGAATGGACGGAGCAGGCCGGCGGTGAGCGCCGCGATCAACCGATCTCCAAGACCGGCTGTTGGATCATCTTCGCCGCCCTTGCCGTGGTGGGCATCGGCAGCGTCGTTGGCCTGATCTACTTCATTTACGGGTAGTCGGGATGTGCCGCGTTAGGTAGAGGGCGATGACCACGCTCGCCAGACGGCATCGGTAAATCGCATATAACCCACGCCCGCGGCGAAATCGGTCAACGTGACCGGAGCCCCCGAGCGGATCGAGGCGACGAACTGTTCCTCCACCGCCCACCCGCCATCCGGTAGCGGCGGAATCTCAATCTGTTGGGCGGACCCGTTGTGCGGTCGCAGGGACAGGGTCCGTTCATTCACCTCGTAGTGCAATGTGGCCCGGGACCCCTCCAAGACGTAACCACACCGCGGTGGCCCGGGCTCCACGGTCGATTGCGTCATGGTGAGGCGAGCGTCGCCCCACGCGGCCTCCACTTCCAGCCGCTCCGGTATTTCAACCTTTTGCCGGCGTCCGGTGTCGTCGCGCCGCCAGGGCGTGAGCACGTCCGCCCGGGCCCCACGCACCAGGGCATCGCCCGGGAGCCATCGCCGCAGGGGCTCGTAACAAATGCCCAACGCCATCGTATTGATTCCACTGATACTGAAATCCTGACGCCATGACCGGGGGGCGTGCGGATCCAGCGTCGCCGCCGTGGCGTAATCGGAACGGATCCCTCGCAGCTCCCCCAAGGCACCTGAGTTCACCACCTCACGGATCAAGTCATCCGCTTCCAAAGTCAGCGGTGAGGGCACGATTTGGGTGACCAGATGCGGCTGCGCGTGCGCCGCGGCTTCCATGGCAATGGCCTCGGCCAACGAGCTCGCCATCCGCGCCTCCACCAGCACGTGTTTCCCGGCCGCCAGCGCGGCCAGCGTCATCGCTGCGTGGGTGTTGGGCCAGGTGCCAATGCAAACCGCATCGACGTCGTCCGCCGCGATGATTTCGCGCCAGTCGTGGGCCACGCGGGCGACGCCAAATTCGGTCGCCACCCGTTGAGCGGAGTCGCGCGTCCGATTCGCCACGGCCACCAATTCGACTTCCGCGAGACGGGCAAACCCGGGGAGATGCCGCAACCGGGTGTTGCCGCCTGCCCCGATGAATCCGACCCGCACGCGCGACATCATCCGGGATCAGTTCACCACCGGGTAGCTGCCCAGCCACTTCACCATCGGGCAAAACTGACTAAGCTCCTGGAGCGCGGACTGCATGTTCTCGTCGTGGTAGTGGCCGGAGACATCAACAAAGAAGTAGTAGTCCCACGGTCTTTTTTTGCTCGGCCGGGATTCGATTTTTGAGAGGTTGATCCCGCGCTCCGCCAGCGGCATGAGCATCTTGAGCAAGGCTCCGGAATGGGAGGCCGCCTGGTCCCCCAGCGCAATCAGGAAACTCGACATGTCCCGGGCGTTGCCGACCGCGCCCGCGGGTTGCTTGCCCAGCACGAAGAACCGGGTGGTGTTGTCCGATTTGTCCTGAATGTTGTAGTCAATAATCGGGACCCCGTAGTGGTGCGCGGCCAATTCCCCGGCGACGGCTCCCGCACCGGGTTCATCGCGGGCGATTTCGACCGCCCGCGAAGTGCTGGGGGCATCCACCAATTGGGCGTGCGGCAAATGACGGTGCAACCAGTTGCGGCACTGCGCCAGCGCCTGATCCTTGGAATAGACCTTGGTGATTTTTTCGGGCGCGCAGTTGGCGATCAGGCAATGCGCAATTTCCAAATAAATCTGCGCCACAATTTTCAGGTCGCTTTCCACAAAATTATCCAACGCTTCCCGCACACTGCCTTCGGTGGAATTCTCGATGGGGATCACCGCGTAGTCGGCCTCGCCTTTTTCCACGGCGGTGAAGAGGTCAGCGATGGTCGGCAGCGGTTCATACGCTACACTGGCGCCGAATTTCTTGATTGCCGCCGCATGGGTGTTGGTCGCCTCCGGGCCGAGATAGGCGATGGCCGTGGGTTTTTCCAGGGCAATGGCGGCCGACATGATTTCCCGGTAGATGGCCTGGAGGGCCTCGTTCTTGATCGGCCCCTCATTCAAATCGCAGACCTTGCGCAGGACCTTGTCTTCCCGCTCGGAGGCATAGATCGAACCTCCGCTGCTGCGCTTCAGCTTGCCGATCTCCGCCGCGAGGGTGAGCCGCGCATTCAATAGCCGGACCAACTCGTGGTCATGTTTGTCAATCTCCTGACGAATGGGTTCGAGGGCGTCGCTCATGGGAAACTGCTAGGGTTGCTTCGGGGCCTCCGCGGGGGGCGGTTCATCGGGGGCCGCCTCGTCGTTTGCTTCGTCGGTGGGCGCCGCGTCATCGTCGGTTTCTTTCCCCGCCACCGGGCTCACGCCGGCCCGGTCTTGACTCGCCGCATCCGATGGGGAGGCCCGCTCGCTGACTTCGATGTGGGCTTCGTCCTGCATGGGAGACTCACCCTCTCCCTCCTCCAATGGCAACCCCATCTCGGCATCCCCTGGCGTGGTCGGATTCATGGCATTATTGAGCCACTCATCGATTTGCCGGGGCGATAATACATCCGAAGCGGGGAGTTCCACCAGGGACTTGACCCCCACGAACTCCAGAAATTTGTCGGTGGTGCCATACTGCAGCGGCCGGCCCGGCAATTCGGCACGTCCCGTGATGTAGATCAGTTCGCGCTCCAAAAGCTTATTCAGCCCGGCATCCGCCGAGACGCCGCGCACCGCCTCGATTTCGCTGCGGGTGACCGGCTGGCGATACGCCACCACGGCCAGCGTTTCGAGCGAGGAGGGCGACAATTTCGCCGGCGGGGGTTCGTCCCGCAAAGCCCGCACCCAGGGCGCAAAGGCCGGATTGGTGACGATACGATAGCCCTTGGCACTTTCGTCGAGCAGGTAGACATCATCAGCCGCCTCCAATTGTCCGGACACCTCCTCCATCGCCTCGCGGATCTGCGCGGCCGTCACCAAGGTGGGCACCTCGGTCGCGGTGGCAGGTTCGGTCTCAGGGGGTTCGGCGGCATCGACCGGGTCCTCGATGACGCCGGCAGCGGGCTCGTCCTCGGGTGATTGCGGCGCATGCTGATCATGGTAGCGCGCGAAGACGGCTTGAATCTCTTTGATGGTCAAGGGCTGTCCGGAAGAGAACAGGAGGGCTTTAAGGACGGATGGAAGATGGAAGGCCATGCGATCGGGAACCGCGATTTCCGCCCGCCCACCCGGTGGAAGCAACGACGAAAAACATCCCTTGCCCGCCGCCCGCTCCTTTGCTCATTTGGTTTCCTTGACCATGAGCACTCCATCGAACCGCCCCCACTCCTCCATTGTTGTCGATGGCAACGACCGGGCCCCCGCCCGTTCCATGCTCCGCGCCGTCGGATTTACCGATGCGGATTTCCAGAAGCCGCAGATCGCGGTCGTTTCTTCGGCCAGTGACATGACCCCCTGCAACGTTCATCTGGGGGAGCTGAGCGATCACGCCCGCACGGGGATCGCGGCGGCTGGGGGCAAACCGATCTATTTTAATACCATCACCGTCACCGACGGCATCTCCATGGGCACCCAGGGGATGCGTTACAGCCTCGTTTCCCGCGACGTAATTGCCGATTCGATCGAAACCTCCACGGCGGCGGAGGGGTTTGATGGCCTCGTATGTATTGGGGGCTGCGATAAAAACATGCCCGGCGCCCTGATGGCCATCGCCCGACTCAACCGCCCGGCGGTCTTCATCTACGGCGGCACCATCCTCCCCGGCTTTGGCCGTTCCGACACCAACCAGGAAAAACCCCTCGATATCGTTTCGGTTTTTGAGGCCGTGGGAAAGCACGCCAAAGGCGAGCTCGACGCCGCTGCCCTCAAGGAGGTCGAGGAGTGTGCCATTCCCGGCCCCGGATCGTGCGGCGGCATGTATACCGCCAACACCATGGCGAGTGCGATCGAAGTGCTCGGCATGAGCCTGCCCAACAGCAGCGCGCAACTGGCGGTCGGTAAAGCCAAGCGAGAGGATTGCGAACGCGCCGGGGCAGCCGTGATGGGGATGCTCAACCGAGGGGTGCGCCCCCGCGATATCATGACCCGGGAGGCTTTTGAAAACGCCATTACCGTCACCATGGCGCTGGGCGGCTCGACCAACCTCATTTTGCACATGCTCGCCATCGCGCACTGCGCCGAGGTGCATTTGGAACTCGATGATTTCAAGACCATCGGCGAGCGCGTCCCCCTGCTCGCCGACCTTAAGCCGTTTGGAAAATACAACATGAGCCACCTCATCCGGATCGGTGGCATTCGGCCCCTGATGAAGATGCTGTTGGATCGCGGCATGCTCCATGGTGATTGCCTCACCGTGTCCGGCCAGACCCTCGCCGAAACCCTCGCCGAGGTGGAACCCTACGGAGCCTACCCCACCGAACAGGATATCATGCGTCCGTGGGATGACCCGATCAAACCAGAGACTCACCTGCGCGTGCTCCGGGGCAATCTCGCACCCGATGGCGCGATCGGCAAAATCACCGGCAATGAAGGCCTATACTTCAAGGGCACTGCCAAGGTCTATGAAGGCGAGGAGGAGGCGCTCCAAGGCATCCTCGAGGGCAATGTGGTGAAGGGCGACGTGGTTGTCATTCGCAATGAAGGCCCCGTCGGCGGTCCCGGCATGCGGGAAATGCTCTCGCCCACCAGTGCGGTCGCGGGCCGCGGCCTCATCAAGGACGTCGCGCTCATCACCGACGGTCGATTCTCCGGCGGCAGCCACGGATTCGATGTGGGCCACATCACCCCCGAGGCGGCCAAGGGCGGCCCCATCGGAATCGTGCAAAACGGCGACCCCATCGAAATCGACGCGGTCAAAAATACTATCAGTGTCCTGATTCCTGACGACGAATACGCCCAGCGCATGGCCGCGTATAAGCCCCGTCCGCCCAAGGAAACTCGCGGCGTGCTCGCCAAGTATGCCGCCACCGTCGCCAGCGCATCGGAGGGCGCAGTCACCGACAAATACCTCAACCTCTGAGGTTCGAGGCCCGCCCACGTTTCGCCAATCCCTTCTCGCGGCGTAATCTTAACGGATTACGCCGTTTTTTGTCTGCTCCTCTGCCCGTAACTCCTTTTTATCGAACCATCATGACCTGGCACCGCTTCAAGCAACACCACCACCCTTTTCCGCAACTCGGACTGTCGCTCGACCTCAGTCGCCTCCCGTGGTCGGACCACTACGTGGCGGATCACGAGGCCTCCCTGCAAGCCGCCTATGCGGCCATGCAATCGCTCGAAAGCGGCGCCATCGCCAATCCCGACGAAGGTCGGATGGTGGGACACTATTGGCTGCGCAACGCGGAGTTGGCGCCTTCGCCCGAACTGCAATCCGCCATCACGGAGACGCTTCAGGCGATCAAATCCTTCGCCCGCCAAGTCCACGAGGGCGACATCGTGGGTCCCAAAGGCCGGTTCACTCAGTTGCTGGTGATTGGGATCGGCGGTTCAGCGTTGGGTCCGCAATTCGTGCACCACGCCCTCGGCCAACCCGGCCGCGATCGCATGGCGGTGCACTTCTTCGACAACACCGACCCGGACGGTATGGACTACGTGCTCGGTCAGATTGGTGATCAACTCCCCGCCACCCTTGCTCTGGTGATTTCCAAATCCGGCGGGACCGCGGAAACCCGCAACGGGATGCTCGAAGCCGCCGCGGCCTTCACCGCGGCCGGACTCACTCCCGCCGCCCACTTTGTCGCGGTCACCGGTGAGGGCTCCAAACTCGACGAGGTGGCTACGGCGGAAGGCTGGCTGGCGCGATTCCCCATGTGGGATTGGGTGGGTGGCCGCACGTCGGAACTCTGCGCCGTCGGTCTGCTCCCGGCCGCGTTACAAGGCCTCGACATCGATGAGATGCTGGCGGGCGCGGCGGAGATGGACGCGGTCACGCGCATCCCGGTCACGACCCAAAATCCGGCGGCCTTGCTCGCCCTCGCCTGGCAGTTCGCCACCGACGGCAAGGGGACCAAAGACATGGTGGTGCTGCCCTACAAAGACCGACTCCTGCTCTTTTCCCGCTACCTCCAGCAGCTGATCATGGAATCGCTGGGCAAGGAATTCGACCTCGCCGGCCAGGTGGTCAATCAGGGCATCGCTGTTTACGGCAATAAGGGATCGACCGACCAACACGCTTACGTGCAGCAGCTGCGCGAGGGGGTGAACAACTTCTTTGTCACCTTCATCGAAGTCCTCAAGGACCGCGAGGGGGATTCGATTGAGGTCGAGCAGGGCGTGACCGCCGGCGATTTTCTGCAAGGCTTCCTGCTCGGCACCCGCGATGCGCTCTCGGAGAAAGACCGCTGGTCGGTCACCCTGACCGTGCCCGACGTGTCGGCTCGGACCGTAGGCATGCTCATCGCGCTCTACGAACGGGTCGTGGGGCTCTACGCCTCGATGATCGGCATTAACGCCTACCACCAACCCGGTGTTGAAGCCGGCAAGAAAGCCGCGGGCGGCGTCATCGCCTTGAAGGGTAAACTGCAAGCGGCCCTCGCGGCCGCGCCCGATCGAGCCTTTACCGCGGAGGCCTTGGCCACCACCGTCGCCGGGGACGCGGAACTCGCGTTCAAGATTCTGGAGCACCTGGCCGCCAACGGAAAGGTCACGCGCCACCCCGCTGAATCGTGGCCCGAAACGACCTATCAGGCGTAGGTATCCCCGGGTCGCCTTCCCTCCGTTCCCCCGATGCGCAACCTGACCCTGATGCTCTGCTTGGTGGCACTGGCCGGGGCTGTTGCCTCCGGGGTCCTGTTCTTCCTCATCGGCGACACCAAGAACCAACTGCACCAGCAGTGGCAAACTGCGGAAGCACAGCTCCAAACCACCCGCGATCACCTGCAGACCGCGTCCGAACGGATCCTTGAAATTGAAAATCGCAACCGGTTACTCGACGCGGATCTGGCCGGGGCCAAACGCGATTTGACGGATTCCCGTTTGCAGGCTGAACAACTGCAACAGTCATTGGATTTGGCCGAGGAAGCCCGGAACACCGCCCTCGCCGCGCGGGAGGGGGCCGTGGCCAACCTCACCGCGGCCCATGCCGAAATCGATGCTCTGCGCGCCCAGTTGGCCACCAGCCTCGCGCCAGTCGAGGCTCAGCGCTACCGGCGCATCATTGCCGATCTCGAGGCCCGCATCGGCGAATTGGAGCAATTCATTGCCCGCCATCACACCGACCCGGAATTGATCGCCGGGCGGTCCCAACACGCGCAAATCATCCGGGTGGGAACACAGAACGCCTTTGTGGTCATCAATTTCGGCTCCAACCACGGCGCTCGCCCCAATCAGCGGCTGGCCATCTCGCGGGGCACGGACAGCCTCGCTCTGGTCGAAATAAGCCGAGTCTCGGACCATTATTCGATTGCGCAGGTCTTACCAGAATACCTGTCTGGAAATCTGCGCCGGGGCGATGCCGCCGCGCTCACACCTTAAACGACCATGAAAGCTTACGTTCGATTTTTTATCGTCCTCGCCGGGATTGCCGGTTCCTTTTTCTTCACCGGCTGCACCAGCCAAACCGAAGCAGATTCCTCCATTCCCTGGAGCCGACCCGCCAACTGGGAAGGCCAGGTCCCGGGAATGGGCACCGGCAAGGGTTCGGGCATCCGCTAAACTCACATCCAAGTTTTTGACTCGCAATCCGGCGCCGTGATGCGCCGGATTTTTTTATGTCCGATCCGGTGCCCACCAACGCGTCCCTCTCCCCCGCACCGGGGCACCTCTACGTGGTGGCCACCCCCATCGGCAACCTCGCCGATCTCACGGAACGGGCGCGGGCGCTGCTGGGGAGCGTGGACCTCGTGGCGTGTGAGGATACCCGCACCACCGGACTTTTACTCAACCGCCTGGGCCTCAAACGCGCCATGGTGGCCTACCATGAGCATAACGAAACCGCCGCGGCCGAGTCCTTGGTGGGCGCCCTGGTCGCGGGCAAATCCGTCGCGTTGGTCTGTGATGCCGGCACCCCCGGATTGAGTGATCCGGGGTTTCGCCTCACCCGGGCCTGCCGAAAGCGCGACCTGCCGGTGGTGCCGGTTCCCGGGGCCAGTGCCCTGACCGCTGTCCTCTGCGCCGCCGGCCTGCCCACCAACGGTTTCCTCTACGTCGGATTCCTGCCCCCCAAATCCGCCGCCCGGGAACGCTTCCTGACCAAGTATCAGGACTTTGACTACACGATCGCGCTCTACGAGAGCTGTCATCGCATCGTCAAATTTGCCGGCGAAATGGTGGCCGTCCTCGGCCCCGACCGGGTGGTGTGTATCGCCAAGGAGGTCACCAAACGCCACGAAACGTTCCTCGTGGGTCCCGTCGGGACCGTCAGCGAGCGCCTGCAGCAAATGAGCCTCAAGGGTGAGTTTGTCGTCCTGATCGCGCCCCCCCATTTCTCCCTATGAAAATCGCTTCTCCCACCGTCGCCGCCATTGATATTGGCTCCAATACCATCAAAGCCCTCGTCGCCACGCGCAACGAGCACGGGCGCTTGGAATCCGTGGAACAACGCACCTTGGACTCCCGCATCAGCACCGGGATCAGCGGGGCTTCCATGCGCTTGACCGAAGACGCCATGGCGGAGGGCCTTGAAGCTGTGGCCGAGTTGATGGCCATGATCACTCCGCACCACCCGGCCAAAATCGGCATCGTGGCCACCAGCGCGGTGCGCGAGTCGAGTAACGGGGCAACTTTCGCCAAGCGCATCGAAGACGTCACCGGCTGCCCTTTGCAGATCCTGGACGGCGAGAACGAAGCCCGTTTGATCGGCCGCGGCTTGTTGTGCGACCCGGCCATGGCCAGCTGGAAGGATTTCCGGGTTTTTGATTTGGGCGGTGGCAGTCTGGAAATGCTCACCTTCGCCCAACGCGAACTGACCCAAGCCGTCAGCCTCCCCTTGGGATGCGTACGGCTGACGGAGAAGTTTGTCACCGACCACAAGGGCCCGTTTGCCCCCGCCGCAGCCGAAGCCGTGCGCTCGCACGTGCACCGGGAGTTGCGCAAGGCCGATCTCCACTTTACCGGCGAACCGCTGCCCACCGCCTTCACCGGCGGCACCATGACCACTTCACGCGCCATCCTGGCGGCCGCCAAGGATGTGGGATTCAGCCAAACCACCCCGCGGGTCACCGTGGAGCTACTGGGGGCCATCCTCAAAAAACTGGGAGGATTGGCCTTGGCTGACCGTCGGGCCATCCCCGGGCTACCCGCCCGCCGCGCGGATGTGATGCCCACCGCCCTGGCGACGGTTCTGGCCTTGGCGGAGTTCGCGCGGGTGACCGAATTCCAACACTCCCTCTACAATCTTCGCTGGGGACTGGCGGACCAGTTACTCAGCTGAAAGCAGGTCAGCTTACCCCTTCCGGGCATTTGTCGAACCGAGGCAGAACGCTAATCGACGCTCATCTTCGCTAATAACCGAAACAACCCACTGCCTCACCGTTTGAAACCCATCAGCGAGGATCAGCGCAGATTAGCGTTTGAAAAAAACCCGCGTCCACCCGGCCTTCGTTCCATCCTACCCGCTTCACGCCCTTCGCGTCTTAGCACTTCAAATCAGGCTGAAGGCCCCCTGCCTCTCCGCCCCTGCCTCCCAGCTCCGCTGGTCCCGCGACCGCGGGATACTCGCTACCCACTACTCGCTACTCGCTACTTCACTTCGCCCTTCGCGGCTTCGCGCTTAAAATCAGCAGGCTGACGGCCCCATAAGCGACGGACGGCCAACCGCTCCCCGTCCCCCACTCCACCGCAGCGGCGCGCCCAGCGGTCACGCCCAGCCGATCCAGGGAGGGACGACCTCCGTGTCGTCCGCCGTTGCCTCTCCGCCGTGGGACTAGCCCCGGCTTGGCGCCAGGCGGACCACTCCCTAGTCCTTTAGTCCGTAAGCCTCGATGCGTTTGCGCAGGGTGGTGCGGGTCATGCCTAGTTTCTCGGCTGCCCGGGCTTGGTTGCCTTTCGCCGCTTCGAGCACCCGCTTGACCATCTCTTCCTCCAAACGCGCCAAGATCGGGGCTTCTCCTGCCGCCAGTTCCTCGTGCAAAAAATCGAGAGCCTGGTCCACGGTCAGCGGCGCGCGGGAGGTCGCGACCTGAGCCAATGGTGCGGCCATCCCGGGGTTGCGACTGGCCGGTGCTACGGCGCCGTCTTCCCCAGGCCCGGCCGTGGATGCAGCAGCGTCTCCGGTCGCCGCGAGAATTTCGGCGGGCAAATCTTTGGGCAAAATCGCATCGCCCTGCGCAATGACCGCACTGCGATAAATCACGTTTTCCAACTCCCGCACATTTCCGGGCCAGGTATGGCGGCTCAGGATATCGTGGGTTTCGGGCGAAACCTTCGCGACGCGGGTTTTGCGCTGCTTGACCAAATTCTGCAGACAGAAATCCACGATCTGAGGGATGTCGTCGGTCCGGTCCCGCAGCGGCGGCATTTTGATGCGCACCACGTTGAGCCGGTAGTAGAGGTCCTCGCGGAACTCCTTCTTCTCGACCATCTCCTCAAGGTTCTTGTTGGTGGCGGCGATGATGCGCACGTCGACTTTGATGGTGTGGGTGCCTCCCACCCGTTGAATATCGCCCTGCTGGAGCACGCGCAGGATTTTGGTCTGCGTGGCCAGGGCCATATCGCCAATCTCATCCAGGAAGATCGTGCCACCATCGCAGAGCTCAAACTTCCCCTGCCGCTGAGTCGTCGCTCCGGTGAACGAGCCCTTCTCGTGGCCGAAGAGCTCGCTCTCAATAAGATTGTCGGGAATCGCGGCACAGTTGACCGCGATGAAGGGTTTGCCGGAGCGGTGGCTGTGTTGACAGATCGAACGGGCCACCAACTCCTTACCAGTCCCGCTTTCGCCCGTGATCATTACGGTGACGTCGCTGGCGGTGACCTGTCCGATGATTTTGAAGACCTCCTGCATGGCGGCGGATGACCCTACAATGCCCTCTTTGTAGTCTTCGCTGTTGATCGTGGGTTTGTAGTCGCCCACCGCCTTCATTTCGGCATTCGCCTGCAGCGCCGTGGCCGCGAGCGACAGCACCTTCGCGGGATCAAACGGCTTCATGATGTAATCGAAGGCACCGAACTTCATGGCTTCGATGGCGGTTTGGGCGGTGCCAAAAGCGGTCATGAGCACGACCAACTGCTTCGGATTCGCCCCCCGGATGTGTTGCAACGCTTCTATGCCGCTCATGCCCCCCATCCGGATATCGAGGAAAATCAGGTCCGGAAACGGTCCGGCTTTGACCATGGAAACGCCCTCCTCGCCGCTGGCGGCTTCCTTGATGTCGAAGTCCTCGGAGGACAAAACCCGACCGAGCGAGTAACGAATTTCATCGTCGTCGTCGATGATCAGGATGGTGGCGGGCTGGGTGATTGGTGCGGACATGAAATGGCCAACGTGAGGATTGAATCGGTCGCTGGCAATCGGACAACGCGCCCTGCGCCCGCAGAAGATCGAGTAAAAAACTCCTTGCCTTCACCCCTTCAACCGGAAATCTCGCCCTTCTTCCGGGCCCTTAGCTCAGCTGGAAGAGCGCCTCAATGGCATTGAGGAGGTCAGCGGTTCGATCCCGCTAGGGTCCACCACCTTTCGAAACGAAAAGGGGTAAACGCAGATTAACCGCACTCAACGAGGACACGCAGGCGGTGGTTGGGGCAGTTTCGACGGCCGTAGGCTCGGCTTTGGCGCCGACTTTCCCACTCAAGACGAGCGCAGGGCTCCACCTCCCATTTAGCGTCGCAGTAAAAGTGCTGACCCGTGGTCCGCACTTTTTCGTGGTTTTCGTGGTTTTCGTGGTTACCCCTTAGGCACCGTTTCTGAATTTCATGCCCACGACCATTTTCACCATCGCGAATCAAAAGGGCGGCGTCGGCAAGACCACCACCGCCGTCAACCTGTCCGCCGCCTTGGCCGAGCGGAAGATTCACACCCTGCTCATCGATCTCGATCCTCAAGCCAACGCCACCAGTGCCGTCGGCATCGAGAAGCAGGAAGGCCGCAGCCTCTATGGTCCCCTCCATGGCGAGGGCAGCGTGTTTGAGATGATCACGCCCACCGCCTACGAACACCTCGCCTTGATTCCCAGCGAGGAGGACCTGGCCGCCGCCGAGGTCGAACTTGCCCAATCCGAGAACTACCTCGGCCGGCTTACCGCCACGCTCGCCCCGCTCAAGGCCAGCAACGGCTACCGGGTGATCATCATCGATTGTCCCCCTTCCATGGGCATGCTCTCCATGAACAGTCTGGCCGCCGCCGATCAACTGCTGATCGCCCTGCAGTCCGAATACATGGCCCTCGAGGGTTTGGGACAGATTTTGCGGAATGTGGACCGCATCAAGGAGGCGGGGCTCAATCATGATCTCAACCTGGGCGGCATCATCATGACCATGTATGACGGCCGCACCAACCTGGCCAAGCAGGTGGTGGATGAGGTGCGCGCGCATCTCCCCGACAAAATTTTCAAGACCCTCATTCCTCGCTCGGTTCGCCTCAGTGAGGCCCCCAGTTTTGGCCAGCCGATCTTCGCCTACGACAACGCCTCATCCGGCGCGGTGGCCTACCGGGAGTTGGCCGTCGAGGTGATCGAGCGTTTCGCGCTGACTCCCTGAGCACTGTCCCGGATGCGTCTCCTCTTCGCCAAATACCGGCACGTCTTCAACGTCGGCCTGCAAAGCAACATCGTCTACCGGTGGAACTTCGCGCTGCGGGCCATCTTCTCGTTGGTCCACTTGGTGTTCGTGTTCATCCTCTGGAGCGCCGCCTACCGCGGTGAGACGGAGATCGGCGGCTTTAGTCTGGCCCAAACCCTCACCTACTTCGTCACCCTGCTGGTGCTGCAGTTTTTCATCGGGGCCTTCAGTGAGGACTACGAGATCAGTGAGGAAATCCGCAGTGGGCTGATCAACCAGTTCCTGACCAAACCGATCAACTATTTCGCCTACCGGTTCACCATCTTCATCGCGGCGCGACTGGTGTCCGGGTTGCTGGCATTGGTCCCCCTCCTGCTCGCGCTGCCGCTGATCGGCCCCTACCTGACGTTTCCCGACGAAGCGTGGCGTCTGATCGTGGGGTTACCCGCCATCTTCATGTCGGCGATGATTCAGTTCACCATCGCCTACATTTTTGGTCTGCTCACGTTCTGGTTTCTCGAAATCCAATCTTTTGTGATCCTGTCGATGACGATCGAAACCCTGCTGGGCGGCCAGATATTCCCCCTGGATCTCCTGCCCGACACCATCTACCGGATCTCCCAGTTCCTCCCCTACTACTATCAAATGTATTTCCCGGCCGCCATTATCACCGGCCGCATTGATTACGCCTCAGCGACGCAGGGACTTTTCATTCAAGCCTTCTGGGTGATGGCCCTGCTGGTGATCGCGCAATTCCTGTGGCAACGCGGGCTGCGCCAACACACCGCCGTGGGCGGTTGATCGCATGCTCAACTACTTGAAAATCTGGCTGGCTTCGATGCGCTACTCGGTGGTGCGGTCCATGATGTTCCGCGGCGATTTTATCATGTGGTCCCTGGTGGAGTTGTTTTGGATGGGGGTCAGCGTGGCGGCGATCGCCGTCATCTACCAACACACCGACTCGATCGCCGGCTGGTCCCAATACGAAATGCTGTTGTTGATCGGCACTTCGATGCTCATCCAGCGACTCCTGATGGGCATGTTCTGGAGCAACCTCTTCGAGATGGGGCGGAACATCCGCACCGGCAATTTTGACTTTTTTTTGGCTCAGCCCGGTCATCCCCTGTTCATGGTTTCCACCCGCAAAATCGATCTGGACAGCCTGATGAACACCGTGGTCGCACTCGCCATCGTGGTCTTTTCCGTCCGGCAACTGGGGCTCGAACCGTCGCTGGCGGATTTGGCAATCTACGCCCTCTTTGTGGCGTGCGGCCTCATCATCAGCTACGCCATCGTGCTGCTGCTGGCCTCGGTCAGTTTCTGGACCATTGGCACCCGCGGGGTCGAGGGGGGGTATTTCACCCTTTACGAGTTTTCCCGCCTGCCCAAGCAGGCCTTCAGCGGGGCCGCCAATGTCGTCTTTGTGTGGATACTGCCGATGGTGGTGATGAGCAACGCCCCGGCCCGCACCCTGATCTCCGGCCTGTCGCTGGGAGACACCCTCTGGATGCTGAGTTCGACCCTCATCTGGCTGGGGCTGGGCATCGGGGTGTTTCGTCGCGGCCTCAAACGCTACTCCAGCGCCTCCTCCTGATCCATGAATGACCCCTCGGATGTCCTACAACAGCGGATCGGCCACCATTTCGCGGAGCCGGCGCTCTTGGATTTGGCCCTGACCCACCCCTCCTGGCTGCAGGACCACCCCGCGACCACGGCCAGCAACCAACGGCTTGAATTTCTCGGGGATGCGGTGCTGCAGTTGGTCCTCACCACGGCGCTGTTTGAAACCTTTCCCGACGAACGGGAGGGAGAGCTGAGCAAGCGCCGCGCCGCCCTGACCAACGGGGCTTACCTCGCTCGGCTGGCTCACGAGATCTCCCTCGGACCGGCTTTGCGCATGTCGGTGTCCGAGTCGGCCACCGGCGGCCGTTCCCGCGACTCCGCCTTGGAGGACGCGTTTGAAGCGCTGCTGGGCGCAGTCTATCGCGACGGTGGCTTCGCCGCCGCCCAGCGGGTGATCCTGAAACTCTACGGCGATCTCGACGCGCGGTTGCACGCCGTGATCGATGACACCAACCCGAAGGGGCAACTGCAGGAGCGGGTGCAGCCCCACTTCGGCAACAACGCCCTGCGCTACGAAGTCGCCCACATCGCCGGCGAAGACCACGCCCGCGAATACGAGGCTCACCTTTACCTCCACGAAGAATTGACTGGCAATCGGCGGGGTCCCTCCAAAAATCCGCCGAAGCTGAGAGGCGGCCCCGCTGGCGGGCCAGGCTGCTGCGGTTCCGCCAGCGGAGTAGGCCGGCGCCACGACCAGATGCGTTCATCGTGAAGTCTTTCGCCGGATCAATCCATCAACTTGTCGGGATCTCCTCCAGTGCTCGCGGCGCGGTGTTGGCTGAACAGATCAGTCAACATCCCGCTCCGGTCCACCTGGTGATTTGTGCGACCCTGGCCGAGGCCGAGCACCTGGCCGAGGACGTCGGGTTCTTTGCCCAACTCAGCGCCCTCAAGTCCCCGTTGCCCGATGTGGGCGTCCTGCCGGACTCGATGCCGACCAACGCCGACATGCGGGAAGCCTTCGCGGCATCCGCCGACCGCACGGGTATCTTGTCGAAACTGCGCGCCACGCGCGCGCTCCGCTCCCTGCCAGCCAAGGCCGCCCCCTTGGTTGTTTTTTCCCATCCGGCCGCCTTGAGTCAATCGGTGCCCTCGCTCGAACAGTTTGCGCGGCACGAATTCACCCTGACCAAGGGAGAGGCGGTGGGCTTTGACGCGCTCCTCGAGAAACTCCATGCGCTGGATTATGATTCCGAGCCGCTTTGTGAGGCGCCGGGGCATTACGCGGTGCGGGGCGGCCTGATCGATGTCTATCCCATCACCGCCAATGAGCCGTATCGACTCGATTTTTTCGGGGATGAACTGGAAGAGATTCGCACCCTGGATCCGGTCACCCAGCGGTCCGGCGGGGCGGTCGATTCGATCAAACTGAGTGCTTCGCCCCGGCTCAAACTTGAGGTCACCCGCACCGGGATTGCCGAGTATTTTTCGCCCGCCACGCACCTTGTCCTCATCGAGCCAACCGAGCTCGAACACGTTTACAGCAAGCTGTCCGCCACCGCCGAACCAAAGCTCATGGAAGGCGTGAACGCCCTGCGGGCCCGCTGTAAGCGGCAACTCAGTCTCCAGGACATCGACGAAGCCAGCTGGTGGACCGATTCGCCCGCCACCGAGACTTCGACCTGGGACTGTGAAAGCCTCGTGCACCACCGGCACTACCCCGGCGATGGCTTGGTGGCGCAAGACCGGTTGCACGCGGAGGCCGAGGCGCGATTGGAATTCCTCCAACGGGTGAAAGCCTGGCAGCAAGCGGGCTACGCGACCCGTTTCGTTTCCGCCAACTCCGGCGACGCCCAACGCCTCGACGAGATCATCGCCGAGGAAAAAGAGCTCAAGGGCCTCAAGGTCGTGCACGCCACGGGTCAAATGAACGAAGGCTTCCGGCTGACCTTCCGTCCGGATGCCCGCCTGAGTTGGCCGTCCTTTGGCGCTAAAACCAAGGGCCTGGTGGTGGTGTCGGAAACCGAGATTTTCGGCCGGCGTCGGGCCCGTCGCCCCCTGCCCTCCTCGCGGGCCCTGGTGCAGCGGGCGCAGGTGGATCAACTCTTGGATTTCGCCGACCTCGTGGAAGGTGATTATGTGGTTCACCTGCAACATGGCATCGCCCACTTCCGGGGCCTCTCGAAGATCGAATCCCGGGACGGCTATCGGGAGGTGATTTCCCTCGAGTTCGACGAAGAGGTCACCCTGCACGTTCCCCTCCAGGAGTCGCATTTGATCAGCCGCTATGTCGGGCTGAGTAAGAGCAAACCCCAGTTGGGCCGCATCGGCACCCAACGGTGGGACAAAGCCCGCAAAGCGGCCGAACGTTCCACCCTCGATCTCGCGGCGGATCTTCTGCGCATCCAAGCCGCCCGTGAAGCCGAGCCCGGTTATGCCCACAGCGCGGACACCGCCTGGCAACATGAGTTCGAAGCCGCGTTTCCCTATACCGAGACTCCCGATCAACTCACGGCCATCAACGAAGCCAAGGCCGACATGGAACGCGCCCAGCCCATGGACCGACTCATTTGTGGGGACGTTGGTTTCGGTAAGACCGAAGTCGCCATTCGGGCGGCGTTCAAAGCCGTGCAGAGCGGCAAGCAGGTCGCCATCCTCGTGCCCACCACCGTGCTGGCCCAGCAGCACCTCAACAGCTTCCGCGAGCGCATGGCGGGCTACCCCATCGCCGTGGAGATGCTGAGCCGGTTCCGAACCCCTCGAGAGCAAAAAACGATCGTGGCCGCCGTGGCCGCCGGTCAGGTGGACATCGTGGTCGGCACCCATCGCATCCTGCAAAAGGACGTTAAATTCAAGGATTTGGGCCTGGTGGTCATCGACGAAGAGCAACGCTTCGGCGTGAAGCACAAGGAACGCTTCAAAAACCTACGGGCATCCATCGATGTCCTTTCCATGAGTGCGACGCCGATTCCGCGCACCCTCTACATGGCCATGACCGGCGCTCGCGACATGAGTGTCATTGAGACGCCTCCCACCAACCGCCACCCGATCCAAACCATCGTCAAAACCTACGACGATAAAATCGTCGTGGATGCCATCCGCCGCGAAGTCGCCCGCGGCGGCCAGGTCTTCTACCTGCACAATCGGGTGCAAACCATCGAGGTGGTGGCCGCTCACCTTGCCGAACTGCTCCCGGAAATCCGGATCGGGGTGGGACACGGTCAGATGGATGAAAAGACCCTGGAAAACGTCATGACCGATTTTGTGGCCGGCTCCTACCAACTGCTGGTGTGCACGACCATCATTGAGAGCGGGCTGGATATCCCCAACTGCAATACCATCCTGATCGAAGGCGCCGATCGCTTCGGCCTTTCCCAACTCTACCAGCTGCGGGGACGGGTGGGCCGGTTCAAACATCAAGCCTACGCCTACCTGCTGCTCCACCGCCATACCCGCCTGGTGGAGATCGCGCGGGAGCGGCTCAACGCGATGCGGACCCATAACCAATTGGGCGCCGGTTTCAGAATCGCCATGCGCGACCTGGAGCTGCGCGGCGCCGGCAACCTGCTCGGCTCGCAACAGAGCGGACACATCGTTGGGGTGGGCTTTGAGCTTTATTGTCAGCTCCTCCGCCAATCCGTGGCGCGCTTGAAAGGCGAGAAACAGGCGGCGGCCATCCGGGCGAGCGTCAAACTGGATTTTGTTTACGTCGGCGACAGCACGGCGGGTGAGCCGTCCCGCTGCGCCGCCACGAGGATGGTTACACCACCTTGCGCGACGCCGAACACGCCGCCAGTGGCCTCACCAAAGTGGCTTCGATTCAGGCCCGCCTGCCTTCCGCCTACATCAGCGAAACCCGCCTGCGCATCGATCTCTACCGTAAATTGGCCATGGCGGGCACCTTAACCGATCTCCGACAAATAGACTCTGACCTCGCCGACCGTTTTGGATCCTACGGCGACGAGGTGCGCGCGCTCCTCATGATCACCGAGATCCGAATTAGGGCGGAACAAAAGGGGATCGTTTCAGTCGAGAGTATTCGTAACCAACTCAAATGTAAACGCGCGGGCGGGCGGCATGACGACTGGGTGATGCATGGCTCCCGGTTTCCAAGGTTGACCGCCCCGGCCCCCCTTCTACGTTTGACCGAAATAGCCACATTTCTAGACAATCTGTCCGATCCATGACGCCCCTTAAACACTTCAGTTCATCCGTAACTCTCGGCGTCCTCACCCTCGCCAGCACCCTGTTCGCCCAACCCTCCGCCCCGACGGTTCCGCAGGACAACCTCAACATGCGGTTCCAAAATGGCATCGCCGCCGTGGCCGAGGGCAAGATCATCACCGTGGACGACATTCGGCGAGAGATCGCGCCGATGATCCCCGAGCTCCAACGCACCGCCCGCAACGAGCAGGAATTCAATCAACGGCTCGAAGCCCTCCAAGACGACACCATTCAAGCTCTGGTCGACCGCGTGCTGATCGTGAAGGATTTTTACAGCGACGAGAAGCGTCGCATCCCCTCCAGCTACGTGGACAACGCCGTCGACGAAAACATCATCAATCAATTCGAGGGCGATCGCTCGAAATTCTTGGCCCACCTGCGGTCCCGGGGCCTGACCCTGCGGGAATACCGCCGGGAGGTGGAGGAAGACATCATTTACAGCTACATGCGGGGCCAAAAGCGCAAGTCGGCGACCATCGTCTCCCCCGTCAAGGTGCAGGAATTTTACGAAGAGAATGAACGCGAATTCTTCCAGGAAGACGCGGTCAAACTCCGTCTGATTCAATTCCAGCGCAAGGACGGTCGCACGGACCGAGACCTCATCGCCCTCGCTGCCCGCGTGCAGGCCCGGTTGGATGTGGGCCAGAAATTCGATGAAATCGCCCGCGAAGTCTCGGAAGACTCCCGCCGCGCCCGTGGCGGGGATTGGGGTTGGTTGGACCGCTCCGGCCTCAAACCTGAATTCAGCGATCCCCTCTTTGCGTTGGCCGAAGGCGAAACCACCAATCCCATCATTTTACCCGAGGGCGCCTTCCTGCTTCACGCCGAGGAACGAAAGTATGCCGGCATCCAGCCCATCGACGACGTCCGCGAGCAGATCGAGCGCATCCTCATTTCCCGCGAAGCCCGCCGCGCCCAAGAGGCCTGGCTGGAACGGCTTCGCCGCAACAGCTACGTGAAGCTCTACTGAGTCGAGCGGGGGCCAACCCGGCGGCCTTCCTCGGCCCCCTCCCCCCCTCGGTCACCCGACCCTCCGGGCTCCATCCAGCTACTCGGAGCTCCCTGCCCGCTCAGAACCGCCCCCGCCCCCGCCCCGAACCGTTTGTCATCTAGGAGATGACAAAATTTCCGGGGCGATTTCGGAACCATCGATCAGGGCGAGGGCCGCCGCCAAGGGCGGCATTTGTCCCGCAGCCACCTTGTGTTCGACCCGGTCGAGCCGGGAACGCACATCGGCCCGTTGGTAGAACTGGCTGCGCAGGCTTTCAAGAATCAGGGCGTGCATCCATTCAATCGACTGTTCCCGCCGACGGGTATCCAACTCCCCGGTCGCCTTGAGGGTTCTAAAAAACTGCTCCGTCACCCGCCACACTTCCCCGATACCCGATCCCTCCAAGGCGGAGGCCAATAGCGCCGGGGTTTTCCAGCCGATCGTCGCGGTGTGGAGGTAGGGGATCACCCGCTTCATTTCCGCCAGCGTTGCCATGCAACGCACCCGGTTGTCTCCGTCGGCTTTGTTGATGACCAGCATGTCGGCCAATTCGATGATGCCCTTTTTGATGCCCTGCATTTCATCACCGGCGCCGGCGATCATCAGAACCATAAAACAGTCCACCATCGAGCGGACGGTCACCTCGCTTTGGCCCACGCCCACCGTTTCGACGATGATGACATCGTAGCCGGCGGCTTCGCACAGCATAATGGCTTCACGCGTTTTGCGCGCGACCCCGCCCAGCGAACCGCCGGCCGGAGAGGGGCGAATAAAGGCGTTCGGATCGCGCCCCAATTTCTCCATCCGCACCTTATCCGCCAGAATACTGCCACCGGTGCGGGTGCTGGAGGGGTCGATGGCCAACACGGCCACCCGACGCCCCATGCGGGTGAGGCTGCAGCCCAGGGCTTCAATGAACGTGCTCTTGCCCGCGCCGGGAATCCCGGTGATGCCGATGCGTTTCGCTCGGCCCGTTCGGGGCAACAATGCCTGCAGGACCTGTTGCGCCTTCTCCTGGTGGCGGGGCGCGTTGCTTTCGACCAAAGTGATGGCGCGGCCCAATGTCGTCAGGTCGCGCGCCTCGACCCCTTTGACGTAGTCCTCGACCTCGAGGACTTTTCGACGGGGGTGCGGGTTGGCCGGCGCCGCCTCGACGCCGGCCGTCCGCACACCTTCCATCACCCAGGTGGTGAAGCCTGCCCCAGCTCCGTCCGGAACCCACTCTGGACGAGGTTGAGGGCAGCCATCATGGATGGTGGGAGGGTTGGACAAGGGTTTGCTCATATCGCTCAGGAGGTCGGCAGACGATCGAGCAGCAATTCAAGAACTTTAAGGGTGGATTTGGGAATGACCGTGCCGGGGCCGAAGACGGCACTGGCGCCGTTGGCCAGCAGGAAGGCGTAGTCCTGCGCGGGGATGACTCCGCCGCAGACAATCATGATGTCGTCCCGCCCGAGGTCGGCCAGGGCCTGCCGGAGCTGCGGCAACAGCGTCTTGTGGCCGGCAGCCAGGGAGCTCATGGCCACGACATGGACGTCGTTTTCAACCGCCTGACGGGCCGCTTCTTCCGGGGTCTGGAACAGGGGGCCGATGTCGATATCGAATCCGAGATCCGCCATCGCGGTCGCGACGACCTTGGCGCCGCGATCGTGTCCATCCTGGCCGAGTTTGGCGACCAGCAGGCGCGGCTTGCGGCCCTCCAATTCTTCGAACTCCGCGATCTTGGACCGCACGGCCTGCACGGTTTCGTCCTCGCCGAATTCCTGCCGGTAAACACCGCTGATGGAACGAATCTGGGCCTGATAGCGGCCGTAAACATTTTCCAATGCATCGCTGATTTCGCCCAACGACGCGCGGGCTTGGGCTGCCGTGACGGAAAGCGCCAACAGATTTCCGGTGCGGTTGCGGGCGGCGTCTTCGAGTGCCTGCAGGGCGGCCTTGCAGGCGGTCTCGTCGCGTTCATCCCGCAGGGTTTTGAGGCCGGCGACCTGGGCCTCGCGGACCGCCGTGTTGTCGACTTCCAGAATGTCCAGAGGATCTTCGATGGGCAACCGGTTGCGGTTGAGGCCGACAATCACTTCCTTGCCGGAGTCGATCCGGGCCTGGCGGCGAGCCGCGGCCTCTTCGATTCGCAGTTTGGGAATGCCCGCTTCGATGGCCTTGGTCATGCCCCCAAGCTTGTCGATCTCGGCGAGATGCTCACGCGCCTTGGCCACCAGATCGTGGGTCAGGCTTTCCACGTAGTAGCTGCCTCCCCAGGGGTCGACCACATCACAAATTCCGGTCTCCTGTTGGAGATACAGTTGGGTGTTGCGCGCAATCCGCGCCGAAAAATCGGTCGGGAGCGCAATCGCCTCGTCGAGCGCATTGGTGTGCAAGCTCTGGGTGTGGCCGCACACCGCGGCCAAAGCCTCCAGACACGTCCGGCTGACGTTGTTGAACGGATCCTGCTCGGTGAGTGACCAACCGGAAGTCTGCGAGTGCGTGCGCAACGCGCGGGACTTCGGGTTTTGGGGCTCAAACTGGTCGACGATCTCGGCCCAAAGCATCCGTCCGGCCCGCATTTTGGCGATTTCCATGAAGAAGTTTTTGCCGATTGCCCAGAAGAACGAAAGACGCGGCGCGAATTGATCGACGGTGAGGCCGGCCTTGATGCCGGTCCGCAGGTATTCCAGCCCGTCCGCCAGGGTGTAGGCCAGCTCCAGGTCGGCCGTCGCTCCGGCCTCCTGCATGTGATACCCCGAAATCGAGATGCTGTTGAATTTCGGCATCTGTTGCGATGTGAACGCAAAAATATCCCCAATGATCCGCATCGAAGGCTCGGGCGGATAGATGTAGGTGTTGCGAACCATGAACTCCTTGAGGATGTCGTTCTGAATGGTGCCCGCGAGGTCCTCCAGTTTGCAGCCCTGCTCCAGCGCGGCGGAGATGTAGAAGGCCATGACCGGCAGGACGGCCCCGTTCATCGTCATCGAGACCGAAACTTTATCCAACGGAATGCCGTCAAACAGCGCCTGCATGTCGCGAATCGAGTCGATGGCCACGCCTGCCTTGCCCACATCGCCGACCACCCGGGGATAGTCACTGTCATAGCCCCGGTGGGTCGCCAGATCGAAGGCGACCGACAAGCCGGCCTGTCCGGCGGCCAAGTTGCGTTTGTAGAAGGCATTGGACTCCTCGGCGGTGGAAAAGCCCGCATATTGACGGATCGTCCACGGACGCATCACATACATCGACGCGTAGGGACCGCGCTTGAACGGGGCGATTCCGGGCACGGAGTCCAGCGCCTCGTGGGCCGGCAGGTCCGCTTCGCCGTAGAGTGATTTGAGGGGAATTTGCTCGTAAGTATCCCCCACCACCGACGGCCCGGCGGCCGTTGGGGAGGAGGGGACTTCGATGTCGTCGAATTCCAGTTCAGCCAGATTTTTCATAGTGGTGGGTTCCGTAAAAAAATTATGCTTCGAGGGCGGCTAACAGGCGTCCGAGCACTTCCGGCACATCCGCGCGCACGTGGATGAATTCATCGACCCCCGCATCGCGGAAACACTGCACCTCCGCCTCTTCGCGCGGTAGCCCGGCCAGCACGAGGGGAAGGTGGGGCTTGGCCGCCTTGATCGCGCGGGCGATCTCGGGCACGATTTCGGGATAGGTTTCGTCGGTGGAACAGATCACCGCAATGTCGGGTTCTCCGGCGA